>DATNHM010000010.1:0-41834 GCA_035604955.1 Candidatus Limnocylindrales bacterium | reverse complement strand
CGGGGTCATGGACAAAGCTCAGTTGGCCGAGAAGATTGCGGCGTTACGGGAGAAGCAGGAGTGGCACGCCGAACTGCTGGCGCAACTGAATGAGGAACAGAAGCAAATCAGCGTGACGGACCCGGAGAGTCGGAAGATGCCCACGGCCCAAGGGATGGTGGTGGGTTACAACGCGCAGGTGGCGGTGGATGCCAGGCACAAACTGATTGCGGCCGACGTGGTGACCAACGAGGTGACGGACCTCAAACAACTGGCGAACGTGGCGTTGGCAGCCAAAGGGAACCTGGAACTTAAACAAACCGAAGTGGTGGCGGACGCGGGTTATTACAACGCGGCGGAAGTGAGCCGGTGTGCCGAGCAGGGAATAACGGCTTATGTGCCCAAGGCCGACACGAGTGCGAACACGGCGCGGGGTTTGTATGGCAAGAGCCGGTTTCGCTACGATGAAAAGAAGGACGTGTATGTGTGCCCGGCGGGGGCGGAACTGACGTACCGGTTCGCCACGTATGAGTTGGGGCGCGAGCTGAGATACTACCGGGCCAGCGGGTGCAAGTCATGTGCGTTGAAGAAACAATGCACGCGGAACAAGGCCAACCGGACGATCACGCGGGAAGAGAATGAGGGATTGATGGAAGCGATGGCACGCCGGATGAAAGCCGAGCCCCGCAAGTTCAAGTTAAGGAAGACGCTGGCCGAACATCCCTTCGGGACGATCAAGCGGTGGTTCGGGTACACGCACTTTCTGCTCAAGGGGCTGGAGAAAGTCCGGTGCGAATGGAGTCTGACAACCCTGGCCTACAACCTCAAACGGGTGTTGAACCTGGTAAGCTTCGAGAAATTGATGGCGGCGGTGGGAGTGAAAGTGCCGCAAAGGGCCTGAGCCGGGGCGGTCCCGCCCTTTTTACATTCGTCGCTCCCATTATCCTCGGCGACGGCTACCCGCACGGACCCAATCTCTGGAAAGCAAAAACCGGCGACCCGGACTTTCGCACCGCCGGCGAATCTTTTGTCGCTCATTCCGCCAGACTTTTCACACGGCCTCGCGCGGTGTTAGGCATACGGATCATCGCAGTGGAGATAGCGTGGGATGAATGACGGACCCCGCTACAAATGTAATCAACGCTGCTGCAAACAAATATATCGCTACAAATGTGGTCAACCATGACTTATGAACGTAAAATGCAAAACCGGCCAAGAACATCACAGCGGCAAAAATCGGAATCCAAATCCAACCTGGTGGATTGCCCGCCGGGCTGATAAACCCCATCAACAGGCCAAATGGTGCGCAGAAAAATCTCGGCACCACAGATAAACCCTGAGCCGAAATGAAGTAAGAGCCTGATACGATAGTCACTGCTACTGCAACCACCAAAATAACGCGCTGTTTATTCATAAGGCGAAGTATGCCTAACATATAGGTATGCCACAGAATTGTTGCATAACACGGTTCATGGCATTATTAGATAACACGTTTTAACTTGCTCGTCCAGACCGAATTCCGTAATGAATCTCTTCAATATGGAAGCGGCAAAAACAACATTCCGCCCGACGGAAGGCCTTATTCCAAATCCCAAAGCCCGATTGCGTGAGCAAGTCCATGAGGTCATGCGGCTTAAGCATTTTTCGCCCCGTACCGAGTCGGCATACTGGAATTTCATCCGCCAGTTCATCTTTTTTTACAATAAACGCCACCCGCGCGAAATGGGCAAGGCCGAAGTGGAAGCTTTTTTGACGCACTTGGCCAAAGACAGGAACGTTGCGGTTTCGACCCAAAACCAAGCACTCAATGCACTCCTTTTCCTTTACCAAGAAGTGCTGCACATGCCTTTTGGGCAATTAGGGCCATTTGAACGTCCGCGCCGCCGACCAAAAGTCCCCACCGTGATGAGCCGAGCAGAAGTGAACCGTTTGCTTGCGGCAGTGGACGGCACATTTGCGCTCATCGCCCGGCTACTTTACGGCACTGGGATGCGTTTAATGGAAGGGTTGCGGCTGAGGGTAAAAGACATTGACTTTGATCGTGGGCAGATTGTCGTACACGACGGCAAGGGATTCAAAGATCGGGTGACCGTGTTACCCGATTCGCTACGCGAACCTCTGACGGCGCACTTGAAGCGCGTCGAGGGATTGCATCAGCAGGATTTGAAAGTCGGCTTGGGGCGGGTTTGGTTACCGGGGGCGTTGCGGGTAAAGTATCCGAGGGCGGAACGGGAATGGATCTGGCAGTGGGTGTTTCCATCCAAAATGATTTCCGTTGACCCGGAAAGCGGAATGCGTGGGCGGCACCACGTCAACAGCATGAGTGTGCAACGCGCAGTGAAGGAGGCGGCACGATTGGCCGGCCTCCGCAAACCCGTCACACCGCACACGTTGCGTCACTCCTTTGCAACACACCTACTGGAGAGCGGGGCGGACATTCGGACGGTGCAGGATTTGCTCGGACATAAGGATGTGACGACGACGCAGATTTATACGCATGTGATGCAGAAACCGGGGATTGGGGTCAAAAGTCCGCTCGATGGGTGAAAGATTCGGCACCTCACCTTGTTTTCAAGTGACTCGCTCGCCCCCGCTCGCTCATTTTCCCGAGAAGCTGGTTTGGTCAGTTTACGGATCAGCTGATTTGGGGAGGAGTTGGCCAGATCATCCAGAGTGGCGACCCTACCGGGAATCGAACCCGGGCTACCACCGTGAAAGGGTGGTGTCCTAACCGCTAGACCATAGGGTCACCGAGCGCGCCACTATAATCGTTGTTTCCCCGCTGTCACGCAAATTCCCTTTCCCCGTCCCGGCTTTTCCCGTAATCTGAACGGGTTCATGAAAGTTTTTATTGACGGCAAATACTATGACGAACGCGCGGCGAAGATTTCGGTCTTCGATCACGGCCTGCTTTATGGCGACGGGGTGTTTGAAGGCATCCGCGCCTACCATGGTTGCGTGTTCAAATTGCGCGAGCACATTGACCGGTTGTTCTGTTCGGCCAAGGCCATCCTGCTCAATATTCCGATGTCGCACGCCCATATCATGCGCGCGGTGGTCGAGTCCTGCCGCATCAATAAAATCCGTGACGGTTACATCCGGCTGGTGGTGACGCGCGGCGTCGGCACGCTCGGCTTGAATCCGAACCGGTGCAAAAATCCATCGGTCATCATCATCGCGGACAAAATCCAGCTTTATCCGCCGGCGTTGTACCAGAAGGGCATGGAAATCGTCACCGTGCCGACGGTGCGCAGTTTGCACAGCGCGCTGAATCCGGCCATCAAGTCGCTGAATTACCTCAACAACATCCTCGCCAAGATCGAGGCGAACCACGCCGGTTGCGAGGAGGCGGTGATGTTGAATGCCGAAGGTTATGTGGCCGAATGCACGGGTGACAATTTGTTCATCGTGAAGAACGGCGAACTGCTGACGCCGCCGCTCTCGGCGGGCGCGCTTTACGGCATCACGCGAGGGGTGGTCATGGAACTGGCCGAAGAGGAAGGGCTGGCGGTGTCCGAGCCGAATCTGACGCGCTACGATTTGTTCAATGCAGACGAATGTTTTTTGACGGGCACCGGCGCGGAAATCGTGCCGGTGGTGAAGATTGACGGCCGGGTGATTGGCACCGGCAAGCCGGGGCCGATTACGCGCAAACTGGTCACGGAATACCATGCCTTGACGAAAAACTCCGGTGAGCCGATATACAAGTGACGTGAGTGAAAATCCGGTGTATTATTAACCGGAAACGCCGAATTGACGGATTAATGATTCAACCAGTGACGTAACCATGCAGTGCTCCATTTGCAAGGAAAAGCCGGCCACCGTGCATCTCACCCAGATCGTGGGTGACAAGATGCAGAAGCTGGATTTGTGCGAGGACTGTGCCAAGGCCAAGGGCATCAATGACCCGACTTCCTTTTCACTGGCGGATGCGGATGTTCTGTTCGGCCTCGGTGCGTCGCAGGAAATCGAGCAGTCCGGCGGCGGCGTCGAAACGAAATGTCCGCGTTGCGGTTTTACGCAGGCGGATTTCAAAAAGTCGGGCCGGCTCGGCTGTCCGGAGTGTTACAAGACGTTTGCCGAGGGTTTGGAGGGACTGCTCAAAACGATGCACAAGGGCACTCACCATGCCGGGAAGGTGCCGGAGGCACTGCGCGCAAACCGTGAGCAGTCCGACCGCCTCAAATTGCTGCAAAAGAAACTGGCCCGGGCCATCGAGGACGAAAATTTTGAAGAGGCCGCACAATTGCGCGACGAAATCAAACAAATCACACCGCGCGGGACGGGCTTGAGCGTGACGTAAAATGAAATTGGATGAATTTCTCATTTCCCCCGCTGAGACAGCGCGCCGGCATGGCCCGCACGACCGGATTGTGATGTCCAGCCGCGTCCGGCTGGCGCGCAATTTACGGGACGCGGCCTTTCCCGGCTGGGCGAAAAAGCCGGAGCGGCTGAAGGTTCTGGAGACGATCCGGCCCGCGGTCGAAAGCCTCCCGGAAATGAAAGAGGCCTTTTCCGAGGTGATGGACAACCTCACCACGCTCGACAAACAGATTCTGGTGGAACGCCACCTCATCAGCCGCGAGCATGCCGCCAAAGGTTCCGGCAGCGGCCTGGTTTTCAACCGCGAGGAAAGTTTCTGTGTGATGATCAACGAGGAGGACCACTTGCGGATGCAGGCGCTGCGTCCGGGATTGCAATTGCGGCAGGCGTGGAGCGCGATTGATCATCTGGATTCCGAGTTGGAGCAGAGGCTCGATTATGCGTTCAACAATGAACTCGGTTATTTGACCGCTTGTCCGACCAATCTGGGCACGGCGGTGCGGGTCAGCGCCATGTTGCATCTGCCCGGACTGGTTCTGGCTGAGCAGATCAATCCCATCATTCAATCCGTCAACAAGTTGGGACTGGCTGTGCGCGGGCTTTACGGTGAGGGAACCGAGGCACTGGGCAACGTGTTCCAGGTTTCCAATCAAATGACGCTCGGTGAGACCGAGACGACGATAGTCGAGCGGTTGGACAAGGTTTTGTCCCAAATCATTGAGCACGAGGAAAATGCCCGGCAAATCCTTTTGGAAAAGAAGCCGAAGGTGGTCTTCAACCACATTGGCCGCGCCTATGGCATTCTGGCCAATGCCCATAGCATTTCGTCCAAGGAAACCATGAATTTGCTGTCGTTGATGCGGTTAGGGGTGGATTTGGGGCTGTTCCCCGCCGAGGAACGTCCGAAGGTGGACGAGCTGTTTATCGTGACGCAGCCGGCGCATTTGCAGAAGCAGTTTTCGGACAAACTGTCAGCCGAGGAACGCGACTTGCTGCGGGCAGACATGCTGCGTGACCGATTGAAGCACGTCAGCCGGCCGGACACAAAAAAGGGCGGCGCCGGATTGGACAAACCCGCCAATTCGTAGCACAATAAAGCGAGTATGAGCGATGAAGCCATGAGTAATTTTACGCCGCGCGCACAGCAGGTGCTCGCGCTGGCGCGGAAGGAAGCCGACCGGTTTAACCACAACTTCCTCGGCACCGAGCATCTTTTGCTCGGCCTGATTAAATTGGGACAGGGCGTGGCGGTGAACGTCCTCCAAAAAATGGGTCTCGACCTCGAAACCGTCCGCATGGAAGTCGAGAAACAAGTCGGCACCGGTCCTGACCAGAAGATGATCGGCAACATTCCCTACACGCCGCGCGTGAAAAAGGTTTTGGACCTGGCGAAACGCGAGGCCAAGAACCTGAATCATACCTACATCGGCACGGAGCACATTTTGCTCGGGCTCCTGCGCGAAGGCGACGGCGTGGCGGCGCGGATTTTGCGGAACCTGGACGTGGACATCGAGCAGACGCGGCAGGAAATCCTGAAGGAGTTGGATCCCAATTTCACCGGTGAAGAATCTTCCATTCCGGAGACCGGCGAGAAGGGGCCGGTGGAGAAAAAAGGCGAAATCAAGACTCCCGCCCTGAAGGCGTTTGGACGCGACCTCACGGACATTGCGCGCAAGGGCGACATGGACCCGGTGATCGGCCGCAAGGACGAAATCGAGCGCGTCATCCAAATCCTATGCCGCCGGACCAAGAACAATCCGGTGTTGCTTGGTGAAGCCGGCGTAGGCAAAACGGCCATCGTCGAAGGGCTGGCGCAGGAAATCGCCAAAGGCAACGTACCTGATTTGCTGCGCGACAAGCGCGTCGTTACCCTCGACCTGGCGCTGATGGTCGCGGGCACGAAATATCGCGGCCAGTTTGAAGAGCGCATCAAGGCGGTGATGGATGAAATCCGCCGCGCGAAGAACATCATTTTATTCATTGATGAACTGCACACCATCGTGGGCGCCGGTTCGGCGGAAGGCACGATGGACGCTTCGAATATCATCAAGCCGGCCTTGAGCCGCGGTGAGATGCAATGTGTCGGCGCAACCACGCTCAATGAATATCGCAAATACATCGAAAAAGACGCTGCCCTCGAACGCCGTTTTCAGGCCGTGAAGGTCGAGGCGCCTTCGATTGATGAGACCATCCAGATTTTGAGGGGACTCCGGCACAAATACGAGGAACACCACAAGGCCGAGTTTACCGACAAGGCGGTGGAAGCCTCCGTGAAGCTGTCCGACCGTTACATCACCGACCGGTTCCTGCCGGACAAGGCCATTGACGTGCTGGACGAGGCCGGTTCGCGCGCGCGCATCGGCACCATGACGCGCCCGCCGGAAATCAAGGCGATGGAAGCCGAGATTGAAGACATCAAGGGAAAGAAGGAACGCGCCATCAAGAATCAGGATTTCGAGGGCGCGGCCCAGATGCGCGACAAAGAAAAACAAGCCAAGGAAAAACTGGAGACCCACCTCCGGGACTGGCGTGCGGCGCGCGAGGAAAAGCACGTGGTCGTGGACGAAGAGGACATTTTGCACGTCGTCTCGAAATGGACGGGCATTCCGTTGCAACGGATGGAGCAGGGCGAGATGCAGCGGCTGCTGTCAGTCGAGCAGGAAATGGAGAAGGTTGTCATCGGCCAGAACGAGGCCGTTTCCGCGATCTGCAAGGCGTTGCGCCGGTCGCGCGCGGATTTGAAAGACCCGCGCCGGCCCATCGGCACCTTTTTGCTGCTCGGCCCGACGGGCGTGGGCAAGACGCTTCTGGCCAAGACCATGGCCGAACAGATGTTTGGCGATTCCAAGTCGCTCGTGCATCTCGACATGAGCGAATACATGGAGAAGTTCAATGTTTCACGGCTCATCGGGTCGCCACCCGGTTATGTCGGCTACGAGGAAGGCGGACAGCTCACCGAAAAGGTGCGCCGCAATCCGTATTCCGTTGTGCTGTTCGACGAAATCGAAAAGGCGCACCCGGACGTGTGGAACATGCTGTTGCAGATCCTTGAAGAGGGAAAACTGACCGACAACGTGGGCCGCGTGGTGAATTTCCGCAACACCATCGTGCTGATGACGTCGAACGTCGGCTCGGACCTGATCCGTCGGCAATCCACGCTTGGTTTTTCGCCCATCACCGACGAAAGCAGTTACGAAAAGATGCGTGAGAAAATCCTCGACGAATCGAAGAAGACTTTCCGGCCCGAGTTCCTGAACCGGCTGGACGACGTGATTGTGTTCCGTTCATTCACGAAGCCCGACCTCATCCAGATTCTGGATTTGGAGGTCAACAAGGTTTTGGAGCGGTTGCGCCACAAGAACCTCAAGCTCGAACTGGACGCCACGGCCAAGGATTTACTGGTCGAAAAAGGTTACGACCCGCAATACGGCGCGCGTCCGATGCGCCGGTCCGTGGAACGGTTCCTGGAAGACCCGCTGGCCGAGGAAATCCTCAAAGGCAACCTGCACGAAGGCGAGCCGATCCTCGTCACGGCGGCGAATGACAAGCTGGTTTTCAACCAGAAAGCCGCGGCGACGGGCGCGGTGGCGAGTTAACGGGATGAGTTTTTACCGCGCAACTGCGTTCATTTTTGGACGCAGTTTTTTTTGTTCGCGAACTTCGGCTTTTCATCACGCCGGAAAATCACTAGGTTCTGACCAATGAAAGGCATCATTCTGGCCGGAGGCGCCGGCTCACGGCTGTATCCGTTGACGCTGGTGGCGAGCAAGCAGCTCCAGCCGGTCTATGACAAGCCGATGGTGTACTATCCGCTGACGACGCTGATTGAAGGCGGTATCCGCGACTTGTGCCTCATTTCCACACCGCACGATTTGCCGCGATTCAAACAGATGCTTGGCGACGGCAGCCGGTTTGGCATTGCCATTGAATATCGCGAGCAGCCCAAACCCCAGGGAATTGCCCAGGCTTTTCTGATCGCCGAATCGTTCATTGGCAGGGACAACGTTGCGCTGATTCTGGGCGACAATATTTTCTATGGCAGCGACGTGTTCTACCGGAAGATCACCGAATTCAAAAACGGCGCGATGATTTTCGGCTATCACGTCAATGATCCGGAACGCTACGGTGTCGTTGAATTTGACGGCGAGGGCCGGGCCATTTCCATTGAAGAAAAACCGAAGCAGCCGAAAAGCGACTATGCCGTGCCGGGTCTCTACCTCTACGACGATCAGGTGGTGACTCTGGCCAAATCCTTGAAACCCTCCGCGCGCGGCGAGTTGGAAATCTCCGACTTGAACGTCGCATACCTGAAACGCGGGCAGTTGCATGTGCACCGGCTCAGCCGCGGTTTTGCGTGGCTGGACGCGGGCACCAGCAGCAGCCTCCACGACGCCTCGGCGTACGTGCAGGCAATTGAGAAACGGGCCGGCATCAAAATCGGCTGCCCGGAAGAAACCGCATTTCGCGCCGGCTTTCTCAAACTCGCCCAACTGGAGGAACTCACGGCCCGGATGCCGAACTGTGAATACCGCGCCTACCTGAACGAAGTCGTCGCGGAGGCAAAAAGGCTGGAAAAAGATTTATGATCTACGATTTATGATTTTTGCGCCACATCACTTACCACACTGCTTCCGACCGACCGGTCAATCATCAATTGCATGATCTTACTCCTGGGTGCATCGGGTTATATCGGTGGGGCGTTTGCGCGCGAACTGCAACGCCGCAAATCGGCCTTCCAGCCGCTGTCACGCAAGGAAGTGGATTACAGCCGGTTCGAGGTGTTGTTGGAGTATTTGAAAAGGCACCAGCCTGAGTTTCTCGTCAATGCTGCCGGTTTCACCGGCAAACCGAACGTGGACGCCTGTGAAATCGCCAGGGCTGACACGCTGGTGGGGAACGCGCTGTTGCCGCAAACCATCGCCCATGCCTGTGCCGTTTGCGGGATTCCGTGGGGGCATGTTTCCTCCGGTTGCGTTTTTTCCGGGGCCAAGGTGACACAAAACGAACAAACGCGCGCGGAGAAAGATTTAACCCGGCCCGATTTGCGCAACCTGGTCGATCAGTCGCCGGGAGCCATCCACGGTTTTACGGAAACCGACCCGCCGAATTTCACCTTTCGCGACCTGCCGTGCAGTTTTTACAGCGGGACCAAGGCGCTGGGCGAAGAAGCCATCGCCGGCGTCGGGCAGAGTTACATCTGGCGGTTGCGGATTCCGTTCGATGAATATGACAACGCGCGCAATTATCTCAGCAAGGTGCAGCGCTATGCCAAGGTGTATGAGAATGTGAATTCGATTTCGCACCGTAGCGATTTTGCGAGGGCATGTCTGGATTTGTGGGAATGCCGCGCGCCATTCGGCATTTACAACGTGACCAATCCGGGCTTTGTCACCACCCGGCAGGTGGTGGGCCTGGTGGAAAAGATTTTGAAACCGGCCAAGCGGTTCGAGTTTTGGCAGAATGACACGGAGTTTTACACAAAGGCGGCCAAAACCCCGCGTTCGAATTGCGTCCTCGACGTGTCAAAGCTGCTGGCCACCGGCGTGAAAATCCGCCCGGTGCTCCTAGCCATCGAAGATTCACTCCGAAACTGGAGACCCGAATGAGAATTTACGATTTACGATTTACGATTTATGATTTGACGGCTGAAGATGCGCTTTTCTGTCAGATCGCTGCGGCAATCATCAATCGTAAATCATAAATCAAAAATGAATTTACTCGTCACCGGCGGCGCAGGATTCATCGGATCAAACGTGATTCATCACGTCATTGACCGGCCGGAGGTCGCGCGTCTGGTGAATCTTGATTGCCTGACCTATGCCGGCCATCTGGAAAATCTGGAGAAGGCTGCCCGGCATCCCAAATATGTTTTTGAGCAGGTGGATTTGCGCGACAAGGCCGCCGTGTTGCGCGTTGTCAAGCAACACGGCATTACCCACGTCATGCATCTGGCGGCGGAGTCGCACGTGGACCGTTCCATCACCGGTCCGGGTGATTTCATCCACACCAACGTCGTCGGCACGTTCAACCTGCTCGAAACCTGCCGCGATTGCTGGTTGAACTCAAAGCCCGCCGCCGGCAGTCCACCGTCGGCAGTCCGTTTTCACCACGTCTCGACGGATGAAGTTTACGGCTCGCTCGGTCCGACGGGTTTTTTTCAGGAAACGACCCCGTACGCGCCGAACTCGCCTTACTCCTCCAGCAAAGCCGCCAGCGACATGCTAGTGCGCGCCTATCACCATACCTACGGTTTGCCGACGGTCATTACGAATTGCTCGAACAACTACGGTCCGTATCAGTTTCCCGAAAAGTTGATCCCGGTCGTCATTCAAAGCATCCTGGCGCGCCGGCCGGTTCCCGTCTATGGCGATGGCATGAACGTGCGCGACTGGCTCTACGTGCGCGACCACGCCGAAGCGCTCTGGCTGGTGCTCACGCGCGGGAAACCCGGCGAGACCTACAACATCGGCGGCCACAACGAGTGGGCAAACCTTCGCATCGTGGAGTTGATTTGCGATATAATTGACGAACTGGCGCCCCAGCTCGGCGGGAATTCGCGCCAGCTTATTTCCTTCGTCAAGGACCGGCCTGGCCATGACCGGCGTTACGCCATTGACGCCTCGAAAATTCAACGCGAACTGGGCTGGGCGCCCGCGCATAAATTTGAACAAGGCATCCGTGAAACCATCCAATGGTATCTGGACCATCAAGCGTGGGTGAAGGCCGTAACCGGCCATTGATGATTTACGATTTATGATTTATGATAGTAAGAAGGCTCTGGTTGATGATGATTTTCAATGAGATTTGAGCCTTGTTACCTCGGCTCCTACTGAAAATGAATTTTTATCGGGCTGTTAACCGGGTTTGGTTTCAAACCGTCATTCAGATTATGCGCAGTTTGGGATTTTGCCTGCTATTCACCGCGTTTTGGATGAACGCCTTCGCGGCGGAGACCAACTCGATTGTCTGGCACCAGGCCGCCGACCGCGTGGATGCGGACGTGCGTTCGTTGAGCCTGTCGGATCTGTTGAAAGAAATCACCGCTCAGACCGGCTGGCGGGTCTATGTCGAACCGGGCACGACGCATAGCGCCTCCACCAAATTCAAGAATCTTTCGACCGGGGAGGCGTTGCGAAGGTTGTTCGGCGATCTCAATTTCGCCCTGGTCCCGCAGACCAATGCGGCGCCGCATCTTTATGTTTTTACGACCAAAATGGAGAACGCCACGCAGTTGGTGCGCGTGCCCAGGACCGGCAAGGCCAAACATGTGCCCAATGAATTGCTCGTGAAACTCAAGTCGGGCGTGGATGCCGATGCCCTCGCCAAACTGTACGGCGCGAAAGTGGTCGGCCGCCTGGACAAACCCGGCATTTATCGCCTCCAATTCGCCGATGCCGCTTCCGCGGATGCTGCGTTGAATCAGCTTCAAAACAACAGCGACGTTTCCGACGTGGACTACAATTATTATTTTGATCCGCCGCCTGTGGTGCAGGCGCTCGCGTCCGCGTCCCTGCCACCGGTGAACCTGCAACTCAATCCACCGGGCAGTTCCGGCAAAGTCATCGTCGGCCTGGTGGACACGCCGGTACAATCGCTCGACGGCTCGCTCAACCAATTTTTGCTCAAACAGCTTTCCGTGGCTGGCGACGCTTCGGCGAGCAGCGGCGACATCACGCACGGCACGGCCATGGCGGAAACGATCTTGCGCGCGATGGGTATTGCGGGGCAGGGTGCCACGTCCGCGCAAATTTTGCCCGTGGACGTTTACGGTTCCAGCGCAACCACGACGAGTTGGAATGTCGCCCTCGGCATCCAGGCGGCAGTCAATGGCGGCGCGACCGTTTTGAATTTGAGCCTCGGCAGTTCCGGCGACAGTTCGATTCTGGACACCATGGTTCAGCAGGCGCTTAATGATGGCATTCAGATTTTTGCCGCAGCCGGCAACCAGCCGGTAGCCACTCCCACTTATCCCGCGGCGGACCCGGGGGTGATGGCGGTGACGGCCGTGGACCGGGGATTGATTGCGTGCTATGCGAATTACGGGAACTTTGTAGATTTTGGCGCGCCCGGAAACAGCGTCGTCTATCTGGGCAACCAGCCGTGGCTGGTTCAGGGCACCTCGGTCTCCACCGCTTATATGACCGGAATCGCTGCTGGAACAAAAACTGCCACGGGCCAAAGCTGGACGCAAATCGAGAACTCCCTTAAACACTCTTTCCCCGTCCCACAAAAATAAAATAGAAGTTGGGAGCTGGCAGTTGGCAGATGGGGAACTCCGAACTCCGGAAACTCCCAACTCCTATCTCCTGACTCCCATCTCCGAAATCAATGCGTCATGCAGCCGATTCGGCCGAAGGCGACCACGTAGACGATGACCGCGGCGATCAGGAACCACGGTTTGCCGGCGACCGTCAGCAAAATGCCCGCACCCAAAACCACGCCCATCAACACATAAACCAGGACTGCCAGAGCCAGTTTCATTACTGATGATTGTAAGATTATTTTGGAACAGCGCAAGCAGTTCAGTAAACCCGCCCGCACCGTCGTCGGCTCCACCGAATTTGAATCCACGAATTGCGCGAATTTGCGCGAAGGACAGACAAATTCGTGTCAATTCGCGCAATTCGCGGATAAATCAGTAAACTAACACCAGCACCGCCGCGTCCTGCGCCGACTTCACCACGTCCTCAAACTTCTCATCCTTCGTGTTGGGTGCTTTGAGATTGGCCGAAACGGCGGGCACGGATTCAAGGAAGCTCAACAGCAGACTGCTCTTGACCGCGTAATTAACATTCTCCGGCAGCGCCCCGCTTGCCGCCAGCACCGCCGACGCATCCAGCTTGGCTGACACGATGCCGATGACGTTGCCCCGGTCATCCACCAGCGCCCCACCCGAATTGCCCGGCTGCACTGGCACGCTGATTTGAAAATAGCGCGGGTCATCCGCCGCGCCGGACAGCGACGCGATTTCCCCCTTGGCCAGCTTGGGCGCGAACCCCTGCAAACCGATGTCGGGAAAACCGACCGTCGCCACCGTGCCGCCCAGAGCCACCGTGCGACTGGCGGCAATGGGCAGCGGCTTGAAAGCTTCTTCATTCTTCATTCTGCCTTCTGCATTTGCTTTGAGCAAAGCCAGATCATTGGCCGCATCCACCTGAACCACTTTGGCGTCAATCAAACCTGCGCTAGCGACCAGACGAAATTTCGTCGCACCCTTGACGACATGATAATTGGTAATCAAATAACCGTCATCTGTGATGAAGAATCCTGTGCCGCTGGCTTCTGGATTGGAACCAACAATGTCATTCTCTGAAACAAAAGAACTCGCTTCTGGTGCTTTGCGCGGTCTGAACTCACGGGTCAATTGCTGTCCTTCCGCTATTTGCTCTGGAGTCATTTCGGCTTTTAACTCATTGAATGCCTGCTCCCCCAGTTGACGAAGCTGTTCCCGAGGCGTTGGATCGGAAATACTGATTGGCTGGTCGGAGCCTTGAGCGAATGAAAGATTAAACCATTTGTATGCTTCGACATAATCTTGTGGCACGCCACGTCCTTGGGCGTAGGAATTGCCGAGCAACATTTCAGCTTGCATATATCCCTGTTCGGCAGCTTTGCGAAGCCAGCGTGCCGCCTCAACCTCGTCCTGATCACAACCCCTGCCACTGCCGTAAGAGACGCCAAGAACACACTGTGCTCCTGCCAGTCCTTGCTCCGCAGCCTTACGATACCAGTTGACAGCCTTCACCGCATCCTGTGGAACTCCTTCACCCGTCAAATAGCAGGTTGCAAGGTTGTTTTCGGCATACGCGTTTCCTCGTTCAGCAGCTTGTCGAAACCACCTGACTGCCTCCTTTGCGTCTTTATCCGTTCCATTGCCTTTTAAGTAGCAAATGCCAAGGTTGTTTTGTGCAGGGTCTCGCGCTCAATCAAGTCCCCTTGCTCAAGGGTTTGAAATTCGATGTCCATAGTCGTGAACTTTAGTTGCCTCCATCAAACGTCATTTATGCCCCAATCGTCCATCCCAAAATGAATTCAGGAAAAGAGTTCCCGTCCGCCTACGCTGCGCTGCGGCGCGACAAGTCCGCCGCCGTTACCTTTTGTAAATATCGTGCGTGCCTATATCCACTGTAACAATCCAATCCCCATCAATATAAAATGTGGAACGCAAATCTCCCTCGATGTCCGCCGCATAGATTGTCCGTCCGTAAAGCGCCGAAAGTTTGTGAATTTTGTGTGTTCGCAAGCGCGGGTCGAAGGGATTTTCATTGAAAATTTTCCAAGCCTTGCGCGTGGCTTCTTTTTGAGTGTTGTCCAAGCGGTAGAAACTCGTCCAGAATGGCTCGACCGCACGGTAGCGATATTTCATCGCAGATGCGGCGGCGGCGTTTCATTCAATGCCGTCTCCATGTCCACAAAACGGCCTTCTTCAGCGGCTTTCATTCCTTGCTTGAAAGATTCAGGCACCCATGAATCGTCCTGCTCCATGACAAACTTGGCGACTTGCGCCCGTTCGGCGGGCGGCAGTCCTTTGATTTGTTCAATGACCTCTGCTGCACTCATAATAACATTATCGCCGAAAATCTAATTCCAGCAACTCGAATCACTGCTTCCCCTTGACCAGCGCTTCCACCACCGCCGAGTCGGCCAGTGTGGTGATGTCGCCGATCTGGTCGGTCTGGTCCTCGGCGATTTTTCGGAGGATGCGGCGCATGATTTTGCCGGAGCGCGTTTTCGGCAGGCCAGGCGCGAATTGAATCTTGTCCGGCACGGCAATCGCCCCGATTTCCTTGCGAACATGCTGCGCCAGTTCCTTTTTCAACTCTTCACTGTCGGCGACGCCGTCCTTGAGCGTCACGAAGGCGTAGAGTGCCTGGCCTTTGATATCGTGCGGCATGGGCGCGACGGCGGCTTCGGCCACCTTCGCATGGCTGACCAGCGCGCTCTCGACTTCCGCCGTGCCAATGCGATGGCCGGAAACGTTTACCACGTCGTCCACGCGGCCCATCAGCCAATAATCGCCTTCAGTATCCACCCGGCAGCCGTCGCCGGTGAAGTACATATTTTTGTAAGTAGTGAAATAGGTGTTGATGAAACGGTCGTGGTCGCCCCAGGTGGTGCGCATCATGCCGGGCCACGGTTTTTTGATGCACAGCTTGCCCCCCTCGTTCGGCGCACATTCCGTGCCGTCATCACGCAGCACCACCGGCTCAACACCGGGGAACGGACGGTTTGCGCTGCCGGGCTTGAGCGTGTGGACGCCGGGCAGGGGAGTAATCATGAATCCGCCGGTTTCGGTCTGCCACCACGTGTCCATGATGGGGCGGCGGCCCTTGCCGATGACACGATGATACCACATCCAGGCTTCAGGATTGATGGGTTCGCCCACGGTGCCCAGCACGCGCAAGGAATCCAGGTTGTATTTATTCGGCCATTCATCGCCGAGCCGGATGAGCGCGCGGATCGCCGTCGGCGCGGTGTAAAACGCGGTGACTTTGAACTTCTCCACAATTTTCCAGAAACGCCCGGGGTCCGGCCACGTCGGCACGCCTTCGAACATCAGCGTCGTTGCCCCGTTGCAGAGCGGCCCATAAACGACATAGCTGTGGCCGGTCACCCAGCCAATGTCCGCCGTGCAGAAATAAATGTCGCCGTCGTGAATATCGAAAACGTATTTGTGCGTCAGCGCAATCCACAAGAGGTAACCGGCGGTGCTGTGGACGACGCCCTTGGGTTTCCCGGTGGAACCGGAGGTATAAAGGATGAACAGAAAATCCTCCGCATCCATTTTCTCCGGCGGGCAATCGGCCGAAGCCTTCGCCATCAAATCGTGATACCAGACGTCGCGGCTGGAATCGAAATGGCACGGCTCGTCGTTGCGCTTAATGACGACGACTTTTTGGATGCTGGCGGTTTTCTGCAAGGCGTCGTCGGCGATGGCCTTGAGCGGGATGCTTTTGCCGCCGCGCAATGACACGTTCGCAGTGATAAGGACCTTGCAGGTGGAATCATTGATGCGGTCGGCGAGCGAATCCGCGCTGAATCCGCCAAAGATGACCGAATGAATGGCGCCGATGCGCGCGCAGGCGAGCAGGGCGACGGCGGCTTCGGGAACCATCGGCAGGTAAATTGCCACGCGGTCCCCTTTCCGGATGCCCAGCGATTTCAGCGCGTTGGCAAATCTGCAGACCTCCGCGTGCAGTTCCGCGTAGGTGATTTTTTTCACCTCCTCCTCCGGCTCACCCTGCCAGAGGATGGCGATTTTATCGCGCGTTTTGGTCTTCAGATGGCGGTCGAGACAATTGACGGTCAAGTTGAGCCGGCCATCCTCGAACCAGGTGTGCCGGATGATTCGCGCGTCAGTGTCCCAGGTAAATTTTCGAGCGACGGTGGGTTTCTTGAACCAGTCCAAGGTATCGGCCTGTTCCAGCCAGAACGCCTCTGGTTCGCGGACGGAGCGTTCATACATCGCGTTGAACTGCACGGCGTTGAGGTGCACGCGCCGCAGGATTTCCGGCGGTGGCGGGAATGTGCGGCTTTCCTGAAGCAACGAATCGGTTGAAATAGCCTGGCCGCTCATATCGCGTTGTGAGCTGATTTGCCTACATTTCGTCAGAGTCGAACTCTCCTGTCAATCATGCTGATAGATTGAATTAAAAAATGTATTTGCAGTGGGTCAGTCCATGGCCCGGCGGCGAACAGGCGTAAACCGCGCCGGCACCTGGTCTGCGAGTGCGGACGGGATGGAGACCGGCTGTGGATGTATTCCAACCATGCTTTTCCACAAAAGACATAGACAGATTTCGCACGTTGCGTCACCCTGTCGGCATACCGTGGATCTGACCATCGTAATGCCTTGTTTGAATGAAGCGGAAACTCTTGCCGGATGCATCGAAAAAGCAAAACTCGGCATCCAGCGCGCCGGTCTGCGCGGGGAAATCGTTGTCGCTGATAACGGAAGCAAGGACGAGTCGGTCAATATTGCGCAACAGCATGGGGCCCGGGTCATCCGGGTCAAAGAAAAGGGCTACGGCAACGCATTGCGGGGAGGGATTGAAGCGGCTGTCAGCAAATGGATTTTGATCGGCGACGCTGATGGCAGCTACGATTTTTCGGCCATCGACGGCTTTGTGAAGAAATTGAAAGAGGGCCATGATTTGGTGATGGGTTGCCGATGGGAGGCTGGCGGGGGTGCTGTCCTGCCCGGCGCCATGCCCTGGAAAAATCGGTGGATTGGTAATCCGATCCTTTCATTTATCGGTCGCGTGTTCTTCCGTAGTCCGGTGCACGATTTTCATTGTGGTCTCCGAGCTTTCACCAGGGAGGCCATTGATCAAATGGAATTGAAAACAACCGGGATGGAATTTGCGTCGGAGATGATTATGAAAGCCACCTTCAAGTCCCTGCGCATTGCGGAGGTGCCGGTCACATTATATCCTGATGGACGGTCACGGGCCTCTCATTTAAAGCCGTGGCGCGATGGCTGGCGGCACCTGCGGTTCATGCTTATTTTCTCTCCGCTGTGGCTGTTTTTAATCCCCGGCCTTTTGATGGGCCTGTCCGGGATGGCCGCCGCCCTGGTGCTGACGATTACGCCGGTGGTATGGCGAAGCATCACTTTCGACACCGGAACATTGGCGATCGCCTGCATGATCGTGCTGGTCGGAGGGCAGCTCGTGGCCTTTGCGCTCTTCACCAAGGTGTTTGCAATCGCTGAAGGACTGCTCCCCCAGGATCCGTCGTTCGCAAATAAATTCAGGTTTTTCACGCTTGAAAAAGGGATCTTTCTGGGGACCTTCTTCCTGGCGCTTGGCCTGGTATTGTTATTGCACGCCGTGTGGATTTGGAGAAATGCGGACTACGCCACGTTGCCCTACGCCGACAATATGAGACGCCTGCTTCCGGCAGTGACGCTCTTCGTGGCCGGCATTCAAATCATATTTTCGAGTTTCTTCATGAGTGTGTTGGGATTGAAAACCAGCGGCCGGCAGCCTCCGAAACTGCCGGACGAGGCGACGGAGCAGGACCGGTCGTGAAGTTTTTTGATCGAGTATTGCAGGATTGGCGAATTGCCAAAGCGAGGCCTTTCATCCCCCGCGGAGCCAGAGTGCTCGATATCGGCTGCGCAGACGGGAAACTTTTCAAACGACTGCAGGGGGAGGTGGCTGATGATGGCCTGGGGATCGAGCCCACCTTGTCGCACAGCGGCACGGCCGGGTCGGTCCGGCTCATTGCCGGCCGCTTTCCCGACGATATGCCGCCGATCGAGGCTTTCGATGTGATTACCCTGCTGGCGGTCATCGAGCATTTTCCTTCTTCCCGATATGCAAACCTGAAGGAAGGATGTCTTCGCTTTTTAAAACCGGGAGGTTTTCTGATAATCACTGTTCCTTCACCCTGGGTCGATTACCTCCTCCCGGTGCTCAGGAGGTGCCATCTGGTGGATGGCATGTCGCTCGAAGAACACCACGGGTATGCGGTGCGCAAGACCGAAGACATTTTCTGTCCTCCCCACTTTGAGTTGATCAAACGCAAACATTTTCAACTTGGCCTGAATAATTTGTTTGTATTTACTCGGACCCATGCAACTTGAACGAGGTTACCGGCCGGCGGCAAACAAGGTTGAAGTGCCAGCCGAAGTCCGGTGCGGCAGTTGCCGGGTCTCGTCAATCCCGGCCATGCGGAAGGGAATCCCACCGACGCAGTTCACCCGTCCAATCGGAAATTAAATGGAAGCCAAACCGAAAGTCCGGCCAGAGCAACCGCTGACCACGTTGCCGGACGAGGAGTCGCGGACGCCGGCAACCGCGCTGGAAAGATATGTGCCCCTGGTTTGCTGGACGATGGTCCTGTTGAGCCTGCTCCTGATTCCGCTGAAGATCATCAGTTATGGTTTCATCCCCGGGGGAGACGCCCGGCGCCATTTCGCCAAGGTCTTTACGGACAAGCCGTATACCGACATTGTGGTGATGCGGCCGGAATATGCAATGGATCACAGTCCGGGCTGGGAATGGGTACTTCGGTTTTCCCACCGGCTGACCGGATTGAACAGCGACGGGTTGGTCAGTCTTTCGGTGGTTGCCTTGTTGCTTTTTCTTTTCGTTTTACCTTTGCTGTGGATACGTCGTCCGGAGGCCTGGCTGGCCGCCTTGCTCGCCGAGCTGGTGGCCATTCCGGAGTTGATGACACGATTTGTTCAAACGCGCCCTTATTTGATCAGCGAAGGAATTCTCATCGCTTTGCTTTTTGCCTGGTGGAAACCGGGTTTAAATGCCCCCTCCTGGCAGAAGCTACTGCTGACGAGTATCGCCTTTGCCGCTTCTGCCTGGATGCACGGCGCCTGGTATTTATGGGTGTTATTATTGGCCGCGTTTGTTCTGGCGGGACATTGGCGGACCGTGGGATGGCTGACGTTGTGCTGGATAGCGGGCACGTTCGCAGGCGCCCTGCTTACCGGCCAGCCGGTGGCTTTCCTGGAACAAGCGGTGGCCATTGCGCGTTTGATCGCGAACGAGCACGTCCCCTCGTGGCTGTTGGTGGGGGAGTTGTCACCGAGTGATGGCGAATTCGCAACCCTGGCGTTGATTGCCATCGTGTTTCTCTGGCGCAAAAACCAAAACCAGAATGAAGCGCGTCTTTATTGCACCCCGGTGCTTTGGCTGATCGCCATCGGCTGGATTTCAGGATTCTATGCGGACCGGTTCTGGGCCGATTGGGGAATGCCCGCCGTCCTGGTTTGGCTGGCCATGCAGTTCGAGGAGATCATGACGCGCAGCCTCAAAGCGGTTTCTCTTAAACGCCTGTTGGTAACGGGCATGATCGCTTTGCCCCTGTTTCTGGATTCCACCAATGACCTCGACGCCCGGTACACGCAGAACTTCCGTGAATCTTTCCTCGATGCCTCAGATCCAAATCTAAAAGGGTGGTTGCCCGGTTCCCAGGGGATCTTCTACTGCGCTCAAATGCAGTTTTTTTACAATACTTTTTATAAGAATCCACAGGCGGACTGGCGTTACATTCTGGGATTCGAACCTGCCCTGATGCGCGACGAGGATTTGAAGATTCTTCGCTCGATTCAAAGGAATCCGGGGGACCCCAGGACGTACGAACCCTGGATACAAAAGATGCTACCCGCCGACCGGCTGGTCGTTTACAGCCCGGTCCAACCCGCTCTTCCGGAGTTGGAATGGCATGATGCCATCAATAATATCTGGATTGGCCGTTTGCCGGGAGGTCATCCTTGAATTTCGCATGACCCCGCCTCTTTGCGGGCGGGAACGTGAACTGCACGCTCAACAACGGGAGGGCGCGCCGTCGGGTTGCATTTGACAAAAGAAATATTCTCCGCAAGGTTGCCGCGCAACAACGAATGGGTAAAACGCTTATTATTGCAGAAAAACCGTCAGTGGCCGGCGATATCGCCAGGGCGCTCGGCGGTTTTAAGAAAGACGGCGACTATTACGAAAGCGCCGATTATGTGCTTTCGTCGGCCGTCGGTCATTTGCTCACCATCGTCCCGCCCGCCGGGGTCGAGGCGGCGCGCGGTAAATGGACTTTCAAATGTCTCCCGGTCATTCCACCTCACTTTGATCTCCTGCCGATCGAGAAAAGCGAGGACCGGCTGAAGGTCCTGAAAAAGCTGATCAAGCGCGACGACGTGGACGCGCTGGTCAATGCCTGTGATGCCGGGCGCGAGGGTGAATTGATTTTCCGCAACATCGTCAAGTTCACCAAGGCAAAGCAGCCCATCAAACGCCTCTGGTTGCAATCCATGACGCCGGCGGCCATCCGCGAGGGGTTTGAACGGTTGCGCGAGGACAAGGACATGCTGCCGCTGGCGGACGCCGCATACAGCCGGTCGGAGGCCGACTGGCTGGTGGGCATCAACGGCACGCGGGCGATGACGGCGTTCAACTCCAAGCAGGGCGGATTTTTCAAGACGACGGTCGGCCGGGTCCAGACCCCGACCCTGGCCATCCTGGTCGAACGCGAGCAGAAGATCCGCAAGTTTGTGCCGCGCGATTTCTGGGAGGCAATCGGCACATTTGATGCGGCAGCGGGCCAATACACCGGACGCTGGTTCGATGAAAAGTTCGCCCGACCTGACAAGGACGGTGATGACCAGCTCAAGCCGGAACGGATTTGGGAAAAGGAAAAAGCCGAGGCCATCCGGGATAAATGTCTTGGCAAACCGGGCATGGTCGCCGAGGAAAGCAAGCCCAGCACGTCATTGTCACCGTTGCTGTACGATTTGACCAGTCTCCAGCGCGACGCGAACTCGCGGTTCGGGTTCAGCGCCAAGAACACGCTGGGCCTCGCGCAGGCGCTTTACGAACGGCAAAAGGTGCTGACGTATCCCCGAACCGATTCCCGCGCGTTGCCGGAGGATTACCTCGGCACGGTAAAAACGACTTTGGAGATTTTATCGGGCCGCATGCCCGGTGTGGGGACCGCCTTCCTGACCCGTTACGCGACCTTCGCCTCGAACATTCTTGGGAATGACTGGGTTCGCCCGAACAAACGCATTTTCAACAACGCCAAGGTCTCGGACCACTTCGCGATCATTCCCACAACGCAAATGCCGAAAGGCCTGTCGGAACCGGAGCAGAAACTTTACGACCTGGTGATGAAACGGTTCCTCGCGATTTTTTATCCCGCCGCCGAATTTCTGGAAACGACGCGCATCACCCGCGTCGAGGGCGAGCCGTTCAAGAGCACCGGCAAAGTCCTGGTGACCCCCGGCTGGCTGGCGGTGTATGGCAAGGAAGCACAGGACGAGGACGCGGCAAATCTGGCGCCGGTAAAACCGAACGAAACCGTCCAGACCAGCGCCGTCGAGGTGAAACCAAACGTCACCAAACCCCCGCCGCGTTACACGGAAGCGACACTGTTGTCGGCGATGGAAGGCGCGGGCAAACTGGTCGAGGACGATGAGCTGCGCGAGGCGATGCGCGAAAAAGGCCTCGGCACGCCGGCGACGCGCGCGGCCATCATTGAAGGATTGATTTACGAGCAGTATCTGCACCGCAACGGTCGCGAATTGCAGGCGACCGCCAAGGCCTTTTCATTGATGGAACTGCTCAACGGTCTGGACATTGCCGAATTGACCAGACCGGAGCTGACCGGCGATTGGGAATTCAAGCTGCACCAAATTCAACGCCGGCAGAAAAGCCGCGACGAGTTCATGTCGGAAATCGCCGACATGACACGGCACATTGTGGAGCGCGCCAAAAAGTACGAGCACGACACGATTCCCGGCGATTTTGGCATCCTGAAAACGCCTTGTCCCAGGTGTGGGGGCGAGGTCCACGAAAAATACAAACAGTTTCAATGCGAGAAATGCGACTTCGCTGTCTGGAAAACCGTGGCCGGTCGCATGTTCGAAATGGAGGAAGTGGAGCAACTCATTTCCGCAAAACAAATCGGCCCCTTGCAGGGGTTTCGCAGCAAGCTGGGCAGGCCGTTTGCGGCCGTGCTGAAAATGAACGGCGAATTCAAGGTGGAATTTGATTTTGGCAATGACCAGCAAAACGGGAACGGCGGAACCGCCGCACCGGTGGATTTTACCGGCAAGGAACCGCTGGGCAAATGTCCGAAGTGTGGCGCGCGGGTTTTCGATGCCGGGATGAATTACCTGTGCGAAAAGGCGACGGGCGCGGTCAAGACGTGCGATTTTCGCTCCGGCAAAATAATTCTGCAGCAGGAAATCGCGCCGGAGCAGATGAAAAAACTGCTGGAAACGGGCAAGACCGACTTGCTGACGAAGTTCATTTCCAAGCGGAACGGCCGCACGTTCAAGGCATTTCTGGCGGTTGGCCAGGATGGCAAAGTCGGGTTTGAATTTGCGCCGCGCGAATCCAAAGGCAAGGCGGGCGCGGAAAGGAAGCCAAAAGAGCCGGCGCCGAAGATTGATTTCACCGGCAAGACCGACATCGGCAAATGTCCCCGGTGTGGCGGACGGGTATTCGACACGGAAGCGGGGTATCTTTGCGAAAAATCCCAGGCGGAAAAAAGGCCGTGCAGGTTCAAGATCAGCCGGGAGATTTTGCAGCAGCCGATTGAACCGGTGCAGGCGCAGAAACTGCTGAACGCCCGCAAAACCGATCTGCTGGACAAATTCATTTCCAAGGCCGGCAAACCATTCCCGGCGTATCTGGTGATGGACGACAAGGGCAAGGTGACGTTTGAATTCCCCGAGCGCTGAGCGGACGGAAACAATCGCGAGTTTCGCAGATGACCCGGATTGAATGTTCTGCGTAATCCGCGTAATCTGCGGTTCAAGTGAAACCGGAATCCGACCGCTCGAACACTGAAACCCGCGACAAGTGGATTCACAAATTCCTCGTGCATCTGGCGACGGACCGGGGAGCGTCGGTTTACACGCAGCGGAACTATCGCCAGGCGCTGGAGGAATTTCTTCGCTGGCACGGCGAGGAGCGGCCGCAGCCGCCGGCGTGGGAAAAATTGCAGCGCGATGATTTCCGCAACTATTTGCGATACCTGGGACGGCACAATTTGAGCCGCGCGGCGACGCAGCTCCGTTTCTCGGCGTTGCGGACGTTTTACAAATTTCTCATGCGGCACGGCGTCGTGGAAATGCTGCCGATCAAAAATCTTTCGTTGCCGAAACTGAATAAGCGCCTGCCGAAATTCCTGACGGTGCAGCAAATGAAAGATTTGCTGGAGGCGCCGATGAAGTTGTTGGCGAGCCGGAAGCATCAGGCCGGACCGGGCCGCCCCATTTCCACCACCGCCTGCCTGCGGGACGTGGCGGTGCTGGAGACGATTTACTCCTGCGGCCTGCGCATCAGCGAACTCTGTGGCCTGCGCGCCGAGGACATTGACTGGAGCGAACGGCTCGTCCGCGTGCGCGGCAAGGGCAAAAAGGAACGGTTGTTGCCCATCGGCGAACCGGCGTGGAAGGCGATTCAAAATTATTGGGCCGGGTTGAAACAACCGCCGTCCGGTCCGGCGCCGGTTTTTCTCGCCGAGACCAGAAAGATTGCGCCGCTCCAGCCGCTGCAATTGTCCCGCCGCCTGAAGCAGTACCTGGTCATCGCCGGACTCGATCCGGCCCTGACGCCACACAAGCTGCGGCACAGTTACGCCACGCACCTGCTGGATGCGGGTGCGGACCTGCGGAGCGTGCAGGAGTTGCTCGGCCACGCCCACCTGGTCACCACGCAGGTTTACACGCACGTTACCACCGAACGATTAAAAAAGGCCTACGACGCAGCGCACCCACGGGCGTAAGTGCTTCTGTTTCTGATTGAAATTTCTTGAATTTCGAGCATGCTGGTTTGTCTAAGTAACCGAATGGTTAAGACGGTTAAATCAGCTGAATATGAAAATTAAAGTGAAAGTTCTGACTCTGGCGGCGGCGGTTTCGGCAGTGGTGTTGACCGGCTGCCAGTATCCCAACGGTGAACCCAACAACACAGCATCCGGCGCGTTGATTGGCGGCGCGATGGGCGCCATTGCCGGTGCGGCGATCGGTGGTCCACGGAATGGCGGCGCCGGCGCGCTGATCGGCGCGGCGGCGGGGGCGATTACGGGCGGTGTCATCGGCAATTCGATGGATCAGGAGCAGGCGGCGGAACTTCGCGCCCAGGCGCCCCAGACCTATGTGCGCGTCCAACAGGGACAGCCGCTGAGTGTCTCCGACATCAAGGCACTCGCCGCGGCGAATGTGAGTGATGACGTCATCATCAGCCAGATTCGCAATTCCCGCACCGTTTTCCATCTCAGCACGTCAGACATCATTGATCTGCACAACGCCGGCGTCAGCGAGAATGTCATCAATTTTATGATCAACTCGCCGAGCCTGGTCGGTGATGATTCAGCCGTCCAGACCACCACCGTCGTCACGGAAGCACCACCCCCGCCACTGGTGGAAACCGTGGTCCTTGCCCCCGGACCGGGCTATGTATGGATTGGAGGCGATTGGGTGTGGAACGGTCGCTGGGTTTGGCGGGCGGGTTATTGGGCTTACCCGCCGTATCCTCATGCGGTGTGGGTGGGCGGCTATTGGGGCAGGGGACCGCATGGCTGGTACCGGAGAACGGGACATTGGCGGTGACTTCGAACTGAACTTTCCGGTTTCGTAGCAAAACAAGTAACACGGTGATTGCTATTGAGCTTTTGGCGGCCTGAAGTTGGCCCTTTTATGTCAAAGCCTTCCGCAAAAGGTGCCGATGGCAGTGCGGTTCAGCTTCGGTGCAATGACTTAAAAGTGTCGCCGCGGAACCGGCCATTCCCGGAGAAGACACCACGTGAAGTTCTGACCGTGTCTTTTCTGGTCGGGTTGCGTTGATCAATAACCCGTTTTCCACAGATCCTTCCGGGAACAACGGGCAAAGTCGGACGAAACCTCACCCGGCACCGTGGTTCCAGCTTATCAATGCATCAATTCAAAATAAATTCATTTGCATTTAATAAAATAAATCTTATACTTCAGACCGCCAGGTTAAGGGTTCCTGACGTCAATAAAACACAATATTTGATTTTCGGTGTGAACCGGCCGCAACACCCGCGGGGATGTCAATTCGAAGCGGGATCAAGCAGTGCCTGCTTCCCTCAAGGAATGCCTGTAATCTCGACGCATCCTGTTTTCTCTGCGCCGGCATTCCGAATCCCCTCCCCATCGCCCTGACTCTCAATCCATCAGCCTATGAGACTCCCTGAAATGATTACGAAGTTGGCCATGGTTATGATGGCCATGAACTATCCGGCCACCGTCCTCAGTTTACCGAATTTGACTCCGTATCAACCCGCCGGTTGGTCGGACAAAATTGTCGTGGCGACGACCATGGGCACTACGACCGACAGCCCCTCATTCACCACCACGGATACTTTGTATCTGGACTGGGCGGTCATCAACCATGGCGATACGGGCACCGGCAGCAGTTTTTACTCCGCCCTCTACGTGGATGGGGTGCTGAAAACTTTCTGGACCATCAGCGCGTTGAGCGCAAACACTTACGCGGTGGTTACCAATTATGCCCTCGGCTCTCTCTCCGCGGGAACGCACACCCTGACCATCACCAACGATTGGATGGGAATGATTACGGAAAGCACCAAGGCCGACAACGCATACACCAAGACCATTGTGGTGAACCCGCCCGCCCAACCCAACCTGACTCCCTATCAGCCGCCTGGTTGGTCGGACAAGATTGTGGTTTCGACCGTCACCGGCACGATGACCAACAGTCCGCTGATTACCCCGTCCGACACGGTTTTTGTGGACTGGGCGGTCATTAACAACGGTTCTGCCCCCACCGCGGCGCGTTTCTACACGGCCCTTTATGTGGATGGAACCTTGCGAACGTCCTGGTACACCGACCCGCCCCTGGGAACCAATATCTACGTCAATGTGAACGATTACTCCATCGGCTCTTTCAGCCTGGGACCGCACACGCTCATGATCATTACCGATTCGACCGGGACCATTGTCGAGAGCAATGAGCTGGACAACACCTACACCCGCCAGTTTACGGTGAGCCCGCCGCCGCAACCCAATCTCGCGCCCTATCAGCCTCCCGGCTGGTCGGACAAAGTGGTGGTTTCAACCAACGCCGGGGCGACGACCGACACGCCATCGCCCACTACCGCCGATACGCTGTATGCGGCCTGGACGGTCGGCAACATCGGCACGGCGACGGTGTCGAACAGTTTCTCGACGACGCTGTCGGTGGATGGGATCCTGCGGAACACTTGGACCAACGCGCCGCCGCTGGTGCCCGCCAGCTACGTCTCCATAACGAATTTCCTCATCGGCTCGCTCAACGTCGGACTTCACACCGTCGTCCTGGCAACTGATACCGGTTCGACGGTCCCCGAAAGCAACGAAAGCGACAACTCGTACACCAAACTGCTTGCCATTCTGCAGGCTCCGCCCACCGTCCAAACTTTAGCGGCCACTTCCATCGTGGACACTTCGGCGCAACTACAAGCCTGGGTTGATCCCCATTCGGGCGCCGGGTACGCGTGGTTTGATTACGGAACCACCACCAACTACGGCAGCACCACGGCACAACAATCCCTGGGAACCTCAACCACGAACCTGCATTTCAATCTCACCGGTTTGACCGCCGAAACCTCCTATCATTACCGCGCCGTCGCTTATAATGGCGGTGGCACGAATCGTGGCGGAGACGTGGCTTTCATCACGTTGGGGCCGCAAATCCGGATTGAACCCCTCACGCTCACCTTTGCCGTTGCCGGTTCGGGCTCGGGATCTTCCATTTCCAGTTCCTCGTCCGGCGCACAGCCTGCCTCTTCCTCCGACCAGCCGGCGGCCCTCCCGGAGGAGCAAAAACTCCTCTATCCGGATGATATCACCAGCGGCTTCGCCAAGGGGCCGACCGTGGTGGTCACCGTCGATCTAAGCCTGCCCCAAAACATCCGTGCCGCGACGGATTTCGCTTCCGCCGCCTCATTAAAGGTGCTGCAAACCAACGTACACGCGGTCCAGCGCGAAGTGCTCGACAGCATTCCGGCCAAACACCTGAAGTTGCGCCATCGTTTCGAAAACATCGCCGGCTTCTCAGCTGAAGTCACCGCGGAAGGACTGAAAGCGCTGCAGGCGAACCCGCGCGTCGTTTCCATTGAGCCGGTTTACATATTGGAACCTCACCTGGCTCAGAGCATCCCGCTCGCTCATGGCATGACCTATCGCTCGACCTACAACGGGGCGGGAATGGCCATTGCCATTTGTGACACGGGCGTTGATTACAATCATCCGCGTCTCGGCGGCGGAGGTTTTCCCAACAGCAAGGTGATCGGAGGCTACGACTTTGGGGATAACGATGCCGATCCCATGCCGAATACCCAGGCGCACGGCACCTGCTGCGCCGGTATCGCCGCAGGCGACCTCGGGACGGTCGGCGACTACATCGGCGGCGTGGCTTACAACGCCAAGCTCTATGCCCTTAAAATAACTTCCGGTACCAGCAGCAGTTGCACCACCGACGCGGAAGAAGCGTCCTGGGATTGGTGTGTGACCCACCGCAACGATAATCCTGATTACCCCATCATGGTCATCAGCATGAGTTTTGGCGGCGGACGTTACCTCTCGCCCTGTGACAATGAGCTCCCATCCATGACCACCGTCGCCAGTAACGCTATTGCTGCGGGCATCACCATCCTGGTCTCCTCCGGCAATGACGGCTACTGCGATTCCATTGCCTTTCCGGCGTGCCTTTCGAGTGTGATTTCCGTGGGAGCAGTCTATGACGCGGCCTTCGGCCATACGACTCCTTGCGTCAATGCCGCATCCTGTGCGCCCAAAATCGCCAACAGCGGCTGTTCGAGCGGATATTACGTTGATGACGTGTCGGCCCCAGATAAAGTGACGGCTTATTCGAACATGGCGGACTTCCTTGCGTTGCTCGCGCCCGGAGATGAGATTTATACGACCGACATCGTTGGTTCCAGCGGGTACTCAAGTGGCGATTACGATGATTCCTTCAGCGGAACATCCGCCGCGTGTCCTTTCGCCGCCGGTACGGTGGCTTGCCTTCAGTCCGCCGCCAAAGCCCGGACGGGCAGTTACCTCACACCTCAGGAGGTCAAAAGCATTTTGGTGGCGAGCGGTGATCCAGTCACCGATACCAAGGTGGCGATTACCAAACCGCGCGTGAACCTGGAACGGGCTATTCAAAGCCTGCCCGATCGCAGCCAGACTTTCCGCATCTACAACGATGGCGCGGGAAAGTTGACGGTGACTTCGATTGCCCTGGAAACCAACGCCCCTTGGATCCACTTCGTGCCAGCCGTTCCGTTCGATATTCCGGCCCCGGGCTATCAGGACGTGAGCGTGGTGGTGGATACGAACCAGGCGCCGGCCGGCCAAACCGCGATCCGTCTCCTGGTTGCCTCCAACGATGCTGACAAAAGCCCGTATCCCAATGGCGTGTATGTGCAGACCGTTCGCCAGGCGCAGATCGTCCTGAGCGGCGTGGGCCTGAGCAATGGCATATTTCATTTTGTCCTCACCGCCCCGGCGGGGAGCAATTGCGTCGTGCAGGCCTCCTCCAACCTCTTCAACTGGTGGCCGATCCTGACCAACACCATTCCCGGCGGCGGTTCGCTGCTGGTTGCCGACCCGAGCATGACGAACCACACCCCGCGCTTTTATCGGGTAGTGATGCCGTAACGTCCTGAAAATCGAACCTTAATTTTCTGCCTTGTGCAGTGGGTGAGTAGTTTTCGTTTCCACTTTGTGCTTGCGCCCTGTCTGAATTGGGCGAGATTCTGCCCATGGAGACATCCACCAGCCTGCAACGCTCGTACCAGGCGGCCGCAATCTGCGGTGCCTTCATGTCATCGTTTCTTTTTCTGTTTCCGGTCGCGCCGGCTCAAGCCACCGACGTGCTGACTTATCACAACGACAATGGCCGCACGGGACAGAACCTCAAAGAGGAAATCCTGACTCCCGCCAATGTCAACGCCAACCACTTCGGCAAATTGTGGGTGCTGCCCGCGGATGGTCTGGTGGATGCCGAACCGCTGTATGCCGCGGGCGTTGCCATTCCTCAGCAAGGCCTGCGCAATGTGGTGTTTGTGGCCACCGAACATGACAGCGTCTATGCCTACGACGCCGACCGCACCAATTTGTTCTGGCAGGTTTCGCTGCTCGGCACCAACGAAGTACCGTCCGACGACCGGGGTTGCAGCCAGGTGACTCCCGAAATTGGCATCACCGCCACGCCGGTCATTGACCGGCAGCTCGGCCCCAACGGCACGATGTTCGTCGTCGCCATGAGCAAGCTGGTGACCAACAACACGACCAGCTATATCCAGCGCCTGCACGCGCTGGATCTGGCCACGGGCACCAACCGGTTGCCGGCGGTAACCATAGCCGCCCAGTATCCGGGCACAGGCGACAACCATGTCGGCACCAACGTCGTGTTTGATCCGGCCCAATACAAGGAACGGTGCGGGCTGCTGCTGTTGAACGGTTTGATTTACACCGCTTGGGCGTCGCATTGTGATATTCAACCCTACACCGGCTGGATCATCGGCTACGACGAACGCACGCTGGCCCAAACCAGCGTGTTGAATATCACACCGAATGGAAGCGAAGCTGCCATCTGGATGAGCGGCGCCGGCCTTGCCGCCGATAACGCCAGCAACATTTACTTTCTGGCCGGCAATGGCACTTTTGAGACCACGCTGACCACGAATGGATTTCCCAACCAGAGCGATTATGGCAATGCGTTCATCAAACTCTCCACCGTCAGCAATCAGCTCGCCGTGGCGGATTACTTCACGATGTTCAACACCGTGAGCGAGAGCGCTGCCGACACAGACCTCGGTTCGGGCGGTGCTCTCGTCTTGCCGGATATGATGGACGGGCAGGGGAACACACGCCAACTCGCCGTCGGGGCCGGCAAAGACAGTAATCTCTATCTCGTGGACCGTATGAACATGGGCAAGTTCAATCCGGCCAACGATAATGCCATTTACCAGGAACTCGACGGCGTACTGTCCGGTGGAGTGTGGGCCATGCCTGCGTACTTCAACGGTGTGCTTTATTACGGTTCCGTCGGCAACAATCTACAGGCGTTTCCGTTTGTGAACGCCCGGCTTGGCAATAGCTCCTCGCACACCGCCGTCGCGTTCGCTTATCCCGGCACGACCCCGAGTATTTCCGCCAATGGCAGTTCCAATGGCATCGTCTGGGCGACGGAAAACACTTCTCCAGCCATCTTGCACGCCTATGCTGCGACCAACCTTGCCACAGAGTACTATAACAGCACCCAGGACGGTAGCCGGGACAGTTTCGGCAACGGCAACAAATTCATCACTCCGATGATTGCCAGTGCACGGGTGTATGTCGGAACCGCCACCGGCGTCGGTGTGCTCGGCCTGCTCGACCAATCCACGTTAACGCCACTCCAAATCTGGCGGAACAGTTACTTCGGCAATCCGTCCAACGTGGGGGCGGGTGCCAATAATGCCAGCCCGGTCGGCGACGGCGTGCCGAACCTGATCAAATACGCCCTCGGTTTGAATCCAACCAATGCGGCTGCCGCCGCCCAGTTGCCGTCCGGCGGCATTCAACCATCTGGCGGTACAAATTATCTGACGCTAACCATCAACCGCGCGGCGGAACCGCCTGATGTTACTTACATTGTTGAGGTTTCCAGTAATCTGTTGAGCGGGTGGTTTTCCGGCCCGCCGAACACCGTAACTCTCACGAACACAGCCGCGCAACTGGTCGTGCGCGACAATACCCCCGTGCCGGCGGCGACCGCCCGGTTCATTCGTTTACGGGTCACGAGTCCATAACAGGCATGTAGAATACTTTGCGTTTTCTGTGTCCTCTGCGGTTTTTATATTTAACTGCAGGGGGCAAAGAGAAGAAGTAGAAGAAGCCAGTATGAGAAGCGGCGGGCGTGGGGAACATACTGTCAAAAACCACGTCCGCCGGACTTATAACTCTATGTTTTACTCAGCAACGATAAGTTAGCACACCTTAATTGATTTTCAAATCGTTTTAGATTTTTTAGCAACCAACCGGACTGGAAGAATCCTGTCCAAATCTGCTTCGGTAATTTGTGTTCTCCGGTTCGCCCGTGGTTAAATTACAGCCCTTGGCTTTGCTTTGCGGCTACCACGGCGAATTCAGATGGTCGAGAAATTCGTACCGGGCCCGGTCCGCGTCGGGCGTGGCCCCGGGGTCGGCGCTCAAATGCATCACCTGATAACCGTCGCCGCTGTGGTATTGCGGCCAGACCGGCAGACCCGGACCATTCGGGTTGCCCGTCTTCGCGAAATTGGTCCAGTAATCCGCCATCATTGCCGATACCTTCCGGTCCTCCGGTCGCCAAGGCAGATGCCTTGAGGGCAACATCTGAAAGACGTATTCGATGTCGGAAGCGTGTGGTGCAGCCGGTTCCGTACCCGGCCTGGCGTCGGCGGGCAACGGCAGCGTCTGCTCAAATTTGTACCGGAAGACCGGGGAATCACCGGTCAGCATCTGCATCTCCAGCCATTTCCAGGTGGAATAGGCAATAAACCGGTCCCCGGCAAAATCCTGCGCCGCCCGCTTCGCCTGGGCGTCCGTCGCCGCCGGGTAAACGGTTAGAAACGCTTCGGCGTTGGTGCCGAAAAACGCCCTGGCGCGCGTGACATAGTTTTTGAGGGTCGGTGCGTCGTTCGTAAAGTAAGACCAGTAACTCCCTTCGTCCCGGTTCCATCCCGCCAATAACGGGACATGGCTTTGCTGACCGGCAGTATAGATCGCCAGACAGTTGGTGGGTAGAAAGTATCCATCAATATCCGGTCGGAAATGTTCCCACGACCGTTTCAAGGCCGCCCGGAGCAGATATTTGGCAGGTAACGCCCGCAAATCTTTGAGCGAATGTGCGTCAAACGACGACTCCGCGAACAGCTCGCCGGCGTCTTCCGCCTTGGCCAGCGACGGGGCCGGCAGCGTCTTGCCGAAAAACGCGCCGCTCTCGCCGATGGCGCGTTTGAACAGACCTTGCGCCAGGGGCGAGGCCATGAGCGCACTGACCGAGAATGAGCCGGCTGATTCACCAAAGATGGTGACGTTGTCGGGATCGCCGCCGAACGCAGCAATGTTCGCCTTGACCCATTGGAGCGCGGCGGCCTGGTCCAAAAGACCGTAATTGCCGGACGCGTTCTGTTCCGATTCTTTGGTCAATTCGGGGAGCGCCAGGAACCCGAACACCCCCAAACGATAGCCGAAGCTGACCACCATCACGCCTTTCTTTGCCAGGTTCCCGCCGTCCTGGCGCGGCTCGGAAGTGGATCCCGCGGCGAAGCCGCCGCCATAAATCCAGACCATCACCGGCAATTTGCCTGGCGAACGGTGTTCCGGCATCCAGAGGTTGAGATACAGGCAGTCCTCGCTGGGCCCGTTGTCCCGGAAAACCATGTCGCTAAAAATGCGGCCCTGCATGGGGCGCGGTCCATAATCCATGGCCTTCCGCACACCGGTCCAGGATGGCGCCGGTTGCGGCGGTTTCCAGCGCAGCGGACCGACCGGCGGTGCGGCGTAGGGAATGCCTTTGAACGTGCGCACCATCCCGTCGGCACTGATGACACCTTCGAGCACGCCATTAGCGGTGCTGACCTGCACGGTGCGCAATGGTTGCGCCGGCGCGGCCTGCAGTCCGAGCAACAGCGCCAACAACACGGCCCAATTCTGTGATTGCGTTTTCATCGTTTCTCCCAGGTGAAGGCTTATCACTACCCAATCCGGCTCAATTTGCACAGAAGAAAACAAAAGAAACGAAGATTTGGGTCGTGGTGTCGCGGATTGTTGCCGTCCATGAAATCAGGCCGGCAGCACGCCACCTTCCAGGTTTTGTGCTAATTCGGTTGAAAACCGGAAAGAGCACAAAAACCGCCCACCCAAAGCAACAAAGGCCGGGAAAAAACCTCGTACTATGTGTACTCTGGGGCGGATTAACCGCCGAGAACGCAGAGAACACGCGGGTGAAATGACAAAACTGTCATGCCGCGTTCAAACAACGTTCATGGTTTTATGCTATGTTCTCCACAGGCTTCGGTAACCGGACGAAACCAAAAATAGTATGAAAATACGAAGCTGGAACAAAATGGCCGTCGCCGCGTTGGCAGTCCTGGGACTGTTCGTGGTACTGGCGGGTGATACCGAACGGATGCAGGCGGCGGGCGCAAATGCCACCGCTCCTGCCGCGGTGATTGCGCCGGCCCAGGTCAACCTGCCGCCGGTGCCGGCCGAAGTCCTCCGCATGTCCGAAGCGGGAATGAGCGATGACTTGATTACCGCTTATCTTCAGAAATCGGCCTATCCTTATACCCTGGATGCGGGCCAGATCATTTATCTCCACGATATGGGAGTTTCGTCCGTAGTGCTCGATGCCTTGGTGGCTCATGGTGGCATGGCCGCCAACGGCCAGGTGGCGGTCGTGAACGAGGCGGCGAACACGGACAATGTTTCTCCGGCCGCAACTCCGCCGGTGAGCGGTGCCGCAATCGACTTTTACTCTTCGCTGGCGCCGTACGGAACCTGGGTGAACGTGCCGACCTACGGCTGGTGCTGGCAGCCGACGGTCGTGGTGGTGGATCCCGCCTGGCAGCCGTACTGCAACAACGGGTACTGGCTCTGGTCGGACCAGGGCTGGTATTGGAACTCTTATTACTCGTGGGGTTGGGCGCCGTTCCATTACGGCCGATGGTGCCAGTCTCCAGGGTATGGCTGGTTGTGGTGTCCTGATAACACATGGGGACCGGCCTGGGTCTGCTGGCGGAATAATCCGGGTTACTGCGGCTGGGCGCCGCTGCCGCCGGGCGCGTGTTTCAGGGCGGGCATCGGCTGGACCTTCAATGGCCTCGCCGTTGGGTTTAATTTCGGTTTCGGCCTGGGACCGCGCTGCTTCACGTTTTGTGATTTTGATGGTTTCTGCCAGCGCCATCCCTTTGAGCATTTCCGGCATGGCCGCGACGCCGACCGTTTCTTCCGGGATTCACGAGTGGACAACGATTTTGCCCTGGACGCGCATCATCGCTCCATCAATCGCGGCATTGACCCGTCACGCATCGAAGCGGCCACGCACACGCGGCTCCAACCCGTGGCGGTGAACGACCTGCCGCACCGGGACGGACGTTCTGGCGGTTTTGCCATGAATGACCGGCGAGGCAGTTTCACAGCAACTCCGGGGTTCACGGGCGGACAGGAGATGGGCAACCCGCCGCGATTTCAACCAGGCCGCCCCAACGACTTTCGACCTTCTGCGCCGGGTGCTTCGTGGAATCATTCGTACCCGAGCACGTTCAACCGGTCATGGAGCGGAAATGGAAATTCTCAGGTAAGAAACTTCTCGCCCGCGCCGAGGTACAATCGGGATTACTCCGATGCCCGGCGATACACTCCCGTCGGGCAACCGGCCCAGGTCTGGCATTCGGCACCGACCTGGCAATCCGCGCCAGCCTGGCATTCTGCCCCTTCGCAATCTTGGAGTGGAGGAGGACATTCCGGCGGCGGAACATATTCCGGGGGAGGCAGGGCCAACTCCGGTGGCGGAAGGGCGTCCGGCGGCGGCGTTCACCGATAAGAAACAGCAACGCCTTCTTTCCTTTTGTTGCCTTCTGTTTATTTTTTACAGAAGCAAACGGAGGTAACAAAGAAAGGAGCCCGTTTACTTAACCGCAGAGATCGCAAAGATCGCAAAGCTTTGAGGATCATTGAATTTGCAATTTACGATTCACGATTTGCGATTGAGTGAAGGTGTGTGTTTTGCGGGTTCAGTGATTTAACCTGTGTGCACCGGTTGGCATTTCTCTCAGCGAAATTTGCGATCTCTGCGGTAAAATTTTGGCTTTTGGTCTTTATACCTCGACAGCAGTGGCTTACTGCGCAAGCATACGCCGGACGAGCCATGAATGCCTCGAAGGAAAAAATCCTGAAAATTGCCGTCGACCTTATGCTCGGCCGGGAACCACGCCCCGGCAGCGGCAGTCTGGACAATGTCAAGAGCCTGGCGCAGTGCATTGCCTTCGTTCTGGAAACCCGGCAGGGACGGAACCCGCTGCATGTGGTGGGCTGTCGTTTGAACGACGAAGAGCGCGCAATCTATCCCGAAGTCGTTTGGGACCTGTTTTGCGCCCGCGTCATCATACCCGCAAACGAAGGCGGCGGATTGGACCGGGTTCGCCCCCACTCTGACGCCGCGGCCAACTGGGAAAAGTTCAAGGCGGCGGCGGGCATTTCCGGCTGAAATCTAACGCCGGCCGGCCGGCAGGTATTTCAGCTGGTGAGGAAAGAAGTTTTTGGCGAGGGTAGCTTGATCGTCCGGCCCGGAATCACAAACACGCCTTCGCCCTGATGATGAATTGTCCGGGGCCGCTTTCGGCCTGGCGCCATCCACGCCTTGACCACCTCCAGCACGAAAAAGTTGTATTGAGTCACCAACGTTCGATCAACGACCTTGCATTCCAGATTGGCATAGCACTCGGCAACGAGCGGAGGCTTGACGACCGCCGCAGCCACCGGTGTAAGGCCGAAGGTTTTGAACTTGTCCACCGACTGGCCGGAGGCATTTCCGCAAGCCACCACCTTTTTCGCCAATTCCGCCGTCGGCACGTTGATGACGCATTCACCGGTCGTCCGCAACGTCTCAAACGTGTAATTCAGGTTGCTGATCACGCAGCCCACGAGCGGCGGCACAAACTCCATCATGGTATGCCACGACATGGGCATGATGTTTGCCCGTCCCGCGCCGGCCGTGGTGACGAGCACGACCGGGCCGGGTTCCAGCAATCCATAAACTTGCGCCAGTGGAAACTCTCTTTTCCGGGTCATGATAAAATCCGTCTTCTGTCCTCTGTTTCCTCGGTGCAAGCGCGGTCCTGGCGTCAATGCGTCTTGTGCAAATCGTAAGTGACCACGCTGCCGTCACAGTGAAGCGCCAAATTATTAATGGGATCAACGGCCAGAATCTCCGTTGGATGATCAGGGCTGACATTCGTTCCAGTTCGCAATTTGTAGCTGATATTATTTGTCGTAAGGCTCGCAAAGACAGCCGCTGCCTTCTTTGTCTTGTCGTTTGGGCAAACCAAAATCCTGGTATTTGGCAATTCATTTGCCATAACCATAAAAACAGGAACAGGATTCTCTTCAAAACCATCGTTATCTCGGTGGCATAGCTCACGAGTGCCGCCCATTGCTTGGCTTACGTTGAACGGAAATTGATGGTTGTGGCCGTCTGCCCACATTATAAACGCCAAACCAATCTGCTTCAGGTTGCGTTCGGAACGGGCAACGTCGGTCATCGAGCGATCGCCCACGGTCTTGATACAACCGGTTAAGAGCAACAGCACACAAACTGTAATTGGCAACAGTGCTATCTTCATAATTTCTCCCGGCAAACGATGCCTGACCTGATCTGCGGGTGAAAAAGTCCGGTTTCATTTTCCCCACCATTGGAATTGTATTTTATGCTTCTCGGCCTGTCCAGAAGATTTGATGATGCAGACACGGATTTTACGAAATAACTCGAATCTCTAAGCACGGACACCGCGCAACAGCGCCCGGTCATCGCAGCCCGTTCCTACAACGGCAGGGGATTAGACAGAGGAGTGGGACAACGGAATTGTTCTCAAAACTTTTTTCTGGTTCATCCGTGGTGGCGCTGGTGCTGGTGTGTTGGAGTTCGGAGTTCCGCGTTTACGCGGCTCCGTCGTCCGAACCGCCTGAAGGCGGGACGCCCAACACCTTTATTGCATGCTCCGCAACCCCGCTCGCCGGGCGCGCACGGCCAGTTGTCTGGCTTTTTTCGACCCGTATCGCCAAAACGAAAATTCTTTCCGCCGGCTGACATGCGGTCTTGGACTCCAGGTCGCCACCCAATATTTCCGGACCTCGCCGTGGCGCCGCACCTTTTTCAGTTGCAAGCCGACGATGCCGGACGACCCTTTGCGCCTTGGGATTTCAGCCCACTGCCGGCGCCGCTTTCGTGCCGGCGGCCCCAATTTCGCCAGCAATTTCCGATAATGCTTCTGCGCCGCGGCCAGCGCCCGTTTCCGTCCGCCGTACTTCTGGTCGGTGAAGAAGGCGGAATGGGTTTTGCCCCGGCGCTGCAACCGCACGAAAAACCCGTGAGTGCGTTTGGCATCCTGGTCAATGCGGCTGACGCCCGGAGTTCGCGAAGATCGGCTCATAAGTCTTGATGGAGAGTTTTGTCCAAAATGGCCGGAAGTAAAGCGTCGAGTTCGGCATGGTTTCGGCTGGATGCGTCTGAAACACGCCCGGAGCGCCGAGCACCGGCTCGGTACAAACGGGTGATTTCCTGCAAACCTCGCCGAGGCGGTGCTCGGCGCTTCAGACTTCCTTGCCGTCAAAGTTTGGTTCCGGCCCCGATTTCCGATTGTAACGCTCTGGTGCGCTTTTGCGCGGCTTTCAATTGTTGAGGCGTCAACTCTTTTTCCAGCAGGTCGCGGTTCCGGGCTGCCTCTGAATCGGTCCGGCCTGCCAGGCTGAACCACCCATACGCCTCGACCGGATCCCTGGTTACGCCCTCGCCCTTATAGTAACAGAGGCCCAACCGCCATTGAGCCTGAGCGAGATTCTGCCCGGCGGCCTGGCGATACATCCGCACCGCAGCCACCGCATCCTTTTTAACGCCTTCGCCATTGGCATAACAGAATCCCAGAAAATAGTGGCCAATCGCATCATCCGGTTTGAGTTCGAGGGCTTTATTGAAGTCCACGATCGCAGCGTCCGCATCACCTTTGGCCAACTTCGCCACGCCGCGATTGACGTAGGCGTCCGCATCGTCCGGTTTGAGTTCGATGGCCCGGGTGAAATCGGCGATGGCGCCGTCCAGGTCGCGTTTGGCCAGTTTCGCCACGCCGCGATTGACATAGGCCTCCGCATCTTCCGGCTTAAGTTCGCCGGCCTTGGGACTGTTTGGAATGGCGGTGTTCAAATTACTTTTGCCTCCCTTTGCACGGTCCCGATTGGCGTCGGCTTGCGTATCGGGCGATTTGAGTTCGCTGGCTTTGGTGCCGTTTGCCGTGGCAACATCCGAATCGCCTTTGTCTCCTTTCGCACGGTCCCGATTGGCGTCGGCCTCCGCGTTGTCTGGTTTGGGCTCGATGGCTTTGGCAGCGTTCGCCAGGGCGACGTCCGGGTTGCCTTTGCCTCCGTTCGCGGTGTCCCGGTTGGCGTTCACCGGCGAATCAGGCGATTTAAGTTCGATGGCTTTGGTGCTGTCGGCGATGGCGCCATCCAGGTCGCCTTTGGCCCGCTTCGCAATCCCACGATTGACGTAGGCGTCCACATCATCCGGCTTGAGTTCGAGGGCTTTGGTGAAGTCCGTGATGGCGGCCTCCGGCTCGCGTTTGGCTAACTTCGCAACGCCCCGGTTGACATAAGCTTCCGCATTATCCGGTTTGAGCTCGATGGCTTTGGTGCTGTCGACAATGGCGCCATCCGGGTCGCCTTTGACTGCCTTCGCCGCGCTGCGCAGGATGTAGGCTTTCACCGCATCCGGCTTGAGTTTGATGGCCCGGGTGCTGTCGGCGATGGCACCGTCCAGATCACCCCTGGCTTTCTTCGCAATGCCCCGATTGATATAAGCATTTAAATCATCCGGTTTAAGTCTGATGGCTTTGGTGGCATCCGCAATGGCGCCGTCCAGGTCGCCTTTGTCCACTTTCGCCGCACTGCGCAGAACACAGGCCTCCGCATCATCCGGCTTGAGTTCGATCGCTTTGGTGCTGTCGGCAATGGCGCCGTCCCAATCGCCTTTGGCCCGCTTCGCAATGCCCCGGTTGACGTAGGCGTCCGCGTCATCCGGTTTGAGGTCGATGGCTTTGGTGTCGTCGGCGATGGCGCCGTCCCAATCGCCTTTGTCCGCCTTGGCGGCGCCGCGCAAGACGTAGGCATCCGCATCATCCGATTTGAGTTCGACGGTTTTGTCTTTAAACACTTCCGCCGTCCCGCCGCGAGTGGCCGGGGACGAAGCAAAGGTTGGTTGAGCCACTGCGACGCTCAACTCTAAAAACAAAAACCACTGATTTACTTTCACGACGGCATCCTAATGGGTCTTGATTCGCTGGCAAGCATCCATGACCGTTAAACATCCGGCAGGCTTGCATTTGGTGTTCCTCGGGCGAATCGACTTTTCCAGTCTCCCGATTCACCCGACCCACTCCTGCCGATAATCAACCCGGTACCCTGGGCAAGTGCAAGAATATTAGGCAATGGATTGCTTTCGGCAGGGCGTGTCAGCCGGCTCGCGATTTATCGGAGTCCGTGGGCGCCGTTGCCGGCAACTGCGGCGGGCAGGGGACTGCCCGCCCCGCCCAAATTTTGAAATCGGAAACCAGGCTTGAAGCCGGTCACAGATTGGCCTTAAATATGCATACAGACGCGGATGAAGACAGGTGATTTCATGAAAGCCGGAACCTTTCTGATTATATGCGCCGCCTTGATGGCGAGTGGCATCGCCATCCAGGCGGATGACACGGCTGACCAGGCCGCCGCGCGCGCGGCGCTGGAGCAAAAATTCTATCAGTTGGATCACCCGGAAGCCCCGACGACGGATGCAAATTCCACGGCGGTGTTGGCGCAGCCCTCTGAATCCGCCACCCCTGTGACCAACGCAGCCTCCGCCACGCCGGTTCAGGCGACTAAAGTTCCTGCCGCGGTCGCTCCCGCCAAAACCGCACCCGCTTCGACCGCTCCGGCTGACGCCGATTTTGCCCAAAAAATCCCCGCCGCCGATGTTTCGGCCCAGGCTGCAGCCCTCGCAGCTTTGAACGAAAAAATGAATGAGTTGAACCCTCCGGCAGCTCAGCCGCCACCCCTTACCAATTCCACGGCAACGATGACGACCGCTCCGATAGTTGCTCCTCTCCATGAACCTTCTGCCGCGGCCACGCCGGTAACGGAAGCTCCAACTGCGGAAGCTCCGGTGGCAAGAACTCCAGCGATGGCTCCCGCCGCGGTTGCGCCGGTTTCCGCTGCTCCGGCGGCAGTCGCGCCGGCCCCCAAGGTTTCCACTGCTCCCGCGGCGGCGGCTTCGGTTACCGTCATTCCGGTTGCCGCCCCCGGGCCGGTGACGTTGCCAGCCAGCACTACGCCCGCTGCGACGCCAGCAGCGCCTCCATTGCCGTCGGGTTCAACGGGGCAGGTAAGACCGGCCAATGAACTGGTGACGGCGAGCGGGGTAATCTACAAAAATGTGGAGGTGCAGAAGGTGATGGCCGACGCCATCGTCATCAGTTACACCCCGGCGCACGGCGACTGGGCGATGACCAAGGTTTATTTCCGGGATCTACCCCCCGACATCCGGCAGCAATACGAGAAACCATAAACCGGTCATTTAACCGCGAAGAACGCAAAGAGGGCAGAGGAAGAAAAACCGGGCCGCCTTCCATCATCTTCAGGGACAACGACTATTCTTCACCGCCCCACTCCATTTTTGAGCTTGCATTTTTTCGATTAGCTGTCAGAATTGTCTCATTAGATTCACGAAAGGGAACCTGATGAAATTTGAATCTGCGGTGCGTTCAAAACGCGTGCTGGCGGGCCTCGGCGCAGTTCTTGGCCTGACGGTTTCCACGCTATACGGCGCGACCATTACCTGGACCAACACCAGCGGCGGGGTCTGGAGCAGCCCGCTCAACTGGAGTCCGAACATCGTTCCCCGCGGCTCAGATACCGTACAAATCACCGCTGCCGGCACCTATACCGTCACTGTGGATACCAATGTGGCGATCCAGAGCTTGACCTTGGGCGGCACCAGCGGCGCGCAAATCCTCACCAACAACACGCAGACCATCGGCATTACGAACAGCTGCCTCGTGGGTGCCAATGGCATTTTGAATCTGGGCGGCGGGACACTGAGCGGAGGGCTGTTGACGCTTCAGGGCACGTTCAACTGGGCGAGCGGTACGGTGGCCGGCCCGCTGACGATTGCCAGTGGCGGGGTGTTGAACATCACGGGGAACGTCAGCTTGTACAACGTGCTGACCAATGCCGGCACGGTGGCGATGAGCGGGACGGCCAA
>DATNHM010000009.1:0-113500 GCA_035604955.1 Candidatus Limnocylindrales bacterium | reverse complement strand
CAGGCAATCAGTGAACAAAAACCGAAATCATAGTAACCCGCCTGTTGCGTCGTTCACACCGCCGAGCGAAAGAAAAGTAGTATGAAAATGAAAACCTCCCGCAAAGCGGGTTTCACACTGGTGGAAATCATGATTGTAGTGGCCATTATCGGCCTTTTGGCCGCAATCGCGATTCCCAACTTCCTGAGGGCGCGTTCGACTTCACAGCAGAACGCGTGCATCAACAATCTCCGTCAGATTGACGGGGCTATCCAGCAATGGGCTTTGGAAACAGGGGCCAAGCCGACCGATGCGGTCACGGGTGGCAACATTCAACCTTACATGGGTCGCGGCACAGCCGGTGTGTTGCCCTGGTGCCCGTTGGATTCGGCGAAAGCTTTCGCCAGCAGCTACACGATTGTAGATGCCTCAACGCAGCCGGTCTGCCAGAAACAGCCCGTCGGCGATGCCAACGGCAATTTTGTACATCAGCTCCCTCAGTAATCTGCTTGGTTAACGCATAGTTCACGAAGCCTGAAGCTCCTGCTTCAGGCTTTTTCGTTTGGCCGCTGGACAGTTGCCGACGGCATGTTCGACTATTTGAAAGACCTGTTTATGCGTTTGCGGGCGGCAAAGATTACCCAGATCTACGGATACATACCGGCAGACTGGATTTACGTCACAAGACGTACCAGGCACCTGCCGGATCCCAGAAAAGACAGTCGTCGAGCTGGCCCGCAGTGACCAAATCAGCGTACTCGGCAGTTCCCATTTAAGTTGGAAGCCGGAGAAAGCACCGGCTTGGGTTGGTTGGTTCCTCCTGACCCAGTGTTGCCGATTATTATCGGCAACTGGGTTGGTTGAGGGAAAAGCGCAGGGCGCGCGACCGCCGCCAGAATCGCCTCCAGCTTCTCGTGAACCTCTCCCAGTTCGACGGAAGGCGCTTTTGCAGGCACTCGTGAGCCGCGCAGCCAAGGGCCGGCCTGCTCAGCCAAGTCGCTGATGAGGGTCCGGACCCGCGAGAAGTCCTGACTGGCGTCGCGGTACCGCGTGAGCAACTCCACCGCGCCGCTGTTCTGTAGATACCGGCTGAAATCCACCGCGGCCAAGGCAGACCGCTCGTCCACAACCTCACGGCTCAGCTTTTCCAAGTGAGCACACGTCGCCTTAAAAAACGCATCGAGGAACACCCGCCAGCCCACAACCGAATCGCGACCGATGGCACGAAGCACGGCATTACTCAGCAGGTGCTTGGGACCCCAAAACACTCAAAAACCCGCATTTCCACAATTCTACCCGTTTTATTAATGATGCACAATGTTTGTTATATTTAGTGTGTTAATATCTTGGTTTGACGAAAATTGAGGCATAGTGTCTAATATTCGTGATGAGATTCAAATTGGCCATGTGTGCGCTGGCCGCGTTGGGGGTGGTTGTAAGCGCTTCAGGAATGAACCGGTGGGAAGCTTTGTCTATGCTTGAAACCGGAAACGATGACTCTGCGATCGGGCGTTGCGGGGAAATTTCACGATACCAAATTCGCGCCGAGCTTTGGCCCGGCGGCGACCCGCAAAACCCCCGTGCGGCTCTGGGAGTTGCCCGAAATATCATGCAGGTGCGAGTGGATCGATTCCAGCAAACCCACGGACGCTCCCCAACCAACTTTGAATTTTACGTTTTGTGGAATGCCCCGGCGGAAATAGATCATCCGGTGCCTTGCGTGGCCGAACGCGCCCAACGTTTCGCCAACCTGGTTGAACGCGAATCCCGCCAGGCTCAGACGGCCAGTTCCTTCAGGCGAGCAACGAACGCGTCCTGAAATTCCGGCCCAGCTCGTAGGCTTTCAGATATTGCTGCACCGTCTGTTCCCAGGAAAAAACGGTCTTCATGGCATTGCGCTGAAATTGCCGCAGCAATTCCGGCTGTTGATACAGGACCAGCGCTTTGCGAATGGCTTTGGCCAGCGCGCGCGCCGAGTATTCGTAAAACTTTATTCCGTTGGCGCGCGTTGCGTCTTCCGTAAAATCAATTACACTGTCATCCAGGCCGCCGGTAGCGCGGACAATCGGAATGGCGCCGTAACGCAGACTGTACATCTGGTTCAGCCCGCTCGGCTCAAAGCGGGACGGCATGATGTAAAAATCACCGGCGGCTTCAATGCGATGCGCCAATCCTTCGTCGTAATTCACGCGGACCGCGACCTTGGATGGGAAACGCCGGGCCAGTTCGGCGTAACCCCGTTCGTAGGCGGAGGAACCGTTGCCCAGCAGCACGAACTGCATGTCGGTGTTCAGCATTTCCTCGAGAGCGCCCAATTGAATGTCCACGCCCTTCTGATCCGCCAGCCGCGAAATCGTGCCGAACAGCGGCACACCTCTGCCCTCCGGCAAGCCGACTTCCTTCTGCAGCGCGAGTTTGCAGACGGCCTTCCCCGCCAGGCGCGTGGCTGAATACGAACGCGCCAGAAACGGGTCATGTACCGGATTCCATTCATCGTAATCCACACCGTTGAGAATTCCCAAAAGCCGTTTCTGACGCCGGCGCAAAAGCCCGTCCAGGCCGTGGCCAAATTCTTCCGTGGTGATTTCACGCGCATAGCGCGGGCTGACCGTCGTGATAATATCGGCGAACTCGATGCCGGCCTTCAGGCAATTCAAGTGGCCGTAAAATTCCGTGCCTTCGATGGTAAAAAATTCCAGCGGCAGGTTGGTCAGCGCAAAGGCGCCCGGCGGAAAAATGCCCTGATACGCCAGATTATGAATGGTCAGGCAGGCCGGCGGCGGATTCCCCCACCCTTCTCCAAGCCGTTGTTGCAACAACAACGCCGGGACCAGCGCCGTTTGCCAGTCGTGAACATGCACCAGGTCCGGCCGCCAGGGCAGGTAACGCGCGAGGTGCACGGCGCATTTTGAAAGGAAAATAAAGCGCTCGGCGTTGTCGGTATAGCTGATGTTGTTTTCCTGATACAATGAGGCACGATCAAAAAAAACCGGCTGCTCGATGAAACAGGCCGTCAACCCCTTTTCCATTTCCAGCGACCACAAAGCCGCCTGGACCTGCCGGCCGCCCAACGGCAGATCAAAATGCCAGTCCACCCGGCGCATTTGGGGAAATCGCTCGCGGATTCCACGATACAATGGCGTGACAATGCGCGCCTCATGGCCCGCCCGCGCCAGCGCCTTGCCCAAAGCGCCCACCATATCGGCCAGCCCGCCGGTTTTGGAGAACGGATGGACTTCGCTGCTGGCCAGAAGAACATTCATTTATGATTTACGATTGAGGATTGATGATTGGCATCGAAAAAATCGTATATCACAATTCATCAATCATAAATTCAGGCAGTAATCCGGTCGGCTTTCAAAAACAACTGAAGCGGTTTGGGTATCAGCACGCTGCCATCGGGTTGCTGATGGGTTTCAATCAGCGCCACAAATAAACGCGCCAGCGCCGTGCCGCTGCCGTTGAGAATATGCGGAAATTTGTTCTCCCCCGATTCCGTCTTGAACCGCAGGTTCATCCGGCGCGCCTGGAAATCCTCGCAATTCGAGCAACTCGAAACTTCCAGATAACTCCCCTGCCCCGGCGCCCAGACCTCGAGGTCATAGGTCTTTGCGCTGCCGAAACCCATGTCGCCCGTGCACAACAGCAGCACGCGATAATGAAGGCCGAGCAGTTGCAACACCTTTTCCGCGTTGCCGACCATTTTCTCCAGTTCGTCGTAGCCGTTTTCGGGCTTGACGATCTTAATCAACTCCACCTTGTCAAACTGGTGCACGCGAATCATGCCGCGCGTGCCGACGCCCGCCGCGCCCGCCTCGCCGCGAAAACACGGCGTGTAAGCGCAGTAACGAACGGGCAACTGTTTCTCCGCCAGAATTTCCCCGCGATGAATGTTCGCCACCGGCGTCTCGGCAGTCGGGATCAGATACAGTTTGCCAAGCTTTTCCTGGTCGTCGCCCTCGGCCACGCCATAGTACTGGTCCTTGAATTTCGGGAATTGACCCACGCCTTCGAGGCATTGCGGCCCGACCATGAACGGCGGCGACACTTCGGTATAACCGTGTTCTGTGATGTGCAAATCCAGCAGGAATTGAATCAACGCCCGCTCCAGCCGCGCGCCCCAGTTGGTGAAGAGGATGAATCCGCTGCCGGATAGTTTTGCGCCCCGCTCGAAATCCACCAGCTTGAGCGACTCACATAATTCCATGTGCGATTTGGGCTTGAAGGCGAAAGTCGCCTTCTCACCAAAAGTTCGGATGACCGGGTTGTCCTCGGCGGTCTTTCCGACCTTCACCGACTCATGTGGCAGATTCGGCAATTGCAACATCAGCGCATCGAGCGCTGCATCCGCCTGCGCCAACTCCTTGTCGAACGCGGCAATTCTGTCACCGAAATTCCTGGTTTCCGCCTTCTTCGCTTCGGCCTCGGCGGTTTTCTTTTGCCCCATCAAGGCGCCGATTTCCTTCGACACCCGGTTGCGCTGCGCCTTGAGCGTCTCGACCTCCGCCAGGATTTTCCGCCGCTTCTCGTCGAGTCTGAGCAATTCGTCAATTTTGGCCTCATCCCCTGCCCCGCGCGTCGCCAGGCGCGCACGCACAAAATCGGGTTTTTCACGGATCAATTTGATGTCGAGCACGAACGCAATTTAAGAAACGCGCTTGGTTCCGGCAAGCCGATTGGGTTCAATGCTGCGACCGATGAAGTCATTGGATAAACCAGGCCGCCTTTTGCGGGTACCGAAATTGACCAGGACGAGAATGATTCTGGCGCTGGCCGTTGCCGTCGTCGCCGATGGCGGGCAATTGTTGCTGGGGCCGCTCGGCTGGGCTTTCGGCGACCAGCTCATTGATGTTGTCGCGATGCTGCTGGTGAGCTGGCTGATTGGATTCCACTGGCTGCTGTTGCCATCGTTCATACTGGAACTCGTTCCTGTGATTGACGAATTCCCGACCTGGACTGCGTGCGTGATTGCCGTAATCATTTTGCGAAGACGCGAACAGCGGCCAATTCCACCTTTGCCGCCCGAATAAACCGGGAGCGGTGGCATCCTGCCGGCGGGAATTTCCCAGCGTTTCAACATGCCGGCAGAATGCCGGCGCTCCCGGCTCCCAGGCGAAATCTGATTGAAAACTCCGCCCGTTCGCGGCACATTGCCCACATGCAATCTGTTTTTACGGGCCCGGTTTACGTGGTGCGCGACAATATTGACACCGACCAGATTATTCCCGCGCAGTATCTCACGCTCGTGCCGACGATGCCCGACGAATACGAGAAGCTCGGCAGCTACGCAATGGCCGGTCTGCCCGAATCGCTCTACCCGACTCGCTTCGTGAAGGAAGGCAAGCTCGACAGCGATTATGCCATTATCGTCGGCGGAAAGAATTTCGGTTGCGGCAGTTCGCGCGAACACGCGCCCATCGCCATTGGCTCGGCCGGGTGCAAAATTGTCCTAGCGGAAAGTTTTGCGCGCATTTTCTTCCGCAACAGCGTGGCCACCGGCGAGCTTTATCCTTGCGAACTGACCGAACGCCTTTGCGATACCTTGAAAACGGGTGACGTGGTGACGGTTGACCTGGATGCACAAACGGTTACCGTGAAAAGCACCGGCAAGGTTTTCAAATTTAAATCGCTGGGTGACGTGCGCCCGGTGGTGGACGCCGGCGGCCTGTTCAATTACGCGCGGAAGAGCGGTATGATTCCGGCGCAAAAATAAGTAAATGAAAGCCGCTCCACAAAACCCGAAAACCATTCTATATTATCTCAAGCTTATTGGTTGTGTCGTCGGCGGTGCTGTCTCTGCTTCTTTGGCGCTAATCATTTTCGGATTTTGTATTTTTAGTTTTCACGGTGCAGATAAAATTGGACACCTGCTTGATGTTGCCAATCCATATGTTGGTTTAGCAGGCGCGGTGATTGGTTATTGGATTTTCTTCCGCTCAACGTGCAAGACAAGCAAGTGAAGAATTTCCCAAAGCCTTTCTGCTTACTCCCCTGCCCTCGCTCGCTGAAAATCCTTCGCGGTACGTTTACACTGCCGGAAAAGGTAGGGACGCCGCGCCACGGCGTCCGGTCGGCGCAGCGCGCCGACCCTACCATAAAATTTGCCTGCAGCCATTCCGCTCCCGGCCATCCCGAAGGCTACGCGCTGACGATTTCCCCAAAAGGAATCGAAATTTCCTTCCGCGAAACCGGCGGTTTGCGCGCGGCGGCGGCGACCTTGCGGCAGTTGCTGCGACAATATGGTCGCCACCTGCCTTGCCTGAAAATTCGAGACTGGCCGGATTTTCCGCGTCGTGGTGTGATGCTCGATATCTCCCGCGGCCGCGTGCCCAGGCTCGAAACCCTGCTCGAACTTGCCGAACGCCTCGCCGATTTCAAAATCAACGAACTGCAACTTTACACTGAACACACGTTCGCCTATCGCAAATTCAAGTCCGTCTGGCAAAGCTGGGGCGCATTGACCGACAAGGAAATCCGCAAGCTCGACTCGCGTTGCCGACAACTCGGCATTGACCTCGTGCCGAATCAGAACTCCTTCGGACACCTGCGCTATTTCCTCGAACATTCGCGCCTTAAAAAGCTCGCCGAGGTTCTAGAACCTTACGAAGACCCGAGCGGCGAATTCGTCCGCCGGCCTTCTACGCTCGCGCCAGACCACCCGGGCACCCTGCCCTTCCTGCGCGGGTTGTATGATGAATTGCTGCCGAATTTTTCCAGCCAGTTCTTCAATGTTGGTTGCGATGAGACCTGGGATTTGGGACGCGGCCAGAGCAAAAGACTTTGCGCTGCCCAAGGCCAGGGCCATGTTTATCTCGATTTCTTGAAGAAAATCCATCACGAGGTCTCCCGGCGCGGCAAGACGATGATGTTCTGGGGCGATATCATTCTAAAATATCCGAAACTCATCCCGGAACTCGCACATTTTTCTTGTAGCAGCCGACGTGAGTCGGCTCAGTTTAATCAGAGCAGACTTACGTCCGCTGCTACAAACCTGATCGCCATGAACTGGGGTTACGAGGCAAATCATCCATTTGAAAAGGAAGCCAGACGGTTTGCCAAATCAAAAATTCGATTTTATGTCTGCCCCGGAACCTCAACCTGGCAGACGCTCATTGGCCGGCACGACAATGCACTGGCGAATCTACGCGCTGCCGCCAAAGCGGGAAAAAAACACGGCGCCATCGGTTATCTCATCACCGATTGGGGCGACGGCGGTCATCCGCAGCCTTTGCCCGTGAGCTGGCCCATGTTTCTTGCCGGCGCGGCGCTGGCCTGGAACGCAAAGAATTTTGACGAGCGAAAACTGGTCCCGGTTTTGAGCCGCGATGTGTTTGCCGATTCAACCGGCAAAATTGCCAAAGTCGCGTTCCAACTTGGCTTTGTTCATCGCCAACTAAAGGTAAAAGCACCAAACGAAACGCCGCTCGGCACGGTTATTACCGCGCCACCAGCGAAGGAGCGTGAATTGTTTTGTCAGAACGGGCTGAAATGGTTCGAAAGGATTCCGGAAAAGAACGTTCACGCGGCGCTGAAGGAAATTGAGAGGCAACGTGCAATCCTGTGTGCAGCCGGCAGGGCGCGCCACTCCGTGCGTGCCTTCGTTCACGTTCGCGGCGGGCAGAGGACTGCCCGCCCTACCCTGTTAGCGGAATTGGATTTGGCCGCGCGCATGGCTACGCAATCTTGCAAATTCATACTTTGGCAGCAGGCAATGGCGGTCGGGAAACTGGCGGAGGCAAAACGATTGGCGCAGGCCGGCATCCGCGAATTGCAGAAACTGGAGAATGACTTCAACGCGCTCTGGCCTTTGCGTAACAAGGCCACGCCCAAGCATTGCTCGGCTTTTCTCCGCTGGCGCATAAGCGATTATCAGCGGGGTGCTTGAATCGGAGGGACTCGCAGAGTTCGTCCCTCCAGGAATGGATTAGCGCCGTTTGACCGGCCGGATGGGCGGCGGGATGGGAATTTTTGGCGGCTTCGGCCAGTGCTTTTCGGCATATTGAGTGACCTGTTGGGCGGCTCTCTCCACCGATTCGGCAACCGGCGCAACTTCACGAACAGCTTCCCGCGCTGGCGTTCCGATTTTGGCGGCTTGCTTCGATAACCAATCTTCCGCCTTGGTTGCCAGCTCACCGATTTTGCCTTCGGGAAATTTCATTTCGCCCAGGTGGAAAGGTGAAAGCGATTTCATCAGATCCGGCGTCGCGCCGGCCGGGCTGATAGGCTCATGCAAGCGGCTGGCCAACGTGTCCAAGGCCTGGTAGCCGTTGACCACCCAATCCAATTCTCCCGTTTCGATGTTGAGCAACAGACCGTGCACGGGAATTCTTGGGCCGATGAGCGGGCTGTGCCGGACAATGTCGCAGGACTTGATGACATTTTGCCGTTCGCTGCTGAACAAGCCAAAAAACTCGATGAGATTCTCCGGCAACAAATGTCTTTCGACCCCCAGCTCTTTGAAGCGTTCGAGCAGGCGCATGGTCGTCGTCTTGGCAACCTGGCAATCCGTGTGGCCGATGATGGCGATTTCCTTGCCGCCTTTCACGGCGCACGCCAGCGCCAGGGTGCGCATCATCGAGCTCATGGGATCAAAGATGATGTTGCCTGCGTTGCGCAGCCAGATGAACTGGTCCGCCGGCAACGCCAGCGCATTCGGGAAAAACGCATTCAGCCGCGGGTCTATGCACGTCAGCGCAATGACCGGCAGTTCGTTCTCGAAATCCGCCGGATGCAGGCCGGCTTCTTTGTCCCCGGCCACCGCCCGGTGATTCGCGTCAATAATGGCTTCGAAAAGGCGCATGAGCTTTGGCAAATCAGAACAATTGGTGAACGTCTTTCGCCCAACGCACAGTGACTTTATATGTACCGTAATCGGAGTCGGGCCGGGCAGCTCTGCCTTCAATCTTAAAGGCTGCCTCGCCGTAAGGGAGTACGGTTACACCACGATATTCATCTGCGTTCACAGTTATTGCATCAAACTGTCTGCCGGTTTTGTCCAAAAACTGCGCCTCTACACCAACATCTTTCCAAGCAATTTTACTTCGATTGGTAAGTATGCCGACAACGGTAACATAAACACTGACATTAGTGTCACAATCAGAACTGGAAACCCGCTGGCTGAATTGAGAGCTAACGACGCTAATTTGATTACGGTAAGCCGCGAATTGTTGTTTAGGAGCAAACATGTTATCAACAAGCACTCCAAGGCAGCACCACGCCGCGATGAGTAATAATACCCAGAGTGTGATCCCAACTTGCGGATTTTGCAGTGACCATCGTTTCTGCGAACAACGACAATGCGGACAAACTTTTGCCGCCACTTTGATCGTTTCGGCGCAATGTGGACAAACTTTGGTTTGTTCGGTTTCGGACATGGCTATTTGCCTTTATCGTCATCCTTGCTCATCGCTTTTTTCAGCGCCGGTACCTGTTCCAGCAATTTTTCGAATTTCACGCCGGTCAGGCTTTCCAGCACGGGCGGCAACTGGCTGATAATGGTGGTTACGTCGCCGGTCAACTTGCTCGCGCCGCCACCGGGACCATTGCCGCTGTTGATGATGACCATCTTCTCGGTCTTGCTGAGCGGCTCGCTGATCTTGCCCGCTACTTCCGGCAGCACGCGCACAATCATTTCAATGACCGCCGCCTCGTTGTATTGCTTGAAGCTCTCGGCCTTGGCCTGCATAGCGGAAGCCGTCGCCTTGCCCTGCGCCTCGATGACGGTGGCTTCGGCCAGACCGCGCGCTTTGTTCGCATCCGCTTCCGCCAGACCGGTAGCTTTCACGACGTCGGCGCCGGCAAAACCGGTCGCCTTGGTCGCGGAAGCGGCGCCGGCGGCTTCGGTCTCCAATTGGAATTTCTTGGCATTGGCCAGCGTCTCAACCTTGTAACGTTCGGCGTCGGCAGGTTTCTGGACGGTGGCTTCGAGTTCGCGTTGCTTGCGCATGATTTCCTGCTGTTGCAGTTCAATTTGTTTCTGTTTCTCGACGATGCTGACTTGCACTTCCTCGGCCTTGACGAGCTGGCCGGTCTTGAACTTCTGTAAATCATAGGCGAGGTCGGCCTGCGCCTTCTGCTGGTTCACCGTCGCCTGGTATTGTGCCACGTTGGATTGATAATCGCGTTGTGCCTCGGCAATTTTGGTATCGGCGGCGAATTGCGCCTCCTGCCCGGCCTGCTTCGCCTGCGCGGAACGGATTTGCGAATCACGATCGGCTTCGGCCTGGGCGATGATGGCGTCGCGTTTGACCTGGGCGATGCGCGGTTTGCCAAGGGCGTCGAGATAACCCTGGCCATCGCGGATGTCGCGGATGGTGAAGCTGATGATGCTGAGGCCCATGTTCGCCAGGTCACCCGCCGCCACTTCCTGCACCCGCTGGGCGAAGGCATCGCGGTTCTGGTAAATTTCCTCCACGGTCATCGTGCCGAGAATGGCGCGCAAATGACCTTCCAAAGTCTGCGTGGCGATGTTACGGATTTCATCGGTGGATTTGCCCAGAAATTGTTCCGCCGCCGTCCGGATGGAAATATCATCTCCCTTGACCTTGGTTTGCGCCACGCCGTCCACCTTCACCGGCACGCCTTTGCTGGTGTAAACCTCGGGCGTCTGCACATCAATGGTCAGCAGTTCCAGCGACAGAATGTCCACCTTCTCAAAAATCGGCCAGACAAAGGTGCCGCCGCCCTTGACGATGCGAAAACCGACCTTGGTGCCATCCTCCGCGCGATGCTTAATGCCGGAGACGACCAACACCTGGTTCGGCCCCACCTTGGTGTAACGGCTGAACACCATGTACAGCAACAGGAACACGACGATGACGATGACGACCGAGGCAATGATGACGATGCCGCCCTGTGCAAAGTTCAGTTCAGCCAACAAGGGAGTAAGGTTCATTTTTAAGCTAAGTGTTGAGAGTTGAATGTTGAATGTTAAATCAGTTGGTGGTTTGGACGTAAAACTGGCTTCCGACGATACGGGTGATTTTGACTGTCCGGCCATTGGCCACCGCCGTGCCGCTTTCCGAGCGTGCCGGTGCGGTGTAACGCGTTTCGCCCACCACATAAGCGATTTCCCCCATGCCATTCTCCGGGATGGGGGTAATGACGTTGGCCTCCGCGCCAACAAGCCGGGCCACGTGGGATTCGCTGGAGCTTTGCGTGTGGCGAAATACCGTGCTCAGAAACAGATACATTACGCCCGCCACGACCAGGCCGCCGAGCAGCGAAAGCGGTGCACTGATGGCTGCGTTGCTCGTCTTTGGAAATTGCGTGAAGATTAGGCCGAAGCCGCCGAAGGCCGTTATAAAAGAAGCCATGATGGTGGGGCTGAAGATGGAGATGCCCGGGGCATCGCTGCTGTCCGCTCCCGCTTCCACGTGTCCGCCGCTGCCCGCCACGTGCCCGCTATGCCCGAAGAAATGCCCGGCAATCACGCTGACGAAGGTGAAGACCAACCCGGTTACCAGACAGATTCCGTAGATAATCATAAATCCTCGCTGAGTTTTGGTTGGAACGAGTTAAATCTCAACCGTCTTCCAACGCAAGCAGGAAAGGCAGGTTTATAGTTGCCGGATCGCTTCATACATTGGATTTATCAAACACCAACCCCGCCAGGCCCGCATCTACAATTTGCCGTCAGATTTGTAAACAAGGCAATTAAACCACGGATGAACACAGATGGACACGGATGGAGAAAGGTTTTGAGCGAGGTATACCGGATTACCAACCAGTTGGGGCGTCCCGGTTTGTTGCAGAGACATTTTATTTTGTCTTAATCCGTGTTTATCCGTGTCCATCTGTGGTAAAGGATTCTTTCCTGCCGGATCCGGTTGAAAGCGGAACTCCAAACGCGCTTCCCGCTTGCCAAGCAGCCCCGGCTTTTTCATCGTCTGGGCATGCAATCCTACGAACTCCTGCGTGAGGTTTTTGAAAAAAAGACGCCCAAACAGGTCGCCGCCGACCTTGGCCTGTCGCTCTCCATGGTCTATAAGTGGGCTGAACCGCCGAATCACGCTTCCGGCAGCGGCACCGGCAACCCGCTCGACCGCATCGAAGCCCTGCTTGCCAGCACCGGCGACCATCGGCTCGTCCAATGGATTTGCCAGCGCGCGGGCGGTTTTTTCATCATCAACCCGAAGAATGCGCCGCATCCGCATTATTTGATTCCCGCCACCAACCAGATCGTTCAGGAATTCGCCGACCTGCTGCATGTCATCGCCACCGCCACCGCCGATGACCAGATCTCAGCGCCGGAATCCAAACAAATCCGCGCCCGTTGGGAGGAGCTGAAAACGGTGACGGAAGGTTTTGTTGCCTGCTGCGAGAATGGAAACTTCGACCACATCCGCAATCATGCGGCCAGACACGCAGCAACCAACCGGGCCCAAGTCTGACTGGAAAAGGGCGTGGCTTCCCGACCGCGCCTATCGTTTGCCCGTTTCGCTTCATAACCCGGACAAAAAGGTTCAACGTATGGCGGGGAGACAATCCCGCATTGCCATTGCCAAAACAACAGCAGACGCGACATCGACGCATGGCGACACGGGAATGTCACATTATTGTGCTTGACCTTCCCCATCAGGGGATTAAGGTTAACTGAACGAAAGTCCCGGGACGGCAGCGTCATGAAACCCTTGGAAAGGAACGTGGAACGTTTTCCGCATTTCGTTAGCGCAATGGCTGCAGCGGCGGTTTTGCCAGGCCCAGCTACCGAAAGTGTAACCTTCCAGCGATTCTCCGCCGTTTCTCCCGACAGCCTTTTATTGCCTGGTCTTCATCTAATCCGGCGCCAGTTTGATTTGTAGTGGTGATCGATGAATGGAGAGAACGATGAAACTGAAAACGTTTGCCTTGCTCGCGCTCCTGACCCTCAGTGTTCCATATTCCATCGCCTTTGGCCAGGACATGGCCACATCGTACGGGCTGAAAGCTCGGGACATGCGCGCAGGGATCGCCCAGGAATCGGCGGCGTATCAGGCAGCGCACTTCCCGAACGGCGAGTTGCCGCCCAAGCACGGTTGGCGGGGAGAAAATCCTTTGCGGCATGGCTTGGAAACTGAGCCGGTTCCCGGCGGGGTCGGCTACGGCTTTTATTTTCGCAACTATAGCCTCCTCTGGACCAAATCCACGGTGGCGGATTATTACGTGATCGCTCCGACTTACCTCGGCCAGCCAGTTTCCTATTTTTACCTCACCTCCTCGTGCCGGGCGCAACTGGGCACGGAATCGCTGATTGCTTACGAAGGCAGCGGCGAGGCCCAGTTCTGGATTTATGACTGGTCGCTGACGAATGCGAATCCGTGGCAAGTGATGATTGACCTGCCCACGGCCAATCGCCAGTACCTCACGATGAGGCCCGATGAATTTGGTGTGACGAGGCAGATGGTCCATATCCGCAATGGAACTTATTACGAGGGTTTTTCCAGCGGCCTCTATCACTGGGCAAACGAGGTGATGCTATTCGATTTCAGGCAGGGCGCCTGGGATTTGGTATATGCGCGCGTCTACACCACCACCAACTTTACGGACAATACCTACGCCAGTGGCGATGGAACCGGTTTCTGGGGCCCGATTATTGAGACATTCGACACCTACACCAGCGTCAACACGGTGGGATTTGACCTTATTCGCCTTTTCCAGGACGAGAGCCCCAGTCCGCAATGGCTCACCTTCGCAAACTCCTATCCCCAGCAATCGCCGCCCTGGCAACTGCTTTCTATTGCTCTTGATACCAGTTTCACGGCCGCTGTCAGCCCGACCACCCTGCCGGCCAATACGAATCAGCTCGGGACGTTGTGCGTGAGCGCCGATACGGCTGCCGCTGGGTTCTCTTTGAATCCGCCCGCGAATGCCGGGATGATCTCACCATATTGGATCATCACCCCCGACGGAGGGCGCTGGGAGAACACGGTTGCGGCTCTCCCGCCGGGCACGTACACAATAACCATTGCGCCACTGTCGGGTTTGTTCGCGCCTGTGCCGCAGAACGTTTCAATTCTCAATGGCACGGTTACGATGGCGCAAGCCAACTATGCCCCACTACTGAACATGTTTTCCTCCGGAGGCAATGTGGTTTTGACGTGGCCGACCAACATCGCCGGTTTCAGTTTGGAATCTGCACCCAATTTGACTAGCGGAGCTTGGAACCTGGTTGCACCGATACCGGTCGTCATCAATGGGCTGAATACCGTTACCAACCCGGTCTCGGGCGGGCAAATGTTTTTCCGCCTCTCAGAATAAGTCTTACAACGCTGGCCAGAAATTTTGTAATAAGATGGGTGGAAAGAACGGCCAATTTACAGGCTGCCTGCAACTCCGCTTTGCGGTGGTTGGGCGATCTGGCGGCTTTGGCGCGTAAATTGGATTCCAAATACTGGTGATGGCCGGGTTAAGACGTCCAAGTCTTTCTTTGGAAACTTCGCCGGGGAATTCACCGTCGGGGCGGCAAATTGGATCAAGCCGGTCACCGACTTTTCACATCCCAGGCATCGCGCAGGCCGTCGCCGAGGAAATTCAACGCCAGCAAGGTGGCCACCAGGACCCCGCCGGGAAAGGCAATCAGCCACCAGTAGATGCGGATGGAATTGATTTGTGAAACGCCATCGGCGATGAGCGTGCCCCAACTGGCCATCGGCGGTTGCACGCCCATCCCGAGATAGCTCAAAAAAGATTCATAAAGAATGATGGCCGGCATCGTCAACGCGAGGTAAGTGATGACGACGCCAAAAATATTCGGAATGATGTGCCGTGCCAGAATCCGTACCGGCCCGCCGCCGAGCGCGCGGCTGGCTTCGACGAAGGCGCGCGTTCGCAGCGAAAGTACCTGCCCCCGCACGATGCGCGCCATGGTCAGCCATGACACCGCGCCCAGGCCGACGAACAGCAGGGTCACGCGCAGTCCGCCTTGCAACGCCGGAGAATTTTGGATGAACTCCGATCGCTTGAGTACTTCGCCCAACGTGGTTATCAACACCATCACAAAAATGATGGAGGGCAATGAGTAAAGGACATCCACGATGCGCATCAAAACCGAGTCCACCCGTCCGCCGAGGTAACCAGCCACCGCGCCCCAGAGCACGCCGATGACGAGGCTCACCAGCGCGCCGACGACGCCGACGAGCAGCGAGATTTGCGCGCCGAACAGGACACGGGAAAAAAGGTCACGGCCGTGAAGGTCCGTGCCGAACCAATGAAGCAGGGATGGGGCGGAAAATTGTGCATCGGAGAGTTGGTCGGGGTTATGGAGTTGGGCGAAGTGCGCGCCGGAGATTTTCAGGATGACCGGCCAGGCGATGAGGGCCAGCAGCAGAAAGGCCAGGAACCAGGCGCTGATAACGGCAGCACGATTGCTTTTGAAACGCTGCCACGCCATTCGTCGAGGGTCGGAGCTGGTCGAGAGTCGAGAGTCGAGAGTCGAGGGTAAAACAGGTCCCTGCGAGCCGGTTCGCGGCTCTCGACCCTCGACCTTCGTCACTCGACTGTTTGCATCATTCATATTTCACACGCGGGTCGAGCAAGGTGTAGGAAAAGTCCACGACTAAATTCAGACCAATGAGCAGGACGGCGTACAGCAACGCCAGGTCCACGGCCACGGTGTAATCGGAATTCAAGGCGCTGTTGATGAAGAACACACCAATACCGGGAATCTGAAAAATGTTTTCAATGACAAACGAGCCGGTCAGCAAATCGGCGAGCATCGGACCCGAAAACGAAACCACCGGCAGGATGGCGATGCGCACGGCATGCTTGAGTAGCAGAATATTTTCCCCCAGGCCTTTGGCGCGGGCGGCGGCGACGAACTCAGATTGCATCGCATTCAACATGCCTTCACGGAACAGCCGGGCGATTTTGCCGGAGAAAAACAAGCCAAGAGCAATGGTGGGCAGGACCATATGCGCCGGCGATTCCCATAACGCGACCGGCAACCACTGCAATTTGATGGAAAAAATCAGGATCAGCAGCGGCGCCACGACGAAGCCAGGCACACAAACGGCCAGCATGGCCAGGAAACTGCCGGCATAATCCGGCCAGCGGCCGCGCCGGGCCGCCGTTAAGAATCCCAGCGGCAGGCCAACCGCCATGGCGAAGCCGAAGGCAAGCGTACCGAGCGTCATGGAGACCGGCAGGCTTTGCCCGATGATGTCGCTGACGCGATGGCTGCGGTATTTGTAAGAAATGTTAAAACTGGCGGGTGCGTGATGCCAACGGCCATTCATGTCCTTTTCCCAGACCAGACCGAAGAAACGCAGATATTGTTTCCAGACCGGTTCGTCGAGATGGTAGGTGGCGCGGAGGTTGCGTTCGATTTCCGGAGACGCGGGTGCGCGCTCGCGGTCGAACGGACCGCCGGGCACGAGATGAACCAGCGTGAATGCGATGACGCTGATGATCAGCAGCAGCGGCACAGCGAAAAGCAGGCGGCGGATGAAATACATGGTCAGTTTGGACTTTGGACTTTGGACCTTGAACTTACCTTGCCAATGTACTCCAACGGATGGTCATCCAGGATGTTCTGGTAGAAACCCTGGATTTTGTTCGTGTCAAAATAATCCAGGCCGACGTAATAGTAAATCGGGATGATGGGCAGTTCATCGTGCACGAGCAGCGACTCGGCCTGCTCCAGGAGTTCTGCACGCTTTTTTAAATCAGTTTGTTCGTTGGCTTCATGGATCAGAGCGTCGTAACGCGCGTTTTTCCAGCCGGTCCGGTTGTTGCCGTTGTCGCTGAGAAAGCAGTCGAGAAACGTGTTGGCGTCGTCGTAGTCGCCAACCCAACTGGAGCGAGCGGTTTCAAAGTCGAGATGCGAGTAGGAACTCAAGAGAACCTTCCATTCGACCTGCCGCAAATCCATTTGAACTCCCAGATTGTCGTGCCACATCTGCTGCAACTCGATGGCGATGTCCTGATGAATCTTATCGCCGCCGCCCGCCGCTCCGTTGAACATGTATTCAAATCTCGGAAAGCCCTTACCGCCGGGATAACCCGCCTCCGCCAGCAGTTTGCGGGCAAGCGCGGGATCGTAGCCGAGCCCCGGAGGTGAAGTGTAATTTGCAATCCAAGGCGGAACCAGCGTCGCCGCCGCCTTTTCGCCGGCCCGTGTGATTTTGGTGACGATGCGTTCCTTGTCAATCGCCAGTGCGAGCGCCCGGCGGACACGCGGGTCGTCAAACGGCTTTTTCGTCACGTTGATGCGGATAAAATAGTTGCCGAGATAATCAAACGGATGAAAATCGGGGCGTTTTAACAACACATCCAGCAGTTCACCGGGCACGAGCGTGCGGTCGAGCACAATGTCCGCCTGGCCGTTTTCATAAAGATTAAGCGCCGTGTCCGGCGAACCGACCGGCAGGATGTCAATGATTTGCGATCGGGTGTTCGTGGCGTCCCAATAGCGCGAATTTTTTACGAGGCGCACCTTGTCATTAGGCCGCCAATAGGCCAATTCAAACGGCCCGCAGCTGGGCAAAGGTCTGGCCATAAGCCAGCGGGCGCCATATTTCTCGATGGTCTGGCGCGGTACCACGCTCATCACGGGCATTGTACACAATTTAAGAAAAAAGGTCGTTGGATGGTTCAACTCCACGCTGACCGTGTATTCGTCCGGCGCGTGAACGCCCACGAGCGATGGGTCCTTGATTTTACCGGTGACAAAATCCTCGCCGTTTTTCAAATAAAAAAATTCCCCGGCGTAATCCGATGCTGTCGCCGGGCTCGCCGCGCGCAGCCAGGAGTAAACCACGTCGTTTGCTGTAACCGGCCCGCCGGTGGACCAGACCAGATTGGTCCGCAGATGAAAGGTGTAGGTGCAGCCGTCCGGTGAAATATCGCAGCTTTGGGCCAAACCGGGAATCGGTTGTGCCGTCTTCGGGTCGAGTCGCATCAAGCCTTCAAACAAACCGAGCATAATACGAAATTCCGGCAGGCCGGTAATGATGGCGGGATCAAGCGATTCCGGCTCGGCGTTGTTGATGATGGTGACATCGGCCGGCGGCTCACGGTGAATGCAGCCGGAACACAGAAGGCACATAATCGAAATCAGGACGCAGAAAATTGTATTCCCCTGCCCGACGCGCGCCCTCTGATTTCTGACTCCCAACCCCCGGGCTCTGGCAGAAGCACTTTTCAAATTAGCGACGCGTTATTTTGATTGCGGCGGCGCGGCGGTCGGATTGGAAGGTGTGGTGGCGGGCGCAGTGCCCGGCGTCGTCAGCGGCACGGACAGCAAATTGTTCGTTCCCGCCGCCGATGGCGTGGTCGGGGTTGAGGCAGCCGGCAGCGAAGGCGGCAGAGCGACGGGCGTTTCCGTTTGTTTCTGCTGCACCTGCTTTTCAAATTCCGAAGAACTGTTTTTTTTATGCAGTTGGTCTTGGAAATAACCGAGAAACAGGGCCAGCACGAAGAAAATCACCGTGGCATATTTTGTAATCTTGGTCAGCACGTTGCCCGAACCCGCGCCGAACAGCGCGTCCGCCGCGCCGCCGCCGAAGGCCATGCCGGCCCCGGCGTCCTTCTTTGGCAATTGGATCAACACCAGCAATATCAACACCAGGCAGTTGAGCACCAATAACGCCGTCAAAATTCCAGCAATGAAAGCCATAACCAATTCTATATCGAGTTTTTGACGATGTCAGCAAAACTTCGCGTTTCCAGCGACGCGCCGCCCACGAGGGCGCCGTCCACGTCCGGCTGGCTCATCAACTCGCGCGCGTTCGCCGGCTTCACGCTGCCGCCGTATTGAATGCGGACCTTTTTGGCCACCGCTTCACCAAACAATTTTACCAGCAGCCCGCGAATGAACGCGTGCGCGTCCTGGGCCTGCTGGGTGGTCGCCGTTTTACCCGTGCCGATGGCCCAGACCGGTTCGTAGGCAACGATGGTTTCAACCATTTGTTCCCTGGTCAGACTGGCCAGGCTGCCGCGCACCTGCGTTTCCAGGACCTTTTCCATCTGTCCCGCTTCGCGCTCGGCCAGGGTTTCGCCGACACAGACCATCGGCTTAAGACTCGCCGCGTGCGCCGCCGCCGCTTTTTTGGCAATGAGCGCGTCAGATTCCTTTTGATACTGCCTCCGCTCGGAATGTCCAAGAATGACGTAGCGCACGGAAAATTCCTTCAACATGCCGGCACAAATTTCGCCGGTGAACGCGCCGAAATTATTCTCGCTCATGTTCTGCGCGCCCAGCCGGATGTTGGAATCGTCAATGATAGCTTTGGACACCGATTCGAGCGCCGTGAACGGTGGACACACCACGATGTCCACCTCGCGGATATTGGCCAGCTCCAGTTTCAGGTCTTTCACCAAGGCCAGCGCCTCGGCCACCGTTTTGTTCATCTTCCAGTTGCCCGCAATGATCAATTTTCGTTCTTTATTCATATTCTAATCGTAATCGTCCTCGTTCTCGTCCCTCCTCCTCGACGGTTCGATTACGAGGACGAGAACGACGACGAGGAGGAAAATTATTTGTCCGACAGCGCTGCCACGCCCGGCAGAACCGCGCCTTCCAGGAATTCCAGGCTCGCGCCGCCGCCAGTGCTCATAAACGTCACTTTGTCGCCCAACCTGGCTTTTTTCAGCGCCTTCACACTATCGCCGCCGCCGATAATACTCTTGGCGCCCTTCTGCGTGGCATCGGCCACCGCCTGCGCCACGATATTGGTGCTCGCGGCAAAGCGCGGGTCTTCAAACATGCCCAGCGGCCCGTTCCACAAGATGGTTTTTGCGCCCTTGATTATTTCGGCGTAATGCGCGGCGGTTTTCTCACCGACACCAAATCCTTCCGCGTCGTCGGGAATATTGCCGCTGACCGTGCGGACATTGGTGAAATCAAAGACCGGCTTGCCCTTCTTGTTGAGCTTGCCCGTGTTCACCGGCGTTGCGACCACCACATCCACCGGCAGTTCAAAATCGACTTTGAGTTTTCTGGCCTTGGCTTCGGCGTCGAGCGCGGTTCGTTTGTGGTCCGGTTCGACCAGTGATTTACCGACTCCTTCCCCGTGCGCCAGTTTGAAGGTGTAAGCCATGGCGCCGCCAATCAAAATTGTGTTCGCTTTTTCCAGCAAACGGTCGATGACCTTGATTTTGTCCGAAACTTTCGCGCCGCCGAGAATGACGACGAAAGGACGCGCTGGATTCTCGAGTTCATCACCGAGGAACTTCAATTCACGCTCCATCAACAAGCCCGCCGCGCATTTGCCGCCCCGTTTGGCGACGACGCGGGCGACGCCTTCCGTGGAAGCATGAGCGCGATGGGCCGCGCCAAAAGCGTCATTCACATAGACATCGGCGACTTTGGCCAGTTTTTCGGCAAACGCCGGGTCGTTCTTTTCCTCTTCGTTGTAATAGCGGACGTTTTCCAGCAGTACCACGTCGCCGCTTTTCATTGCTGCCACGGCTTTTTCGACTTTTTCGCCGATGCAATCGTCCACAAAAGTCACGGGTTTGCCCAGCAGTTCAGATAATTTTACCGCGACGGGCTGGAGCGACATGGTGGCGTCGCGCTTGCCTTTGGGGCGGCCGAGATGCGCAGTCAGAATTAATTTGCCGCCTTTTTCAATCAGAAGTTTGAGGGTCGGCAGCGTCTCGACAATGCGGGTGGCGTCGGTAATGACCATCTTGCCGTCTTTTTCTTCCAAAGGCACGTTATAATCCACGCGCAGAAAGACCCGTTTGTCGCGGACATCCAGATCTCGAACCGTCAATTTTGCCATAAATTTATCCTGATTTCTAAAAATTCAGAAATGCGAGGATAACCGAGAGAGGCTTGAAGTAAAGTGAATTCAGCGCGGCACAAGGTTCTCTAACCGTCCGAATCAGGCGGCTGTGCCGGACTTTCTATACGTAAAGAGCGGTCTGCAAGTCGCGCACGAGGACGCTCATGAAGGGGTAACGTTTTTCCGGCTCGCGCTCGATACACCGGAGAATGACTTTTTCCAGCGCGGGAGGAATGTCGGCATTGTGCTCGTGCGGCGGCAGCGGGCCGGAGAGGTCCAATTGCCGGGCCAGAATTTCACTGGGGTTCTCGCCGGGGAATGGCTTTTGGTTTGTCAACAGTTCGTACGCGGCGACGCCGTAGGCAAAAATATCCGCGCGCGGATCAATCGGGTGGCGTTGCAATTGTTCGGGCGCCATGTAGGCGGGTGTGCCCGGATTTTTCGACATTTTTTTCGGCTTTTCCGGGATCGGCTGGGCGAGGTCAAAGTCAATAATTTGCACGTTGCCGTTGCGGGTCACGAGGACATTTTCCGGTTTGAAATCGAGGTGCATGAATCCGCTTTCGTGCACGTGACTCAAACCCAAGGCCATATCAATGAGTATCTGCGCCACATTCTCGGCCAGGACCGGGTCCTGCCGCCCGTATAATTCCTTCAAATTCGCCGCTTCCACGTAATCCATGACGAGATAAGGAACGCCTTCGGCCTTGCCGTGCTCGACATAGCCGACAATAAAATCGCTTTGATTAAGCTGTGACAGCACCCGACAGCCATGCAAAAAACGCCGCCGGGCCAGAAAATTAAATCGCAGCTCTTTGCGCAACTTTCTGAGTGCAAAGGGACGGCTGCGGCCATCCGTCACCAGCCAAATCTCGGCCATGCCGCCATTATTCAGCAGTTCCTGAAGATAGTACCGCCCGAACTGCTTTTGCGCCGGTTCGAGACCATCTACCGTTTCCAGTTTACTCGCCATGCCGCTCACTTAATAGCATGGCGCATTCCTGTGCGCGAATTAAATATGTTCCTCACACCTTGCTTAGACACTGTTCAGTGAAAAAAGTTAGCCAGAAAATGGACAGCGGGAGGGGTTGCGCCGCGCGGCGGTCTGCACCCGGCGCAATCTTCTTTAGAGCGTATCTAAAAATTCAATTCCTCCAGCAGGAGCGGAGCTGACGAGGCTCAAATCTCACAGAAATCGGACGCGGTTGAGGAGAGAATTAGCCTGGTCACTTCGGCTCCCGCATTTTTTCGACATGTTCGTAAAAAAAAGGAAATGCGACGCTCGCAGAGCACCGCTACAATACATTTGCGATTTAGCGCTTGGCTTGAATTGCCAGGAGATTTATCGTCAGGGCATGCGGCCTCTCCGGGCGCTGGTCATCTACATGGCGGTGGTATTTATCGGCGGCGCGTTGTTGGCGCCGTGGCTTTACTGGCTCGCGCAGGAATTTGCCCATTTGTCCCCCAAAATTGCCGCCGAGCCCTTTAACCGCTTCGTGGACCGTTCCCTGCTCATTCTCGCGCTGGCGGGATTGTGGCCGTTACTGCGCGCACTGGGCATCACTTCGTGGCGGGAAGCTGGTCTGGTAGAACCTCACGGCCAGTGGAAAAAACTGCTCGGCGGCCTGTTGGTCGGTTTCCTTTCGCTGGCCATTGTCGCGGGGATGGCGATTTCCGGCGGGGGCCGGGGTTTTGTCCAAACTGTTACCGCGCATGAAGCGGTGGCACTTATTTTTAAAGCCATCGGCACTGCAGTGGTCGTCGCCGTCATGGAAGAGATTTTGTTTCGCGGCGGTATCTTTGGCGGATTGCGGAAATTCTTTTACTGGCCGCTGGCCCTCTTCGTCAGCAGCATGGCGTATGCGCTCGTTCATTTCCTGCGGCGGGCGGATTTTAGCGGCCCCGTCAACTGGCATTCCGGTCTGGTTTTGCTCCCGCGGATGATGGGCGGATTTGTTGATTTTCAAGCGCTCATGCCCGATTTTTTCAACCTCACCCTGGTTGGTATTTTGCTCGGCCTGGCCTATCAGCGCACGGGCAATCTCTATTTTTCCATCGGCCTTCACGCCGGCTGGGTTTTCTGGCTCAAGACTTACGGCGCATTCACCGCCACGCCGCCGCACGCCTCAACGTGGTTCTGGGGAACCAGCAAGATGATTGACGGCTGGCTGACATTGATTGTCCTCGTCGCTGTGCTGGTCCTGTTCAAATTTCTGCCACTCGGACGCAAGCGTGAACCGTTTGCCATTTCCCAATGACCGCGCTGGCTGAATCATTGCAACACCGCCTCGATGTCAGTCTCGCATTTTTCTATCCCGACACCTGCCAGGTCTGTCGCGCGGAACACGCCACGGTCAAGAACGGCTATGTCGGTGCGCGCTGTCGCTCGCAGGTTCGTTTCATTGAACCGCCGTATTGTGAACGTTGCGGTCTGCCCTATGCCGGCGACTTCACCGCGCCGTTTGAATGCGCGAACTGTTGTGAAATGGAACTGTATTTCAGTTCCGCGCGCTCGGCTGTGGCAGCCCACAATGTCGTGCGCGAAGTGGTCCATCGTTACAAATATCAACGCGCGCTTTGGTTCGAACCGTTCCTGACCAATCTGTTCCTGCACAAAGCCCTGCCTGTTTTGCGCCGACAGGATTGGGATTTCATCGTGCCGGTTCCACTGCACGCGGTGAAACACCGCGAGCGCGAATTCAACCAGGCGGAACGACTGGCCGCACACCTGAGTGCCGCCAGCGGGATCCCGTTGACCTCAAAATGGCTCCGGCGGATCAAGCCCACGGCGACCCAGACGTTGCTCACGCGGCAACAGCGCGCGGCGAACATGCGCGGAGCTTTCGCGGTTCGCCCGGGGGTCCGGCTGGACGGCGAACGGGTGATTCTGGTGGACGATGTTTTCACCACCGGCGCGACAACCAGCGCGTGTGCCGAGGTTTTACAGGCCGCCGGGTCGGGTGACGTTTGCGTCTGGACAGTGGCCCGCGGACTTTAGTAATATAGGCATGTTAATGGCCACAACCACTTTCACCAAAAAATCGCTTGGTTTGGAAACCAGCGAGCCGGCCTTGACCCCGCCGCCAGCCAAAGGCGCGCAGACCAACTTTGCCAAAAAGCCCAAGCTCGGGTCGGGCAAATCCAAAAAACGGGACATCCCGGAAGGACTTTGGACCAAATGCCCGAAGTGTGAAACAATGGTTTTCGACAAGGAATTGGACGAAAATCTAAAGGTCTGTCCGAAGTGCGAATATCATTTTCCGATTGGCGCCCGCGAGCGCATTCACTCTTTGGTCGAGACCTGCACGTTTGAGGAGATGGACGCCGAAATGACGAGCGTGGATCCGCTCAAATTTATTGACAAGACTCCCTACCCCAAGCGCGTTCAGGAACATCAAACGGCGACCAACCTGAAAGACGCCGTCCTGACCGGAATCTGCAAGATTGGCGAACACCGCGTGGCTCTCGGCGTGATGGATTTCAGTTTCATTGCCGCGTCCCTGGGCTCTGTCGTCGGTGAAAAACTCACGCGCCTGATTGAACGCGCGACGGAAAAAGAACTCCCGGTCATCATCATTTCCACCAGTGGCGGCGCGCGCATGCAGGAAGGCATGCTCAGCCTCATGCAGATGGCCAAAACTTCCGCCGCGCTCGCCTATCTCGCGCAACGCCGTCTGCCCTATATCAGCATGTTGACCCATCCGACCACAGCCGGGGTCATGGCCAGTTACGCCAGTTTGGGCGATCTGATTCTGGCCGAGCCAGGAGCCATGATTGGGTTCGCCGGACCGCGCGTCATCAAGGACACGACCCAAGCTGAACTGCCGCCGGGTTTTCAAACCGCGGAATTTTTACTCGATCACGGTTTGATTGACGCCATTGTCCCGCGCAAGGAGATGAAGCAACGCTTTATTGAATATCTGGATTTTCTGAACGGCCGCCAAAAAGTCGCTACGGCAGCATCGGCGTAAGTTCGTTCATCTTCGGCCGTCGTACCACAAGGCGCAGGAATCACGCCGGGTCAGCGCGCGGCGGTTGAGCAATACGTGCGTCAACAGTTTCAGATGATCCCACAGGGTATAGAGCCGCAGCTTGCGCGCGGAGGTCATCAGCGGGTGGCGATGCAGGATCACAATTCCCCTGCCCGTTTTCCGCGACCGCTGTTTCAGCCGCCGGCTCAAATCCAGTTCCTCCGCCGCGAACAGTTCATTGTTGAACCCGCCGAGCTCCCGAAATGTCGCCGCCTCGACGAAAATGAATGAACCGGCGAGCCAGCGGCCCATCCGGCTGGAACAGTTCCAGAGCCGGGTAAAGAATTCGGCCACCCAATATTTCTCATCCATCCGGACCGTAGTGCCGCCGGCCAGACACCGGCCGGATTGAATTTGTTCCGCCACTTCCTCGAACAATCCGGCGCTGGGCTGCGAATCGGCATCCACAAAAATCAGCCAGTCGCCGGTCGCCGCCGCCGCGCCGCGGTTGCGGGCGCGGGCGATTTGATTGACTGGCTCAAACACGACCAGAACGCCGGCATTTCGTGCAATTTCGGCAGTGCGATCGGTGGAATTGTTATCGCACACGATGAACTCAACCCCCCACCCTTGCCGGACAAACACGCCCGCCGATGATATCATCCGCGCGAGCGATTGGCCCAGCAGGCGCTCCTCGTTAAAAGCCGGAACCACAATGGAAATCTTCACCGCCTCCAGCTTGGGGCATTCATTACCGGCTTTCAACAGGAGAATCCGGTCGGCAGGGGCTTTATTTTCCGCGTGCTTTTTTTGTGGCAATCTCTGTATTTTATGGCATGACCATTTGGATTCTTGCTCTGGTATTGCTGGCGGCGGGGGCCGGCCTGGGTCTCCGTCAAGGAGCCATTCGTACGGCAATTTCGTTCGTCGGGATTGTGAGCGCTGTGTTATTCGCTGGAATTTTGGGGAATCTGATTAAACCGCTCTGGCCACACGTGGGAATTCAAAATCCCACCTTGATCTGGGCGCTGGCGCCACTCGTGGCCTTCATCATCGTTCTGATCCTGTTCAAAGTGGCCGCCTTTTTTGTTCATCGGAAGGTTTATCTCTTTTACAAGTACAAGGCGGGTGATTTGCGGATGGCGCTGTGGGAACGATTGAATTCACGGCTCGGCCTGTGCCTGGGCTTGCTGAACGGCACGGCCTACCTGCTGCTGGTTTCCTTTGTCATTTTTAACCTCGCCTATTGGACGATTCAAGTCGCCCCCTCCAGCAATGAATCGGTGGCCATCCGGGTGATCAATCGGATGGGCGCCGATCTCGGCACCAGCGGTCTGGCCGGGGCCGCGCGTTCTCTCGTTCCCCTGCCGGACCTGTATTACCAACTGGCCGATTTGGCTGGATTGTTGCGTCAAAACCCCGGGTTGAAAGACCGGCTGGAAAAATATCCAGCATTCCTTTCCCTGGGTGAACGCGATGATTTCAAACAACTGGGCCAGGACAGTGGTTTTCAAAGCGCGTGGGAAAGTTCAGCGCCTATCGCCCAATTCCTGAGCGATACTCAAGTCAAGGCCATGCTCCAGAACAATGACCTGACCACGATGGTCCTGGGACTCTTGCAGGCGAATTGGACCGACTTGAACGGGTACCTCAAGACCGGTAAATCGCAAAACTATGATTCCGAAAAAATTCTCGGCCGGTGGAGTTTCAACGTCAATGTGAGTGTGGGCACGCTGCTGATTGCCCGGCCCAACCTCCCCGCCGCAGAAATAAAGGCGCTGCGGAATTTGTGGTCCAGGGCTTATGCCCGGACGATTCTTGTTGCGGCAGCGGACCATCAGGCGTTTTTGAAAAACTGGCCGCGTTTCACGGTGGAGAATGGCATGCCGACCGTGGCGGAAACGACGACCTGGCAGGGGCAATGGAATAATGCCGGCACCAACTACGATTTGTCGCTCAACGGCAAATCCATGACCGCCCGCACCGACGGGCTGCGGTTGACGATTAAATCCGCCAGTGATGTCTGGGTGTTTGACCGCGAGCAATAACAGGATGCAGCATCCCTGCAAACAGCCTTCTTCCACGGGGTTTTAGGCCGCAAAACGGCCCGATACTTGCTTTCCAACAAGGGTATGCGTATGCGCATCGTTGTCATTATAATGCTGATTATCTCAATCGGCGTGTTTTTGGTCGCTTGTCAAAAGAAGCCGATGGAGAAGGCATTTAGCAACGCATTCCAACAAACCCTAAAAAAGGTGTTCGGTGAAAAGCTCCATGCAGCGGAATCCAATCATATACAGCATATACAGATTTCCTCGATTTCCACGAATAAAGCCGCCACCAGCCCATTGAACCGGAAGAATCTCGGCGTGTTGCCGCTTTCGAATCACGTTTCGACCACTGTCCCGCTTGACCGAAACACGCACTGTACTCTGACCCCAACTTTGCTTCAAAGCGGAAATGTTCAAATCATCCTCACCATGGAAACCACCGGAGCTGACGGCAAACCGGCGGGCATGAATGTGGCACGTGTTCTCGCTCATCCCGGGGAGCCTTTTGATGTTTCCATCGACAACATGGATTTGGCTTTTACGCCTCAAATTGCCGATCCGTAGGACCTATGGAAATGGTCGGGGCGGTGAGATTTGAACTCACGACCTCTTGCACCCCAAGCAAGCGCGCATACCAAGCTACGCTACGCCCCGTACCAGGAACCTGATTCTACACTTCTCGCCTTTGCGTTCAACCGCGAAATCACTCCCGTTTCTTCGACACCGTATGGGTCGCATGGCCGTAAAAGGCTTCGGCGCATTCCATCAGCGTCTCCGACAAGGTCGGATGCGGATGTACGCTCCAGGCAATATCCTCCGCCGTCGCACCCATTTCAATCGCGACCACCGCTTCGGAAATCAGTTCGCCGGCGCCGGCGCCGCAGATGCCCACGCCCAACACGCGCTCTGTTTCCGGATCAATGATCATCTTGGTCACACCATCCGTGCGATCAAAGGATAGCGCCCGCCCCGAGGCCGCCCACGGAAATTTCGAGACCTCATATCGGATTCCGCGCTCTTTGGCTTCGGCTTCGGTCAGGCCGCACCAGGCCAGTTCCGGGTCGGTGAATACCACCGCCGGGATCACAATTTCGTTCAAGGGCACGCTGTTTCCGCCGTTGATGCTCTCGACAGCGATGTGCGCCTCCTTGTTTGCCTTATGCGCCAATAATATGCCGCCCGCGATATCCCCGATGGCGTAGATGCCGGGGTCGTCGGTTTGCTGGCGTTCGTTGACTTTGACAAAACCTTTTTCATCCAGCTCGACCCGGGTGTTCTCCAAACCCAAGTCAGCACTGTTCGGCACGCGCCCGACCGCTACCAGCACGCGGTCATAGAGTTCGGAAAGTTTCTGGCCGTTGTGTTCCATCTCAACTTTGATCTGTTTTCCGGCGGTGGCCATTTTTGTGACCTTCGCCTTAAGCCGGATTTCCTTGAACGCCCGTTTGGCATTGGCGACCACAGGCCGCGCCAGATCGGGGTCGGCGCCAATGAGGATGCTGTCGAGCGCCTCCACCAGGACGATTTTGCTGCCGAGCCCGGCATACACCGTGCCCATCTCCATGCCAATGTAGCCGCCGCCAACCACGAGCAGGCTCTCCGGAATGTCCTCGACTTCCAGCGCCTCGGTGGAGGTCATGACGCGCGGATTGCCAAGGTCAAAGGCCTTGGGCATCGCGGCCAGGGAACCGACCGCCAGGATCGCCTGCTCAAATTCAATGAATTGCTGGCCTTTGTCGGTCTCCACGCGCAGTTTGTTTGAGTCTTCAAAATAACCGCGGCCCTGGATGACCCGGACGCCTCGCATCTTGGCCAGCGTGGCCACGCCGCCGCCGAGTTTCTCCAAAATCGATTCCTTCCAGGCCCGGAGTTTTCCCAAGTCCACCTTGGGCTCCGCAAAGGTGATGCCGCGATGGGCTGATTCGCGCGCGTTAACAATCTGGTGTGTCGCGTACAGCAACGCCTTTGACGGAATGCAGCCGCGATTCAAACAAACGCCGCCCAGACGTTTTTCGCGTTCAACCAGAATGACCTTTTTGCCCAGGTCCGCCGCGTAAAACGCCGCCGCGTAACCGCCTGGTCCCGCGCCGACAACGACAATCTCAGTTTTGATGGGATCCATATTAAATCCTGCTCGTCCTCGTTCTCGCCCTCGTCCTCGAAACTTTGGAGCAATAATTCACCTTCTTTTCCGCTCCCGGCCTCCTGAATTCATTTTCTTCGGACCCTTCGTGAAAAGCGGTTGAACCGTCGAAGCGGTCAATCAATCCGCAAAGCATTGATACAATCCGCAGCAGTAGTTTCTTTCCTTCCGCCACGCGTTCTTTGGTGGCCGCCCGTTCGGCTACCAGCGCATCGAGGCAAGCGGCGCACTCTGTCGCGGAACCATGCGCATCGTCGAAAGACTTTGCACGTACCTGACGCTGGCGTTTACCGTTGCCTTCCGCTGTGTTTAACAGAGTGGAGAGACTGGCGCGATCCAATTGGTCGCGCAGCTCGGCGGTTTTGCCGAGTGCATTCTGAGAAACCTCTTCCAGCAACGGTGTCACCCACCCGATAAACTTTAACTCGAGAAGGTACACGTCGAGTTTTTCATGGTCGAACAACGCCGCTTGGGATTTTCTTTCGGCTTCAGGATTTACCGGATTTTGTTTCATTCGATTACGAGGAGGAGCACGAGGACGAGGAGGATTACAGTTTCACCGCGTCTTCCTTGAAGTCCTGCAACGCCGCCACCAGGTCCACGATAAACCTCGCCGCCTCGCCGCCATCAATGATGCGATGGTCATACGACAGCGCCAGTGGCGTCATCATGCGAATTTCCACCTTGCCGTCCCGGGCGACCGGCTTCATCGCCCCGCGGCCAAGACCGAGAATTGCGACTTCGGGCCGGTTCACAATCGGCGTGAAATGTGCGCCGCCAATGGCGCCCTGGTTCGAAATGGTGAACGTGCCGCCTTTCAGCTCGTCACCGGACACTTTCCGGTCGCGCGCCTTTTGCGCGAGCTGTTCCAGTTCTCTGGACAAATCCAGAACGGACTTTTTGTCCACGTCGCGAATCACCGGCACCATCAAACCCTGCTCCGTGTCCACCGCGATTCCGAGGTGGTAATACTCCTTGATGACGATCTCATTGGCTAGCTCATCCAGGCTGGAATTGAAAATCGGGTGTTTTTTCAATGTCCCCACCAGCGCCTTGAGCACCAGTGGGGTAAGCGTCAATCGTACGCCCTTTTTCTCGTATTTGGGGGCGAACGTTTTGCGCAGCACATTCAACTGCGTAAAATCCGCCTCATCAAATTGCGTGACGCGCGCGACAGCGTTCCAACTTTCCGACATCCGCCGCGCAATCACCTGGCGTAACGGCGTCAGCGGCTTTTTGCTCACCGGCCCCCACTGGGAAAAATCAATTTGTTCCGTGATGGCAGGGCGCGTTACTCCGGGCGCGCCGCCCGCAGGTTTGCCTTTTGCTGCCGCCGCGATGAGCCTTTGAATATAGGCACGCACGTCACCGAGGACGATTCGTCCACCCGACTCGCTGCCGCGCACTTTGGACAAATCAATGCCTAATTCACGGGCCACTCGTCGAACCGACGGCGCCGCCACCGGCGCCGCGGCCGGAGCTGACTGTTCCTCCTCGTGCTCGTCCTCGTCCTCGATAACCGGTTCGGCGACCGGCACCGGTGCCGCTGCGCGTTTGGGCGCGGGTGCAGGCTCGGCGGATGGTTTACCGCTTTCATTCAATGAAATCAGGCGTTGCCCCACGCTGATTTTGTCGCCAGGCTTGACGTGAATTTTGGCGACCACACCGCCGACGGTGGCGGGAATAGAGGCCACGGCCTTCTCGTTCTCGAGTTCGATGATGGCCTGGCCTTTGGCGACCTGGTCACCTTCTTTGACGAAGACATTGACCACCACGCCCGAATCCGCGCCTTCACCGAGTTTGGGAAGTTTCACATCCATAAATCAACAAGCCGCGCAGCATGGCGAAAAGTGCCGCAACTTTCCAGAAATAATTTTCCGGGTAGATTCAAACCAGGCTGATGGGACCAACACAATCTGCGGCTGGATTATTACCAGGTACGACAGGCTGGTTTCCACAATGGCCCTTCCAACAATTGACTCCCCGATGCCTTATCTCCGGCCAGTATTTAAAACCGGGCGATATTTCCCTAGTATTATCAGTTATTATGTTAATGTACAAAACGATACAAATATAGAAACTAATTGACTAAATAATCGTAATGCGCGTAGAATTCGGACGAAACTGGATGACAGGTTACTCTTCGGAGAAACCGCGGATCAAAGTTTTCAGAAGCTGGGTAGGAAGGATGGATTTCGACTTCTGAAAGTGGCCATAGCTCCGAAGAGTTTCGCCATACCGGCAAGAGATCCCGTCATGAGCGAAGTCCAAATTTGCCCGGTTGATCCGATGAACTCGCCGGCAAGCCATAACTGGCGATGTCCTTTAGGCGCCGCTATGTTCTCTGATCGGGCGTGGGGGGAAATCGCCCATAGCCTGAGGTTGTCTGGCCGAGAACTGCAAATAGTACGCGGGGTGTTCGATGATCGTACGGAATTCGCCATTGCCAATAATCTCCACCTCTCGCCGCACACGGTCCACACACACTGCGAACGTTTATACCACAAACTCGCTGTGACCGACCGGGTGAAATTTGTTCTCCGCGTCACAAATGAATTTATTGCACTAACCTTCGCTCCCGAAAGCGATCTGCCTCCCATCTGCGCCAACCAAGCCGCCGGCCGCTGCCCCTTACAGCACCCTCCGGTGCAGAATTCCTGAATTCGCCTTCCAAGGCGACGGCCAAACAGCCGACTTTTCAAGGAAGGTGGGGGGCGTAAAGTAATGTCCAAATTGCAACTTGAGAGAGAAAGGATCACTATGAAAAATATTCTAAAAACCGCGCTGTTTGTATCGGTTCTTGTGCCTTGGACCACACACGCCCAGGTGCAGTGGTTTGTCACACTCGACGAATACGGCAACGGAACCGCTTATAACGGGATTGCTACGCTTCCTGTGCCCGGCGTGCTTGCCCAGGACCCCTCCGGCGGGATCGCCGGTAACGTGTTGTTATACACCTTGCCATTCAACTTTCCGGCGGGTTCCGTTGGCGATTATCTGTTGCTCGAACCACCGAACTACGCCTCGGTCTCGGACGTTGTCCGATTTTGGGCTCCTGCGGGCGCAGGTGGCAATCAGGTGATTTTCTATTCCGACCAGGATGATCCTGTACTTGCTCCCGCAGACACGGGCATTCCGGTCAGGTTTCTCCAACTGGCTGTCCCGCTGCAGGAGGGTGGCTTCGAGGGCGGGTATCAGGCCGTCACTCACAGCGCGATCAGCGGCGATCCGGGCTACATTGGCTCTGGTCTGGGCAACTATACGTTCATCAGTGATGTTCCGGAACCCGCATCCTTCGGTTTGATGATACTGGGCGGACTGCTCGGGTTTAGTCGCCTGATTTGCCGCAAACTGAGTTAACTCTGCTTCCCGATTGGGTACTTGCTCAAAAGTTGGACCAGTCGTTTTGCATGTACCCTGCTGAAGAAAGCCGGGCCAGGCGTTTGGCTCGGCTTTTGATTTATTCAAACAATCTGCGGCTGGATTTTTTCCGGGTTGACGCCCAAATCCCTGATGGCGGTTTCGACGATTTGCTTCTCAATTTGTCCTTTTTCGGCCAAAGCGTAAAGTACACCGATAACCGTGGATTCGGCGTCAATTTCAAAAAACCGGCGCAGGCGCGCACGCGTATCACTGCGGCCAAAGCCGTCCGTGCCGAGTGTAAACAGGCCGCCCGGCACCCACGGCGTAATCTGGTCGGGTACGGTGCGAATGTTGTCGGACACCGCAACGAAGGTCCCCTGCTCTTTCGCCAGCAATGCTTCGACGTAGGACTTCTTCGGCGGCTGCGTCGGATGCAGCATGTTCCAGCGCCGGCAGCGAATCGCGTCGGTACGGAGCAGCTTATAGCTCGTCGCGCTCCAAACGTCGGCGCAAACGCCGTAGCGTTCCGCCAGGATTTCCTGTGCTTGCAAGGCCGAGTTGATAATCGGGCCACTGCCGAAGATGTGGGCTTTGATGCCCTCACCCGACCTCCGGCCACCCTCTCCCGTCCGACGGGCGAGGGACAATTCCGGGCCGGGTTTGAATTTGTACAAACCTTTCAAGATGCCGTCTTGGACACCCACAGGCATCGGCGGCATGGTGTAATTTTCGTTGTAAAGCGAGAGGTAATAAAAAATTTCCTCGCCCTCGGCATACATCCGGCGCAAACCGTCGGCAACGATCACCGCGAGTTCGTACCCGAACGCCGGGTCGTAAGCCAGCAACGTGGGAACGGTACTGGCGTGCAGAAGGCTGTGCCCGTCCTGATGCTGCAACCCTTCGCCGTTGAGCGTGGTGCGACCGGCGGTCGCCCCGAGCAAAAAGCCTTTCGCCCGGATGTCGCCGGCGAGCCAGAACAAATCACCGACGCGTTGCGGTCCAAACATTGAGTAGTAAATATAGAACGGCACCATCGGCACGCCGTGCGTGGCGTAACTGGTCCCTGCCGCGATGAACGACGAAATCGAGCCGGTTTCGGTAATCCCTTCCTCAAGGATCTGGCCATCCTTTGATTCGTGATAATAGAGCAGCGACTTGCTGTCCACCGGATCGTAAAGCTGGCCTTTGGATGAGTAAATGCCGATATCTTTGAATAACGCGTCGAGGCCAAACGTCCTGGCTTCATCCGGAATAATGGGAACGATATGGCGGCTGATGCTTTTGTCCCGCAGCAAAACGCTCAACAAGCGAACGAAGGCCATGGTGGTTGAAGCCTTAGTGGTTGAGCCGCGGAAAAATTCGGCGAAGGCATCGAGTTTGGGCACGTCGAGCGGCGGCGCGACGACTTTGCGTTCCGGCAGGAAGCCGCCGAGGGCATGCCGGCGTTCAAACAAATACTTGATTTCCGGACTGTCGGACGACGGCCGGAAAAACGGCGTCTCGGCGATGACGTCATCACTGATCGGAATTTTGAAGCGTTCGCGAAATTCACGAAGCTCCTTCTCGTTCATCTTTTTCTGCTGGTGGGAAATATTTCTCCCCTCGCCGGCTTCGCCGAGGCCATAGCCTTTCACCGTTTTGGCGAGAATCACCGTCGGCTGGCCCTTATGCTCAAAGGCCGCTTTGTAGGCGGCATACATTTTGCGGGCATCATGGCCGCCGCGCAGGAGCTTGCTGATTTGCTCGTCGGTAAGATGGTTCACCAGTTTGAGCAGTTCGGGATATTTGCCGAAGAAGTGTTTCCGGGTATAACTGCCCGGTTCGACGGAATATTTCTGGTAATCGCCGTCCACTGCCTCTTCCATGCGTTTGGGCAACAAACCGGATTTGTCGCGCGCCAGCAAATCATCCCAATCGGTGCCCCAGATGACTTTGATGACATTCCAGCCCGCGCCCCGGAACAAGCCCTCCAGTTCCTGGATGATTTTTCCGTTGCCGCGCACCGGGCCGTCGAGCCGCTGCAAATTGCAATTGATGACCCAGATCAAATTGTCGAGATTCTCACGCGTCGCGAGCGTGATGGCCCCAAGCGTTTCCGGCTCGTCGCATTCGCCGTCGCCGAGGAAGGCCCAAAGCTTCGGCTCTTCCTTCCAGTTCACCAAACCGCGCGCTTGCAAGTAACGGTTGAACCGCGCCTGATACAGCGACAAAATCGGGCCGAGCCCCATCGAGACCGTGGGGAATTGCCAGAAATCCGGCATCAAATAGGGATGCGGATACGACGACAGCCCGCCGCCTTCGGCGAGTTCCTGCCGGAAATTCTGCAAATGCCGCTCGTCGAGCCGACCTTCGAGAAACGCCCGCGCATACATGCCCGGCGCCGCGTGCCCTTGAAAGTAAACGAGGTCGCCCGGAAAGGATTCAGTGCGCCCGCGCAAAAAATGGTTAAAGGCCACCTCATAAAGGGTCGCCGACGACGCAAAAGTCGAGATGTGGCCGCCGACATTGGTGGTGGAGTTGGCTTTGACGACCATCGCCATGGCATTCCAACGAATGTAACTTTTGATGCGGCGCTCGATGTCGCGGTCGCCTGGAAACGGCGCCTGCCGCTCCGGCGGAATGGTGTTGAGGTAAGGAGTATTGGGGCCCTGCGGCGCGGAGCGCAATTGGTTGGCCAGTTTTTCAAGCAATTGCGCGGTGCGCTCCGGTCCCTGGCTTTCCAAGGCCAGTTCAAAGACCGATTGCAACGAACGGCTCCATTTGTCGCCATTGCTGCCACCGGAATGATCGGCTGCGCCGGGACGCGAACCGTAAATTTCTTTTTTGTCAACCTTCACTGTGTTATCCACTTCTTTCCATCGCGCGGAAATGCGCTTTAAAATTAGACCAGATTCAAGTTCCGGACGCCAGCGAAATCAGCCACTGCAAAATGAAACTACTGAACCTGACGCTCGCTTCGCCCGCTGAGAATCTCGCCTGTGATGAAGTTTTGCTCAACTGGAGCGAGGCGGCCGGCGGGGAAATCCTCCGCTTCTGGGAACCACGGGAATACTTTGTGGTGGTGGGATATGCGAACAAGGTGGAGACAGAGGTCAACGTCGCGGCTTGCCAGGCACACGGCATCCCGGTGTTCCGACGTTGTTCCGGCGGTGGAACGGTTTTACAAGGACCGGGCTGCCTGAACTACACACTGATTCTGCAGATTGGGGCGCATCCTTCGCTTGCCAATATCTCCTCGGCCAACCGGTTCATCATGGAACGAAATCGCGAAGCCGTGGAACCAGAGGTCAGAAGTCGGAAGCTGGAAGTCAGCATTGCGGTTTGCGGACACACGGATCTGGCTCTGGTCACCCGTCACCTGTCACAGGTCACTTACCGGAAATTTTCCGGCAATTCCCAGCGCCGGCACAGGCGCGCCCTGCTCTTTCATGGAACATTTCTGCTCGGCCTTAATCTCCCGCTGATCAACGAAGTCCTGCGAATGCCTTCCCAACAACCTGACTATCGTAATGGCCGTGACCACACCGACTTTCTGATCAATCTGGCTGTGCCGGCCGCCCGGTTGAAGACCGCGCTCGGGAAGGCCTGGGATGCCGCTCAAGAATCACACGATTTTCCCGATTCGGAGACGCGCCGGCTGGCGGCGGAAAAGTATTCAACCGCAAAATGGAATTTCAAATCCTAGCCCTGCCCTTCAATCAGTTGCGCTTCACCGCGGCCCGAAGTTACAAGTAGTTTGACTAAGCGCCACGTTAAACGTAGATTGCGCGTGAATGCTGGCCGTTGAATCAAAGGTGGCGAGAGCAGAAACGGCTGACTCGCTCAAAGCCAACCCGAACCGTTCCTGGAAACATATCGTGGAACCGCTGGAGCCATTTCTCCAGGCGGTCACACAACGATTGATCGAGCAGGTCAATGATTTTGACCCGCAAATCGTTCCCTACGCGCAATATGCCCTCAATGGCGGCGGCAAACATTTGCGCCCGACCCTGGTTGCGCTGGCGGCCAATGCCAGCGGCAAAACCGGTGACGCCCATGTCAATGCGGCCGTCATCATTGAAATGGTTCACCTGGCCACGCTGGTCCATGACGACGTCATGGACGAGGCCGAAATCCGCCGTGGCCAGCTCACTCTGGCGGCAAATTGGGGAAACGAAATCGCGGTGCTTTTTGGCGACTGCCTGTTTGCACAGGCGCTGAAGCTGGCGGCCAGTTTCCCGACACCGGAAGTCTGCCGCGCGGTGGCCATGGCGACGAACACGGTTTGCTCCGGCGAAATCCTGCAAACGCAGCATCGCCGGAAATTTCAGGTTTCACGGCATGAATATTTCCGCGTGATTGAAATGAAAACCGCCGAACTGTTCACGCTTTCCTGCGATTTGGCGGCGCTTTTAAGCGAAGCCACCACGGAACACCGCGGCGCGCTGCGGCATTTCGGCACCGCATTTGGCACGGCTTATCAGGTTTATGACGATTGCGTGGATTTATTCGGCTCGGAAGCAACGGCGGGCAAGTCTCTCGGAACGGATTTGGCCAAAGGCAAGCTGACCTGGCCGGTTTTGCTGGCCTGGGAACGCGCCAACGTGGCCGACCGCATCCAGTTGGAAAATCTGGTCAAGAACTGGCAGACGGAGAATTTTCCGGTCATAAACGAACTGCTGGACAAATACGAAACCTTTGAGCCAACCCGCGAAGTGATTGCCAATTTTCTGGGCCAGGCCCGGCGATCACTGCGCCGCCTGCCGGAGTCGAACGGGCGCGCCGGTTTGTCCGATCTGGCTGATTTTTTAGCGCAACAAACCGAGGCTCTGGCTGTTAGTGTTAAATACCCATGATTATGGCTGAACCAGTCGCACGCAATGATTCCGGGGCTTCCGCACCTGTCGATGAGGAGGTGTTGGTAAAGCGGGCGCGTGGCGGCGATCTGGAAGCTTATGATGAACTTGTACAGCGTTATCAACAGCGCATTTACGCAACGGTTTATCACATGACATCCAATCATGAAGACGCCAATGATCTTGCGCAGGAATCGTTCATCAAGGCGTTCCAGGCGCTGAAGTCATTCAAAGGCGGCTCAAGTTTTTATACCTGGCTTTACCGGATCGCGGTCAACAAGACGATTAATTTTCTCAAACAGCGCAAAAATCGCATCCACATGAGTCTGAACGACTTGGATTTTAACGCCGAACATGATCCTGATTTGGTTGCTTTTGTTTCCGATAAAACGCCGCGGCGCGAGGCCAATTTGAACGAGCTGCAAGAAAAATTGAACACGGCCTTACTGAAACTGTCAGAACAACATAGATTGGTCGTGGTCCTGCATGATGTGCAGGGGCTGTCGCACGAAGAGATCGCGAAAGTCATGGAATGTAATATTGGCACCGTAAGGTCGCGGTTATTTTATGCGCGACAACAATTACAGGCTTGGTTGTCCGATTATTTGAAACCAACATGAACGAGAATCAGCCGAACTTTGAGTCGTTACGCCGTTTGCTGGCGCTTAAACGCCACGAGACGCCGCCCCCGGGATATTTCAACAATTTTTCGCGCCAGGTGATTACGCGCATATGTGCCGGCGAAACCGGAGCAGAAGCCGGATTTTCCGGGCGCCTGTTCGCCAGCATGCCGTGGCTGCTCCAATGGGTGCAATCACTCGAAACCAAACCTGTGTTCGCAGGCGGGTTTGCCACGGCCCTTTGTGCTTTGCTGTTGTTTGGAGCCGTGATCGCGCAACGGCCGGATTCCGTAGCCCAGGCGATTCTGCAACCGGCCCCACAGGAGGTGGCTCCGCTGGTCGCCTCCGCAACGCCAACGACCATGGTGCAACCGGTCAACCCAATGTTTATCGAGGACAATAGCACCAATCCGGTGAGTAATTTCGCCTCGGCTCCGATTGGGCAAATGCCCGTCAGCGCACAGTTCGCATCCTTCCCAATTTCCTCGGGCAATTAATTCTCTTTGGCCAAGCCTGGAGTGCCTCCCCTCCCGGGCGGAAAGCTTGCGCTTGTTAACTTGAAACACCGCCCTCATTTTCATTAAATCGGGCAGGTGCCAACCAAAGTCATCGCGGTCGCCAACCAAAAAGGCGGCGTGGGGAAGACGACCACGGCCGTCAATCTGGCCGCCTGTCTGGCTGCCCTCGGTCAACGCGTGTTGCTTTTCGATCTCGATCCGCAGGCCAACGCCACCAGCGGGCTGGGTCTGGATAAAACCGAAGGTTCCAGCGCGTACCGTGTTTTGCTTGGTGAAGGCAGCTTGCTTGATAAAATCAAAAGTACCCCTTTCGAACATCTCGAAGCTGTGCCCAGTGAAGTGGATTTGTGCGCCGCCGATCTGGAACTGGCGCGACTGGAAAATCACCTGCTGCGCGTGGCCAACGTCCTTAAACCGGTTCTGGAAAGCGGCCGTTTTGACATCGTGCTTATTGATTGCCCGCCGTCGCTGGGCGTCCTGACCTTGAATGCTTTTGCCGCCAGCGATGGTTTGCTGGTGCCGCTGCAATGCGAGTATTATGCCCTCGAAGGCATCTCCATGATGAATCGGGTGCTGACGCAATTGCGCGAAACGGGCGTCAATCCACGCCTCGACATTTTCGGCGTCGTGATGACAATGTTTGATGGCCGGACCAAGCTTTCCAATGAAGTCGTCGGCGAAGTGCGGAATCTGCTCGGCTCCCGTGTATTTGAAACGGTCATTCCGCGCAGCACACGCCTGGCCGAAGCGCCCAGTTTCGGCAAACCCATTATTCACTACGACAAATACAGTTCCGGCTCGGCGGCGTATCAGTTGCTGGCACAGGAAGTTCTCCAGCGACTGGACTCCGGCGGGAGTGGACGAGGTGCCTGAGTGGTCTCCTCAATATTTCCTTTTTTTTTCAAGAAAGAGCAAAACAAGTTGAGCTATGCCAGACCTTTGGCTCCACGTTCGATATCTATTGAGTGGCGTTCCCAATGAAGAAAATGTTGCGGAATGGAACACTGGTAAAAGGTGAAACCGGATTCCCCACAATTGGTTTATGTCGTGCAATGCACGCTTGCCCTTGCCGGAGAAAGTTACTAGGCTCACTTTTTTTATACGATTATGGCCAGAGAAGTCATTGAAATGCCGATTGAATTGGCGACGATGGAGTTGCCGGACACGAAAACCATCCGCCTGCAATGGCCCGACGGTTACAATCCCGACTTTAAGACCGGACAATTTATCACGCTTTACTGGCCGGACACGCCCAATTACAAACGCGCCTATTCGCTGTCGTCCTGCGCGCTGGATCGCGGCTATTACGAAGTCACCATCAAGCGCGACGGCAAAATGGGCACGCGGCTGGTGGATTGGGCCAAAGTCGGCGACAAGCTCCTGGTCATTCCGCCGGTCGGGAAATTCCTGCCCGTCTATGAACCGAACAAGCACCTGGTTTGCATTGCCGGCGGCTCCGGGGTGACGCCGTTCCGCGGTTTTGTGCGCGAAGCCACCCGGCGCAAACTGGACACAAAAATTTCGGTCCTCTACAGCGTGCGCACGACCCGCAGCATCATCTTCCAGCAAGAGTTTCACCAATTGGAAATCGAAAATTCCAATTTCAATTTTTACGTGACCTGCACCCGGCTGGATGGGAACGATCCGTGGCAGGGACGCCGCGGCCGCATCACGCCCGAGTGGGTGAAGGAACACGTCCACGATCTGCCCAACACGATTTTCTACGCGTGCGGCCCCAACGAACTGGTTGAGTTCGCCGAGGAAGTGGTGCTGCGCGGGATGGGCGTGCCCAAAGAGCAGATGAAAACGGAAAAATGGGGTTGAACCGCACGCCACTTTTCACCGCGCACCAACAACTGGGCGCGAAGTTGATTGATTTCGGCGGTTGGGAGATGCCCGTTCAGTACACGAGCATCGTCGAGGAACATCTCGCCGTCCGCCAGGCCGCCGGGATTTTTGACATCTCACACATGGGCGAAGTCACCGTCAGCGCCGCGGCGGCGGCCGATTTCCTCAACCGCACGCTGACCAACGATGTCCGCAAACTCGCGTCCGGCCAGGGTCAATACACCTTGATGTGCAACGAACGCGGCGGCGCCATTGACGACCTGTATGTTTACCGGCTTTGCGACGAAGTGTATTTGCTCATCGTCAACGCGTCACGCGTCAAAGCGGACGTGGCGTGGTTGCAGTCCCGGGCCGCGACATTTCCGCAACGGAGCGGATTGCAGCTCACCGATGCGTCGCACAATTACGCGGCCCTGGCCGTGCAAGGCCCGCGGGTGAAGGAATTCATCAATGATTGCGTCAAGGGCGCGTCCATTTCGGCGGCGCGCGTCGAACGCGCCACTGATTTGAGGAAAAATCAAATCGGCGAGTTTCACTTCGAACATGGCGGCGTGCTGGTGTCCCGGACCGGTTATACCGGCGAGGACGGATTTGAAATCATCGGTTCGGACAAGGCCATCCAACAGGTTTGGGATAAAATTCTTGCCGCCGGACGGTCTTTCGGCTTGAAGCCGTGTGGTCTCGGCGCCCGCGACACGTTGCGCACGGAAGTTTGCTATCCGCTCTACGGCCACGAACTGGACGAAAACACGACGCCGATGGAAGCCGGGCTGGGATTTTTTGTTTCGCTCGACAAGGGCGATTTCATCGGGCGCGCGATTTTGGCGGAACAAAAAGCCAAAGGCACCGGGAGAAAATTGGCTGCCTTCAAAATGAGTGGAAAATCCGCGCCACCGCGGCCGCATTATCCGATTTGGGCGAACGGTGTCAGGGTTGGCGACGTCACCAGTGGAACGCAAAGCCCGTCGTTGGGCATCGGCATCGGGATGGGCTACGTGCCGCCGGGATTGGCCAAACCGGGCACGGAGATTGAAATTGAAATCCGCGGCAAACGTTCCCCTGCCCTCGTGGTTGCCAGGCCGATTTATCGAAGGTCTTAGGTCCTTCGACGCTTTCAGTGGAGTTGGAATTCACGCTCGCCCTCACTGATTTCCAGGTCATGATAGTCTATGGGGTACCGTATTGGAAGACGCGGTAGAATCTCGCGGTATCACTAAGAGGCACGGAGAGTGTGCCCGGGGGGCCGATATCGGTCCAACTGGCGGTGGTATTCGTGGCGGTCACTTCCCCGGTCGGCGAGGTAAACCAGGAGATCAGGTTGGTCGAGTATTCCACTTGATAAGTCCGGTTTGAAGTGGCAGCCCAGGTCAAAGTGACGGTGTTAGAAGCCAACTGCGCCTGCGCGGTGAGCGCCTCGAACGGTAGCGAGACAAACCCCGCACCTTGCAGCCCTTGCCGAATCTCCGGGTTTTGCATAAATAATCGCCAGACATTCTGGTTCCGATAGTTCTCAACCATGATGACAATGGGACCCTGGTCAATGCCCAGTTCAGCGTTATCGTACCACGCGGCGCTGAGGTTAAATGCATCAATGAAACCGTATTGCGTCCAGAAGTGTGGTCGGCCCCCGTTATAGAAGTTTTTCAAAGCAGGCAACGATATCTCAGGGGCGAAGGCCATGGCGCCGCCCGAGGCCGTGAAGGCAATCGTGCCGTTATCATTCTGAGCCGGCGGGGCGCCGTGCGCATTGTAGCCGGAAGGATCATCACTGGCAGTCAACCCCCAAATGAGGCTGCTATAGCCGGGCCAGCCGCCGGGGTCGGCGATGCAATACGCCTGTTGGGCCAGCGCCGCCCGGTGCGAGTTTTCAAAGTAGGTGCTGTTCACGGCGTTCATGTAAGCGTCTCCGACGTGGCGGAAATCAATCCAGCAGTGGGAGTATTCATGACCAAATAACGGAGGGAACGTGACGAACGAATAGTTATAATAGGTGGCCCAGATGTATCCACTGGTCCAATAGTTCCAGCAGGAAGCCGGCAGCGAGTTGCTCGTGGCGCCGATGCCGAGCAAATAAATCAGCATTCCCTCATCATAACCCTTCCAGTCGCCAAAAGTGCTGAAACCCGTGTCGGGGAGCCAGCCCATCCGGACGCCGTTCGTGCCGGGGACATCGGGGGCCATCCATGCCCAATGCACCCGGTTGAAAATCGCGCTGGCCGTTGTCTGGATGCTGGTTTCAATGGCGTTGGTGCCATTGAAGTACTGTTTGACATAGAGGATTCCTCCCAACAACAAAGCGGTATCAATGGAGGACAGCTCCGAACTGCCCGAGCGCGTGGCCGCGTTCATGTCCAGGAAGTGGTAGAACCATCCATTGTACCCGATGTCACCTGAGGCATTGGTGCCTTGCGGGCCGTTCCAAAAAGTGTTCAATGTCGTCAAAACTCGCGCTGCGCCCTGATCCCGTGAAATCCATCCGTGGTCAACGGCAATGCCAATCGCCGTCAGGCCGAATCCTACTGAGGCAATACTGCAAGCCGAGCCGGTCGTGGAGCGGTCCGGGATGAGGCCGTTGATCGGATTCGCGGTGTACCAGAAGTAATCGAAATTGGCTTGCTGCAGGTAATCCATAAAGGCGTTGTCACTGGGAAAAGGATTCGGTGTGGTGAACACCGTCGCTGAAGGCGGACTGGTCTGGGAGAACACGTTCACGGCGGTGACTTGATAATAATATGTCTGCGCGTCGCTGACGCCCAGATCGCAGTAACCCAACGACGTCACCAATCCCGGACCCTGCTGCGTGAACGGGCCGCCGCTGTTGAGCGAGCGCGACACGAGGTAGCCCGTCACGCTGGGTGACGCATCCGGGTCCCAGTGCAAAATGACGCTTTTATCGCCCGAAAAGACCACCACATTGGTTGGAGCTACGGGTTGAGCGCTGGTGTTGAATGCGACCGCCAGGAACAGAACTTGAAGAATCAGAATTCGTTTCATTCGGGATCAGGGTACCTATATCGTGTAGCGTAGCATCGAATAATGAGCGGTCAAGGCAAAACAAGCCGGGCCATATTTTGCGGCGCGACTTGACTGCCGCCATGCCATTGCGGTGTCAGCGGAACGCCGGTCTCCGATCCGGCGTGTTTCCAGACACATTGTCCCTGCCAGCATGGCCGGAGGCCGACGCTCCGCCGACAGTGCCAGGTTGCGCCGAAAATCAGGTCGTGTCTGTCAAATTGTTTCTGAAAGCCTTTTTACCAGTTCCTCAATCGTCCAGTTATGGTCTGTGAGGCGTGCGCCTGCTGCTGGTGTGCAACCGAGCGTGCTGTGAACCTTGCAGAAGTTGTACGCCACAACGAACAGGGCCACGCTGTAGCGATGATTGGCCAGCTTGCGTGACGAACCCGCACAAAGGCGTGTAAAGCGCCTGTTGAACGTCCTGACGCTAAGGTTGAGGCGTTCTACCACCACCGGGCGGGAGTATTTGGCCAGACTTGGACTTTTGTAAATCGGCTAACAAATTTTATCTTTTTTTGACAAGATAATTCTCGGCAAAAATCGCGCTGCCAGTATCCAACAATCCGCGACACCACGACCCCAAAAAAGGTAAGGCGTTCACCTGATTGACGGTAACATTCAAACAACCTAAATTTCACACGTCGCAAAGTTTAATGATACAAATCCGAAATTTTCGGCAACAGTCCGTCAGACAGCATCGAAAATCAGACTAGTCCGAAAAACATGTTGACAACTTTGCATTCCGTGCCAATAGTGCGGATAAGACCCTCTTCTTGGAATGCGCAAAAGCATCTCCCGGGAGAAGGGGGGTGATGAAAGCCGTCTATGAAAAAAACAATGAACGATTCAGCGAATTACACCGGGGCCCTTCGGAATCCATTTAACCAGACTAAACCAACGATTTGGTTTCAACTGGCTCTTGTCGTCGGATTATTGTTGGCCGTCAGCCCGGTTCAGGCCTTAAATCTCCTTCAAAATCCGGGTTTTGAGGCCAACTCGGGGCACGTCATTCCGACCAGTTGGACGCGTTTTGCGCCACCGACCGCCGCGATATATCAACCTTTTGGTAACTACTGGGTGGAAGTGAGCGGGGTATTGAACGGAAACATGGTCACCGCCCATTCGGGGAGCGACTTTTGGAAGGAGTGGGGCGCAGCTTATGATGGTACGAACAACGTGGCGGGCATCTATCAAACCCTCGGTGCCACTTCGGGTTCAACCTACCAGGCCAACGGCTGGTTCTACATCAATAGTGGCGACCAGCCGCCTTCGGCGAATGACATTATGTGGGTGCAAGTCGAGTTCTACAATTCGAGCAGCAATCTATTGTCCCTTTACAAATCGGGCAATTTCAACATCAACGCCGGGTTGAACGCCTGGGATCAACTCCAGGTAACCAACGCCTGCGATGTGACCCAGCCGGTATCCACCGGCGACCCGTTTTTCAACACTTATGCAATCACCGGCGCGGTCAGTCAGTTAGTGGCCCCGGCGGGGACGGCCTCGGTCGTTTATCGGTATTGCTACCTCCAATATCAGAGCGAAGGAGGGTCGTCGTATTTCGACGACGCAGACCTGGAACAGTTAACCGGCCCGTTGCCGCTGGCAATCAACAATCTGAATCCCCAAAACGAAATCTTCGTGGCGCCCAGTAATGGCGTGAGTTTTGACGTCAGTTCGCCCAGCGGCCATATCAACACCAACGCCATTCACCTGGTCTTGAACGGCACCGATGTCTCGAGCAACATAACCTTCACCGGCTCCTCCTCGAACTGGACGGTGTTCTATAACGGACTCCAATCCAACACTGCCTATACTGTCTCCATTACGGCGACGGACAGCTTCAACTTTACCGCGAGCGCCAACACCACCTTCCAAACCACGTGGCTCGGGGTGCAGGCGCCGACCTACATATGGGAAGCCGAGGATTGGGATTTTTCCAGCGGCGTCTATCTTGATAATCCCGACCTGTGCAATATTTCCGGCCAGCCCAATTGCTACTTCGGGAAAATTGGCGTGTCCAACGTGGATGAGTATGTCACGGCTCCTCCGCCCGCCCAATTTTATCGTGGGGCCACCGATGGCATCGGCACCAAACCGTCGGGCGATTACTCGCGGCCAAACCTTTTTGCCGCGGACCGGATTGATTATGCGATCAATCCGTTCAACGGCGATCCGTTGTACGACAGCGGCTGCGAGTGGGTTAACTACACCCGCGACTGGCCTGCCAGTACCAATTGGATTATCGGCCGGTTCGCCAACGGTGCCGGCACGGTCGGGACCATTCAGTTGAGCGTGATCAATGGCGGCGTGACCAATGTGGTGGGCTTCTTCACGATGAATCCCTACCCGGCTTCCAATCCGAGCTATACCGCTTATCAATTCGTCTATTTGCTGCAAACCAACGGCAGCGGCCAGCTTGCGCCGGTGGTCCTCAACGGCAAGGAAACATTGCAAGCGACCAGCGGCGGCAACATGCTGCCAACCTTTTACATGCTCATCCCCGCTCAAGTGGATTTGCCTTTCTTGAGCAAGCTTTACCCGGACGGTAAACATCCGTTTGAGCCTTCCAACAGTTTAAGTTTCACGGTGACAACCGCCGGAGCGACTTTCCCGGCCAACGGCGTCCAGGTAATTTTGGACGGCAATAATATCTCCTCGAACCTGGTCATTACCGGCTCGAGTTCGAGCAACAATGTGGTGTATCCTTTGTTGCAACCCAATGCGATGCACATGGTGGTTATTAACGTGACCAATTCCCTCGGACACGGCATCAGCCTGACCAATCAGTTCGATACCTTTACCCAAAGCAATTACATGTTTGAGGCGGAGGATTTCGACTTTAACGGCGGACAGTACGTATCCACAGCCAGCTACTACCCGGATTGCTATGCGGCTTATGTGTCCGTCAGCAACATTGACTTCCACCACACGATTAATGTGGGCGAGCCGACGGACGGTTCCGACTTCCAGTATCGTCAAAATGGCATTCCGCAGCAAGTCGCCCAGGATTACCTGCGAGCGGCTTACATCAGCGTTTTTGCGAGTGATTACCAATTGTATTGGTTTGGAGGCGGTGATTGGGCCAATTACACCCGCGATTATCCGCTGGGCACTTTCAACCTTTACACCCGCACATCCGGTTTGGGGTCCTTCACGATGAATTTGGGCCAGGTCGTCGGCGGCGCCGGAACAACCAATCAAGCGGTAAAGTCACTTGGCCAATTCAGTTCCACCGGGGCCAATATCAACACCTTTGGCTGGGTGCCATTGACGGACGCAGGCGGGGTGGCTCCGGCAACAGTGAAAATCACGGGCGTGACCACATTCCAGGTTTCAACTCCAACCGGCGACTGCTATCCGAACTATTTTATGTTGGTCCCTGCTTCCGCCATCAACCTGTCGGCAGCCAGGGCGGCCAATAATATCAACATTTCCTTCCCGACCCAGAACGGATGGGGTTACCGCGTCTTTTATAAGACGAACCTGACCTCCGGCAGTTGGACGCTGCTTAACTCGACCGCCGGCAACGGCTCGGTGGTATCCGTGACCGACTCCAGTCCCGGAGACAACCAGCGGTTTTACAAAGTCACGTCTCCATGAAACGCATCAACTACATTCAGCCCATCCTGAAAGCCACCTCTGGCCGGCGCCGGCTGGCTTTCACCTTGATTGAGTTGCTGGTGGTCATCGCCATCATCGCCATCCTTGCCGCGATGCTGTTGCCGGCCCTTGCCGCGGCCAAAATCAGGGCGCAAGGCGCCAGTGACATGAACAACACCAAACAATTGGCGACGGCGGCAATCATGTACGCCGGCGACAATCAGGATCATAACGTGCCCAACACGGATGGCACATCGCCCGGCATAATCGCCGGCTCGGATTCGCAACATCCCTGTTGGGTAGCGGGACAGCTCACACTTGGTGCGGGTGGAAACCGAGACAATACCAATACCGCCAAGCTGGTTGACAACCAGGCGTATCCCTATGGCGCCTTTTTGGGGAATTATCTCGGCAAGGATTACAAAGTGTTCAAGTGCCCGGCGGACCAATCGATTTACACCCTCTACGGCCAAACCTACCCGCGAGTTCGCAGTTACTCGATGAACACTTTCATCGGCTACCCCGCCGAGTCCGGCACCGGTGGCAGTTTGTCCCAACCAGTCAACGCCCCGAATTCGCCCCTGCCTTTTTATACCCTTTCCAGTGTCCGCTCGCCTTCGCGGACCTTTCTTCTCCTGGACGAGCGCCCGGATAGCATCAATGATGGCGTTTTCAGCACCGACGAAACGCCGGGCAACCTCCATCTGCGCGATGTTCCGGCTGCTTACATCGGTGGCGCCGCCGGCTTTTCCTTTGCCGACGGCCATTCCCTCCTTCACAAATGGAATCCCGGCTGGATTACTCAGCCGATCCAGCGGACCCCGATCAACGACCATTATTTTTCACCTGGCGATCCCGAGATTACGGACTTGTACTGGATCCAGCAGCATGCTATCGGAATACCAGGCCTGCCATAGCCGTTTGACAGCGATCGGGCCGCGATCAACAAAAATCCTGGAGCCCCTTGGTTTTACGGAATTTTCCCGACCTTGAATTATTCTGACAAGCCCCGGCAATTTGTGTTAAAAGCCGGCCCGGACACGAACCAGAACGCGAAATGAAAAAAAGCAAACTACTCTCAATTTTGATTGGGATAATAATGACATGCTGGCTCCAGGCCGCGCCACCGGCTGGCGACGCCAACATGAACGCTTTCGTCAACGATTTAATGAACCGGATGACGTTGGAGGAGAAAATCGGGCAATTGAATTTACTGTCGGTGGGCTTCGATGTGACCGGGCCGGTGCTTAGCAAGGACGTGGACACCAAGATTCGCCAAGGCCTGGTGGGTGGGGTTTTCAACACCTACACACCGGAGGCGGTGCGGAAGTTGCAAGCGCTGGCCGTAAATAAGAGCCGTTGGGGTATTCCGCTGCTGTTCGGGTACGATGTCATTCACGGTCACAAGACGGTTTTTCCCATTCCCCTTGGGCTTTCCTGCACCTGGAACCTGGATTCAGTCGAGCGGAGCGCGCGCATTGCCGCGACGGAAGCGAGCGCCGATGGCGTAAACTGGACGTTCTCGCCCATGGTGGATATCGCCCGGGACCCGCGCTGGGGAAGAATTGCGGAAGGAGCGGGGGAAGACCCGTATCTGGGCGCGCAGATCGCCCAGGCGATGGTGCGCGGCTATCAGGGCGACGACCTCAGCCGGAGCAACGCGTTGATGGCCTGCGTAAAGCATTTCGCCTTGTACGGCGCAGCGGAGGCGGGCCGGGACTACAACACGGTGGATATGAGCCGCCTCAAGATGTACCAGTATTACCTGCCGCCGTATCGGGCGGCGGTGGAGGCCGGAGCCGGTAGTGTCATGTGTTCCTTCAATGAAATCAACGGGGTGCCGGCCTCGGCCAATCACTGGCTGCTCTCGGACCTGCTGCGAACGCAATGGGGCTTCCAAGGCTTCGTTGTCACCGACTATGCGGCCATCAGCGAACTGAGCGAACACGGCATGGGTGATTTGCGAAAGGATGCCGAATTGGCCCTGAAAGCCGGGGTGGACATGGACATGGTGAGTGAAACCTACCTCAACTATCTGCCGGAACTGGCTGCGCATGGAGAAATCTCCGAGTCAATGATCAATCAAGCCTGTCGGCGAATCCTTGAGGCAAAATATAAGCTCGGGCTGTTTGCCGATCCGTATCACGGCTGCACGGAGGAACGGGCGCGCGCGGAAATTCTGACGCCGGAAAACCGGAAAGCCGCGCGGGAAATCGCGGAGCAATCGTTCGTCCTGCTGAAGAACAACCGGCAGCTCTTGCCCTTGAGGAAATCCGGGGTCATCGCGTTGGTGGGTCCGCTGGCAGACGACCGGCAGAATTTGCTGGGCTGCTGCCGTGCCGCCGGCGACTGGCAACAGGCGGTCAGCATCCGGACGGGGATCAGCAATGTGGCTGGTCCGGCGGTGACGACCCTGCACGCGAAAGGCGCGAACCTGACGGACGATCCTATGCTGCGGGCAACGCTCAAGGCGTTCGGCGAGGAGATTCCGGTGGACCGTCGTTCGCCCCGAGAGATGGTGGCGGAAGCGGTGGCCGTGGCGGCCCGCGCGGACGTGGTGGTGGCAGTGCTCGGCGAATCATCCAGCATGAGTGGCGAGGCCACAAGCCGCAGTGACATTGGACTTCCGGAATGTCAAAAGGACCTGTTGCAAGCGCTGGTGGAAACCGGCAAACCGCTCGTGTTGGTGCTGATGAACGGCCGGCCCTTGACGTTGACCTGGGAAGCGGAGCATTGCGGCGCGATTCTCGAAACCTGGTTTGGCGGCACCGAGGCCGGCAACGCCATCGCCGATGTGCTGTTCGGCGATTACAATCCGTCGGGGAAATTGACGGCGACTTTCCCGCGCAACGTCGGTCAAATCCCCATCTATTATAATCACAAAAACACGGGGCGTCCCTACAAGGATAATCCGGGAGCCAAGTATGTTTCCCGTTATCTCGACGTGCCGAATGACCCTTTGTATCCGTTCGGGTACGGTTTGAGCTACACCACGTTTGCTTACGGGGACGTCAAACTGAGCCAAACGAACCTCATCGGTGACAAAGTGCTGCTCGCTTCGGTTGATGTGACCAATACGGGTGAGCGTGCCGGTGAGGAGACCGTGCAGTTGTATTTGAGCCAGCCGGCGGCCAGTGTGACGCGCAGCGTGGAGGACCTGCGGGGATTCGAAAAAGTGCATTTGCAGCCGGGCGAGAGCAAGGAGGTGACGTTCCGCATCACCCCGGAAGATTTGAAATTCTATAATGGCAACCTGGAATACGACTGGGAACCCGGGGAATTCATGGTCCGGATCGGCGGCAACTCAAGCCAGTTGAAGTCGGCAACTGTGAACTGGAGCAAGGTGACAGATGCCGCAAAGACTCAGTAAGCGGGCCGTCCGATTGTTACTTAAGAATCTCTATAATCTTACCTCCACGATGTTTTCCTGCCGATCCAACATCGCCAAAAACTGCTCCACTGAAATCACCGCCCCGCCCTTGCGGTATTTGTTTTCTTCGTACTTGAACTGAATAGCCTTGCCATTAATGGAAACAGCTTTGGGGCTGAAATTACCTTCTTTGACAGCATAATGAAACGTCACAGCATGATCCAATAAATCCAGTGAGGCGGATAAACCATCCAAGGAATGCGGCATGACAGGATCGACGATCATCTTCCCGGATATAATCCGCAGGCCAAGCAACCGCGAAACGACCAGGCCGATATAAATACCAGGCCCGCTGGAATACACCCGCCATCCGCCTCTAAGCGTGATCTTGCCGGTTTGTATTTCGTCGTAACGTTCATCCGCCTCATAACGGTTCCTGAAGATCACATCCGAACTGCTGTAATAGCAATTTGACTGGCGGATATCCCCGCAAGGGACAACATCCCTGTACGCCACCGGGATGGCCTGGCGGAGTGCTTTCATGAAGGCATCCGCCCTGCCTGTCCGGGCCTGCGATTCTGCATAACGGATATGCTCATGCACATACATCAAGCCAATCTCGCGGCCAAAGAAGGTGCTGCTTTCCGCCCTCTGGAAAATGGTTTGGATACCTCCTTTGTACCTTAGCGGACGGTCCATCAGACGGGCGCCGTCAGGACCTTTCAGATGCTGTTCAATAAGATCCTGGTGATGCTGGGCCTGTTCCTTGGTGAATATCTCGCTGATGATGCCGCGGTTCATTGGCAAGATACTGTACTGGATCCCGGTTGTGGTATCACTTGGGTGCAGCAGCACGCTGATGCTACGGTCGTCTTCAACCAGGCCATAACCCGCTACGACGCCATCCTTGACCAGGTATTTGTTGAAATCGGCTTTGATCTTTTCACAGATGTCTTTCAGTTCTCCGGCTTTTCTTGTATCGCCGGCATGTTCATATACCAATTGGTATTGAGAAAAAGCCTGGTAATTCATCTCGACTGTCCAGCTTGAGATCATTCGTTGTGCTAAATCCTTGCTGACCGGCTGCAGGGAATCATTCCAGTCACCGCCGTTAAAGGGGACCAAGGCAGTGCCCGGAATGAATGAATCAACGATCATTTTAATCAGCCGGTCAACATGCTCGCGGAGCGGCGTTTGCTCAGCCTGGGCAGGACCTTTTTCATGATAATAAGGCAGGACCTCGTCCAGAATGTTCAGGTCGCCGGTAACTTTGACATAGTTGCTGAGGGCAATGATGCACCAGTAAAAGATATCGCCATGGGAGCTGTCAGCCCGAATATGCGAGTAGCGGTCGAACATCCACCATTGCGGCCATCCGCCATCCGGGTTCTGGTTTGAGAATATGGTGCACAACACTTGCCTGGCTTCCTTATACTTTTCGAGGGTTAAGAGCAGGTCAATCGGCCCCTGGGACACATCGCGCGTGCCCCAGGCGGCCCCGCTGAATTGCTCCAGCCCGTAAGGGGTCAGAAAATGGGTGATGGCATTCATGCCATACCAGGGCAGAATCTCCTGGATGGCTGCGATGTCTGCCTGAGCTCCTTTCAGGGAAAGGTTCAAACTTAAATCTTTCCAGGAAGACCGTGCATCCTGGCAATCTGAGAGCCACTGACGATCAGGATCGTCAAATCTGACTGCCTCGGCCGCAGAAGGCACCTCACCGACGAAGCTCATGCAAAAATCCGCGGTTTCACGGACATCGAGGACGAACAAACCGGTTCCCTGGCCCTTATGCTTTGAATTTAGCGCTTCGTCGCCACAAGCCCGGTAATCAGAACCGGCGCTATTGATCACAAGCCTGAATCGTGCCTCAGGAAATTTGCCGGCGATCATGCTGTCTGTCCCGGGTTTGGCCAGATATTCACCGGCTTTGCTCCCGGGGTGAATGGTCCAGCCGTTCAGAGCGTCAAAATCATGAGTAACGAGCAAATTCACCTTATTTCCACTGATCACTTTAAAGTCCATATTGACCTGCGAAGCGGCTTTAGAGGTCCAGGAACGGACCTGCCAGCAGTCATTGCCGTGTTTATAAATCCACCGGCAGTGATTCAGGCCCATCTCGAAAGCAGAGGGAACCCCAAGCAAATAGCGCGTTCCATCCACCTCCACAAAGATCCGCTGACCCGTTTCCGGGGCGAGATTGAACTGGCTGGTGCAGACCGAGAGCAGCACATTGAAATTGGTATTGCCCTGCGTGATATGTGAATTGAAAACCCCAAAGGCAAAGGAGGTGGTGGACATAATGCTTTCATCAGGCAAATATCCGGACCGGGCTTGCATAATGTGCGCCTGCGGCCGTTCGGCCATTACCTCTTTGGCCCGCAGCACGACATGGTTGTTTTGTGCGCTAAAGAATGACAGCAAACGGCCGTTTTCATCTTCGCAATGGCGCCTTTCCTTATCAAAAAAGCGGTTAAGCTCATCCTCATTCAAATCATCCACCGGCAAGAAAGGAGTTGTATTGAATAAATTCCTTGCCGGGGGAATCAAGTCATTCGCTTGCTGGGACGGGGTCTCATCATTGCATTCGAGCATCAGGCCGGGTAAGCGGTTAAGATCATCCTCTGATGTGGCCTGTGGATGATCCGGCAGATAAGTGCCGACAAAAACACTCTTATGGACCCTGCCGGCGGCCAGGCTGAAGGGTTTTTCCTGCAAGGCCAATACCGAAGATTCCCCGGCATAATCACCCCCCGGGTTATCTGCCAGCAGCCCTTCCGGGATACCTGTTTCCCGGTATGTCTTGCCATAAAACTGCATGCCGTCGACACTACCTGCCACGGCTGTGTTTTTGCATGCCAGCATAAACCAGGGATGGCCGGTTGATTCCTTCATGTTCTGACGGCAGCAGGCCACGGCACCAAAGATTTTATCTTCGAGGATGCGGCGTTCCAGATACTGGCTCACATAGTATTCGTTGATCAACCCGGCATTCACCGGCTTCAGCCCGGCGTCCTTCACGTAAATCAGATCCAGTTCAACAGGATTGTCAGACAGATTTTTGATATCAACCCGCCACTGCCAGCTCAGGCTGTTCTTTGACAGTTGCAGCACGCAGGTGTAATCAAGACCGGCCCAGCTTCCCCTGGCAATAAAAGCACCACCGGCCATTTTAAAAAGGCTGTTACCCTCCGGGCCCAGAAGCGCGGTAAATTCAAATGGCTTTTTTCTTTTCCTCAGGTAAAGGTTCGTACCTGGTCTTGAAAAAGGAGTCGCAGCTTTGAGGTTTATCCTGATGGGATGAACTTCCATGCTCTTCAGAGAGCCATTGCTCAGGAACTCAAAGGATAAACCAAGAGAATTCTTAAGAGTCATCATCGTGTTAGTTTCACGCTTAGCGTCATTTCTTCCTTGTGCCTGTGACTGTATCCGAATGCGACGCGCTTGTCGTCACGAACCATTTTTACAGGGTCACCATAAATTGTCGCAGATTTGGTCTTATCAACCTTAGTACCTTCAAAAACGATCTCCCCGGCCAGGTCTCGATCTCCGTGCAGGGTGATCTCCAGCTGGCCGTTATTCCCTGCAACCTCGAGAATATCCGAGGTGCTATGCAGTATCTTAATGCCTTCAGAAACCTCCATGCACACCGGGGTCAATACACCGTAAAGGGCCGGCCATATCATCCTGTCCTGCGCGAAGGGTACATTGATGGCCTCCCCGCTTTCGGGATGCGTATAGGTGACTCTGCCATACTGTTCCTGGTTGTAATAGTTCCCAATGAAAAGAATTGCAGCATGCTCACCCGTAAAACGCTCACTGACTGTTAAATAGTCATTCGATGCCGATGCCTGCCTGAGCTTTGAACCTGATTTCATGAGGATGGCTTCATACACTGCTTTATGTCCTTCCGTGTCGAACCCGAGCCACGTTCCCAGGTGAATGATGGAGCCGCGGCCAAGGCTTTTCGTGAACCCGCACGCGGAACCGCGAATCGTCCTGGCGATGACCTCTGCACCGGCGAGCGATGGCTCATCATAAATGATCTGCGGATTGGCACACTTGATATCTTTCAAGTCATACACATCGATCAGCGGAGAATCGATGATCTCTGCGCCGGATGGTTTTACCAGGATGGCATCTCGTATGATGGTGCAAGGCTTTTGTGACATCTCGCGGTCAGGCAGATAAGGAAACATAACTAACCTGCCGCCGGCCCTGGTATAATCAACAAGGGTCTGTTGAGCCCCGGCATTCATTTCATCGGTGCTGAACGCCCAGACCTGCTTGTATTTGCCTAATGCTTCAGCAGTGGCCTGGCACAGGTCCACCATATCATAATCAATGTTGAGCACCTGGAGCACTTTCAGCAAACCGTCGAAATAGGCCGCCCTGCGAATGGCTGAAGGGTTGTATAGAAGCCGGCTTGCTCCGGTTTCAGGTCTCTCCAATTCGGTGGCATAATAAGGCGGATAGAAAAGGACGCAGACCTCTGCCTTACGTTTTGCCTCAACGATCAGGTTTTCGGAAGTCTTAACGATATTGCTCATCCGTTTAATCAGCGGGAAAGCGCTGGTGCGCTCGCCTTCCGCCGTCAACGGGTTGAACCAGTAGAACGTATCCCCGGAATAGCCCCTGTGCCTTGGGTTTCGCCCCTGAGAGAACATGTAATAATTCCAGCCGGTCAGTCCGTGGGCGATGCTGGCTTTGTAGAAAAGTTCCATCTCTCGGGGGTTCGTCACCACGTGGTATTCCCGGGAGCCGCACTGGAACTCGGCGGCAAACAACGGCTTGTTCCCCTGCATGGCCAAAGTGATGTCATTTATGATCCGATCATCGTGCATGTTACGGTGTGAAAGGAATTCCGGGATATGATCGACGCCGAACATGATCTCGCTCTTATCTCCGAATAGCTCTTCGTACATGGTGATATTGACCGGGAATTCATAGCCGCTTCCATAGATCCAGCCCGGAAGATTATGATAAAACGGAATCCTCACCCCCCTTTCTCGGGCCATGCCGGTCAGCATTCTGAGATAATCGCCATAATACGTCCTCCAGAAACAGTGCCATTCATAATCACGGCCGCGGTCACCCTTTGAGGCGTAAGGAAGCTTGCCGTCAGGGGGAAGTTCTACGTGGGCAAAGTCCGGGTAAACCGTTCCCCAGAGGCCGTTCATTTCCGCAATACTTCTAAATTTGCCTGACAGGTATGCAATGAAGCGCGCCCGGACATGTTCAGAATAGTCTGCCTGGTGCGCCAGCCATGAGAACAGACCGATCTCATTACAGATCTGTATCATGATAATGGGACCGCCGGCCGAGATTTCGCGTTTGCTGATCAAGGGCATGACCTGGTCATACCAACGTGTTACCTTCTCCAGGAATTTTGGGTTGAACAGGCTGACGCCGTCGCTTGGCACGATCTCACCCTTACGGTTGCGCATCTTGACTTCTTCCCGGTATTGATCCATGAACCAGTCCGGTAGCCCCGCTCCACGGGTTTCGGCCAGGATAAACGGCCCCGGTTTGACGATGCAGGTCAATCCGTTGGCTTGGCATCGCTGTAGCCAGCCTTCGAGATCGCGTTCCGGGCATGAAGTACCGTCAAAATCAAAAACGCCTTCCTCTGATTCGTGACAGGCCCAAGGAACATAAGTGCTGATGGTGGTTAATCCGGCCTCATTGGCTGCCTCCAGGTGCTTGTCCCAAAGTTCGCGCCTGATCCTGAAATAATGGATCTCCCCTGAATTGAGAAATACCTTCTTGTTATTTAAATAGAAATTGCTTTCCTTAATATCGAATGTCATTTTCTTGATTGTACATTTTTATTACTAAGCGTCACAGTCCCAAGGGTATACCCTTCGGACTGGCTTAAACAGTCGCTGATCCCATCGCCTTGTTGGCCTCTTTTGAACGTTCCTCATTCCTTTGCTTTAAAAGATTTTTGATCTCCTGTGACCGTTTTTCAGTCAACGAGTAACGGAGGAGAAAGAAGATGGAAAAGATGCTCAATAACACTGGCAGTCCGATCTCGACCACCCGCATCATCAAAAGAGTATAAGGTGTTTGTTTGGTCAGCGGCAAAATGTCCTTTTCTATTGTTGCAAGCTCATCGTCCAGGTTATGCAGCGTTGATGCTGCGCTCAGGTTGGCAATCCGGTTGTTTACGGTGGTGATGTTCTTGATGATCTCTTGATAATGCGCTACGCTGTTTTTGCTTTCCTTTGATTTGGATTCCAGATGCGACATAAGCTCAAATGAATTTATCCTGGCCTTTTCAAACTTGGTTTGAAATGTCAGGGGAATGGCTTCTGCCACCATGCCTTTGACCTCGGAGTCTTGGGCCTGGGGCCCCAAGCTCTCCAAACGCAATCGTAACGCTTCCAGTCCAGCTGCCGTAGCTTTTGTCGCGGACAATGCATTCAGCAACCTGTCGCGCTGAGGGTTTCGGTATTCAGCAACAGATTCCTGAGACGGCGCCGGTTGTTTTACAGATTTCCTTTCGAGGTAGCTCGCATATTCTTTTGCCTCAATGAGCGCTTCAGTGACTTGCGTTTTGGTTTTTTCGAGCAACTGTGTGTCGGTGCCGCTGAAAGCCTGATCACCTCCCCAGGACTGAACCTCGCTGCGAATTTCCCTGATGTTCCCCGAGAGGCTATCGACCTGTGTCACCTGGATTTCGTCAAATGCGGTCAATACGATCAGTGCGCCGGCGACAAGGCTGGCAAATGCAGTTCCCATTTTAATGAACCACCAGAATATCGAGTAGTAACTTCCCTCCGCGCGATAACCCGTCTTTAATTCATCTTCATCACAGATATCGCCCACCATGGAAGATCCCAGAGTGAAGAAAAACAGCATCCCGATGGAAAGCAGGACGGTGGGTATAATAAGCAGGTAAGGAAAGCCAGGGTTGTAGCAGACAATCTTGGAAAGTTGTGCCAGGCACATCAGCAAGATCGAAATCGTAAGGGTATTCCGTTTGCCCAATTTCGGGCTGATCCAGATCAGTGGAAAAACCGCCACTAATCCGGTGATGGCCCAGACGGTGCCGTTGATTCCGAGCAGATAAGCGCCCGCAACCTTGTTGCCTGCGAACACATAAAAGATGGGGATGTATGACCCGAGCAGCTGGACAAAATTGAAACCCATGGCCAGGGTGAAAATTGTCAGGGTCAGCATGACAAAGTTTCGGTTGCCGGCGGTGCGTTTCATATCTTTCCAGAAAGGGGTTCTTTCATGTTTGGCAGCTTTTATAAATCCCGGCTCGCGCAATTTAAAAGTCCACCAGAAAGACAGCGGGATGATCAAAGCCGCGACCAGGATGGACACATAGCGCATGCCATCGGCTTCGTTTCCTGTGCCTTTGAAAATTTCCATATTGGCAAGGGCAAAGAGCCAGGGTGTGCTCATGGCAAAAAGATTGCCGACAAAACTCTTGGCACTGAAAAGGCGGGTGCGTTCATGGTAATCAGTGGTCATCTCCATGCCCAGGGCGCCATGAGGGATCTCAAAAATATTGCAGGCAGTGAAAAACAACAGGAGGGAGAAAAGAATATAGACCAGTTGAAACGCCTGGAAACCTGTTTCTGACGGGAACCAGATCCGAACCCTGTCACCTTTGGGGATCCACCACATGACCACAAAAAAGACAGCGACCAGTATGCCTCCTAACAGCAGGTAGGGACGCCGGCGCCCCCAACGGGTTCTTGTGTTATCGGAAAGGTGACCGATGACAGGATCAGAAAGCGCATCCCACAAACGCGGGATGATCAGGATTACGCCCAGCCAAAAGGCACTGAGCCCCAGGCTTATATTTCCCATCAAACCTACGAGTATGCCGGCTATGTTGAAGAGGGCGATGGGAATAATGCCCCCGGCACCGTAGGCAGCTAATTGTGAAAAATGAATTCGGTCTTCCGGTTTTGTTCTCTGAATCGCTGTTATTTCCTGTTCTATCATATTTGTGTGATGACTTCTAACACCCCTCCCGCGAAAAAAGCGAAGTCACGCCACCCTTATCGAACCCGCGCAGCGATTCGGGCGCGGTGGCGGCGGGCGCCGAAAGCGCGAACGCGAACGAGATGGCGAGAGTCCAGCAGGAATGCAGCTTCATCAGGATGGTCAGTTTGAGAGGAAATTTTCGTCCTTGAGCATCGGGAGAACTTTTTGAGCGATCGGATCCGCAGCGAAATGTTTCTGAACACACTGGTCGCCCAGGTAATTCGCGAGCGCGAGAAAGATCATTCCCTGGTCAAGCACGAGATATTTATGGGCGACTTCGCCGGAAACAGGGTCAACAGCGTCGTAGAATCCATACTGGCCGTAGATGTCATATTTCTCGATCAAATTGCGAAGGTTCGCAATGGCTTCGGCGGGGGTGACATAGAGGGCGAGCGCGGTCACGTGCGGCGTGACGACTCCCGCCTTATAGCCGCGAACGCCGAGCACTTTCACGCCATATTCCGAGTAGCTGTCGGTGGCCGTCATGGAGCAGGGCGACATCCCCCAAACGGGATATTTCAACGTTTCAAGGGCGTAGCGGCGCTGGATCACCGCGTGGATTAAGTCGTTGGTTCCGACGTTTTCGGGTCCGTATTGCTTTTCGTCGATGATGACAGTCGGCATCAGTGCCTCGAAAAGACTGCCGCCCCAGCTGGGAACATATCTGAAACCGTTCCATTCGTACCAGCCGCCGATTGTTTCGTGTCCGCGCACGGTTTTCGGCTTGCGCTCCTGCGGTGTGAGGGATTGCCAGGCCGCGTCGGACGGGAATGTGCGCTGGAGCTGGAACCAGTGTTCCTCGGGAACATCGCCCTTGCCGATGGCGATCAGGCTGCCCGCGCGCGACTCCGTGTAGAGCAGTCCATAAGTATATTCTGCGCGACAATTCATATGCACCCAAAAGCCGTGGTTCATCACTTGTTCGACATCATCGTAAAAGAATTTGTAGTTACCGCGATCGATAAGTTTCGTACAGCGCGCGCTCAGTTCCGGAAAAGCCTGGCGCACCACGATGAGTCCCGACGTCAGCCACGCGTTATCGACGAACGAAATGAAGTTGCTCGTGCGCTCCTTCGTCGTCGTGTCGTAATAGTTGTAGAAAAACCCTTCGTAGGATTCCATTCCCTCAATCGAGTCCAGCGTAAGACGCAGGCGTTCGAGAGCTTCTTCGCGCGTGATCAGCTTGAGGTCACAGGCGGCCGTGACCGACAGCAGGTAGATGCCGATGTCGGTGACGTTCGCGTAATCGCCGGCGCGGCTTTCCGCGGGATCAACCGAATTGGTGCCGAAGCGCACCTGGTCGAAAGGCAACCGATGCTCCCGGTCACAGAGCGAATCGATGCCGGTCCAGGTGTCGCGCGCGACACGCCACAGAAATTCTCGATCATTCTTTGGAAACGAGTATTTGTCCGCGAGCAGGTTGATGGGCCATCCAGCGAGGCGCTGAACGACGAACGGCTGGGACGCGACCTCCCCGCCATGGGCCTGTTCCCAGGCGCGTTTCTTCGGAATCGGCACGGGATCGCGGATGGACGGCCCGGGCTCGCCGGTTTTGACGAAGGCGATGTCGTCGATGAAAACCGCCCCTTGCGTCACCTTTTCGCGGCGCGAATGGAATCCGATGACGAGCACGTCGAGATCCTTCCACGTCTCGATGCCGGTCATCATGTTGAGCGGAATGCGGAAGCGCTGCCACTCATCGGTGATACCCTGGATGACGTAGCTGCCCTTGAGCGTTTGGCCCGGTGAGTCCGGCTCGGGCTGCTTCACCTCGATTTTGAGCGAGCTGGCGAAGCCCTGTTTCGGATCGCCCTTGATCCAGAGCTCCAAGTGGTCGTAGTTTCGGGCGTCGAGTCCGTTGAGGCTCATCCAGAATCCGTTCTGGGACGACTTGTTCGGATTGAGCCGGTAGGCGAGGTAGAGCGAGTTTCCTTTAGTGCCGCGTTTGGTCTGCGCATCGAGGAGATACGTGCAACCCGATTCGGAATCGGTCGGATCGAGATTCCACGTTCCGGCATTGCCGCCAAGATTGTTTTGAATGCGCGGACGGTCAAAGTCCTGTACGACGAGCCGCTTCAGCGTCGCATCGGCAGGCTGGGATCCCTTGCTGATGGTCTCGACTTGCTGTTTGTGCTCGACCTCGCGTAGCGACGGACCACAACCCGCCCCGAATAGAACAACCAGCGTGCTCCATAGGACAGGCTGAACTGGGACAAAACGCTTCATGTCGGTGGCTGACGTAGAAAGAAAGCATGAGTTGAGTCAGAGGTCGCGACCGGCGACAACTCTTGTATATGAAATACATACTCAACCATGCGATGAAAACAACTAAGCTCCCCAACCCCGAAACGCAAGCTCGTATCCAGCAAGTCAAGTTGGGTGTGGACTGGCAGGCCGACCATTTCCGGGTGGCCCGGCTGCACACCGGAACGGGCCCGCCGGGAAATTCTCACGCCGGAAAACCGGAAAGCCGCGCGGGAAATCGCGGAGCAATCGTTCGTCCTGCTGAAGAACGACCGGCAGATCCTGCCCTTGAGGAAGTCCGGCGTCATTGTGGTGGTGGGTCCGCTGGCGGCTGATCAGCAGAATCTGCCGGGCTGCCACCATGCCGGCGGCGACTGGCGACTGGCGGTCAGCGACGAGACGCTGCTGGCTTCGGTTGACGTGACCAACACAGGCAAACGCGCCGGCGAGGAAACGGCGCAGTTGTACTTGAGCCAGCCGGTGGCCAGCGTGGAGGACCCTGCGGGGATTCCAAAGAGTTCGCTTGCAGCCGGGCGAAACCAAAAAGGTGACGCTTCCCATCACCACGGAAGATTTGAAATTCTACAACTCCAACCTGGAATACGACTGGGAACCGGGGGAATTCATCATCCGCATTAGTGGCAGTTCAAGCCAGTTGAAGCCGGCGTCTCAGCACTGGAACAGGTCGGCAGTTCCAGTTCAAACCGAATAAGTAAGCCATCTATCTGGGGATGAGGCGGTTAGCAATGACAACGGCCCGCAGGTCCGCTATCTATTGCAGGATAAATTACGAAAAATATGACTTGACATTTACCTGAGATCTTGTCATAAACATTATGCAATTAAAGGTATAACAAAACAGAATAAACAATTATCTCAAGGATCAGCCATGAAATCTCTCAATCGCAGCTTTTATGTTTCGGCGCTCACAGGTCTTTGCCTCGCGGTCGTCAGCCCGGTCATGGGGCAACCAAATTCCGGGACAGGGCTCTTTACGGATATCACTATTACGGGCTTAGGTCCTAACTCGCAGGCCGGTACAATGAACGGAGCCACTCTATTACCGCATTTCTTCAACGACGCCCCTGCCTCTGTGGGGACGTACAACAACAGCTATCCCGGGTCCATCTCGCTCAGTGAGGCGAATGTGAACAACGGAACCGGTAACGGCCTCGAAAGGGATATCTGGTATTTCTCCAACACTGGGGGAGCAAGCCCCTATCAGTTTACTGCCGCTGACTACTTCACTGCTACCATGAACGTGACGGTGACCGGTGGCGTTGCCGGCAAAGACATCGAAGCCGGTTTTATCTTCAGCAATCCTGCCGGAACTCACGGCGGCGATTCTCAAGAAGTCGCCATTGGCAGCGATGGCGAGATCGTCCAATTCGGAGGGGTCAGTTTTAACGGGTTCTCCGCAAATGACGGTGGTCTGCTGGCAAACTACACGAAGGGCCAAACGGTTTCCTTTACGTTCACCTATGGCATCGACCCGATCACCACAATGAATGCATTTCAGTATTCCGCGACCTACCAAGCGCAGACGGTGACATCCCCTTGGGAGGACTTTGGCGTTGGTCAATTCGTCGGGAGTCCCGGCGACTATCTCGGGGGCTATTTCCAAATCGCACCCGTTGTGGTTCCGGAACCATCCATGCTGGCTCTCTTGGGCTTGAGCGTTCTGCCACTGGCGCGGCTGTTGCGCCGTCGCGCCTGACACTCGGTTTTACCTCGCAACACGGCATGATTTTTATCATGCCGTGTTTTTTTCTTATCGGAGATAACACATCCTATTGCGCCCCCACCCGGTTTGGGTCTGGCCCACGCCGGCGCCAAAAAATGACGGGGCGTGGCAACAGACAGAGATTGAATTCGCTCAAACGTTCCCCCACCCTCCCCGTCAGGAAATTGATTTATCAAATTGTCAAATAAACCATGAAGCCGCTCACGTTCATTCTCTCTGCCGCCGTGTTGATCGTTTTGCTGGGTGGATGCCAGACGCCGGAGGAACAGGAACAACAAACCAACCAGCGCCGCTACGACGCCATCCTCAAGCAAAATCAGAAGATGATCGACCAGAATCAGCAGAAGATGCCGAACCCGCAGAACCAGTGAGACACGGATTTCACTGCTGACGCAGCCGCCTTTATTTACCTGTGTCCGTGGGAATTCGCGCCATCCGTGTCAAAAAAATGCGTTGAGAATCTGCGCCGTCTGCGTAATCTGCGTTGAAATTTATGAGCAACGTTCCTTCTGATTTGAAATACACGAAGTCTCACGAATGGGTCCGCGTCAGCGGCGACACCGCGACTGTCGGCATCACCGACCACGCCCAGCAGGAATTGACCGACATCGTCTTTGTCGAACTGCCGGAAATCGGCAAAACTTTCCAGAGCGGTGATGGGTGCGCGGTGGTGGAATCCGTGAAAACTGCCAGCGACATTTACGCGCCGCTAAGCGGCGATATTCTGGAAACCAACAAGGCCGTCGTGGACAATCCGGCCCTGGCGAACACCGAACCGTACGCCGGCGGCTGGTTCTTCAAAATCAAATTGAGCAATCCGGCGGAATTGAATGCCCTGCTCTCGCCGGAGGACTACAAGAAGCAGATTGGTGGGTAAAAAAATTGAAAGCAATGAAGCGCAGACGCGAAAGCTGTCCGCGCTTTTTGCTTCAAAACTATTTCGTTAAGGACTTGAAGTCATATCTACAAACTTCGGTGTGAGCCCAATATCAAAAGCGTCAGTCGTAAAATTCCATATCCCGTTTGGAGGAATTTTCTCATAGGATGAATACGCATGTGATGTTCCATTCAGCGTTCCGTCAGTCTCGAACAGGTTGTATGTAATGGAAATAAACGTAAGGGTGTGTTTTGAGACATTTTGTATTCTCCCTTCCACGTGTTTGTATTGCTGCTTTTGAAGACTGGTCTGATCCGTAAAAACAACAATTCTGGAATCCAATAGTTTTGCGTCCTGTGGAATCAGATTTCGATTGATCGTCGCATCACCGCCAACTGAAACTCCAAGCCAATCTAGTTTGTCATTTCCAAGATTGGTCAAAACGCAGCCAAACTCTTTGCGAAGCATCGCGCCGAATGCGTTCTGTGAATCTACTTGCCCGCTGATTAGAAAGGTGTGGTCGGCGCGCTCCACGCAGGAGACCGCCGAAAATTTGGCGGTTGTTGGAGCAATCAGCGAATTTGAAACTATATTCAGCGCGATCATCGTTGCTTGATCATTTAGAGTCGGTGGCGCTGGCTTTTCGCAGCCAGAAATGAGCGCAGCCAATAAAATTGCAGCGAGCGAGGCAAAAATTCGCGTTCTCACTGTCTTATTTTACCTTTCAAATTTTGAATCATATTTTCCTCTTTCTCGCGAGTCGAGCCAAATCCTTGGCACTTCGTAGCTGGCTAATTTCCGCCATTCCTTCGGAACAAAAAATCCGTGTTCATCTGCGTTCATCCGTGGTTAAATTTCCTCGATGAAGATCCGATTATTCATCAAACCGTACTGCCCGTGGTGCCACAAGGCGATGCGCTGGCTGGATGAGCATGGCGTCAAATATGAAACGCTGGATGTCATCGCCGACGAAGCGGCCTTTGACGAAATGATCCGGTTGTCCGGACAGGAGCTCGCGCCGGTGATCGAGGTGGACGGCAAGGTGCTGGCGGATTTCGGCCCGGAACAATTGGCCGGGTTTTGGGAGAAACATTTTAGCCACAATTGAAATGTCCCTCACCCGTCGCTTCGCGCCACCCTCTCCCGTCGGACGGGAGAGGGCCGGGGTGAGCGCCGTTTATCTGTGTTCATCCGTGTCCATCCGTGGTTAACATACATCTGTGATTGCGACTGAATCAAAACCGCGACCGCGCCTGCCGGAATGGCTGCGCTTCAACCTGCCCCAGACAGACGGCTTCGCCCAAACGCGCAACCTGCTCGAAGAGCTGAAGCTGCACACGGTCTGCGAAAGCGCCAAATGCCCGAATCATTGGGAATGCTGGAGCAAAGGCACGGCCACGTTCATGATTGCCGGCGACCGTTGCACGCGGGCCTGCGGCTTTTGCGCCGTCTCCACCGCCAAACCGCTTGCGCTCGAAGCGGATGAACCGCTGCGCGTTGCCGAGGCCACCCGGAGGATGCGTTTGCGCCACATCGTCATCACCGCCGTCGCCCGCGATGACCTGGCCGACGGCGGCGCGAACCATTTTCGGCAGACAGTGGAAAAAGTGCGCGAATTAAATCCGGGCATTGTCATCGAAGTGCTGGTGCCGGATTTCAACGACCACGACGGATCCATTGAAGCTGTGCTGGCGGCGAATCCTCACATTTTTAATCACAATCTCGAAACCGTCCGGCGTCTGACCCCGGAAGTGCGCCATCGGGCGACTTATGACCGTTCGTTGAGCGTCCTGCGAAAAGTGAAGGCCCAGCGCGGTGACACGATTTATACCAAGTCCGGTTTGATGCTCGGTTTGGGTGAAACGGAGGGGGAATTGCTGACGGCCATGCGCGATTTACGCGAGGCCGGTTGCGACATACTCACGCTCGGCCAGTATTTGCAGCCAACGTTAAAACATCTGCCGGTGGTTGAATTCGTCACCCCGGAGAAATTTGCGGAAAACAAGATTCGCGCCGAAGAGATGGGCTTTATTCACGTCGCCAGCGGGCCGATGGTCCGGAGTTCTTATCACGCAGACGAATTTACGCTGCCGTCAATGAGCCGATGAAAACGGGTGGCGGTGGACCAGAAGGTAACCGGCGACAATAAAACACAGAATGCCGATGGTAAAGCCGATGACGGTGATGATGGTTTTCATCAGGCGGGCCTGCTCATAAGTGCGTTCGGTATTGCGTCTTTCCGCAGACATGAACGCGGCAAAATCCTTGCCCAGCGCATTGACGATGGCCTGTTCATCTTTGAGCTGGAGCATGAACCATTCACCGCGGGTTGGCTGCCATTCCGGCGGTAGTTCGGCCAGTTTGGCCGCGTTGGCAGGGCGAAACCCCAATTGAGACCAAAACGGCGAACTTTCCTGTGTCCAAACATGGAAAACCCCATGATTTGAGGCCAGGGTTTGGACGCGTTTCCAGAATAATTGCCGCGCCTCGTCGGCATGGGCGAAGTCAAGATAACTCTCGCTGTGCAACCGCGCGTGTTGCCGGACAATTTGAATCCCGATGGCGCCGAGCAGTTGGCCGTCGGCCGTTTCGACCACTTGAAACTCAGTCAGGCGTCTCTCCAGTTCATCGGCGGGTAAAAGCATGGACCGCCAGAGCGCCTTGAGACTTTGCCGGTCGTCGGTGGTTGCGCGTCGGACAATGAATTGGACTGAATCGGTCACCCCCGAAAACTAGCGCAATGGGAACCGATAGAAAAGCGTCAGAATGCCCGAAACCAGTGAATTAAAATGGATTAGCCGTTACCCGCCGGCCTGTTGAAACCTGGAACCCAGCGGACGAAAACCATTCCGATCAGGAAAAATTTGCAATTTTCCCAACCTGTGCAACTTTCAGCGGCAATTGAAACTGAAATAAATTATGAATCACCTGAATCCACAGCAACTCCTTGAAGCCCTCCAGTGGCGTTACGCCACCAAGGTTTTTGACGCAACCAAAAAAATCCCCGACGACATCTGGCAGACCCTGAAACAGGCGCTCGTCCTTACACCCTCTTCCTATGGATTGCAGCCATATAAATTTCTGGTCATTGACAGCCCCGCCAAACGCGCCGAGCTGCTCCCCCATTCGTGGGGCCAGAAACAAGTGGTGGACGCGTCGCATTTCATCGTGTTCACCGCGCAGACCAAAGTAACGGAAGCGGATGTGGATAAATTAATCCATCATACCAGTCATGCGCGCCATATTCCCGCCGACGCACTCAGCTCTTACCGCGGTATGATGGTGGGCGACCTGATCAACGGCCCACGCGGTAAAATTGCGCATGAATGGGCAACGCGGCAAACCTACATCGCCCTGGGCAATTTGATGACTTGTGCCGCCGTTCTGGGCGTGGACGCCTGTCCGATGGAAGGTTTTGTGCCTGCTGAATACGATCGGGTGCTCGGCCTGAACGGCAGCGGCTACGCCTCGGTCGTTTGCTGCGCGCTCGGCTATCGCTCGGCCAATGATAAGTATGCCGGCCTGACCAAGGTGCGTTACGAACCATCGGATTTGCTGAGCGTGGTTTGAGCCGCCGGAAAGAATCCGTGAAAAAGACCCTTCGTATCGTCGCGGCGGTTCTGATGGTTGGTTCCATTGCCTTCTGGGTGGCCGCCGGAGCGAATCGTGGCTGGACGAAGACACGCGTGCCAACCAAAGTCATGGATACGGTCACGGGCCTGGAAGGTATTGAATGGCAGGATAAATTTGTTCCCGGCGTGGATTTTCTGGCCGCCGCCCTGCTGGGTGCGGGACTTCTGGCTGGCGTTTCTTTTTTGGTCCGGACAAAATCGAAGTAAATCAAAACGCAAAACAAATAATGAAAACATATCTCACCGTTCTGTCGCTCATCACGATGGCGGGCATGGCTCTCGCCGCACCACAGACGTTCGATTTCAAAGACCCCAAGGGCATCAACAACGCCGGATTCAAACTCGATGCGCCGCTCGAGTCCATCAACGGCAGCGCCAGCGGGGTTTCCGGCACGGTTTTATTCGACCCGGAAAATCCCGGCGCGACCAAGGGCAAAATCACCCTGGCCACCGCGTCGCTCATGGTTCCCAACCCGATGCAAAGACAGCACATGTTGAGCGACAAATGGCTCGATGCGGCAAAGTTCCCGGAAATCAGTTTTGAATCAAAGGAATTCAAAAACGTTCAGACCACCGGCGACACTACGACGGCGGAGGTGACCGGGACCTTCACGCTCAAGGGAGTGTCCAAAGAACTTACCGCGCCCGTGAAATTGACCTATTTAAAGGACAAACTGGGCGACCGCGTGCCGAATCAGAAAGGCGATCTGCTGGTCATCCGTTCCAATTTCACCATCAAACGCAGCGATTTTAATATCATGCCTGGTCAGTTTGAGGACAAGGTTTCTGACAGCATTGAACTGACTTTGAGCATTGCCGGCGCATCACCGAAATAATTTTAAGTTCGGCGAACGCCTTCCAGAAAAACGCAGGCATCGAACTGGCGGTGTCTCTTAACCAAAGTTCGAACCTTCTTTGAGGGAAATCCGGCCGTTTAGGGTATCGGGTCAAAACCCCGACATGGCGAACCGGTGAACGCAATTTTCTTTCCAACTCGAAGCCACCAGAGCGTTTCATCTGATTTCATAGCCGCAAGAAGGCTCAAAGTTCACAAGAAAAACGAGCCTTTTATGCTTTCTGCGCCTTCTGGTGGCTGCAGTTCTTTCTGAATTGTTCTAATGTGCTGTTTTGGTACGAAGCGTGCTTTTAAACTCTCAATGAATGAAACGCTTGAATCTGATGTGGACATTAACATGTCCAGGGGGACGACATTAATGACGGTGGACAACAGGAAACTGGTCAGGGCCATCGGCCGGATCAATATCGCTGGTGGCTGGGTTGTCGGCATGGTTGCCGCTGGCGTTTCGAGTTGCCGGCTCATTATTCACTGGCGCGGCAATTCGGAGCCCGATCTCATTCTCCAAAGGCGTTAGGACGAGCCGAGGCCGTCCCCTGCCTGCTTGCCTTCCCTGTTTGGCACGCAACACACGCCGCTTGCGGCGAGAATTCGTCAGAATCAAACTGGCGGAGAGAGGGGGATTCGAACCCCCGACTCAGGGTTATGCTCCAGAATGATTTCCAATGCCCCGTTTTGCTCGCTTGTTTCCCCCAATTTCCCGGAGCTTGGTAGCAGTTGGTAGCAGTTAAAAATGGGGGAAGCAATTTCTGCTTTCATCTGCGCCATCTCCTTACGCAGGTCTTTGGTGTGGCGTGGGGCATAGAGCTGTGTGAAAACTCATTTTTCGACCATCCCACCCGTCTGCTCAATTCATCAAAATGCGTCATAAGCCAAATGTGAGCGAAGTTTTTGCAAGTCCGAGACTTTTCACACGGCCTCGCGCGGTGTTAGGCCAATCCTGTGACTTCAAAATCATGTCAGTCCCTTAGAAGTGAGTAGAGGTCAGGCCGAGACTTTTGGCAATAGTCCATGAAATCTTTGTTCTCGGTGTTCTCGGCTTCCTTGTAGCTGGTTCGGGGTTGTTCCGGTCCGATGTCCAATCCAGCAGCGTAGGCTTCCTGCCATTCCCCCTCTGGAACTGGTGTATGTGTTCGCTCAAACATTGCTCGCAGGATGTCGGGGTAGGTGGTGCCCAAAGCAGCACCGGCTGATGCATACTCCCAGGAATTCGTCAGGGCAACCCTCTGTGGAATCTTTTGAGTGCCCCGCTCGCTGAGGAGAGTATGCCAGCCGTCCCCTTTGTAACTCATGCGACCGGCGACTTCCGCTCCAACGTAGTCAAACAACTTCATCGAATCTAGTGAGTGCCCTTGCAGCATCCGGCTTGCCTGCTCAACGAGGACGCGCTGGGCTACGCCAGATGCGCCGGACATCCCCAGAAATGCAGACACGAACGCTTCCGTTTTGACGGCGTGCTTTGCCCCGAGAATCCCACCGACTTCAAATAGATAACTCCAGATGCCAAGGCACTGACCGAGTTTCAGGTAAGCACGACCAAAAAAAGGCTTGTTCAGTTGAGAGTGAATAAAACCTTCCGCCACGGCTCGCCAGAATCCACCGGGTATTTCGTCCATAGTCATAAGAGTATTGTTCAGCCGATGCGCTCGATTGGCCTAACGTTCCATATCAGCGACCCGGCGCCACTGATTCTCAATTGTCAACCAGAGCGTCACCGCCCGGTTCGCTGCATCTGGTTTGTTCGGCTCCTTCATCATCAATTGGCAATATCGGGGTATGCCACCGGTACGCTAAATTTTATGCGCGATGCCTCCTTCTCTCCCTTCCTCAGAAAGCCTCCGAATTTCACAAGCCCTTGCATCACGTTGATTCCAGCGTCGCCACCCTTTTCATCCGACACTTCGACCGCGATGTCGAAGTCGACAAGGGCAATAGCCTGACCTTTCGTACTTATGCCGATCAATGTCTGCTGGCCGCCAGGCGTGATGGCGGGCGAGAGGGTCGGGCAGATTCTCGCATGCGAGTCCTTGAGTTGGTCTTGTGCGCCTTTTAGGCCAGTCATAATCTCGACCAGCGACTTCGTGATAAACTTTTGAAGTTCCATAGAATCTACTCCTTTGCCGAACTTGTTGTTATACGACTGGCTGTGCATGAAATCCGTGCACGGCTGACTTTCTTATCTGTTGCCTCTATCATAGGCTTATGTAGGCTGACTTGCGAATTTCTTTCAAGAATTATCGCCAAAATAAAAATTTCAAAATCCAACTTGTTCGCCACTATTCCACCACCTATTTCTCTTGGCATAATGTTTCGTGCGAACGCTCGCTGGGAGGAGGAAAAAGTTCGAGTTCGCTTTCTATCGGCCATCAGATGGATGCGAATGTTGGTAATTGGAATCCGAACGTTCAGTTCGAATCCCTTTCTGCGTGATCTCGGTCGAGGATTAGTGTCGCGAAAATGTTGAGCAAACCGATCGCCATGAACGAAAAGGTCGTGCGCAAGGATTCGTACCTTTTTTTGCACGAAAGGCAAATGAATTTGCAGAAGACGGGCTTTTTGACGGTAGCAGTTGGTAGCAGTGATATTCTGAAAAACACTGTAATAACTTGCTACTGAACTAGTTATAACTGGCGGAGAGAGGGGGATTCGAACCCCCGATACGGCTTTTGACCGTATAACGGTTTAGCAAACCGCCGCCTTCAGCCACTCGGCCATCTCTCCCACCTTTTATTTACAGGTGATCTTATCCCGGCTTTTGGCGATGCTCTGAAAGCTTACAGCTCAAGCCAAATCCAGCAAAATCACTTTACCAAGTCTGGCCGAAGGGCGGTTCTGGTGTCAAGAACGGACGGGTCCAGCCAATTGCCAGCGGTCTTGTCGTCGTCAATTGCCAGATCAATCCAGGGCGGCGCTGGAGGCACAAGGTCCGCCTCCAATTCGTACATGCCGACGGTCACTTCTCTAAAGCCTGTTTTTTTAAGAAAGTGTTTCATCGGCTGGTTTCTGGGGCCTTCCGCAAACCGGCCCCGCAGAAATTTCGCGCCTTCGGTGTTTGCCGACCGGGCGATGGCGTGCAAAAAGGCCTCCTCCATTCCGCGACCCAAAGCGCGACAACTGATCAGGAATGAGTCCAGAAAAACGGCGTCTGCCTGTTGCCTGGAAATGCAGATTCCAACCAGGCCGAAGTCGCCAAAGCGGTCACACGCGGTCATGATCCGGAGATCGTGGTTTGGAAGAAGCGCTTGCACTTCTGCGAGAGTGCGACGCTGTAATGAGAGGTTAAACTGGTTGGTCCTTTGCAGGAGCTGGACAACACGCGGCAGGTCGTTTTCCGCCGCCCCGCGCACCCTCACCTTCAACGCCAGCGAAGCAAGATACGATTGCAGGTCGCCGGCCGATTGGTGAAAACCGCGCCGGGCGTTTTCCTGCTGTAAAAAATCGTTTCTGGTTCTGTCTTCGTTGGTATCGCCTGCGCCATCGAACAACCAAAGCCGGGATAAAGTTTCTGCGAATTGCTCCGGTTGGGGAGGCAGGGGAACCACGGCGACCTGTGGACAATGGGCCTCGACCTCCAGCCGTTCAACCGGATTATCATCAACGAAAACAAAGGAATCGAGGCCGAGATTCAATTCTTTCGCCAGTTGTCGCAGATTGTCCGGCTTCGGCTGCCAGTTGATTTTTGCGGCGGCAAAATCCTTCCGGCGCAAAATCATGCCGGGATGATGGTCCACCACATTCCAGACATCTTCAGCCAGGTTTTTGCTGACCAGCACGAGCAAAACCCCGCGTTCCTTCAGCGCCAAAACCTCCGATTGGAATGCGCGGAATCCCCGCCCGGTGGCATCCTCACCGAGCTGAATTCCCGCAAATCCATCCTCACCAATGATTCCGCCCCACAGCGTGTTGTCGCAGTCCAGCGCCAGCACTTTTCTGGGTGGAAGACAACGCTTGCGCAAGGCGCGGGTGATGTTGATACCCAGTTGGCGATACACCGATGGAGAATAGGGAGCGCTCGCGGCGCGTTCCATCGGCACGTCGCGCGCCGCCAGCTTCCCCACGTTGGCGATGATGTCGGCGAAGTCCAAAATTTCCAGGCCGGCGATGGCCGCGAGTTCCCGCCGCCACCAGCCTTGCAACTGCAACATTTCCGAAGGAAACTCGCGGCGGCCCGGGGAAATGACCGGCGGCAAATCGCCTGCCAATAAATTGCCACCGGAGGTCAAGGTGAAGTTTCTTATGGCCTCAATGAATTGTGCAGCGCCAGCCTGGCGCTCCGCGAAGGTGTTACCCGGCAAATCTTCCGGCCGGACCAGAACCACGTTCAACCCTTTGCGGTTCGCACGCAGCGGACTCTCCGGTGACAGCAACGCCTGCGGCACTTGGTTGAAATCATAGAATGACGCTTCCACTTCCAAGCCAAAGGCGCGGCTGTAATGCCGTAGTGCAAAGGCGAGCGGTTGGGCCACAAAAGTCGCGGCGATGATGACGGGGACTTTTCCGCCTGAGCCGGATTCCGCGCGCGTCTCATCCTGTTTTGCCAGTGTGGCCAACACCCGAGCGGAGTCAAACAGGGGGATTAATTCAGGATGGGCGGGCAACTGAAATTCCCCCGCCCCGGTTTCGAGTTGTACAGGATTCAGGGCGACGGCCCTGACCACATCCCGCACTGAATTGAGGTCGAAAATGTCTTCCGGTGATAGATCGACTCCGAACCGGTTTTGCGCGGCGGCAGCGATGGCCATTTTGCCCATTGAATCCCAGACCGGACAGTTGCTCACACCCGACTCAGGGGAAATTTCCGATGCCGGCAGTCCCAGCGCATCAGCAATCAGTTGGCGGATGGCGGAATCATTCTTCAGGGGAGACGCGGCGCCGGATCCGGCAGCCGCTGCCGCGGAACGGTCGCGTCGGGTGCGAAAGACAGCCGGGTTGCCACCCCAAATTTCTCCCGGGGGGACAATCGTAAAAGGAAGAACGTGGCTGAACGGTTCAATAATCGCACCTTCACCGATTTTGGCCCCCATCTCGACCTGCGCACCGCCGCCGATAACACAATAATTACCGAGCATGACCGGCGCAGACTGATAAAAGAAATCGCCAGCGGGCGTGCGCAACATACTATGGGCAACAATCCGGCTGTGGGCACCGAGGACGACACCCGTTCCGATGATGGTCACATCCGGGTCCAGAATGTAACCGGCCATCCATACATCTTTGCCCATCGAGATGCGGGGGGAATAGGCACGCAGCACCAGCCGGTTGAACAGGGGCAACTGCATCAGGAGGCCGACCAGCGGGAGGGAACCCAAAATAAAGGAGCGACTGTACAGCACAAAACAAGTTGCGAAGTGAAAATCAAACCATCCATCCTTGCTTTGGTGATAACGCGCTGGTCGAACGAAACGCCGGGCCACGAATGAGGTCTCCAGGGCGGCCAGCAGCAGGTAAATTATCAGCCAGCAGAAATACAATAACGGCGACACTGCCAGCCAAAACCACAAGGAGGCCGGTCGGGGCAATTGCGCGCAAAAGGCCGCCAGCGCCAGCGCCGCCAGCACGGGATTGACCGAAACTTGAATGAGGCCAAGCAGAATCTGGCAGGCCTGTCTCTTGAACAATCGGCGTTTGCCGTCAACACCCATAATGGGTAATATTCCTGAAACTCATTGGGCATCAACAAAAAAATTTGCGTGCGCTAACCGGCCGGATAGCCCATCCTTAGACCGGCAAGGACACTAATAGCTGGTATTATGTTTTTGGTTGAGAACCCTGGCGGATCCTCCCGGCAGCCGCCCAATTGCCAAAGCAGGCTGAGCGACCGGGTTGACATCGTTTCGTTCCGCAGTTCGCGCCGCTTTTTCTGTTCGGCCGGAAACGTCCGGACGGTTGACGCAGTGGTTGGTGGACATTTGTTTGAATTCCTGAATTAATCGTATGGCGGCAAGTGAACCCCTCGCAGTGATTGGGATGGGCTGTCGTTTCCCCGGCGGCGCGGATTCGCCGCAAAAATTCTGGAGAATGCTTTGCGCGGGCACGGACGCCATTCGTGAAATCCCGCCGGACCGGTGGAGCATTGCGGCTTACTACGACCCCGTGCCCGGGAAAGGCGAAAAATCCGTCTCCAAATGGGGCGGGTTTATTGAAGGCATCGACCAGTTTGACGCGGCATTTTTCGGCATTTCGGCGCGGGAAGCGGATTGCATTGACCCGCAGCAGCGATTGCTGCTGGAAGCGAGCTGGCAAGCCTTTGAAGACGCCGGCCAGACGTTGGACAAACTTCGCGGTTCGCGCACCGGGGTATTTGTCGGCATCTCCACGACCGATTATGCCACCCTGCAACATTCCGGAGGTGAACGCTCGGTGGCTGACATCTACTCTGCCACCGGTTCAACGACCAGCATCGCGGCCAACCGCATTTCCTACTGTTTTGATCTCAGCGGCCCAAGCATGGCGATCGACACCGCGTGTTCCTCCGCGCTTAATGCCTGCCATGTCGCCTGCCAAAGCCTCCGGTCGGGCGACTGTCGGATGGCGGTGGTTGCCGGAGTCAATGCCTTGATCAACCATGATAATTTCGTCGCCTTCAGCCGCATGTCCATGCTTTCGCCGGACGGCCGCTGCAAGGCGTTTGATGCGAGCGCAAATGGGTTTGTTCGCGCCGAAGGAGTCGGCGCCATCATTTTAAAACCGCTCTCCCGGGCGCTGGCGGACGGCGACAAAATCCACGCCGTCATTCGCAGCACGGCGGCCAATCAGGATGGCCGGACCAATGGCATCACCGTTCCCAGCCTCCAGGCCCAGGCCGCGCTGGTGCGGGAAGCTTGCCAGGCGGCGCACATTTTGCCCGGTGAAATCAATTATATCGAGGCGCATGGCACCGGCACGCCCGTCGGCGATCCCATTGAGGCCAATGCTTTGGGCATGGCTCTGGGGGAAGATCGCCCGCAGCCCTGCCCCATCGGCTCCGTTAAAACCAACATCGGCCACCTGGAAGCTGCCGCCGGGATGGCCAGCCTCATCAAAGTCGCGCTCATCCTGAAGCACAAGGAAATCCCGCCCAGCTTGCATTTTAAAAAACCGAATCCGAACATTGACTTTGAAAAACTTGGGCTTCGCGTGGTTCGCCGTCGCGAAAAATTCCCCGCGCATTCCGGACGGTTGCTGGCCGGCATCAACTCCTTCGGCTTCGGCGGAGCCAACGCCCACGTCATTCTCGAAACCGCGCCGGAGAAAGCGGTTCCCAGAAAATCCGCACCGGCAAAATCAACCCGCAAACCTCTGCTGCTGGCCCTTTCCGCGCACACCCCCGAGGCCCTGAAAGCCGTCGCAAAAAATTACGGCGCCTGGCTCGCAAAAAAAGGCACGGATGCCGGCGCTGTCTGCGCCGCGGCCGCCACCCGACGTTCGCATTTTTCCCATCGTCTCTGTATCATCGCCGGTTCCAACAGCAAACTGGCCGAACGGCTCAGGGATTTTTCCGCCGGGCGGGCCACGCCGGCCGTCGTCACCGGCGAGGCAGCTGCCGGTTCGCATCCGGTCTTCGTCTTCTCCGGCCAGGGACCGCAATGGTGGGGCATGGGCCGCGGACTGTTGAAAACCGAACGGACCTTCCGCAGAAAAATCGAAGAATGCGACAAACTGTTTCGGGAACTCGGCAAATGGTCCTTGTTGGAGGAACTGGGCCGCAACGGAAAGAGTTCCCGGCTCCAGCAGACGGCCATTGCCCAACCCGCCATCTTCGCGTTGCAGGTTGCGCTTGCCGAATTATGGCAATCCTGGGGGGTTCGGCCGGGAGCCGTCGTGGGCCACAGTGTCGGCGAAATTGCCGCGGCTTATGTCGCCGGCGTTTTGGACTTGCGCGAGGCGGCCCGTGTGATTTTTCACCGCGGCCGCTGCATGAACCGCGCTCCGGACACGGGACGGATGCTGGCGGCGGGCCTCGGCGCCGAAGCGGCACAAAAGCTGGCCGGAGATTTTTCCGGCCAGGTGAGCCTGGCGGCGTTCAACAGCCCGAAATCAGTGACCTTTTCCGGCGAGGGCGCTGCCCTGAAAAAAATCGCGCGAATCCTGGAGACCCGCGGCGTTTTCAACCGGTTTTTACAGGTTAAATACGCATTTCACAGCCGCCAGATGGACGCGGTGAAGGAAGAATTGCTTTGTTCGCTGGGAAAAATTCAAACGGCGCCGGCCCGGCTGAAGTTTTTCTCCACGGTCACCGGATGCGCAGCGGAGGGGGGCGATTTAAACGCGGACTATTGGTGGCGCAACGTCCGTGAGCCGGTTCATTTCGAAGCCGCGGTTTCCGCGATGATTGCGCAGGACAGCCAGTATTTTTTGGAATTGAACGCGCACCCGGCCTTGACCGTTTCCATCAATGAAACGCTGGCCCACCGTTCGGCCGCCGGCAAGGTATTTTTCTCTCTGCGGCGCAACGAGCCGGACCCGCTTTCCCTGCTCACGAACCTGGCTGCCTTGCATGCGGCCGGAGCACTGGTGGAATGGGAAAAATTTTATCCCGCGGCCAGTTCGGAGACCTTACTGCCGGCCTATCCATGGCAACGCGAAAAATTCTGGCGCGAAACCCCCGCCTTGCGCGCGGCGCGGTTGGCGCAACCGGAGCATCCTTTCCTGCTGGCGAAACTGCGCTCCGCCACGCCCGTTTGGAACGCGTGGCTGGATTTGGACACGCTGACCTATCTCAAGGACCATCGCGTGCAGGAGCACATTGTCTTTCCGGGCGCAGCCTATGTCGAGGCCACCCTGGGACTCGGCCGGGCTCTGTTTCCCGACCCGCCGCTGGAAATCGAGGACATGGAATTTCAAAAGGTGCTTTTCCTGCCGGACAACAAGGAACCCGTCCAATTGCAGGCGGAATTTTCACCGACGGACGCACGGGTGAAATTTTCCAGCCGCGCTACCGAAGACCAGGACGACTGGGCACTGAACGCCGCGGCGAAATTGCGTCCCGCCACCGCCATCCGTCCGCCACCGGTTGATTTGCCGGGTCTGCGGAAAAAGCTGCGGCAACAATTAACGTCGGCGCAAACCTACAAAACCTCCGAACTGTTCGGATATTCGTTCGGCCCGGCCTTCCGCGGGGTCGAAACCCTCTGGCGGCGGGACGGGGAATCGCTCGGACGCGTGTGTTTGCCGGAGCCGCTCCGGGGCGAGGCGGATCATTATCAATTTCATCCGGCACTGTTGGACGCCTGTTTTCAAACGCTGCTGTTTGCCATGCCCCTTTCCAACGGACAGGGTCACGGGACCCTGTTGCCGGCGCACATTGACCGCCTCAATTTTTTTGCGCCCGCCGGCCGCGAGGTGTTTTGCCATGCCCGGGTGGTTTCAACCGGGTCGCATGCCACCACCTCCGATTTTCAGGTTCTCGACAAGGCAGGCAAAGTGTTGCTGGACGTCAAAGGTTTCCGGGCCCAGGCCGTGCGCGGGATGGCGGCCAGCCGCGTCAACAATCCGGAAAACTGGTTGTATGAAAATACGTGGATACCCAGGCCGATCCGCCGGCGCAGAGCCGCTGCGAAACCGCTCGCGCCGGGAACCTGGCTGCTGTTTGCCGACCGCGGCGGAGTCGCGGAAAAACTCGCCGGCTTTTTGAAGAAACGCGGCGGCCGGCCGGTGATGATCTTTTCCAGCGACAAATTTCAGCGCCGGGGAGCCGACAGTTTCGAGTTTTCGCCCGCTTCGCCTTCGAACTGGCAGCAATTGCTCAACGAAGTAAACGCGACGAATGGTCATTCACTGGCGGGCGTGGTTCATCTTTGGGCTTTAGACACTCCCGGCACAACGGAATTGAATTTATCTTCGCTGGCGCTGGCGGAAATCAACGGTTCTCACAGCCTTATGCAACTCGCCCAGTCGCTGGCCCGGGAGAATTCCGGTCTCCGCCTCTGGATCGCAACCCGCGGCGTCCAGCCGGTCCGCCCCGGGGAAGACATTTCGGTGGCGCAATCGCCGGTGCTGGGCCTGGGCCGCACCATCATCAATGAATTTCCGAAATGGCCCTGCCGGCTCGTTGACCTTGGGCCGGATGACGCCAAAACCAGCGCCCGACAGCTGCTCCATGAAATCCTTGCCGAGGACGGCGAGACGGAACTGGCCTGGCGCGGTCAGGCACGATTTGCCAGCCGGCTTTCCCGAACGTCGCTGGAGCGGCATCCGCCGGCCGACCCGGTGTCGGATTGTCCCGGCTTCCGGCTGGAAATTCCCGCGTCCGGCGTGATGGACGAACTGGCCTTGCTCGAAGTCCCCCGCCCCAGGCCCGGCCCGGATGAAATTGAAATCGAGATTCATGCCGCCTCACTCAATTTTCGTGACGTAATGAAGTCACTGGGAATTTACCCGCTGAACCAGGAACTGGACCTGTTACTCGGCGACGAGTGTTGCGGCCGTATCGTCCGGGTCGGCCGCCGCGTCACAAATTTCAAAGCCGGCGACGAAGTGATTGCCAACGGCGCCGGTTGCTTTGCCTCGCATCTGACCGTGCCGGCGGCGTTTGTCGTCCGCAAGCCCGCGCGCCTGACGTCGCCGGAGGCCGCCACGATTCCCGTCGCGTTCATGACCGCCTGGTACGCGCTGCACCACCTCGGGCGAATTCAACGTGGCGAAAAAATCCTCATCCATGCCGCGACCGGCGGCGTCGGACTGGCGGCGATTCAAATTGCAAGACTGGCGGGCGCGGAAATATTTGCGACGGCCGGCAGTGATGAAAAGAGAAATTATCTCCGGCGGCTGGGCATCCGTCATGTCATGGATTCGCGTTCCACCACGTTCGCGGACGAAATCAGACAAATCACACGCGGCACGGGAGTGCATCTCGTTTTGAACTCGCTGGCGGGTGAGGCCATTGCCAAGGGCCTGTCCGTGCTCGCGCCGGGCGGGAGGTTTTTGGAAATTGGCAAGCGCGACATTTATGCGAATACCGCCGTGGGCCTGCGCCCGTTCCGCAACAACCTTTCGTTGTTCGCGATTGACATGGGACAGGTTCTGGCCGGGCAACCCGGCACAGTCCAGAGTTTGTTGCAGACCGTTCTGCGCCAGTTCCGCGCCGGGAAATTGCGCCCCCTGCCGCATCAGGTGCTGCCGGTCACGCAGGCGGCGGACGCATTCCGGCTCATGGCGCAGGCAAAACACATCGGCAAAATCGTCCTGACGATGCGCGACGTTGTCGTTGCCCCCAAACGCCTTCCGCCGAGGGAACAAATCAGATTCTCACCGAAGGCTACCTATCTCATCGCCGGCGGCCTGGGCGGATTTGGATTGGTGGTCGCAAAATGGCTGGTTCAGCATGGGGCAAAACATCTGGTTTTGACCGGACGGCGCGGCGCGGCAACTCCGGCAGCCAGGCGATCCGTCACCGAATTGAAACGGCTGGGCGCAAAGGTGCTGGTCGTCAAGGCGGACGTCGCCGGGAAGAAGGCGGTCACCCGGGTTTTTCGACTGGCGGCAAAAAAACATCCGCCGCTGCGGGGCATTTTTCACGCCGCCGCCGTTCTGGACGACGGAATTATTTTGCAGCTCACTCCGGAAAGATTTTCACCGGTCATGGCCCCCAAGGTTGCCGGTGCGTGGAATTTGCACTGCGCCTCGGCCGGTTTGCGGCTGGATCACTTCGTCATGTTCTCCTCCATCAGTGCGCTGGTCGGAGCGGCGGGGCAGGCCAACTACGCGGCGGCCAACTGCTTTCTCGACGCGCTCGCGCATCACCGGCGCGTCTCTGGTTTGCCGGCGCTGTCGGTTAACTGGGGCGCACTGGCTGACGTCGGCCTGCTGGCGCGCAATACGAGGGCCGCGGAGCATCTGGCGGCGCATGGGGTTCACAGCCTGGCTCCGGCGCTTGCCACGGCGATGCTGGGGCGCCTGATGCAAAGCGATGCGGCGCAGATCGCCTTCATGCACATTGACTGGCGCAAGATGTTCGGTCCGCGCTCATCCTTGCCCCCCAGATTTTCCGAGGTGTTCCAGGCTTCCGACCGTGAAAAATCCGGTGATAACGCCGAGATCCGCGAGTTCATATTGTCCTTGCCGCCGGAAAAACGAATGGCGCTGATTGCCTTGAAGGCTTGCGAGTCGGCGGCAAAGGTCCTGCGGATGAACCCGGCGAAACTCGACAAGAACCGTCCGCTCAAGGAATTGGGGCTGGATTCGTTGATGGCCTTTGAATTGTTGAACCGGCTGGAGATGCAGTTTGGCGTCTCGCTGCCGTCGGGCCGGTTCGCCGCCAACACGACCGTCAACCATCTCGCCGCCGTCGTGCTGGAAATTTTAGCGGACGCGTCGGAGCCGGCTTCCATGCCAGAACTGGTCGAAACGCTAAAAGTCGCGCCTGAAACAACATCCGCCGGGACGCCGGAATCCTCCCCGGCCGGACAACTTTTGACCCTGCGTCAGAGCCGGACGGGCACCCCGATTTTCTTCGTCCATCCCGCGGGAGGTTTGACGAACATTTACGACGAATTGTCCGCGAAACTGCCGGGCGGTTTTCCGGTTTATGCCATCCAGTCGCGCGTGCTGGCGGGCGCGCCGGAAGAGTGGCTTTCGCTGGATCCGATGGTAAATGACTATGCTGAAATCATCAGCCAAAGACAACCGGAAGGTCCGGTGCGCCTGGCGGGTTTTTCGGTCGGCGGATTGTTTGCCGTGGCCACGGCACGGCAATTGGAGCGGCGCGGCCGGAAAGTTTCTTTCGTCGGCATGATGGACACCCCCATTGCCGTGCTGGAGCCCGATTGTCCCCGCGAGTTGGTGCTGAAAAATTTGATCACAGAAATATATGACTATTTCACCAGCGAATTGGGACTGTTAAAACCCCAGGTAACCGGCGACCTGGCCGGCGCGATAACCCGGCTGGCCAAAAAAGTGGTTGCGGCAAAAGATGAAGCCGCGCAGTTGAAGCTGGTGGCCGACTGGCTGACGAAGCGCGGATTTGACTTAAACAAAGACTCTGACTCCAGTTTGAAAATATTTTTCGAATTATTCAACCGCCATGCCAACATGGTTCGCACCCTGCGACTGGAGCCGGTGGAGGCGCCCGTCCACCATTGGCGGGCGCGGCATTCAGAGTTTACCACCTCGCCCCTGGCGGTGAAGACGGCCCGGCAAATCACCCGCGGCGCTTGTGTCGAGGAAATCCTTGACGGACGGCATTTCGAGCTGATGAACGCCCCGTTCGTTGGATCTCTCGCTGCGCGGATGGCGGATGTGCTGACACCACTGACCGCCTAGCGGGTTTTTATTTTGGCGCGAATTGCGAATTGGGCCATATTTCAAACATGAAAAACCGCAGAATTCACCTGTTGATTCGAGCGGCGGTCGCGTTGGCGGCCATTTGGACGCTGGCGCTGGCGATCTTTCATTTCTCCGCCCGGGCAAAAATAACGGCGGATAAGGTCCGGCAATTTGTCGAAGCCACCGATCTGGGACAACTGCCGGCGGCGCAGCGTGCACAGGCCATCATCGATCTGGAAAACAAGGTTAATTCACTTTCGCTGGAGGAACGGATGAAGTGGCGGCGACAGGACAGTTGGAAGAAATGGTTTGCCGGGATGACCGAGGCCGAACGCAAACAATTCATCGAGTCAACCCTTCCGAGCGGTTTCAAACAGATGATGGATGCGTTCAGCCAATTGCCATCCGACCAGCGCAAAAAGCTCATTGATGATGCGGTGAAGAATTTGCAGCTGGCCGGCGCCGGCGGCGTGGACCGGAGCGTCGGCGATTATGGCAGAAACGGCCCGCCGCCGCTAAGCCCCGAATTGGAAAAAGACGTCCGCGAGATTGGCCTGACCGAAGTTTATGCCGACAGTTCGGCCGAGACGAAGGCCGAACTGGCGCCGTTGCTGGAGCAGATTCAGGCCCAAATCCAGCGTGGCCGGGCACACTGAAAATGTTTACCATGAGGCTTCGCGCCTTCACTTTGATCGAGTTGCTGGTCGTCATCGCCATTATTGGCATCCTGGCGGCGTTATTGCTGCCGGTGCTCTCGCACGCCAAGGAACGCGGGCGGACTGCGGTTTGCCAGAGCAATCTGCACCAGCTGGGCGTTGCCTTGCAGATTTACGTTGATCAAAATAACAACCACCTGCCGGTGATGTATGACCGGTCCACGAACTCCATGGGCACAAACAATCTTCCTTCCGTGGATACCGTGCTGGCCGGGCAGCTCGGTTCCACGAATGTGTTGCGCTGCCCGGACGACAATCAGAAAATCTTTGAAACCACCGGCTCCAGTTATTCCTGGGACGTTCTCCTGAACGGCCAGGATGCCAGCCATCCGAATCTACTGGGGATGCCGTTCCCGATGACCAAAATCCCGGTCTTTTTTGACAAGCAAAGCTTCCACGCGGCCAATGGGGCGAACCATGGGATGAATTTCCTTTATGCCGACCAGCACATCCAGAACCTGTTTGTACTCCCATGATTTCGCTGCGCAATCTTTATAAACGGTTCGGCGCACAGCGCGCGGTGGAAAACCTGAATCTTGAAGTCGCGCCCGGCGAAATTTTTGGCCTGCTCGGCCACAACGGCGCCGGCAAAAGCACTGCCATCGGCATGATGCTGGGGCAAATCTGGCCGACCCGGGGCGAGGTTTATGTGTGCGGCCATGACGTCACGGTTCACCGCCGGCCGGCGCTCCAGAAGGTTGGCGCGATATTCGAAACTCCTGTCTTTTACGACTATCTGAGCGGCTGGCGTAATCTGGAAATCCTCAGCCACTACACGGCGCCCACGCCGGCCAAACGCATCCGCGAAGTCATTGACTGGGTCGGGTTGACGGGCCGGGAACAGTCCAGGGTAAAAACCTACTCGCATGGGATGCGCGCGCGGCTGGCGCTGGCGCAGGCGCTATTGCCACAGCCGGAACTGCTGATTCTTGACGAGCCGAGCGACGGCCTCGACCCCGAAGGCATCCACGAAATGCGCCAGACCATCCTCCGGTTGCACCGTGAGTTTAATCTGACCATTCTCCTGTCATCACACCTGTTGAATGAGGTTGAGCAACTGTGCACGCGTATCGCCGTGTTGAACCGCGGGGAAAAAGTTTTTGACGGCACGGTGGCCGAGGCCACCCGCCGGCAGAACTGGGTACGGCTGCGCGCAGGCAATTTTACCCTGGCCGTGGAACAACTCCGGCAGGCCGGGCTTATCAACGGCGACCGCGATCGGGAATTCATTTCCCTGAGCAACGGCACCGGTACCGATGCGGTGGTGCGATTTCTGGTCGGACGCGGGATTTCCGTGTTTGAGATCGCGCCCCATGAGGAAGCATTGGAGGATTTCTATCTCGCGCTGATGAAGCCGGGCGCCAACTGAGGACATGTTTTTCTACCAGCTTAAAGGCGAACTCTGGAAGCTGTTCGGGAAGAAACGGACCTATCTTGGTTTTCTGATGCTGCTGCTGGCGCAATTGCTGATCGCGAGCCTGCTCCGGTTTTACCCGCCGGCGCACCGCTCGCTGATGCACACCGTGGAACGCAGCGGGTTCGGTCCCGGCCGGTATCTCTCCATGCTCACCGTGGCGACGGTCATGGTGGTCGTGCTGGCTTACACCATGCTGCCACTCTATGTCGCGTTGATCGGAGGCGATCTGGTGAGCAAGGAAGCAGAAGACGGCACGTTGCGGATGATTTTAGCCCGACCCGTTTCGCGGGTACGGTTGTTGTGCCTGAAATGGCTGGCGGGTTCAATTTTTTCCGCCGTATTGGTGCTGTTGCTGATGCTGGGCGGTTTGCTTTGCTGCGGCCTCTTTTTCCCGGCGACCGGCGGGTTGTTCGTGCAGATTCCCGGTGAGGATTTGGCCGTCTTCGGTTTTGCCGGCGGGCTGGAGCACTTTCTCCTCGCACACCTGTTCCTGATTGCCAAAGCCATTACCATCATGAGCCTGGCATTCATGTTCTCCTGTTTTAACATGAAGCCTGCCGCCGCCGCCATTCTGGCGTTGTCTCTTCTCCTGCTCGACCGCATCCTGATGGAAATTCCTTACTTTCATGACCTCACCGAGTATTTCGTCGGCTATCACTTGAACCTCTGGCAGACGTTGTTTCAGGAACATATCCCGTGGTGGCGGATCGGCGAATCGCTCGGCATCCTGTTCGGCCTAAGTCTCTCGTTTCTCATCGTGGGCACAACCGTCTTTCAAGTGCGTGACATCAAATCCTGACGGCCCACGTCCGGGCTGGAAAACCGGTTCAGAACACCGGTCACGATCGGAAGGAGCGAAGGCCAAAGACGTTGCGGCGCCCTCTTCGCAAAGACAAGGCAGAGACTGCCAACACCCCGCTTTCAGGCTGATGCTTGCGCGATTTCAAGCTTGCGTTTTTGAGGCTCACACGAAAGATTGGTCGTTCTTTATGCAATCTCAAGACGCCGTAACACTCTATTTTTTTAAAACCTGGTCCTGGGTTGAGACCAACGCAAAACGCATTGCCGTCGGCGCCGGAATTGCCGTCGTCGCCATCCTCTTCGTTTCCTATTATTTTTGGCGGCAAAATCAGATTGAAATTACGGCGGGGGAGGCGCTGACGCAGTTGGTCATTTCAGTTTCGCCCAATTCCGATGCCGGCCGGCTGGCGGCCGCCTATTTGAAAATTGCCGCAGATTATCCCGGCAGTCTGACTGGAGAACGGGCGCTGATGCTGGGGGCGACGGCCCTGTTCACGAGCGGCCAGTACGCCCAGGCACAGGCACAGTTCCAGAAATATCTCGACACCCGACCGGGAGGCGCTTTTTCCGCACAAGCCGCACTCGGGGTGGCGGCCAGTCTTGACGCCCAGGGAAAAACCGATCCGGCGGCCGAGGCTTATCAGCGGGTCATCAGTGCTTTTTCTTCCGATGCGAACTCCGTGGATGCCGCAAAGTTTGCGCTGGCCAAGATCGACGAACAACGGGGCAAGATAATCGATGCGGAAAATTTTTATCAGGAAGTGGTCCGCGATAATCCCAATAATCTCCTCGGTTCGGAAGCCGCGTTTCACGCCATGCAGTTGAGAGCAAAATTGCCGGCGACCCCGCCGGCGAGCGCTTCACCGACTCCGTTCAATCTGAGCACCAAACCATGAAATTGACGATTATCGGAACCGGCTACGTTGGCTTGGTTACCGGTGCCTGCTTCGCCGAAGTCGGCCATCACGTCGTGTGCGTGGATAACGACTCGGCCAAGATCAAACTGCTTGCCTCGGGGGGCATCCCCATCTATGAACCGGGCCTGGAGGAACTCGTAACCAGGAACGTCGCTGCCGGGCGGCTGACTTTCAGCACCAGCATCGCCGAAGGCGTTCAAAAATCCGAAGTCATATTTATCGCCGTGCCGACGCCACCGCAACCCGATGGCTCCGTGGATTCGACCTTTATTGAACGGGTCTCACGCGACATCGCCGCCGCTCTCACCGGCTACCGGATTATTGTGGATAAAAGCACCGTCCCCGTCAAAACCGGCGAGAAAGTGGCTGAAACCATCAAGCGTTATGGCCCGGCCGGCGTGGACTTTGATGTGGTGAGCAACCCGGAATTTCTTCGTGAAGGTTTTGCCGTCAATGATTTGATGAAGCCCGACCGTATTGTCGTTGGCACGCGCTCGCCGCGACCGGTTGAGGCGATGAAGAAAGTTTACGCGCCTTTCAACGCGCCGATCGTCGTGACGGACATCAATTCCGCGGAGCTGATCAAGCATGCCTCCAATTCATTTCTCGCGCTGAAAATTTCCTACATCAACGCCGTGGCCGCCATTTGCGAAATCACCGGCGCGAACGTGCAGGAAGTTGCCGCGGGCATGGGCATGGATGAACGGATCGGCCGCCGATTTCTCAACGCGGGCATTGGTTTTGGCGGCAGTTGCTTTCCCAAAGACCTGAGCGCATTTATTAAAATCGCCGAGGAGATCGGATACGACTTTCGTTTGCTCAAGGAAGTGCAGCTCATTAATAGCCGGCAGATGGACCACTTTCTGAAGAAGATCACCGACACACTTTGGGTGCTCAAGGACAAGACCATTGGAGTTCTTGGCCTGGCTTTCAAACAAAACACCGACGACATCCGCATGTCACCGGCGATTGAACTCTGCCAGCGCCTGCAAAAGGAAGGGGCCGTGTTGCGTGTGCACGACCCTAAAGCCATGAACAAAGCCCGGGCGGTTTTGAAAGCCGTGACCTATGTGGATGACATGAACGCCGTGGCCGAAGGTTGCGACGCGCTGGTCGTGGCCACCGAATGGGACGAGTTCAAAAAACTCGATCTCGAACGCGCGCGTAAATCGCTGTCGCATCCCATCTTGTTTGACGGCCGCAATCTTTTTGACCGCGGCGAAATGGAACGCCTGGGTTGGGTTTATAAAAGTGTTGGACGCTAAAAAACCTGTGGACGTGGCCGCCGCGCTGGTTTTTCGAAATGGCGAGGTTCTGATTACCCGGCGTCCGGCAGACTCGCATTTGGGCGGGCTGTGGGAATTCCCCGGCGGCAAGCGGAAGCCGGACGAAACCTTCGAGCAATGCCTGGCCCGTGAACTGCAAGAGGAGCTGGGCGTGAAGATTTCGGTCGGTGAACTGTTTGAAACGGTCTCCCATCGTTACCCGGAAAAAGCCGTGCGCCTGAAATTCTTTGTTTGCCGCCTGCCCGGCGGCGAACCGCAGGCGCTGGGTTGTGCAGCCATCCGATGGATCGGCAAAGCCGAGCTGGATGATTTTGAATTTCCCGCCGCCGACGCGCGTTTGCTCAAGAAATTGCGCGCTTACAATTTTCCGTAAATTTCCTCGACCACCTGCCGGAAATTATTTTCACCCGGTTTGACGATCTTCATTTCACGCTGGGCGTTTTCGATGGAATCACTGGCGTGCGCGGCGTTAACGGTAATATTCGAACCGAATTCGCGGCGAATCGAACCGGTCGGCGCCTTGGAAGGATCCGTAGGACCCAACACATCGCGGATTTTCCGGATGGCATTCACGCCCTCATAAACCAGGGCGATGCATTTTTGCGTGCCGGGCAACCGGCGTTCCGCCTCTGTCTTGCGTTCCGACGGCGTGAAACCGGTCATGAACCGCATGATGTTTTCAAACTGGTTGTCGCCGTGGAGCGGGCCGAGGATGTCGCCGAGGGCCTGCTGTTGTTCGGGCGGGATTCTGAAGCCAAGTTCCTTTTCGAGAATACTTTTGGCGCGTTCAGCAATGCCGTCCTTGAGTTTGGTGCGCAAGACTTCGTGGACCGGGCCGTAAAATTCCATCGCCTGCGCCAGACTCATGTGCAGCACCTTGACGCCGACGATGTAAAGTCCGGTCCGGGAAAAGAAATCAATCACATTGCCCGGCCGGCCGGTGGGAAATTTGAAATTATCCGGCTTGATGAGCACCAGCGTGCGTTCCCCCAACTGTCCTGGCGGATAGGCAATGACATTCTCCAACACCCCGCCGTCCGCGTCCGAATAACGCGCCCACAATTTCAGCTTCGTTTCCGCTTCCTGCTCGTTCGGCGATGCCAGTACGGCGGGCTCGAAGTAACGAACCCCGCCGTCGTCATACATAATCAAATCGCTGTAGGTGTCCCGGATGGTTTCGCCGCCGCGCCGGTCCGGGCTTAAATTTCCGACCACGGAACGGACTTTGCGCACGGCTTCATCACCTTGAAATAGCATCATTAGCACCCGCCGCCGTCGGCCGGTTTTAGGATCCGGCGAGAGATTTTGGAGAACGTATTCCCGAAGCAGTTCCTGGATTTTCCGGTCCTGGGGGTCCTGGGCCGAGACAATGGTCGCGGCATATTCTTTTGCCAGTTCGGGACCGGGAGCAAACATCCGCATGGCCGTCAAGTCCAGGCCCGTGCGTGAAATCAACCGGCTTAGAATTCCACCCGTGCGCGATTTGTAGAGCGAATAGGGGGTGACAATGACATAGGCGAGCTGTTGCGACATATCAGCTCGTGGCCGGCGGGGTGACTGTGGACGCGCCGGCGGGAGCCGCTTTACCTCCCAAAATCTTGAACATGACGGTGCCGCAGGTCGGACATTTGCCTTTGATGGCCTTCCGCCCGTTCTTCATGACTTCTTCAACGCCGTTAGCGATTTCCTTCTTGGCCTTGCACTTGACGCAATATCCTTCAGCCATAAGATTGTTACCATCCGGCACACCATGCGCCGTACAGTCGTATAAGCTTACCGTCGGTAATCCACCCGCGTCAACCCGGAAAAGGCCGGGTTGTAACATGTTTGTTTAGAAGCTGTTATCTTGGAGTAATCGTCAACTGAGTGGATGCTGGCGCAGGGTGGTTTTGAGGATTTTGCCCGTTGTATTCCGGGGCAACAGGGGCATGAAAATAACGCGTTTGGGCACCTTATAATCGGCCAGTTTGCTGCGGACGAACTGCAACAATGCCGCTTCATCCAGCATTTGACCTTCAACCGCTGATACGAACGCCACTGGCTGCTCGCCTTTGCGCGGATCCGGCACCCCCACCACCGCCGCTTCCTTGACGCCGGGAAATTGATAAATAATTTCCTCAATCTCACGCGGATACACATTAATGCCGTTGACCAACAGCATGTCCTTTTTGCGGTCAGTGATGAAATAATAGCCGTCGGCGTCGCAATAGCCCACGTCCCCGGTGTAAAGCCAGCCGTCGCGCAAAACCTTCGCCGTCTCTTCCGGCTGATTCCAATAACCGCGCATCACGTTCCCCCCCCGGATGCAGATTTCACCGGTGGCGCCGACGGCTAATTCCTTGCCCGCCTCGTCACGGATGCTCAGCTCCACATTCGGGATCGGTTTGCCGATGGAGCCGGGCTTGTTGGTTCCGTAGATGGGATTCACCGTGGCCACCGGGCTGCTCTCGGTGGGACCGTAACCTTCACGCAGGGGAAACGGAAATCTCCGGGTGAACTCGTTAAAAACCTCCACCGGCAACGGCGCGCCGCCGCTGATGCACAGGCGCAATGGCAGTTTGCCGAACTCCGGCACCGCCAGCAGCGCACGATAAAATGACGGCACCGCCGGCAAAATCGTTCCCCGATGCCGTGCGATGTCCTCCAGCACCTGCTTGAAGGGATGCAGCGTCTTCAGCAGCAAAATCCCGGCGCCACAGACCATGGGCAACAACGTACCCACCGTGAACATGAAGCTGTGAAATTGCGGCAGTGCCACAATGACCCGTTCGTCCTCCTGCACTTTGAGCGCCTCGACGCAACTCGCCACGTTATGCAAAAAATTGCCGTGCGTGAGCATCGCGCCCTTCGGATGGCCGGTCGTGCCGGACGTGTACAGCAATGCCGCGAGGTCTGACTCCATCCGATCTACAATTTGCGATTTACGATTTGCGATTCCAGATCGGCTGGGGTGAGACTCCGCCGAGCCCCGGCCTGCAAACTCTTCCACCTTGAGCATTTTCAGCAACGGACGCGCAGCGGCTAATTCTGGAAAATGCGCGCTCAACTCGGAATCGGTAATCACCACGTTCGCGCCGGAATCGTTCAGGATGTAACTGACCTCGGCCGGTTTCAGGAAATTGTTGATGGGCACAACCACGCCGCCGGCCGACAGGATGCCGAACACCGCCGGCACAAACTCCGGACAATTTTTCATCCACAGCGCCACACGGTCGCCGGGCTTGACGCCCAATTTACCGGTCAGCGCTGCCACCACTGTGCAAACCTGCCCGAAGACCACAGCGTAGCTGAGTTCCGTTTCGCCCCAATAAATGGCAATTTTCTCGCTCCGTTTTTCTACTGAAGCGGCAAAGGCACTGGCTAAATTCATTTTGGAAGGTTAGGAAAAACGGAAGTTGGATGGCAAGAAACGATCCCGATTCGTTTCGGAATTAAAATTCATTTTACCGGCGCAGCAATTGATTCAGCAGATTTCCCACCGGCGACGTATTTCCGTTGGACGGTTTTATCAAACTATTTCCCACAGATTGCACCGTAAGGCCGACCAGCGCGAGTTTGTTGATTTTTTTATCCGGATTACCCAGGGTGCCGGTCATTGTAAGAAATTGCGGCAACGGCACATACGCACCGGCCGAAGTGTTGGCGGCCGTCAGATTAAGCTGACCGGCAATGGCGCGGCTGAGCAAAATCGTCACCGGTATATTGATGGTGGAGTTGGTTAATACGGGCGCCAGGGCGATGGTACCGGTGGCGTCGGCTTCAAAAGCGGCGCTCTGCACGACGGCCAATTGCAGATTGATTCGGCCGTCACCTGCCCCACCCTGTACGGTAATTGTCTCAATCGGCGATTGTTGAAGCTGGTTCATTAATCCGCCTTTGCTTAATCCGGTCGCTCGGGTCAGCAACGAGAGGACGGCCGTTTCGGGATTGCTTAGAAGTTGCGGGACCGTCGCCACCACGTTGATCAGCGTTTTAAGGATTTGGCTCCGGACGTTGACTACCGACAGGTTCAGATTGGTGGCATCTACTTCAAACTGGCCGGCGAGTTTCTGCTTCAAATCCATCCCGGTAACACCCGCCCCGGCGATTTGCGCATGGGTGGTCAATGTCCCGCCCAACTGGCCCTGGCGGTCAGGCGCGAACGTATTCACCAGCGGCCCCAGCGGAACCTGATCGGCATTGACGTTCAAATTGTATTTGTAGCCCGGCACGCTCAGGTCCAGGTCTGCCGTGGCGCTCGCCGGAGCTCCATTGAGCACGAGTTGGAACGGTTTGACCAGCACGTGACCGCCATCCATTTTTACCGTGGTTTGAAAATTGGTGATGGCCACTTCATGCAGATAAAGCCGATCGATATTCGCTGCCACTGTGAAGTTGTGCAGCGGCAGATTCACAGGAGCCGGTTCCTGATTCGCCGGGGCCGAAACGGTGCTCGCCGGCGAAGTCATCGGAACGGCTTTCCCGGAGGCCTTCGCGCCACCGGCGAACAAATCGTAATAGCGGGTCAGGTCCAGACCGTCGGACGAAAGATTCAGGTTTCCCTGGATGGCCTTGGGGTCGGAAAAGTCAACGTGCCCTTGCAATTGAATCCGGTTCCGGGCGTGGTCAGTGGGTGTCAGGCCGATTTGGAATTGGTGGATGTCGGCGGATTGTCTTTGCAGCGAAGTGTCAATTTCCAATTGGGCGGCCAACGGTGTTTCTGGAAACTGCCCTTTGGGGTCACGGACGACAAGATTGGTCACCTGCAGATCGGCCTTGATGGCGGAACTGGTGTTCGGCGCGTACTGGACGGAGGCGTTCCCGTTGACGGCAATGGAAACCAATTGCTTGCCCGCCAGCAATGGTTCAAGGAACGGACGCAACCCGTCCTGATTGAAATCCGATAGTTTGGCGCTCAATTGCACCGTCTGGCCGGCGGGTTCAAACGCGCCGGTCAGAGCAAAATCGCCTCTGGCGTTTCCGTTCTGAATGAGGGTGCCGTCAAGTTTTTGAATTTGGATCCGTTCGGGCGTGCGGCTCACGTCCGCGTTCATCGTGCTGCCGAAGTCATGGAAAGAATTCTTTCCGACTTGTCCGGTCAAATCCGCCAGTGTCAGTTGGCCGGTGACGGTCTGCGTATTTTGTTTTTGCGTAACGCGGCCATTCAGTTTGAGAGTACCGGACGAAATTTTGGTGTCCGGCTGCGGAAAGGCGTCGCCCAATCCGGCCAGGGAAACCTCCAGCGCCACCTGCGCGTCCGCACTTGCGTCGGCAGGATTGCAGGCACCGGAACCTGACGCGGTGAGTAACGGCTGCTTTTGCCTGATGATTTGCAACCGATAGGCGCTCAGGCTGAATTGTTTGAAATCCGTCGCCTCGCCCTGTGCCTGCAAATTCACCGTCGCTTGGAAGGTCTGATTACTGACAATCCGGGCCGCGAGATCAGCGATTTGCGAATTCAGGTCGTACCCGAGCTGTTTGCCGCCCTGCTGGGAAGACAATTTTAATTGCAGGTTTACGTCGCCGGCGGACACGGTGTTGCCAAGAAAAGGCCGCCAATCCGCCAGATTCAAATTGGTTACGTACAGGTTGAGCGCGGAATCACCAACGGCGCCGGCGCTGGTTCCCCACGACAGGTTCATCGGCTGCGACAGGCCGGCGGTCAGCAGCGGACGGCCATCCTGCGTACCGGACAACATCAGCTTGTGCAGCAGGGCCGTCTGCGCCGCATTGTCCAGCGTGACAGCGTAATCGGCGCTGAAATCCAGCGTCGGCGTGGTTTGGCCCGCGCGCGTCACCTGGAATTTGTCAGCGACGAACCTGCCGGTCGCGGCGATAGTCTTGCCGGAATTCGTTAGCGTAATTTCGTTGGTGGAGCTGATGGCGGTCGAGTCGAAATCAACGCCGTGCGCGGCCCCGGCCAGATTCAGCAACCGCTTATCAATGCCCTGCAATGTCACCTGCAAACTGCCTTCCATGGTTGCCAGATCGAGCGGGCCGCTGACGGCCAGATTACCCAGCGGCGCGCCGGCGTTCTGAAAATGCAAATCCAGTTGCTTGATTTCTGCAGGCGTTGCATCGCAGTTCAGCCCGGCGCCAAACGCAGAAAAATCCCCAAACGCGCCGCCAGCGCTAGAGACGGACAATTGCGCCTCCCCTGAGGCGGATGCCGGTTTCAAGTCCGGCGTCAGAGCAAAATTGAAATTCCCGTTGATGGCCGCGGCCAGAAATCCGTTGGTGCCGCCGGGCGGATTTTGGTCAACCCGCAGAGCCGCCGACAACTGAAGCGCGGCGGACTGTCCGTTCTTCACGTTGGAAAGCGTGAGGTCCAGATTAGTCACTGCCAGCACATTGCTTCGGCCGCCGCCGTAATTTTTGATTTCCACCAGGCTTACGTTGCGCAATGTCAGCCTGCCCAGAGCGATCTGAGGCGCCTTCGATGACGCCGGTTTGGGTTTGCTGGCCTGGGCGGGCTTTCCCTGCAACGCCTTCAGCAGTGGATCCAGATTGCTGCTCCCATCCGGGTTTTGTATCAGCTCCACCGTCGGCGAGTTGAGCACGATTTCATCCACGTGAATGTTGCCGCGCAGAATGTCCCAGAGATGGTAACGGACGTTCACTTCCGAGGCGGTGAAAACCGGCGCCTGCCCGATCGCCTGTACCTTCAAATCGCGCAGCACAATCTGTTTGAAGGGGTTGAAAGATACGCTGCTGACCGTGATGTCCGCATTCATTGCTGCGCCTGCGCGCGGCAGCACCACGCTTTTGATAAAGGCCGGGCTGGTCACAACAAAACCCACCACCACAATCAAAATAATCAAAACCACCGCCAGCCCCGCGAAGAATCGCAGCCAGCGGTGCCGCTTCTTTTGGGGCGGCGCTACAATAAACATCGGCTCGTTCATAAAGCGTCAAATTTAGTTCCCGTGGGCAATGATTGGCTCCCGCCGGCCCGTCTCGTTGCGAAATAAGTTCAAGTTAATGGACAGGGACGTCATACGAAACATTCAATTAATGCTTGAAAGCAATGGAGAACCTTATGAATCAGAAAGACTTGAATTAGCGTTGTCATACGATATCTTTCAGCCTTCAAACCAACCTTATGAGTGAATTCACATTTTCATGCCCGGCCTGCGGTCGGGCCATCCTGGCGGACACGGCTTATGCGGGAAAAGATATAACCTGCCCCATCTGCAAAGCCGTCATCGTGGTGCCAAAAGAAATCACTGGCGTGAATTCCACCTCGGCGGGCAACCGGCCGGCGTCCCGGAACCATAATGCCTCTGCCGTCCAACGCACCTCCGGATTGGCCATCGCATCGCTGGTGTGCTCCGTGTCATCCTTGATCACCTGCATCGGGTGGCTTCCGGGAATCATTTGCGGGCATCTGGCCAGGGCACGCATCCGGCGGAATCCGTCGCTCAAAGGACAAGGGCTTGCCACAGCGGGTCTCGTCATCGGCTATTTAATATTGGCATCGGAAATCGGGAGCACCGCATTCTATGTGTGGCGTATTTCAACCGCCGTAAAACAAGGATACGAAAATGTCCGGCAAAATCTGACGACGAACACTGCCATCGTCATGAAAACTCAATCGGAAACTGGTTCCAATGAAATCCCACCGCTGGAACCCGCCCCAGCGGAAGTCATGGTCACAAACAACCAACCGGTGGAGCCCGCCAAGCCTGTAACCGTTGTCACAAACAATCAGCTAAACAATCAGTCAACGGAATCGCTCCCCTCCGAGTGGACAACCGACCTCAGCACCGCCTCATTTCCCGAACATCCGGCCGGCGGCAAACTTCATGGCGTTGACTTCGCCATCAAAACCGCCTTTTTCAGAAATGGCGACCTTAAGATTAGTTCCGCAAACGGAATGGTCCTGGACATTTTTCGTCTGGACGCCTCCATCGAAGGCCGCAGTTATGTCGTCCGGTTTAATGACAACAACACAGCCAGCCCGCACGTCAAGCTGACCTGGAACCAACAAGGAGCGGTCCAGACCGCGACTTACAGCAAAGGCTATGGAATGAAATTGCAATTCGATCAAGCCATAAATCGGACGGTCTCCGCGAAAATCTATTTGTGTCTTCCTGACGACTCAAAAAGCTGTGTCGGCGGCACGCTTCAAGTGAGGCTGATAAAACCAAGGGGGCAACAAACAAACCAATAGCGTGCGGCGCCCGCAGAGCGGCCCGAATCATTTTGTCAAAATTTCAGTTTCATCTTTTGATTGGCGGCGACGTAAATATATTGGCCGGGTGATTAACACCGACGAAAAGCTTGCCGCCCTCCTGACAACCATCCGGTCTGCCGATTGGCTGGCGTTGGACACCGAGGCCGACAGCCTGCACGCCTATCCTGAGAAGGTCTGCCTCATCCAGATCAGCACCGCCGCCGGTGACACCTTGATTGACCCGCTGGCCGGCATCACTCTTGATCCGCTGCTCGACGCGCTCAATGCCCACGAGTTGATCATGCACGGCGCGGATTATGATTTGCGCCTGCTGCGCAAGCACCATGAATTTATACCGTCGGCCGTTTGTGACACCATGCTCGCCGCCCGGCTCGTGGGTGAACGCCAGTTTGGTTTGAGTGCGCTGGTTGAAATATTTCTGGGCGTAAAACTGGACAAAGGCTCGCAAAAAGCCGACTGGGCGCGCCGCCCGCTCACCGAACGGATGGAGAAATACGCGCGCAACGACACGCATTACCTCAAACCGCTCGCGGACAAGCTGAAGCTTGAACTCGAACGGAAGGGCCGGCTGGCCTGGCACCAGGAATCGTGCGCGCGACTGATTACGGAAAGCTCAAAGCCGTCTGCAACCAATACGGATGCTGTCTGGCGTATCAAAGGCAGCCACGCGTTGAACCGCCGGGCGCTGGCCGTTTTGCGCGGATTGTGGGAATGGCGCGAAAGTGAAGCCATTGCCGCCAATCGCCCGCCGTTTTTCATCCTCAACCATGAAAAGCTTATCAGCATCGCCGCCACCGCCGCGGCGCACAAGCCCATTGACCACCTGCTGCCAACGCGCCTCTCTCCGCGCCGCCACGAAGGCTTGCATCAGACCATCAAGACCGCCCTCGCGGTTCCGGCTGACCGGCAGCCCGAGATTTTACGTCACAAGTTTTACCGCCCAACCGAAGCCGAGATGGACCGCTACCATGACCTGGAGAAACGCCGGGACCAGCACGCGCATGAACTCGGGATTGACCCTACGCTCATCGCCAGCCGCGCCACGCTTAGCGAACTCGCCCGCGACTGGGACCAACAGGCACCGGGATTGATGAGCTGGCAGCGGGAACTGCTGGTTTGACCACTCATTAAGCAACTTGACGAGAGCTTGTGATTTTGTTAGGATAAGTTTTAGTCTTCAAGCAACCCGGAAGTTTTGATGAGACTGCAATGGCCATTGGCGGCAGTGATTTGTTTGGTGCTTCTAAAGCTTAACGCCCGGGCGATGACCACGCATTACGTTGACGCGAATGGCACAAATTCCCTTTCACCCTATTTGAGTTGGGCAACGGCGGCGACGAACATTCAGGACGCCGTAGATGCCTCCACGAACGGTGATTTGGTTCTGGTGACAAATGGCGTTTATGCCACTGGCGGAAGAAAGTGGTTTGACTCGGGCACAAATCGTGTGACGCTTACCAACGCCGTAACGTTGCAAAGCGTGAATGGCCCGGCGGTCACCCTGATCGTTGGGAACCGGGTCGCCGGCACGGGACCGGCTCTGACCAACGCCGTTCGCTGCGTAGGAATGGGAAACAACGCTGTGTTGTCAGGCTTCACATTGACCAATGGCGAGGCCGGGTTTGGAAACTACCCTGCTGGTGGGGGAGTGGCGTATATTTATGGTTCCGGTGGCGGCACGGTTACCAATTGTATTCTGATTGGCAATCTCGCGACAAACTCGGCTGGTGGCGGAGCTGATCGGGTTACACTGATCAATTGTCAAATTGTGGGAAACTCTGCCGGCTATGGCGGCGGCGCTTGCGCCTGCACATTAATCAATTGCACTGTGGTGAGCAACACGGCCAGTAATGAGGGCGGCGGCGTGTTTGGCGGCAGTCCTTTTGGCGCGAGTGTTCTCACTAATTGCACGATTGTGGGCAATTCGGCCTCCAGTTCAGGTGGAGGCGCCTATGGCGGGACTTTGAACGCTTGCTCGATCAGCAACAACATCGCGGCCAACGGCGGCGGCGCATACGGCTCCACGCTCAACGACTGTCTGGTCGGCGGAAATAGTGCCGGGAGCGGCGGCGGAATTTATGGTGGGATAGTCACTAACTGCACCGTGGTCTTCAACGTTGCCACCAGCAGCGGCGGCGGAATCTTCGGAGCTACCGGCGCGTGGTGCTACAACTCCATCCTGTATTACAACACGGCGCCAACCGGGTCGAATAACATCGGTACCAAACTCAACAATTGTTGCACCATTCCCGATTCCTTTGATGGCGCTGGTATCACTAACGACCCGGCTTTTGTGAATACGGCTGCCGGTGATTTCCATCTTCAATCCAACTCCCCTTGCATCAATTCCGGCAACAACGCTTTTGTCACCACTGCCACCGACTTGGGCGGCAATCCGCGTATCGTCGCCGGCACGGTGGACATCGGCGCTTACGAGTATCAAACGCCGGTCAGCAAGATTTCCTACGCGTGGCTCCAGCAATATGGCCTGCCCATCACCGCAAACATTGATACTGCCGATCTGGACGGCACCGGATTTAACGTCTATCAGGATTGGATTTCCGGTTTGAATCCCACCAACGCTTTGTCCGTTTTGGCCATGTTGCCGCCCGTACCCACGAATAATCCAACGGGTCTTGTCGTAAGCTGGGAGAGCGTGAGCAATCGGACTTATTTCTTGCAAAGCAGCACCAACTTGGGAGCGCAACCAGCCTTCTCGATCATTCAGAGTAACATCACCGGCCAGGCGGGCACGACGAGTTACATGGATACTAACGCGGTGGGCAACGGCCCGTTCTTCTATCGCGTCGGCGTGCAACAGTAAAAGGCAACTATGATAAGACTCTTCGCAGCAGCCGCAATGCTGGCGGTTATGGTCGTGCGCATGTCGGCGACCACGCACTACGTGGACTTGAATTGCACCAATCCGGTCGTGCCTTACACAAGCTGGGATACCGCGGCAACAAATCTTCAACAGGCGGCTTCTCTCGCGAGCGGCGGAGACACGATTCTCGTAACCAACGGTGTTTATCAGTATGGCAGCGCGTCCGGCGCCCGTATTTCAATTTTCAACAACGTCACGGTGCAAAGCGTCAATGGGCCGGCGGCGACGGTCATCAAAGGCGCATGGGATACAGCGACAAATGGGCCAAATGCGCTGCGCTGCGCTTATTTATCCGCTGGCTCGGTGCTTTCCGGCTTCACGTTGACGAACGGCGCAACGACGATTTCCGGCGTGAATTCCGGCGGCGGTGTGTATTGCGCATCATCAACGGCCGGCGTGACAAATTGCGTGATTATCGGCAACTCGGCATACAACTCGGGCGGTGGCGTATATTCGGGAACATTGATCAATTGTTCGCTCATCGGCAATTCGACCTCCCCCACGGCGGGTGGTGGCGGTGACGGCGCAAATAACAGCACTTTGATCAATTGCCTGCTGGCGCGAAATTTTTCCGGTTACAGCAGTGGTGGAGCAGGCCTTTCCTCGCTGATTAACTGCACGGTAGTCAGCAACGTCGCCGCGGCGTATGCCGGCGCCGGATGGGACAGCACATTCAAAAATTCCATCGTCTATTACAATAACAGCTATTACAGCAGCGCCGACGACAGCGGCGGCTTTGGAAATTGGACGAACTGTTGCATACCATTCACGGTCACATCCGGCGTCAATAACCTGACCAATCCGCCGTTGTTCGCGAATCTCGCCGCCGGTGATTATCATTTGAACGCCGCCTCGCCCTGCATCAACGCCGGAAATAATTCCTTCATCACTAATGCCACAGACTTGGACGGCAATCCGCGCATCGTCGGCGGCATCGTGGACCTGGGTGCGTATGAATTTCAATCGCCGGTGCGCTACGTGAACGTCGGCAACCCAACGCCGGTGTCGCCGTTCACCAACTGGCTCACCGCCGCCGCGAACATTCAGGATGCCGTGGATGCCTCGACGAACGGCGATTTGATCCTGGTGACGAACGGCATTTATCAAACCGGCGCCAGTTTGACGAGTGACGGGGCAAGCAATCGCGTGGTTGTGAACAAAGCGGTCACGCTGGAGAGTTTCAACGGTCCGTCCGCGACGGTCATTGCAGGTGTTTACGCGCGGCTTTCCTCCGTTCGTTGCGTCTATTTGACTGATGGAGCGGCGCTCCTCGGGTTCACCTTGGCCGGCGGCGGATCAATGCAAAGTGGCGGCGGCGCCTGGTGTGAGGATTCGAATGTCATCGTATCCAACTGTGTCGTCACCAATGGCTTCGTCATACAAAACGGCGGCGGCATCTGCGGCGGCAAGGCATTCAATTGTATCTTAATGAACAACGGTGCCGATCAGGGTGGCGGCGGCGCATTCCAAGGCACACTGCTCAATTGCATCCTGACGAATAACAGTGCCTATTATGGCGGCGGCGCATGTTCAAACACGCTGGTCAACTGCACGCTGGTCAGGAATTTCGCGCAGTATCAAGGCCTCAACAGTGGCGGCGGCGCTATCCACTGCACTTTAAGCAATTGCGTCGTCGCTGGTAACGATTCCTGGGGCGGCGGCGGCGGCGCGGCGTTCAGCACCCTGACCGGTTGCACGGTAAGTAATAATACCGCCAACGTGGGCGGCGGCGGCCTCTGTACGGGCTTCGCCATCAACTGTGTCATCTCAAGCAACCAAACCATGAACGTCGGCGGCGGCGCTTATTCCAACACGCTGGTCAATTGCGTGCTGAAGAATAATCTGGCGGATAGCCTCGGCGGCGGCGCTTACCAGAGCGCACTGGTCAATTGCACGGTCGTCAGTAACGCTGCTTCGGGCCCGTCCGTCCAACCGACAGGAGGAGGCTTATACGGCGGAAGTGCGACCAATTGTATCATCTATTATAATTTGGCTCTAAAGGACCCCAATGTCTCAGGCAGTGCTCCCGTGATTTATTGTTGCACGACACCATTGCCCGCTGGTTCCGGGAATATCACGAACGAACCGGCTTTTCTGGATTTGGCGAACGGCGACTTTCATCTCCAATCCAACTCGCCTTGCATCAATTCCGGCAACAACGCGTATGTCACCAGTGCCGCCGACTTGGACGGCAACCCGCGCATCGTTGGCGGCACGGTGGACATCGGCGCTTATGAGTATCAAACACCGGTCAGCAGAATTTCCTATGCGTGGCTCCAGCAATATGGTCTGTCCATCACCACAAACATAGATACTGCGGATTTGGACGGCACCGGATTTAACGTCTATCAAGATTGGATTGCGGGCTTGAATCCCACCAACGCCCTGTCCGTTTTGGCGATGTTGCCACCTGTGCCCACTAACAATCCGGCGGGCCTCGTGGTAAGCTGGCAGAGCGTGAGTAACGTCACTTATTTCCTCCAAAGCAGCACCAATCTGGGAGCGCAACCGGCCTTTTCCACCATTCAGAGCAACATCGGCGGGCAAGCGGGCACAACGAGCTACACGGACACCAACGCCATTGGTGACGGCCCGTTCTTCTATCGCGTCGGCGTGCAGTAGGAACTTCGGACGGACAAATTACACGAGTCCCCGTTTTCCCGGTTTTAATCCAATGATGTTTGGGACTCGCAGAGCTCGTCCCTCCGGCTTCATCGCACCACCTCAAACGCAAATCCCTTCAGATATTCCGTCTCCGGAATCATCGGGATAACGGGATGGTCCGGACTTTGGGAATACGTGGCGACGCGGCGCAGAATCCGGCGCGTGTCGTAGGCGGCAGAGAGAATCACGTGTTGAAAGGTTGTCGCATCCACGTGGTGCGAACAGCAGAAGGTCGCCAGTGTACCGCCGGGCTTGAGCAATTTCAGCGCGCGCAAATGAATCTCCTTGTAGCCGCGCAAGGCATCCGGCACCGAGGCGCGATTGCGCGTGAAGGACGGCGGGTCGAGTACGATTAAATCAAATCGCGGAATGACTTTTTCATGCGGCTGAACGGCCGTCTGCGCCTTGAGCCAGTCAAAGACGTTCACGGTCTCAAAAGAACATTTATCCGCCAGCCCGTTTATTGCTGCGTTTCGTTGCGACGCCGCAATCGCCTCCGCGCTTTGGTCGAGCAAGTGGACGTGCGCCGCACCCGCGCGTGCCGCGTGCAGTCCGAAGCCGCCCAGAAAACTGAAGCAGTCCAGCACTTGTCCGCCTTTCGCGAATTGCGACACGGCTAGATAATTTACCTGTTGATCCAAATACAATCCGGTCTTGTGCCCGGCAGCTAGATCGGTTTCAAATTTCAACCCGGTCAGATTCACAAAGACCGGCCCGGTCAGTTCGCCGGACAAAATCCCATTCGACTCCGGCAGTCCTTCAAACTTTCGTGACGCCACATCACTTCGTTCGAGAATGGCGCGCGGCGAAAAGATTTTTTGCAGCGCGGCGGCAATCTGTGCTTTTCGCTTGTCCATCCCCAGCGAAGAAATTTGGATAACCAGCACGTCCTCGTATTTGTCCACGATGAGGCCGCTGAGAAAGTCGCTCTCGGCATTGACGACACGAAACGAGGTGGCTCCCGGCAAATGCCGTTGCCGGACAGCGAGCGCGGCGCGAACGCGTTCTGCAAAAAAGTGCCCGTTGACCTCGACCCGATCCGGTGAAAGGACGCGAACATTGATTTTGGACTTTGAATTGAAGAAGCCGACCCCGAGAAAGCGTTGGCGATGATCCTTGACCTGAACGAGTTCGCCGTCGGCAGGTTGCTGGGTCAGACGGAGGATTTCACCGTGATAAATCCACGGGTGGCCGGCGATAATGCGGTCAGCCTCGCCGGGTTTAAGTAAAACAGTTGGCAATGAGTCCATGGTTTGTAAACAGTGGCCGGTAAATGCCCATGCTGAACGCGGGCGATTCGCGCGGCCTTTTTGCACTCGGTTCCAGCGCTCATTCTTCGCTTGAACCGGCAAAAAGGAAACCTAAAAAAGAAAAGTTTTTGGTGCGCCGGACGATGGCTCCCGCTAATTTAGGCAGGCGACACTGGCATGGCATTTTCACTTATCTTTTTAGGCAGCGGCACTTCGCAAGGCGTGCCGGTGATTGGCAAGGAATATCCGCCGGAATTCCTGGCAAACCCGAAGAACCACCGGACGCGGCCTTCCATTTATGTCAGCACGGGCCTGACAAAACTGGTGGTGGACACCACGCCGGAATTCCGGGTGCAAATGCTGCGCGAAAACATCCTCTGGCTGGATGCGGTGATTTTCACTCATCCGCACGCCGATCACGTTATGGGGCTGGACGATTGCCGGCGTTTTTGTGATGTCCGTGGCGGTCCCCTGCCAATTTACGCAAATGAAGAAACGATGGCTTCGCTTAAACGCGTTTTTGTTTACGCCTTCGACGGGCGTCCGATACCCAAGGGTTATTTCCACCCCGAACCGCACGTGATTGATGGCCCGTTCACGCTCGGCGATCTTGCCATCACTCCCCTGCCCTTGCCGCACGGTTCCACCATGACGAACGGTTATCTCTTTGTGCAAAACGGCAGGAAGCGGCTCGCCTATCTGAGCGATTGCAAGGAAGTCCCGCCAGCGGTCGTGGAAAAGGTCCGCGGTGTCGAAATCGCCGTGCTCGACGCGCTCCGGCCCAAACCGCATCCCACGCACATGAGCCTTGACGAAGCCCTGACCGCCGCGCGGCGCATTGGCGCGGCCAACACGTTCTTCACGCATTTGACCCATGATTACGATCACGACAAGGCGCAAGCTGAACTGCCGGATGGTGTTGCGCTTGCGTACGATGGCCTTAAAATCGAGTGTAATCTGTGAATATTAGAATGTTTTGTTCCGTTCAAGGTCAAATGACCAGCGTATGAGATTCTTCTCCATCCGGCTCGCTATCATGTCGGCGGTCCTGGCGCCGCTGTTGGCTTGGGCCGGCGGCGATGAAGTCGTGGTCGTTTACAACAAGCGCATGCCCGAGTCCAGGTCCGTGGCCGAGTATTATGCCCAGGCGCGGCAGGTTCCCGAAAAGCAGATTTACGGCTTTGCGATGACGACTAATGAGGTGATGTCGCGGGAGGAATTTCGCGATACCCTGCAATTGCCGCTGGTCCGCCGGCTGGATTCCGACGGCCTTTGGCGATTTGGTTTTGTAACCATTCCCGCGACCAGCGGCGGGCTGGAGCATGTTGAATACCGGGTGGTCGCGTCCAGGATCCGCTACGCCCTTTTGTGTTATGGCGTTCCTTTGAAAATTGCGCCCGATTCGGATTTGTCTGTATCTCTTACGAACGGCATCAAACCTGAATTACAACGGAACGAAGCCGCCGTGGATTCCGAACTTGCGTGGTTGCCGATAGTGAAAACGGGTGTTTCGCTGGCAGGGCCGATGCAAAACTGGGTTTATGGCGCCACCAATACCGCGCTTTTAAATCCGACCAACGGTATTTTGCTGGTCGCGCGGCTTGACGGGCCGAGCGCCGAGATCGCGAAAGGTCTCGTGGACAAGGCGCTGCAGGCCGAGCGTGATGGCTTGTGGGGACGTGCTTACTTCGACGCGCGCGGTTTGCCCAAAACGGACAGCTATTATCTGGGCGACGAATGGATCCAGGAAGGGGCGGAAATCTGTAGTGAGCTGGGATTCGAAACCACCCTGGACGACAAACCGGAAACCTTTCCCGCAAGCTTTCCCATGAGCCAGATTGCCATTTACTGCGGGTGGTATGACGGGAATGTTTCCGGGCCCTTCGCCTTGCCCAAAGTGGAATTCATGCCCGGCGCATTCGCTTATCATCTGCATTCGTTCAGCGCCGATACCATCCGCTCCGAAGATCGGAACTGGTGCGGCCCGCTGTTGGCCAAAGGCGCGACCTGCACGATGGGCTGTGTGTACGAACCTTACCTCTCCGGCACGCCAAACATTGCCGCCTTTCTGGCGCGCTGGCTGGCCAACGGCTTCACCTTCGGCGAGGCGGCGTGGGCGGCACAACCGGTCCTTTCGTGGCAGACCACTGTTATCGGCGACCCGCTTTACCGGCCGGTTGCCAAACCACTGCAACTTCTGTATGCGCAACTCGAGCAGCGCCACAGCCCGCTGAGCGAATGGGCGTGCCTGCGGATCGTTGACCTGGCGCTCGCCCATGGCGGGTCCATCTTCCGGCTGGCAATTTATCTTGAAAATCTCAACGCCACCACCAATAGCGCCGTGCTTACTGAAAAACTTGCCGACCTTTATGAAAAGGAAGGCAAACCGTCCTCGGCCATCGAAACGTACCAACGGGCTCTAGCTCTCAACCCGTCGCCGGAACAACGCATTCGTCTCCGGCTCACGTTGGGCGGCAAGCTGGAGGACCAGAACCGGGATCAGGAAGCCTACGACAACTATCAACAACTGCTCCAGGAATCCCCGGACTATCCCGGAAAAGTGATTATCTACCAAAAGCTTTTGGTATTGGCGCGGAAACTCAACAAGCCTGATGAAGTAACCAGATACGAGGCGCTGACCAAATAACCGGCACATTGGCATGGCGACGTTCTACGATACCCACGCACATCTCGACTATCCTGATTATGCGCATGACTTGCCGGAAGTCATCGCCCGGGCCCAAGCCGCCGGCATTACCAGGATGATTTCCATCGGGACCAGCCTCGCCAGCAGCGAACGCGCCATCCGTCTGGCGGAAAAATATCCTTCCGTTTACGCCGCCATCGGCTGGCACCCAACCGAGGCAATGAAAGCGCCATCCGACCTGCGCCCGGCTTTGCGCGAATACGCCAAACACCCGAAAGTCGTTGCCATTGGTGAAATCGGCCTCGACTATCATCATCTGCCCAGCATGACCAGCACGAGCGGCGCGCACGGAGTGACACGCCCCACCCAAACGGACATGGTAGGCCGTGTCACTCCGTGCGCGCCGTCTTCTGCCGAAGATGACGCAAGCTACAAACAACGGCAGGCCAACATTTTCCAACAGCAAATCGAAGTCGCCATGGAAGCCGGACTGAACTGTATCATCCACCAACGCGATGCCTTTGACGACACGCTCGCGCAACTGAAACCGTTCGCCGGGAAAACTCGCGGCGTTTTTCATTGTTTCGGTGAAAACGCAGAACGGATGCGGCGCGTGTTGGAAATCGGTTCGCTGGTCAGTTTCACCGGTATTGTGACGTTCAAGAACGGCCAAAACGTTCGCGACACCGTCGCCGCCACGCCGCTGGACAAGCTCATGCTGGAAACCGATTGTCCGTATCTCGCGCCTGTCCCCTATCGCGGCAAACGCTGCGAACCGGCTTATGTGAAGGAGATTTCCGAGGTCGTCGCCCAGGTCAAGAACTGCTCCCTTGATGAATTGAGCGAGGCAACGTGCAAAACCGCAGCTGAATTTTTCCCAAAACTGCGAAAGTAGGAGCCGATTCGCGAGCCGCCCGATTCACCAGACTTTGGAAATACGCCAGCATCCCTTTCTGAAAGAACTCGTAAATCGTATATCGTGAATCGTAAATTCAGTCAGAGCCTTGTTACCTCGGCTCCTACGACAATGGCTGAAGAACTGCAATTGCGCATCTACGGCGGCGCTTCGTTGCCAACTTTGCTTTATCTGCCGGGCTTGCATGGCGATTGGACGCTCATCGGCGGCTTCCGTCACGCCATCGGCGGCAAGGTACGCTTTATCGAAATTACTTATCCACGTACGTTGACGTGGTCGTTGGATGATTACGCGGCGGCAGTGGAAACTGCGCTCGTAAAAAATGGCATCACCCGCGGTTGGCTCCTTGGCGAATCATTCTCGTCGCAGGTGGTCTGGGCCATGGTCGCCCGCGGGAAATTTACAGCGCAAGGCTTGATTCTGGCCGGCGGCTTTGTCAAATATCCCAATCCGGCGCTTTGGTTCATGAAAAAGATCTCCGACCGGATTTCCATGGCGCTGCTGGTTTGGATTATCTTTGGTTACGCCAGGGTCGCGCGTTTTCGTTACCGCCGTTCATCGCAAGCCCTGGCAGCCATTGATGAATTCATCGCCCGCCGGACGGAATTGGATCGCCGGGCGGCGCAGCAGCGTCTGCGTCTGGTCGCCGAAAACGATCCACGTCAGATCGCCCGCCAGACCAAACTGCCGGTGTTTGCCTTAACCGGTTTTTTTGATCCCATCGTGCCGTGGCCGCGGGTCCGGCGCTGGCTCAGGAAAAATTGTCCCGGCTTGCGCGACTACACAGTTCTCGTGCGGGCTGATCACAATGTCCTGAACACCGCACCCGAGGAAGCGGCGAAGCAAGTGCTGCGCTGGATCAATGATTTATGATTTACGATTTATGATTGGAATGCCACATTTTTGCAATAAATCGTAAATGTTATGACCAAACAGCAAGTGATTGACCTCTATTTTCTTGACGCGCGGCACAAGGTGATTGAAGTCGCCGCCTTTCTCGACCGCGTGGAACGCGCCGCCGGCAAGGACGATTTTCGCTTGAAAGCGTTCCGTGCCGCGCTCGGCGAACTGGGTGGCAGCCAAAGAGAAAAAGCCCGGCGCGTTCTGCTTGCTTTCAGCGATCCCACAACCAAACCCATTGCCGAAGCCGAAAGCAAAGGCGCCGTTGGCGCCTGGCCCGCCAAGAGCCATTAGCCCTCAACCCTCAACTCTGAACCTTCAACCAACTCCATGCGCTTCATCGAGCCTCACGCCCACATGGTCAGCCGCGTCACGGACGACTACGAGCGCATGGCCGTGGCCGGCTGTGAGGCGGTTTGCGAACCGGCGTTCTGGGCGGGCTTCGACCGCAGCTCGGCCGCCGGCTTTTTCGATTATTTCTGCCAGCTCACCGGGCACGAACCAAAGCGCGCGGCAAAATTCGGCCTGAAACATTTCTGCTGGCTTTGCATCAATCCCAAGGAAGCCGAGGACGTGAAACTCGCGGAAGAAGTCATTGCCTTGATTCCGCAGTTTCTCGACCGGACGAATGTGCTCGGCATCGGCGAAATTGGATTAAACAAGAATTCACGGAATGAACTGAAGGTTTTGGAGATGCACGTGGACCTGGCAGCGCGATATAACCAGCTCATTCTCGTTCACACGCCGCACCTGGAAGACAAGCTGAAAGGAACGCGGCTGATTCTGGACGTGTTGAAGGGCGACAAGCGCATCCGGCCGGGGCGGGTCATCATTGATCACGTCGAAGAGCACACGGTTGCAATGGTCTTGGACGCGGGTTGCTGGGCGGGCATGACGCTGTATCCTGAAACCAAGTGCTCGCCGGCGCGCGCCATTGACATCCTGGAGAATTACGGCCAGGAACGAATCTGGTTGAACAGCGCCTGCGACTGGGGGGTGAGCGATCCTCTGGCCGTGCCGAAAACCGCCGTGGAAATGAAGAAACGGGGTCATAATTCCGCGATGATTGACAAGGTCATCTATCAGAACCCGAGAAAGTTCCTCGGTCAGTGCCCGAAATTCAAAATCGGGTAGTCTCCCTTCGGCGGTGCAACTCGCCGCACGACTCAATACGCCCAGATGGTACCGGCGAAACTGACGGGCATGAACTGGTTGTTACCGATGCATTGCAGTTCGACCGCCGTGCCCTGGCTGCCGGAAATGGTGCTGTTGGTGCTGATGGTGTTGGGCAACGCACTGACCGCGTAATCGTAAAGGCCGCCGGTAGTGCCACCATTATTGCTGACCGTCGCCGCGAACTTGCTGCCATCCTGCGACATCCAGGCACCGGACCAAAATTGGTTGGAGGTGGTGATGGAGGTCCAGGTCGCGCCTAAATTCGCGGAGCCATAAAGCAGGCCGTTGCTGACACCGGTCACAAGCCGGTTACAATCACCAGAGACGGCCAGACAAGCTAAATTGGCGGACGGCACAGGAATACTGAAATAGCTGGAACCGGCGTTGGTGGATACCGAAATGCTGCTGCTGGTAAATTTTGCCCGAAAGGTTCCATTGCCGGAACAGGCAATGTTGGGAAAGAATTGGCTTCCGTCTGCCGTGCAGGAAATGTTCGTGGCGCTTCCGGAAATGGACGACCATACGGCGCCACTGTTGGTGGACATCCAAATGGCGCCGGTGGTTGTAACCGCATAGACAATCTGTCCATTGGCTGAACAAGCAACGGACTGACAGAAGGGAGCCAGAGTGCCCACCTGAGCCCAAGATTGACCGGAGTCGGAGGAAGCCTGAACACCGGAAAAGCCGTTGCCTACAGCATACATCCGGGTGCCGTCCCGCGAGGCGGCAACGTCCTGGTAATTACCACTGGTCGGCGATCCCACTGGAGAGCTGTTGCCGTAGCTGGCAAAGTTGCCGAGGATGGACTGGCCGGAATTCTCCTTGACCTGCCAGCCGCTCGCGCCGGCGCCTGAAATGCGGATGATATCACCCTGATTGGCTGAGGCCGGCAATGTCACCGTCACCAGTTGCGGGCTGGTCAACAAATAACCGTGGTCGCTGACGGCTTGAATTGCCGTGCCATTGGTTGCGACCCATCCGACCAGGCCATTGCCAAAAAAACTGCCCTGGAAACTGTTGTTGAAATTGGTAAAAATATTCGCTCCGCTGAAGGTTTGATTGCTGTTCACAAAGGCCGTGTTGGCGGGCAATTGATTGTTGGCCAGCACACCGGTCAGATTGGTCACATTCACATTCGTCACCCCGCCGCCGTTTCCGAAGAAAGCGCCGCTGAAGATGCCGCTAAAGATGCCACTGAACGTTCCGGCAAACAGGTTGCCACCGTTGGTCAAGGCCACCGTGTTGGTGTAACCCGCAAAGGCACTGGGGGGTAGCGTGCCCGCCAACTGCGCCGCCGGTAGCGTCCCGGAAAGATTACTCGCACTATTGGCAAAGATGGCATAGGGAGTCGGAGTCAATGGCTGGCGCGGACTCAGCGTGGTGAAACCCGAGGCGCCATTGGTACGAACGCCGATTTCGAGCCAGCGCGGCGTGCCGTCGAACCGGTTGCTGAAATCCAGTGTTACGGTGAACAAGCCATTGCTGACTGCGGTGGCATTGTTGGTGAGGGTGCCGGCCAGGGCCGTACCGGTGACATTGGTGTTGAACAGAGCGAAGGTCAGGTCGTAACTGCCGTTGGCGGGAGCGCCGCCGTCATTCAACTGGCCTTGATAAGTAAACGCCGTACCCTGGGCCCAAGCAGTTGAGAGCTGAAAATTGACAATTGAGATTAAAACCGATGTGAGCAATAAACACCGGAGAACGCGCATAACGGCTGGAAGATGCCGAACGGTCGCGCCATACGGCAGAAGAGCAACACGTTTTCTCACAAGGTTACTCCAATTTAAACCATCACACCGGGCAGTTCAATCCCGAAACGGAGATAATTGGGAATCGCCAGCGCAATTTGACACCTCGCCAAAAATTCATTGGCCGGCGGTGGAATCGTAGCGCCGGCGTCCTCGCCAGGAGGTAAAAGCGGCGTCCCGCCGCGTGTTCCTGGTTCACGCACCGGGACGGTGCTTGAACTCGCAACCGGGACGGCTGCGCTACGGTGCCTGTATCAAGATGCACCTGCCCGTGCGGGTTGGTTCAACTGGAAGCTCAGGTTGTCCGTCGTCAACGGAGAGATAATACGTTGGGCCAGCTTGTGCCGCCGGATCAGTTGGACTCGGTCAGATAATACCAACCCTGGATCTGCCAGGAGCGGATACGCGGGCCCACGGGTCCCATGCCCCACCAGTAGTCGTTCGCGTCACAGACCCCGCCCGGACCGATCGGGGCCAGAACCGCCGGGGCGCCGACGGAGGCGGTTTTCGCGGCGAGGAACCACGATTGCTGAATGGTCAGCACGGGACCAACGGGTGCCGCCATGGCGCCGACGAAGTTCGGCTCAAACGTCGTGTGCCCCGAGGCGGCTTCAGTTGAAAAACCGAGCATGAAATGCAAACCGTCAAAACTCGGCCCCCACCGGAAGCTGGGGAAATTAAAATACTGGCCGTTGTCCAGAACGTCGCAGGAAAGCAGGCAGAGCCATTCCAGGTTCTCGTCGCCCCAGGCGTCTGTCGTTTCGCTATCATACAAACCGACTCCGGGCTGGTTCGGCCCGGATTGAGGGGTTGTGAAACTGATTGCATTGGCATTTCCGTGGCCGACGTAGAAAACAAGATCCACGGAGTCCACAATCTGTTCGTCGTTGCCATAGGGTGGTTCCAGGAAGTCCGCAGTCGTGGCAACATAGGTACCGCGATAGAAACGCTCGGTCCCAAAGAGCGGATTTCCTCTCATGACAGCCAGCCACGAGGCGGTGTCCGCGTCGCCGATGCCCTCGTCGTAGGGACTTTCCGTTCCCCAACCGATGAGCAGGGTCGGATTCACGAGAACGACGATGGGCGAGACCACCGCAAAAGCCGGAACGGATTGGGCCCGCCGGACAAATACGCCGTTCGCGTCAACAATCTCCAACTCCACGTTCTCGGTGACCGGAAGAAAGCTGTTCGAGAGCACCAGCCGGAAAAAGGTGGCCGGCGACGCGTTCAGGTTCAAAGCCGCAGTGGTGACGCCGTTGCTGGTCGTCTCGTTGCCGACCACCGGCGACCAGGCGCCCGTTTGAAGATTGAACGTGGATTGGAGTTGGAACAAGCCCGTCGGATCCGCCCACGAGAGCGATAACAAACCTTGCGGGGAAGCCAAAACCGAAAGTTGGGGCGGCACCACCTGAACGACCGGCGTGTAGTTCAATTCCGGTCCGGCGTTGCCGAACACGTTCGTGCCGGATCCGGTCCAGACATAGGTGTAAGGCGGAACACCGCCGGTGACGCTGGCACTGGCCACGATCTGAGTGCCGCCGTTGCCGGGATTCGCCAACAGATTCAGCGTGGGAACAAAATTGGTGTCATCCGTCGCCGGGATGAGTTGCGGGAGTTGGTTCATCAGCGAGACGGCCCCGGTGGTTGGATTGGTGACCGTGGTTGAGACGTCACACAAGTACCAGGGAATGATGCTGGTCACCGTGGTCAAAGAGAGCGGCGGCGCATAGTAAACCAGTTGCACGCTGACCTGGCCGTTGAACCCCGGCATGGGCGCGACCACCCGGTTGCTGGCCTCGGCAGGGGAAATCAGGTTTACCATCGGGCCGGGCATCAATTGCCGGGCGGCGTACAACAGGCGGGTGGCAGCGCCGTTGCTGCCAAAATCCGCCTGCACCTGGGCGCCGGGACCGATCAAAGGATAACCTCCCAGACTGTATTGATAACTTACCGTCGTATCCAAAAAATTGCTCGCGCTGAGAACCTGCCCCGTGTCGTTCGTATAGGTTGCCATCAACAACGTATGGCTGACAGCCGGTGCGGCCAGGGGAGAAGACAGGCCGGCGTTCGCCAATGCCGCGCTAAAAGCAGTAACGGCAGCATTTGAACTCAGGACGGCCAGGTTACTCAACGTGCCAAAATCAAGTTGTTCGAATCGAATCGGGATGCCCGGAAACCGGTTCGGCGTCTGCGCCAGGAGCAGGTTGATGATTGAGGAATTTGTGACCGGCAGGGTCGGCACTTTCATGAAGTTCATCGGGTCATGAAAATCTACTTCGCCGTTGGTCAACACCACATCATTGGTCGGCACGTTCAATGACGCGGCCAGGGCGGTGGCCTGGGGCGAAAATGCCCCCGATTGGACGACTTGATAAACCGGAAGTGACGGCCCGCTCTGACTCATGACGACCACCGGAATCGCCAGGAAGAGCCATAGCGCACCTCCACCCCATTTTGCGTGTGCGTTCATCGAGTCGCCATAAAGCTTTCAGGGATTGAACCAAAGACAGAGGCACCTTACCCCCGTCTCAAAGTTAATAACACATCCCCCGCAAAGTTGCAACAGTTGTCTTAATTTACATGATAATCCACTCTGGTCATGTTGGACGCGGAATCGCTCAGGCCGATGGGGGAAGGCGTTGGCCGGCTCCCATGGCTTCAGGCAAAGGCATTAGGCCGGCAATTCCAGATGCCGTTACGGATTGATCAACCGGAAAAACAGATTGCCCGTCGGCGACGTGAGGGTGATGGTGTTGGTACCGTTCGCCGTCGTAATGGCTACCGCCGTTGCTTCAGGACGGCTTGCGCTGCTTTCCGGACCGCTTCCGCCAGTTCGCGCGGTTTCAAGACTTCCGCGTCCGCGCCCCAGCTTAAAATCCAGCGCTCGATTTCGACCAGGCTCGACAGGTTCATCTGCAACTCCACTCCCCCGCCCTTCAAGTCAAGCAACTGCTGCGATTCATGCCATTTCTTTTCGCGAACGTAATCAGCCACACGGGAGTTGAAGCGAATGACTACGTGGTATTTGCCTTCGCCGGAATGGACGCCGAAGCTGTCACGCAGGCGCTCTTCCAACGAGAATTTCTGCGAACGTTCAAAGGTCTTACCCGTCGGTTGAACCGACTGGATCCGCACGGGCACAAAGGTGCGAATGTCCTTGCGGGCGTGATCGTAGGCAAACAGAAACCATTCGCCGTTGATGTTCGCCAGATGATACGGGTCAACCACACGTGATTCACCTTTGGGCTGGCCGGGTTTGCGATAGGCCAATTCAAGTTGCTTGCGTTGGGAAACAGCCTTGGCGAGCGCGTCAAAAATTTCCAAGTCCAGAACCGGTTCGGCGCGCGTGCGAAAGGAAATTGTCTGTTCAATGTCGGCGAGGTTGAGCGAAATGGTGTCCGGCAGCGCCTGTTCCATTTTTTTGATGGCGCTCAGGAGCGGTTTCTCGAAGCTGGTGCCCCGGTATTGCTGAAGAGCCTTTTCCGCAACGATGAGTGCGAAAAGCTCGCCTTCGGTGATCTGCATCGTCGGAAAGGCGCTGACTTCCTCGGTGTAATGGTAGCCGTTCTGACGCGAATCAAATTCAATCGGCAGGCCCAGCCGGTCGCGCATGAATTCGATGTCGCGGTGGATGGTCTTGGAAGCCACCTCAATTTCGCGCGCTAGCGTGGAAGCATTGGGAAACTTGCCGGACGAAACCGCCTGATGAATGCGCAACATCCGCTCCAAAGGCGGGCGGGAATGAAGTGAAACCTGATCTGTGATGCGTGATTCATGATTTTCTTGAGAGCCTTTGGCGTTCAGTTCACGCATCACGTTTCAGGCTTCTCCCGTCACGAACCTTTGTCGAGCTTGGCGAGGAGTTCGTCGTTGGTCTTGTGCTTTTTGAGCGCGGCCGTGAGCGTTTCCATTGCTTCAATGGGATTCAAATCCACCATCATGCGGCGCAATTTGCGCACGGCCTCGATTTGTTTGGCCGGGAACAATTTTTCCTCCTTGCGCGTGCCGCTCTTGGGAATGTCAATGGCCGGGAACAGGCGGCGGTCGGAAAGTTTGCGGTCGAGGATCAACTCCATATTGCCCGTGCCCTTGAACTCCTGAAAGATGAGCTCGTCCATGCGCGAGCCGGTGTCAATGAGCGCCGTGGCCAGAATGGTCAGCGAGCCGCCATTTTCAATTTTACGCGCGGAGGCGAACATCTTGCGCGGGATTTCCAGGGCGCGCGCGTCCACGCCGCCGGTCATGGTGCGGCCGCTGCCGCCATGCACGCTGTTGTAGGCGCGGGCGACGCGGGTGATGGAATCCAGCAAAACAAAGACATCCCGCCCGCTCTCGACCATGCGGCGGCAGCGTTCGATGGTGAAGCGGGAGAGGCGGACGTGGGTTTCCAGGTCCTGGTCGTTGGAAGAGGCGACGACCTCGGCCTTGACGGAGCGCTGGAAATCGGTCACTTCCTCGGGGCGCTCGTCAATGAGCAGGACCAAGCAGTAAATTTCGGGGTGATTGGTGGTGACGGCGTTGGCGATCTGCTTGAGGATGGTGGTTTTGCCCGTGCGCGGCGGGGAGACGATCAACCCGCGCGTGCCCTTGCCGATGGGCGTGACCAGATCAATGATGCGCGTTTCCAGCAAATCGGGCGAGGTTTCCAGGTTGATCTTTTCGATGGGGTCAATGGTGGTCAGGTTTTCGAAGCGGACGGATTTGGTATAGGCCTCGAAGGGTTTGTCGTTGACCTTTTCGACGGTCCTGAGTTGGGGGCTGTTGCCGCGGTGTGGCGGCTGCGTTTCCCCCGTCACCAGGCACCCCTCGCGCAAGAAGTTGCGCTTGATGGTGTCGGGGGTGACAAAGATGTCGCTGGGTTTGGGATGATAGTTGTTCTCGCGGGTGCGGAGGAAACCAAACCCCTTCTCGGAGATTTCAAGATAGCCTGACCCGTGGTCGGCGGTGGTGGCGCTGGGCGCTGTGCTCATATAATGAATAGTAATGCAAACTTGTTAAGGCCTTGCCTGAACTGCCCGGAAAATCATTTCCGTTAGAACTTCGAATTTTTGGAGGACCGCTTGCGCATCGGGCTTTAGAACAGCCAGCGCGCCATCGGTCAGACCTTCAACAAGCAAGAATCTAGGCCAAAACTCAATTATTGCAACTTCTTTTTTCAGGCTTTTTTTGACCCTTTGGCCTCAATGGCCCGCCTGGCCTTCTGATTTGGGGGCCAGCGCGCCGGGCAGCCAGACCCCCAGCCCACCGGCCCGGCGTTCCTGGCAGGGCCATTCCCGCGCCATGTGCAACTGCGCCTTGAGCGGCACGAGCAACGACTGCGGCAGGTTGGTCACGGGATCCTGGATCAGGCATAAGGAATGGCCGCAAGAGAACGCA
>DATNHM010000008.1:0-141634 GCA_035604955.1 Candidatus Limnocylindrales bacterium | reverse complement strand
CCGCAAAGATTGCATTGTGGACTGGTAGCTGGAAACTGGCATTCGCGCACTTTTCTGTTTCAAAAAATTTTCATTCCGCGTATTGAATTCTCCGTACAGCGTTCTATAGTTCGCATGGATTCATGAGATGAGCAATTCAACCGATGCAGGCTCGCCGTGGAACATTGACGCGGCGCGCGCGCTTTACAACATCCGCCGCTGGGGCGCGAAGTATTACGACATCAACGAGGCCGGACACGTCGTGGCGCGTCCGTTGCAGGACGCGGGCGTGGCGGTGGATTTGACGGACGTGATCGAGGAGGCCAAGGCACGCGGGTTGAAATTTCCACTGCTCATCCGGTTTCAGGACATTTTGCGGCACCGCGTCGAGTCGCTCAATCAGGCGTTTCGCAATGCCATCACGGAGTATAATTATCAAGGCCGGTATCGCGGCGTGTTTCCCATCAAGGTCAACCAACTGCGCGAGGTCGTGGAGGAAATTCTCGATGCCGGCAAATCGTACGAATTCGGCCTCGAGGTCGGCAGCAAGCCGGAGTTGTTCGCCGGGCTGGCGATGCAAAATCATTTGGGTTGCCTGATCATTTGCAACGGCTACAAGGACGCGGAATTTGTCAAAATGGCCATGCTCGGCATCAAATTGGGCAAAACCGTCATCATGGTCGTTGAAAAGCTGGAGGAATTAAAACAGATCATTTCCATTTCCAAACAGCTCGGCGTCGAACCGCTCATTGGCATCCGGGCGCGGCTGTCAAGCAAGGGCGCCGGGCGCTGGGCGGAAAGCGGCGGCGAAAACGCGAAATTCGGCCTGAGCACGGCAGAAATCCTCGAGGCGGCGGAAATGCTGAAGGCCGAAAACCTCACCCACTGCTTCAAGCTGCTGCATTTCCATATCGGCTCGCAGGTGCCGGACATTTTGACGGTGAAAAAAGCCGTTCAGGAGGCGGCGCGTTTTTATGCCAAACTGCACAAAATGGGATTCCCGATTTCGTACCTTGACGTCGGCGGCGGCCTGGGCGTGGATTACGATGGCAGCCGCTCGGCGTTCGACAGTTCGACCAATTACACCCTGCAGGAATACACCAACGACGTGGTTTATTACATCGCCGACGTGTGCAACGCGGAAAAAGTTCCGCACCCGGACATTATCAGCGAAAGCGGGCGCGCGCTCGTCGCCCACCATAGCGTTTTGATTGTCGAAGTGTTCGGCACCATTGAAAAAATCCGGCCGAACGGGTTCTTGAAATTCGGCGACCGCGAACACCCGCTGGTGCAGGAGTTGCTCGACATCAGACAAAACCTGCCGAAGCTCAACACGCTGGAGGCTTACCATGACGCGCTGGAACGGCGCGAGGACGCGCAGCACATGTTCGCGCTCGGCGTGCTGGATTTGCCCGAAAAGGCCAAGATTGAAGACCTTTACTGGCAAATCAGCCGCGCCGTCGTCGAGCATTACAAGGGCCAGCATTATGTGCCGGAGGAAATCCGTCTGCTGGAAGACAGTCTGGGCGATCAATACCTCTGCAATTTTTCCGTCTTCCAATCGTTGCTGGACCACTGGGCCTTGGACCAGCTTTTCCCGATCATGCCGATCACCCGGTTGAACGAGCGTCCGACCCGCGAAGTCACCCTCGTGGACATCACCTGCGATTCCGACGGACAGGTCAACAAGTTCATTGATTTCCGCGATGTGCGCGACACCCTGCCACTGCACCAGCTTAACAGCAACGGCAACGGCCTGCCCGAACCCTATTACATCGGATTCTTCCTCATGGGTGCGTATCAGGACATCATGGGGGACCTGCACAACCTGTTTGGCCGCGTCAATGAGGTCCATGTTTTTCTCGAACCCGACGAGCCGACCGGTTATTACATCGAAGAAATCATTGAAGGCAATACCATCATCCAATCGCTCGCGGCGGTGCAATACGACGAAAACGAACTGAAACGCCAGATGAAAGCCCAGATGGATGACGCCATCAAGTCCGACCGCATGAAACCGTCTGAGGCCATGCGGCTGCTCGATGACTATGAACGCGGCTTGAAGGCTTACACCTATCTTTCGTTTTGACCGAAACCCAAAATCCTGAAGCTGAAACCCGAAACAAAGCCGAACTGCTCCGTTCACTCGGGCATCTTGCCCGCGGTTTGTCCGCGTTGTTCTGGGGTTTGCCCGCGTCGCTGGTGATTTGCGTGGAAACCGCCCGGACCGATTGGTTGAAATCTTTCGGCCTCATTCCCGCTCTCGCCGCCACCGGCCTGTTGATTTTTGGGCTTTGGCAAATGAGCGATTTCCAGAAGCAGGAACGCCCCTGGCGCAATGCGCTGGACCGCGCAAAACTCCTCGGGCTTGTCAATTTCGGGCTTAGCCCATTCCTCTACTGGCACGACCGGATGCCGCGGGAAACCTTTTTCAGCGCTGCTATTTTTGTGCTCGTCCTGTCGGCCGTGCTTTTTCTTTTCAACTTGAACGTCGTCCTCAAACAACTCGGCGCCATGCTGCCGGATGAGACCCTTCGCCACGAAACCGGCCTGTTTACCGCGCTCAATCGCTGGCTGTTGGCCTTGCTTTTCCTGCTCAGCATCGCGTATGTGGCTTTGCTCCACGTGTCGCAAATGCCGCTGGAATTTGGCATTCTGATCCTCTGGCTTAACCGCCTCGGCTTGTGGCTGCTGACCTTCTTTGCCTTGCTGCCGCTGGCCATGACCATGGCGTTAATCTGGAAAACCAAGGAAACCATCCTCGACAGCGTCTTTGACGCGCAGTGAATCAAAATTTATGATTGATGGTTTATGATTTATGATTTGCTTCCTTCATTCAAACCAATGGTCAATCGTAAATCATAAATGAACATTGCCTTGTCCGCCATGGGCCGCCGCACCGCGCCGCCGCCCATTTCCTGGCTCATGCAAACCGCCTTGTCGCGGCCCAAATTGATCTCGCTCGCCGCCGGTTTTACTGACAACGCCACCCTGCCTGTCAAAATTTCGCGCCAGATGCTCGACCAGGTTCTGCGCTCACCCAAAACCGGCCAACCCGCCTTGCAATACGGCATCACGGCCGGCGAAACCAACCTGCGGGAGTTGACGGCAGCGCACTTGCGAAAACTGGATACGCAGGCAGCAAGAACGACGGAGTATGGAAGCGATGGAGTGATGAAGCCGAAAGCACAACACTCCATTTCTCCATCGCTCCATTCCCGCTCTCGCGTAATGATCACCGGCGGCTCGCAGCAACTGCTTTACATGACCGTCGAGGCGCTCTGCGATGAAGGCGACATCGTGCTCGTTGAAGACCCGACGTATTTCGTGTTCCTGAGCATTCTGCAAAGCCGAGGCCTCCGCGCGCGCGGTGTCCGGCTCGAACGCGACGGCCTCGACCTTGTCCACCTCGAAGTCGTTTTGCAGCGGCTGAAGAAATCCGGCGAACTCTGCCGCGTCAAGGCCCTTTACCTCATCAGCTATTTTCACAATCCGACTGGCGTTACCACCAGCTTCGAGAAAAAACGCGGCATTTTGAAACTGCTGAAACAATTCGAGCGCGCAACGGGCCATCCGATTTATCTGATTGAAGACGCTGCATATCGGGAACTGCGGTTCAATGGCCCCGATATCCAATCCGCACTTATGGCGTCCGGCGCAGCAGAACGCGTGATCTACACCGGCACTTACAGCAAACCCTATGCACCGGGCGCGCGTGTTGGTTTCGGCCTTTTGCCCGAACCGCTCTTCACGGCCGTCCAACGCATCAAAGGCAACCACGATTTCGGCACCGCAAACCTGTTGCAACAGCTCCTCGCCGGCGCGCTGGAAACCGGCCTTTACAACCAACACGTGGCAAAAATTGAAAAGCGCTACGGCCAGAAGGCAAAAGTGATGAAGCAGGCGCTCGCCGAGCACTTTCCGCCGAATGTGGAAATCTGGGAAGCCGGCGGCGGACTCTATTTCTGGGCGCGTCTGCCGAAGCGCATTTCCACCGGCGTAAAATCAGAGGTCTTCCGGACCGCGCTGAAAAACGACGTGCTCTACGTGCCCGGAGAACTTTGCTACGCCGACGATCCGGTGCGCAAGAAACCGGACCACGAAATGCGCCTCAGTTTCGGCAGCGCCAGCAAAAAAAACATCCGGGAAGGAATCGCGCGGCTGGGCCAAGTACTGCGGAAATTTCTTTGAGTTTGGCGAAAACGCTTGCGTCGTGGAGTGCGGCAGCCCTCTGCTGCTTTTCAGCGCGCGGGTCATTCTCAAAAGCGCCAGAGGACTGGCGCAGTCCAAAACCCGGCGGAACCTCGCAGCCGGCTTCTGATCAGACGCGAAGGATTTTGCGCTGGCTGTCGTGTTTCTGTATAAAGCACACAAACCAAACCAGCCAACTTATGAAAAAATCCATCTGCCTTGCCGTTTGCCTGCTCGCTCTCAACGTTGCACCGGTTTTCGGCCAGCCTGCGCCGCAACTTCCGCCTCCAACTTCGCAGGCTTTTCAACAGCGTCTGCAAGCAATCGTTGACCGTGAAAACCCTCCCGCCAAGCCACCACCTCTGACCAAATTCAATCTCGATTTTCCCGGCGGCACGCCGGCCGAATTGGTCAATGCCATCGAGAAAGCCACGGGCAAGCCGCTAAACGCCATCATTCCCACCGAAGATGCGGACATTCAATTGCCGCCGCTTAAAATGAATGACGTTGTTACGCCACAATTATTCGCCGCTTTGGAAGCAGCCAGCCGGAAAACCGTGGTGGTTCAAAACGGTCTTGGCTTTGCTAATAATTATTCACAACAAATCACCGACTATGGATTCACAACCGCCGACAACCCCGTGTCAGACACTTCAATTTGGTATTTCCGTGCAGAGAAACCCAGTTTGCCGCCAGTGGTTTCAACCGAGAAAATCTGCCGATTTTACCCGTTGACGCCTTATTTGGATCGCGGCTTCACGGTGGATGACATCACCACGGCCATTCAAACCGGCTGGAAAATGGCTGGCGTCACTCCGCCACCGGAGTTGAATTATCACAAGGAAACCAAACTGCTCATCGCCTTTGGCGAGCCGCGTGAATTGGACACCATTAATTCTGTGCTTCAATCGTTGCCGTATTCCAACGCGACCGCCGACCAAATTACCCGCATTAACGATCAAATTGAACAGCTCCAGAACCAAGTCGCCCAGCTAAAGCAGAAAATTTCCCCGCCGTTTCACCTCGGCGGCGCGCCGGAGGAAAAGTCTGGAAAATAAATTTCAGCCGGTTGTAAATGAATCAGCTTGGAAAAAGATATTCAATCGCCGGTGGAGCGAGCGTCCCCGCGAGCCGCGAATGTGCAAAGTGGCTCACCCGTAGTCTCGTCCCGCCAAATTGAGGCGTTGACGCGCCGGATGACTGAAGGAGACGAAATGGCCTGGCGCACTTTTTACGACGCTTACTTCGACCGCCTGTGGCGCTACCTGCTGGTCGTCGCCGCCGGCAACGAGGACGCCGCGCGCGAAGCGTTGCAAGGCGCGTTGGTCCGCGTGGCGCGGCACATCAAAATTTTTCGCGACGAAATCGTCCTTTGGAGTTGGCTCACGGTGCTGGCGCGCAGCGCGTTTGCCGACGAAACCAGGAAACGCCGCCGTTACTTGTCATTTCTGGACCGCTTCACGCGGCATGCGAATGTTGAAAAGGACGCCGCAAGCGACTCTGAGATTGACGACCGCTTGCGAACGCTGCTGGAAAACCAAGTCGCGGCGCTGCCGCCCGGCGAGCGGGAATTGATCGAGCAAAAGTATTTTACGCGCCGCGCCGTCCGCGAAATCGCCGATGAATTGGGAACGACGGAAAAAGCCGTGGAATCGAAATTGTCCCGCGTCCGCAAAAAATTGAAGGATGCGGTGCTGGCGGAATTGAAAAATGATGAATCGCAGCAGTCCCGCAAGGCGGGATGAGTCCGCTCCGTTTTGGCAAGGATGAGCCGACTCACGTCGGCTGCTACGAGACACAAGCTGACGATGGAAAATAAAACTGACAACGACCAATTGCTTGCTGACGTGCTGACGGAAGCCGCGCCCGCGGATTTCCGCGACGCGATACTCGGCGAAACGCTGCGTCTGGTTCGCCGTCATCGCCGCTGGCGGCAAACGCGGCGCGCGGCGACGTGGCTCGCGGCCTTGGCGCTGGTCGGAATTTTTATCTGGCAGAACAACCTGCCGCAAAAGCCAGTCACGTCCGTGCCGGTGCCAGCGGCAAAAGCTGTTGAGAAAAATTACAAACTGGTTGAAACGCAACCGCTGCCCGCAAACGCCATCGTGACCACGCAACCGACGGCATCAGGGCAATTCATCGCGTCAACGGCAAGCGTCGAAATCATTCAAACGCGCGGCGGCGACTACCGCGTGATCAATGATGACGAACTGCTGGCGTTGGTCGCATCCCATCCGGCGATGTTGATTCGCACCGGCCCGCATTCAGAAGAATTGGTTTTCGCCGACCCCAAAGATCAAAGTGGGTTTCCGTTGAATTAACCCGGCGGCCAATTCATATATCGCCCGCCAAGGATGTGAACGTGCAGATGCGGCACGGTTTCGCCGCCGTCCGCGCCGTTGTTGATGACCAGCCGGTAGCCACCCTCGTTCAACCCCAGTTGGCCGGCGACTTCGGCGGCCTTGAGCAGCAGGTAACCAAGCAGTGGCTGGTCGTCAGCCTTGGCCTCGGCCAGACGCGGAATCACTTTTTTGGGAATGATCAGCACGTGCTTCGGCGCCTGCGGATTGATGTCGCGCAGCGCGAGCACCAGATCGTCCTCGTAAACGATCTGGGCCGGAATTTCGCGGGCGATGATTTTTTCGAAAAGCGTCTTGCTCATAATGTTTTTGTGACAAGTGGCAGGTGGCACGTGACAAGAAGCGCGCGACCATTCCGTGTCACTTGTCACTCGTCACTTGTCACGTTTCATTCCACCACCAGCGCACAATCGGTGGATTCCGGCTCGGCGGTGAGACATCGGCGCAAATATTCGACAATGTGGTCCTGCATTTTCTCACAACGGACGCTCCAGCGGCGCGCGCCAGCCAGTTGCTTGACGCAGCCGCGCAAGCCGCGAAAGCGCAGCACCCGCGGCGCACGACGAAGTTGAGCGCGGAGTTCATCGCGCAGGCGCGGGAAGAAGAAAAGCTCGAAGCCGTCGCCGGATTCGCGCGCCATCAGGCCCAAATCGGCTTCCGCGGTTTCCGGTTTGTGCGATTCCAAGGCGCCGGCGCGGATAGTGAAACCAAGATTGCGCAGCACCTTTTCCAGGGCGCCGGCAAATTCACCCACCGTGACGCTCTCCCGGCACAGATCGTTTTTGAAATAGTGAAAAACCGACGCGGCGGCGTGGCGCAATACTTCGGGGTCGAGCCAGCCGTCATTGCCGACGAGTTCAACAGAAATCATTTCGGCGGAGCATGGCACGCTCTCGCCGTTGGTGAGTTGAAATAACAGGCAGTCGGACAGCAGGGCGATCATTTGGCAGCCTCCAGTTTTTTGACTTCATGGACAAAATCCGTGGCCTCCTGGAACCGGCGATAGACACTGGCGAATCGCACGTAGGCGACTTCGTCAATGTTGCGCAGACCGTCCATCACGGATTTGCCTATAAATTCGGTGGGCACTTCGCTTTCAAACTTGTCGGTCACCGCGGCCACAATGTGGTCGGTCAAATCGTCCATGGTTTGCGGACTGACCGGACGTTTCTGACAGGCTTTTTTAATGCCTGACAGAAGTTTCTCTCGCGAAAATTCCTCATGCCGCCCGTCGTGCTTGAGCACCATCAATCCTTCGCGTTCAACTTCCTCGTAGGTTGTGAACCGGTGACCGCACTTGGTGCATTCACGGCGGCGGCGAATCGTGGCTCCTTCGCGCGAGGCGCGCGAGTCAATGACTTTGTCTTCCTGACAGCCGCACTTGGGGCAACGCATAAAGCCACTGCTAATTGTGGCTGCTCCCTTGTACCATACAAAGTTTTGTGGTGTCAAGCATGACCGGGAAGGAGATGCCCGAAGTTATTCACACGAAACCGCGCTTGCGTTCAGGCTTTTTTTGATTATGCTTGACGACTCTTTTGGGCAAAACAGCAGTAGTACAATACTTTTTGAACGATTGATTTTATGGCAACAGCGAACGACCTCCGCCGCGGCATGGCGATTAGTTACAACGGCGACATATGCGTGGTGCTGGATATGCAGCACCGCACGCCCGGCAACCTGCGCGCGTTCGTACAGGCAACTCTCCGCAGTATCCGCACCGGTAAATCGTCCGACGTGCGGTTCAGCTCCACCGAACGCATCGAGCCCGTGCCGATGATCACCAAGCGGATGGAGTACAGCTACAAGGACGGCGAAGATTACGTTTTCACCGACCCGGAAACTTATGAAACGGTCACGCTGGCCCCGGAGCTGGTTGGTGATTCGAAAAATTATCTCGTGGAGAACGGCGGGGGGACGGTGACGTTCGTCGAGGAGAAAGCGGTGTCTATTGAACTGCCGTCGAGCGTGGTGTTGACGGTGTCCGATGCACCGGAAGGCATCCGGGGCGACTCGTCAAACAACGTGCAGAAACCCGTTACGCTGGAAACCGGCATCACCGTCCAGGTGCCCTTGTTCATCAAGACCGGCGAAAAAATCAAGGTGGACACCCGCACCGGCAAATACATGGAACGCGCGTGACGGAAACGGACTGATGGATTGCCGGGTGGTTGGATCAATGGGGTGATTTCCACCTCGATGCAGCAACTCATCAATCCAATAATCCAGCAATTCCTCTCCCCATTTTCCGGCGCGGGCCTTCATTTTGCCGTGGGAATTGCTTTTCAAGGCGACCAACTTTGGTTATTTCTGTGCCGACACGTATGCCGGAACAAGCGAAAGGAGAAAAGGTTTTTCGCGGCATTGCCGTTTCCGCCGGCATTTGCCGCGGCAAAATTCTCATCCTCCACCGCGCCCGCCACATCATTGCCCGGCGTGGACTGGCCGACAACGAACTGAATGAGGAAGTTGGCCGTTTTGAAAAGGCCCTGGTCCAGACCCGCCAGCAAATTCTGGAAATCCAGGGCAAGGTGTTGGAAACCCTTAGCGCGAAGGAGGCGGACATTTTTGAAGCGCACCTGTTGATGCTGGAGGACCGGGTGCTGGTAGAAGAGGTCATCCGGATGATCCGGGACCAAAAGGTCAACGCCGACTTCGCCTTTCACACCGTGGCGGAACGTTACGTCACGGCGTTGGTCGGGGCGAACGACGAGTATCTTCGCGAACGGGCCAATGACATGCGCGACCTGGCGGCGCGGGTGCTGGATAACCTGCTCGAGGTTGAAGACAAATTCGATCTGCGCCACCTCGCCGAACCGTGCATTCTGGTCAGCCACGACCTGAGTCCGTCCACCACCGCGCAACTGGACAAGAAATTCGTGCTGGGGTTCGCCACCGACATCGGCGGGCAAACCTCGCATACCGCCATCATGGCGCGGTCGTTGGGTATTCCCGCCGTCGTTGGCCTCCAAACCGTCAGCCAGGAATTGGACAGCGGCGATTATGCGTTGTTGGACGGCTACAACGGCACGGTGATCGTCAATCCGACCGACCAGACGCTGTTTGAATACGGCCAACTGGCGAAAATCAAGGCGTCGCTGGAAGAGAAACTCCACGAAATCCAGCAACAACCCGCCGTCACCCTCGACGGCAAATTCATCCATCTTTCGGCAAACATTGAAGATCAGAATGACATCGAATCGGTATTGGCCCATGGCGCCGAGGGCGTCGGGCTGTTTCGCACAGAATATCTGTTCATCAACCATGAAAGCCTGCCGACCGAGGAGGAGCAATATCAGTCCTATCGCAAAGTCGCCACGGCGTTGAAGCCGAACCCGGTCATTATTCGCACGCTCGATCTGGGCGGCGACAAATTCGCCTCACACCTGCAACTGGCCAAGGAAGTCAATCCCTTTCTCGGCTGGCGCGCCATCCGGTTTTGTCTCGCGCAGCCGGAACTGTTCCGCGCCCAGCTTCGCGCCATTTTGCGAGCCAGCGCCGAGGGCAACGTGAAAATGATGTACCCCATGATTTCCGGGCTCGAGGAATTGAACCAGGCCAATGCGCTGCTGGAAAAGTGCCGCGCTGAACTGCGCACCGAAGGACTGCCGTTTGACGAAAGAATGGAGGTCGGCGCGATGATTGAAATCCCGTCCGCCGCGCTCATCGCCGACGTCCTGGCCCCGCGCGTGAAATTTTTCAGCATCGGCAGCAACGACCTTATCCAATATACGCTGGCCGCTGACCGAACGAACGAGAAGGTTTCACACCTTTATGAACCGACGCACCCCGCGATCATCCGCCTCATCAAGACCACGGTGGATGCGGCGCATCGGCACGGCATCTGGGTGGGTGTCTGCGGTGAAGTCGCCGGCGATCCCGTGCTGGCGCCGCTGTTGATCGGTCTGGGGGTGGATGAACTGAGCGCCGCGCCGACCGTCGTTGCTCAGGTCAAATATATCGTTCGCCGGCTCAAATTGAGCGAAGCCCAGGCACTGGCTGAATTCGCGCTTCAGTGCGAATCGCCCGCGGAAATTCATGCCCGTTGCCAGGAACTCGCCCGCCAGACCGCGCCGAGCCTTTTTGAAAGCAAAACTTGATCCGTGAATCTCACTATCTGGCGTTTGGATCGCGGCCCGGGCGGTTATTTGAATTTGCGCCCGCCCGCGTCAACGGCAAGCCGGATGACAACCCGACTGTTCCACCGGCCATAAAATTGTGAATTTTGACCCGTATCTTTATCCGCACCGCCGCTATGACCCTTTGAGCGGCGAATGGGTGCTGGTCTCACCGCATCGCACGCAACGCCCGTGGCAGGGCCGGCGCGAAGACGGTGCCTCGGCCGACCGTCCGGCGCACGTCCCGGGGTGTTACCTCTGCCCGGGAAATCTGCGCGCGGGAGGCGCGGTGAATCCCAACTACACGGAGCCATTTGTGTTCACCAATGACTTCGCCGCGCTGCTCCCGGATGTGCCGCCCATCGGTGGCGTCACCGGCGATTTGTTGCGTTGTGAATCGGTTCGCGGCGAATGCCGGGTCATTTGTTTCTCACCGCGCCACGACCTCACGTTGCCGGAAATGGCGGAGGCGGACATTCTGCGCGTAGTGAATGTCTGGGCGGAGCAAATCAACCAACTGGGCGCCAAGTATCGCTGGGTGCAGATTTTCGAGAACAAGGGCGAAATCATGGGCTGCTCGAATCCACACCCTCACGGCCAGATTTGGGCGGGGAATTTCCTGCCCCGGCTCGTGGCGCCGGAGGATCGCACTCAAAAGTCTCACTTCGGAAAACATCAACGCCCGCTTTTGTTGGATTATCTGGAAACCGAATTGCAGTCGAAAGAACGCATCATTGAATCCAATCCGCACTGGGTCATGGTGGTGCCCTATTGGGCTGTCTGGCCGTTTGAACTGCTGCTGCTGCCGCGGCGCCACGTCCAGCGCTTGCCGGAGCTGACCGCCGACGAGCGCCGGAGTCTGGCGGACATCTTGAAGCGCGGCCTTACGCGTTACGATAATCTGTTTGAGACGAGTTTTCCGTATTCGATGGGCTGGCACGGCGCGCCGACGGATGATGGTCATTACAAACACTGGCAGTTACACGCCCATTTTTACCCGCCGTTGCTGCGTTCCGCCACGGTGAAAAAATTCATGGTGGGCTACGAAATGCTTGCCGAACCGCAGCGCGACCTCACGCCCGAACAGGCCGCCAACCGCCTGCGCGAGACGACGTTGGTTCATTTCAAGCAACGCTCAGTGCATTGATTTTCATTGGCGCGTGCGCGGAACTTTATCCTCCGGAAATGACATATCTGTTTGACGACTCAGGTACCCACGGCAAATAATGCTCCCCGCCATAGGGACTGATTCCCGGACATGAAAGTTATCATCTTAGCCGCCGGTTACGCCACGCGACTGTACCCGCTTACCCTGAACCAGCCGAAGCCGCTGCTGTCGGTTGCCGGCAAGCCGATGATTGAACATGTCCTCGACAACCTTTCACCCATCGGCGGCATTGACCGGATTTACATCGTGACCAACGCCAAATTTGCCGGTCACTTTCAGAAATGGTCGGAACGGCATCCTGCCGCCAAATCGAACCTGGAGTTCACCGTCGTCAACGACGGTACGACCAGCGAGGCCAATAAACTTGGCGCCATCGGTGATATCCATTACGTGCTCCAAACCCAAAATGTGCACGACGATTTGATCGTGGTAGCCGGGGACAACCTGTTCAGCGAAAAGCTCGGCGATTTTGGGAAATGTTGCCGCGAGAAAAACGCGCCGGTGCTGGCGCTTTACGACGTGGGCAATCTCGAGGAGATCAAAAAATACAGTTCTATTTCCGTGGCGGCCGATGGCCGGATCATCGCCTTCGAGGAAAAACCCCAGCATCCGGCGAGCACGATGGCCGGCATCGCGCTGTACTATTATCCCCAAGCAACCATCCCGCTTATCAAACAATATGTCTCCGAAGATAACAACCACGACCAACCGGGCCGTCTCGTGCAGTGGCTTTACCCGCGCACACCCGTGTACACCTGGCGCGTGCCGGGACTCTGGTTCGACATCGGCTCGAAGGAAACACTGGAGCAAGCCAACCGGATTTTTGCGAAGCTTTGAAATGGAGCGCGGGCAGCTTGCCCGCGATAACGCGGACGAGCCGTCCGCGCTCCTCATTACTTCACCGTTACGACGACGTAATTCTTTTTGCCTTTGCGAAGCAGGAGGTGCTTGCCGAAAAGCAAATCGTTCGCTGTCACCGCGCGAGTAGCACTGGCTTCACGGATGTTGTTGATATTCACGCCGCCGCCTTCAATGTCTTTCCGCGCCTGACCTTTGGACGAACACAGACCGGCCTGAACCAGAAGTTCGACCAGTGGCAAACCCGAACCGCCGAGTTTCGTTTTCTCAATTTCCTTCGTCGGCACTTCGCCGACGATTTCGTTGAAGGTGCTCTCGGCAACGCCTTTCAGTTCGCCGCCAAATAAAATTTCGCTGGCTCGTATTGTTTCCGCGGTAGCAGCCGGACCGTGAATCAAATCGGTGGCGGATTTGGCCAGCGCCTTGTGGGCTTCCCGGACACCGGGATTTTCTGCATGTTTCTTTTCCAACGTCTCAATTTCTTCCTTCGATAAAAAGGTGAAGTATTTCAGGTAGCGGATGACGTCGCGGTCGTCCGTGTTGATCCAGAATTGATAAAATTTATAAACACTGGTGCGTTTCGGATCGAGCCAGATGGCGCCGGCCTCGGTCTTGCCGAATTTGGTGCCGTCGGCGTTGGTGATGAGCGGTAAAGTGAGACCGTAAGCCGTCTTGCCCAGCTTCTTCCGGATGAGGTCAATACCAGCGGTGATGTTACCCCATTGATCGCTGCCGCCGATTTGCAGTTCGCATCCGTGCTTCCCGTAGAGCACCAAAAAGTCGAACGCCTGGAGGAGCATGTAGCTGAATTCGGTGTAACTGATGCCGACTTCGCGGTCTTCCATCCGGGCGCGAACGCTTTCCTTGGCGACCATCTGGTTGACCGAAAAATGTTTGCCAATGTCGCGCAGAAAATCGAGGAACGAAACATTCGCCGTCCACGAAGCATTGTCCACGAGCCGCGCCGGATTGGTTTTGGTTTCAAAATCGAGCAGTCGCTTGAGTTGTTCCTTCACACTGGCGATGTTGCGTTCCAGTGCCTCCTTCGTGAGCAACTGCCGCTCCTGCGTCTTGCCGCTGGGATCACCGATGGAACCAGTCGCGCCGCCGGCGACGGCAATGGGATGATGGCCGAGCAGTTGAAACCGGCGCAGCGCGAGCAGCGGCACCAGATTGCCGACATGCAGGCTGTCCGCCGTCGGATCGAAGCCGCAGTAAAGTGCGACGGGGGTGGAAACTTTCTTTGCGAGTTCCGGCGCGTCGGTGCAATCGGCAAGAAGTCCTCGCCATTTCAGTTCTTCCAGAATGCTCACCTCGGCAGAATAAATTGCCGGTTTCCAATTGCCAATGGCCAATTGTCTCTATCGTCCTCATTCTCCTGCTCGCCCTCGTCCTCGATTTTTTGCGGTTCGATTACGAGGATGAGGACGATGAGGAAACTTTGGACTTTGGACTTCGGGCTTTGGACTTTAATCTTCGCCGATGTCACAAATGCTGAAGTCGTCCGGCGCGATGGCCGCCGCCACCTTCACCAGCCGCCTGCTCGGCATGGTGCGCGAGATGGTTTATTACGGCTTCATGGGCACCGGCTGGGTCAACGATGCCTTCCAATACGCGTTCACCGTCCCGAATCTCTTTCGGCGATTGCTCGGTGAAGGCGCGTTGACAGCGGCGTTCATTCCGGTTTTCAAGGAAAAGGAAAAAACTCATGGCGAAGCAGAAATGTGGCGCGCGGCCAATGCCGTCATTTCGGGATTGGTTGTCGCAGCGAGCGTTGTCATTGCCCTCGTTATCGCCGGCATTTCCATCACCCTGGCCATGCATCAGTTTGCGCCCCACCTGCAACTGATGCTGCGGCTACTGCGCGTGATGTTTCCCTACATGTTACTGGTCTGTCTCGCCGCGGCCATGATGGGGATGCTCAATGCGCGTGGTCACTTTTTCATCCCGGCGATGGGCGCGACGATGCTCAACGTGGTGATGATTGCGTCGGTTTACTGGCTTGCGCCGAAATTCGGAGTGGGACTGCCGAAGGAACAGAGACTGCCGGTGCAAATTTTCGCGCTCGCCTATGGCGTACTGGCGGCCGGGGCCGCCCAGGCGGCATTTCAACTGCCCACGCTTTGGCTCGATGGTTTTCGGTATCGCTGGGTTTCGCCGTGGCGCGACGAAACCGTACGCCGCGTGATTTACAAAATGATCCCCGGCACCATCGGCGTCGCCGCGTTCCAAATCAACGTCGCGCTGGTCCAGTTGATCGCGCTTTTCGTCGGCACCGGCATCGTTTCGTCCTTCAACGGCGCGGTGCGACTGATGGAATTGCCCCAAGGCATGTTCGGCATTTCGCTTGCGACATATTTGCTGCCGACGTTATCCGGCCTCGCGACCGACAAAAACTATCCGGAATTTCGCGCCACCTTGCGACACGGCCTGTCCACGCTGTTTTTTTTGAATCTGATCGCGTCCGTCCTGCTCGTCACCCTGGCCGAGCCGATCGTGCGACTGCTCTTCGAGCACGGTAGATTCCACGCCGATTCTACCATCCGGGTCTCGTTTGCACTCACCTGCCTCGCGCCGGGGCTGGTGATGTTTTCGACCGTGAATATTCTGGCGCGCGCCTTTTACGCACTGGGTGACACCCAAACGCCGATGAAAATCAGTCTGGCCTGCCTGGTGTTGAATCTCATCACCGCCGGCGCACTGCTTCATTCTGTGCAGGAAGGCGCGCCGGGCATTGCCAATACCCTGACTTCCTGCCTCAACGTCGGACTGCTGTCGTTCGCATTGCGGAAGAAACTCGGCACACTCGAAATGGGACCGTTACGCCGGAATCTGGTGCGCCTGCTGGCGTTGATGCTGGTTGCCGGTCTGATTGCCTTCGGCAGCTGGCGCTGGTGGGAGCATTCCATCGGCCACGCAACGATTGCGTTGAAAATCGGCGCGGTGTTTGTGCCTGCCGGAATCGCCGGATTGTTTTACGGGCTCGCCGCGCTAGCACTCAAAATTCCGGAGGCAAAGGAAATGATCGAGTTCGCGCTGGTGAAGTTCAAAAAACGGAATTGAACAGAAGCAAACAAAGGAAACGAAGTTTTTTATCCCGCGGCGGCTGTTTCTTCAGGAAATCTTTGTTCGCTTCGTTTTCTTCTGTTCAAATTTTTACCACCGCTGTCCAGCAAGTATCGCCAAACTTCGCCTTGAATTTTTCCACCAGCGTTTCACCGGCGGCAACGTTTTCGACGATGGCGAACGTGGTCGAGCCGCTGCCGGACATGAGCGCGGCCAGCGCGCCATTCGCGCGCAGAAATTCCTGAAACAACGCGAGCACCGGATATTTTTTGAGCACCGGCGCCTCAAGCGAGTTGTACAAGCCGTCAGCGACGGCGGGCCAATCATTGGCCTGAAGTTCTATAATCAATTTCCGGGCGCGGCCTTTTCTTCCATTCAAAATTTCCGGGAAACGCGCCAGGTTCTGATATGCCCAAGGCGTGGCGATGCCAAAACCGGGATGAATCAACAGAAATGCCTTGTCGCGGAGCACGGGGAAAAAGTCGAGCGTCTGGATTTTCTCACCACGACCGGTGGCCAGGGCCGGTTTATTCTGTAAAAAGAACGGCACATCCGAACCGAGGGACGCGGCCAGTTCGCTCAACTTTGCCGGCGCGAGCGGCTGGTTGAAAAGCTCGTTCAAAGCGAGCAGGGTGGTGGCGGCGTTGCCACTGCCTCCTCCGAGACCGGCCGCCAGCGGGATTTTCTTTTCCAGATGAATTTTTACACCGGCGGTGATGTTTGCCGCTGACAAAAACGCGGTCGCGGCGCGGCAAACCAGATTCTGCGAATCCGTCGGCAGGTTCCCGTCGGAACACGAGAGTTCCACCCCGTTGCCATCGCGGGCAAACGTCAGTTGATCCCACACCTTGACGGGATGCAGGACGGTTTCCAGCTCGTGAAAGCCATCGGTGTTCCGACCGAGGACATTCAGCAGCAGGTTGACCTTGCAGGGCGATTTTTTTTCCAGGCGCATCGGGCTTCAAAAAAACAAAACGCGCCAGCGACAAGCGGCTGGCGCGTCGATCAACAGTATTGCGGCCACGTTCAGTTATTGTCGAACACCTTAAACCGGCTGCCGGGAACGAACGGAGCAACGTCGCCGCCGCTCATGCCAACGTAAGTATCGGTGTCAAACATTGAGTCGGATATCAAACCGGGAGTGTAATTGTCGGGATAAACGGGTCTCGAAAGAATGGGACGATAGGGCGGGAACGGAAAAGTAATGATTTCAAAAAGTCCCACTCCCGTGCGCTCCACGGAACGGTCGAAACCGCGAACAAAACCAACGGTGTAACCGGCGTCGGGCGACTCGAACACGGCGGTTTCCTCCACGGACTGGCGCAATTCGCCCATGCGGGCAACTTCGGCAAAATTACTCATGCCGCGGCCGAGTTTGGCCTCCGGCCCCGCGCAGCCGGAAGTCAACAACGCAGCCAAGGCAACCACGCTGAGAAAGGTAAGTGCGTTACGCATAAATTCTCGAATTGACCAAGCCAGCTTACGGCAAATCCACCGGATGTAAAGCGTGTTTTATTTTACTTTTCGGGCGGGCTGATTTCGGGGCTGGCCGGCGCCCCGGCATCTCGCGCCCGTTTCTTTTCCCGGCGATCCCAATACCACGCAATCCAGACGGTGATTTCGTAAAGCCCCTGCAACGGCACAAACATGACCAGTTGCGTAATCGGTTCGGGCGTGGTGAGCACCGCGCCGAGGATTAAATTGATCACAATCATGTAACGCCGCGCCTTGGCCAGCGTGCGGTAGTCAATCACGCCGATTTTTACCAGGGTCAAAATCACCACCGGCAATTCGAAACCCAGCCCCATGCCAAGCATGAATTTGCAGACGAAACTGATGTAATCCTCCGCCCGCCATTGCAGGGCGCCAAATCCGAGCCACTGCGAGTACATCTGCGCCGCCGCCAGCGCGACCGGCATTAAAATGAAATAACAAAACGCCACGCCGGTGAGGAACAGGCCGATCCCAATAACCAGTCCATGATAAACGTATTTGCGCTCGCGGATTTTCAGCGCCGGAAAGACAAACCCGGCAATAAAGTAAAAAATGAACGGCGACGCCAGCAAGGCACCGCCGTAAAGCGCGACCTGGAACGCCACGATAAATCCGCCCGCCGGACTCAGGTTGACCAGTTCGATGTTCGTTTTCCGCGCGGCAGCGAGGGCAGCCGGACTGTCACTGACGCGCCATCCGAGCACGTGGTTGGTGCCCAACGTGAGCGGTTCTACGGTAACGGCCACAAAACGGTTCGTACTGAGGTTCAGGGATTTTTCCTGTTCCGGCGTGAGCTGAAAATTGCCGAGGTGATTCGTGCCGAAGCTGACGACAACCGTCTGGTTGGTAATGTTGTGGTAGCGGTAAGCATGGTCCAGTGGCCATTTGATGATACCGACAACGTGATTGGCCGCGAAGAGGCAGATCAGCATTCCCAGGAACAACGCAACAATGCTTTTGATGAGCACCCATCGGAAGTCCTCGAGGTGTTCGAGAAAGGTCTTTACCGGGCCGCCTTCGGCCTCGTCGGGGCGTTCCGTTTCGTGGTCGCCGGCCATGCCGAAAAACCACCGCCGTCAAACCTTCGGCGGATTGGTGGATTGTGAAACAGTTTGGGCGGACTGTGATTGGCTGTCCGTGACGGATTTTTTGGGGGCCGCGGGTTGTTCTTCCGCCGCGTTGTGAATCTCATCCGTCACTTCGCGCGTCGCCTTTTTGAATTCCTTGATTCCCTGGCCCAAACCGCGGGCCAGTTCGGGAATCTTCCTGGCGCCAAACAAAAGCAGGACCGCCAGGATCACAATGACCCATTCCCAGCCACCCAGCATACTTGCAAATATGACATTCATAAGTTTTGTCGAGCCTTTGACAGGTTACGCCCGGTTCCGCTGTTAGTAAAGAGGCAACTCAGGCCGCCTGTGTTCCAATTAAAATAACTGGAAGCAACACCGCCACCCAATCAAGACGCCGCCATCAAGCCGGAACGGACGCCGACACGGCGTCCCTCCCAAAATCACGCACCCGTTTTGGGATGCAACAGCACAAAGTCGTCCCGGCGATTCTGTGACCAGGCCGATTCATTGTGGCCGGGATCCACCGGCTTGTCCTTGCCATAACTCATGGTGCGGACGCGGGCCGGATCGACGCCCAGTTTGGCCAGTGCCTCGCGCGCCGCCAGCGCGCGCCGATCGCCAAGCGAGCGGTTGTATTCCTCGGTGCCGCGCTCGTCGCAATTGCCCTCGATGATCAGTTTGGTGCTGCGGTCAGAGTTCAAGGCCGACGCCACGGATTGAAGATTCGCGTCTTCACTGTGCCGGATGGTAGAACTGTCAAAGGCAAAATGAATCGTGTAATTCGCCAGTGCCGCACGGTCCTGGGTCATGTTGTCAAAACTATTGATGTCCGTCTGCGGGCCGCCGCCAGCCATCTGGCTACTCGACAAAGTATTGCCCGCACCCACGTCGCCGACTTGGCCTCCCCGTCCGTTCGGGATGGGTGTGACGCCGTAGGGCCGATGGTTGCGGCAACCGGTGGCGGCGAGAGTGACCGCCAATGCCAGTGTCATGGGGTAAACCAGGTTCATCATTTTCATAATTTTTTCTTCGGTTAAAGGTTGGTTAAAACAGTTAAAATTCATTTCGCCCAGGCCGGTTCGGAATCACTGCCCGAAATCTGGTGAATATCCTTGACTTGTTTTGTGTACACGTCAAGCAAAGACAACACGTAATGGCCGCCGGTGCGCTGCGCGTAAATGAGCGTCCGGGAATTTGCCGACCAGGACGGATCCTCGCCTCGCACCAGAATCACGGGCGAGGCACTGCCGTCCGCCGGCATCACGCAGATGTCGAACTCACCTGCCTGCATCGTGAAGGCGATCCACTTGCCATCCGGCGACCAGTCGGGCTCCGTCGGGTTCGGTGTGCCGGGGGTGCGGATGACCTGCACCTCGCCGCCGTCCGCGGGAACCTTCGCCAGCACGCGGCGTTCGTGCATTTTGGTGGCGAAACAAATCCATTGCCCGTCGGGCGACCAGCAGGGCGATGAATCCTCGCTGGTGGAGGTCAGCTTCCGCGGATTGGAACCGTCGGCGTTGGCGACCCAGACGTTCGGGCTGCCGCTGCGGCTCATGATCATGGCCACCCGCGAGCCGTCGGGCGAGGCCGCCGGGCTGATGTTGGATCCGCTGTAATGCGCGATAACATGCCGCTCGCCGGTATTGAGATTGTGGTAAAAAATGTCCGGGTTGTTGAGTTTGTAAGAATTGTAATAAAGGGCCGCCCGGCCGGGCACCCACGACGGCGCAGAAACGATGGTGCCGTCGTGTGTCACGGCCTGGTAGTTGTGCCCGTCAAAATCGGCGACGTGGATCTCACCGTTGCCGCTGGCAGCCTGGACCTTGAACGCAATTCTCGTCTGGGCGATGCCCTTTTTGCCGGTGATGGCCAGCACCACGTCGTCGGAAAAAGCGTGCGCCTGGCGCCGCAACGCCGCCCCGTTGTACGAACGCGACAGGATAGTACGCTTGGCAAAGCGGTCCACGACGCGGCCCACCACGCTGTCGGCGCTGCTGCCGCTGATTTGATATTGTGCGGCATCAGGAGCCACAAACGTGAAGCCCTGGACGTAAAGGTCGAATTTCAAAATGTCCGTGACCTCGGGGCCGAAACCTTCGATGGAAACGGGCACAGGTTTGGTGTTACCGAGCTCGGAAACGGGACGGGTAATTTGGATTTCACCCTGCTCGCTCTGACCGCGACACAGAGCCGCGGCCAGAACGGCAAACAAAACCGACAGGCAAATTGTAATGCAATTTTTCATTCGAGCATTTTTCTAAGTTGGGGATTAAAGTTGATGGTATAGGCCCGCTGTTTGTCCGTGGTTCCTTCTGGAAATGGAGCAATGAAGGTGACGCGCTCAAGGGTTTTTCGCACCGAGGTGTCCAGAGCAGCGTCGCCGGATGAGTCAATGATCCGGGCAGAAACCACCGTGCCGTCGCTGGCAATGACGACTCTCGCTTTTACGTTCTCGTCCTCGCTGGCAACGCTGTCCAGCGGTACCTGGGCCCAGGCCTGGTCGTAAATACTTTTGACGGCAGAAGCATAATTCGCATAGGCCACGCTGCTGTTGCCCGGCATGTCCACCGTCGTGCTGGGTGAGAAATTCTTCCTTAAATTTTGGATGGCTTTACGGAGCGCCTGCGCCTGGTGCGGATTATCCGGAACATTTTTGGGCGCCTTGCGGGTGACCAGGTGGGTGTCGACCTGGATTTTGTGCGGTTGGACCTTTTCCGGTGCGGGTTTGGGCGGTTCGGATTTGAAGATTTTCTCCACTCGCTCCGCAAATGTGGGCGTTGGCTCGACAGGTTTAGGTGGAGGGAGAGCCGGTTGCGTTGGCGGCGTTGGCGGCGTTATCACGGGAGCAGGCGGGGGCGGCTGGGCGTTGCGCATGCCGCTGTTGAACGCCGCGTCAATCAAATTGGCGGGGATGACATCGAGCACCTGCAAGTCGTCTGTTTTGGAACGGGGCTGGAAGAATGCCGGCCCGACCACCAGGATTACCAGCAACAGCAGGTGAACACCCGCCGTGGCCAGAACACACTTTTTTTGCAGCCGGTTCATTTCGTCGGTTCGGTGCGGAGCGAGTAACGCGTGATGCCGAGGTGCTGGCAGCCGTCAATCACGGCGGCCACATTACCGTAGGGCCCGTCCTTGTCCGCCCGGATGTAAACAATCGTATTGGGATTCGCCTGAAAGGCGCGTGCCAGTTCCGTCAATAGCTGGTCCAGACTTTGCATGCGTTGCCGGTCGAGCGCATACACGCCCGTGGTGCTCACTTCGACCGTGCGCACGTCGCGTTTGTTCGGAGTTTGTTCCGGCCGGCCGCCCCGGGGAAGCTTGAGGTTGATGCTTTGCTCCAACAACGGCGTGGTGATGACGAAAATAATGAGCAACACGAACGCCAGGTCGAGCAGCGGCGTGATGTTGATTTCGCTCAACGTCACCAGGTAGCTACGTTGTGAAAATCGCCTCATGGCAGTCGAGGGTCGAGAGACGAGGGTCGAGAGTCGGGCACGCGGTTAAAATTCCGCGCTCGACTCTCGACTTTCGACTCTCGACCAATTTTCATTCTTCCTCTAAAAATTCCGATTCCATTTTGGATACCAGTTCCTGCGCAAAATTATCGAGTCCGACCGTAAACACCCGCAAATTGTGTACCAACCAGTTGTAACCAAACATCGAGGGAATGGCCACGAGCAGGCCGGCCACGGTGGTGATGAGCGCCGCGGCCACACCCGGCGCCATCGCCGCCAGCGTGGCCGCACCCTGCGGCGCCTGCGCGATACCACCGAACGCGCTCATCACGCCCCAGACCGTGCCGAGCAAACCGAGAAACGGCGCGCCGCTCACGGCGATGGCGAGCCAGATCAAACCGGATTCCAGTTTCAACGACTCCTGCGCGACGATGTTTTCAATGGCGCGTTTGACGTGTTCCATGTTTTTGAGCGTCACACGCTGCCGGCGCCGTTCACCGCCGGGACCGCGTAACCGCGCGTCCAGTTGCGTGCAACCGACCCGGTAAACCTCGTACAGCGGGCAGCCCTCGACCTGCAGCTTGCGGTCAAACAGATCGAGCACGGATTTTTGCGACCGAAACTCCTCGTTGAAATAATAATTCAGCCGGCGGGCGCGGCGCATTTGCAGCGCCTTGGACGTCATCACCGACCAGGCAATCACGGAAAACACCACCAGACAGGCGATGACGGCCTTGCCTTCCGGCGTCGCCTGTTTCCAAACATAAATGAGTTCCGCCTGATTGGAAGCGGCCCCCACGACAGCAAACGATAATACGTTCATCATGCCGACAAATTAACCTGGTCGTGAGGAACCGATGTAGCGGCCAAGGGGCAGGCGGTCGAGCACATTTCCTGCCCTCACAAATTACTACCCGCCCGCCCGGAAAATGCAATGACTTTTTACAGAAAAATTTGAAATGATGATGCCAGTTCTTCAACCGCCTTCCGCACCGGTGATTTTTTCAATACCCGTGCTCCATTGAATCGTTCACCCAGCCACGGCAGCCGGAAAATCCGTTTCCCATCAAAATGCTCCGCCAACAGACCGGTGTTGGTCTTCGTGGAGGCATCCGGCCTGGGCGGCGACACCAACACGACTCCCGCTTTGCGCCGGGCGACAGGCGGCAACGCTTCGAGAGCGAGTAAAACCTGATTCACCGCGCCGAGCTGATTCGAACCGACGATAATGGGCGTGGCGCGTAATGACGCTATCAAATCGCGTGAGTCGAAATGTTCGCCGAGTGGACTCAGCAAACCGCCGGCGCCTTCGACGAGCAAAACGTCAAAACGTTCGTGCATCGCCCGGATATGCGCCAACACATCGGCGAGCCTGACGCGTTTGCGTTCCTGGCGCGCGGCGAGCAATGGAGCCACCGGTGCATGGAAATGCCAGGGATTGACTTCAGCCAGTGTCAGCGCGCCGTTCAGCACCGCATGGAGAACGCGGGCATCGTCACGTCCGCCGGAACAGACTGGTTTGAGTGCCGCGACGTTGACACCGCGTTCGCGCAAATATCGCGCGAGCAACCCGGTCAGCACGGTTTTGCCGACGCCGGTGTCTGTGCCGGTAATGAAGATTATGCTTTGTCTCATTTCGGCAACATCAAAGCGGAAATGCCCGCGGCAAGCCATTAAAACCATTGACGTTCCCGGCAGGGTTTAATTAACCTGCATGACTCGCTGAGAAGCTATAAATCGAAAATTATTGTGAACGTCACCGTTGAAAATCTGGCTCCGTGCAAAAAATTGCTCCGGGTGGAAGTGGACGTGAAGGCCGTGGACGAGGCCTTTGACGCCACGACCCGGGAATTCCAAAAACAAGCGGCGCTGCCCGGTTTTCGTCCCGGCAAGGCGCCGCGCGCCATGGTGCTCAAAAAATACGAGGCGGACATCAAAGACGAGGTCAAACGCAAGCTCATCGGCGACGCGTACCGCCAGGCGGTGGATGAAAAGAAAATCGCCGTGGTCGGCTACCCGGACATCGAGGAAATCCAGTTTGGCCCCGGCCAGGCGCTCCAATTTGCCGCGACCATTGAGACCGCGCCGGAATTCCAACTGCCGGATTACAAGGGGCTGCCCGCCAAACGCGAAGTAAAATCAGTTACGGAGGCAGACGTGGAGCGCGCGATGAAGCTGCTGGCGCAACAACACGTCAAATTTGAAACGGTCGCACGCGAACTGCGCCTGGGCGACATCGCGGTGGTGAATTACACCGGCACGTGCGACGGGAAGCCGATCCTTGAAGTGGCGCCGACGGCGAAGGGGCTGGCCGAACAGAAGAATTTCTGGGTGGACGTAGGGCCGGAAACCTTCCTCCCCGGCTTTGCCGACCAACTCATCGGCGCGAAGGCGGGCGATAAGCGCGCGGTCAACACGGATTTTCCCGCCGATTTCGCCACCAAGGAACTGGCGGGCAGGAAAGGCATCTTCGACGTGGAACTGGTTGAGGTGAAGGAAAAGGCATTGCCGGCGATGGACGACGCGTTTGCCAAAAAATACGGCGCGGAAAACCTGGAAAAGCTCCGCGAAGGGGTGCGCCGCGACTTGGAAAATGAGTTGAAATATTCGCAGACCAAGGCGGTTCGCAACCAGGTTGTCCGCGGCTTGCTCGACCGGGTGAATTTTGATCTGCCGGAGTCGGCCGTGGCGCACGAAACGCGCAATGTGGTTTATGACATCGTGCGCGAAAATTCGCAGCGCGGTGTGGCGCGCGACGCGATTGAAAAACAAAAGGACGAAATTTATTCCGCCGCCACGCGCAGCGCGAAGGAGCGGGTGAAACTGGCGTTTTTGATCCAGCGCATCGCCGAGCAGGAAAGCATCAAGGTGACGCAGGAGGAAGTGCTGCGGCGGGCGCAGACGCTGGCGGCAATGTACCAGATCCCGCCGGACAAATTCCTCAAAGATTTGCAGAAGCGCAATGGCGTGATTGAGTTGTATGACCAGGTTGCGCAAGAAAAGGTGCTGGCGTTCCTTGAACAAAATGCCAGAATTGAGGACGCGTCGCCGGCACCGGTCGGGCCGGGTGCAACTCCGAATTAACCGGATGGTTACCTTCGGGCAAACCGGAGCGTCTTTGGTTTGACGGGTCTGACGGCAAACGCAACTTTGGCCGCGACCCGGAGTTTATTGAACCAGCGCGGATCATGCACTTTTTTGGCAAGATGAAAAGTTTCAGCGTTTCCTTGTTTATTTTTCTCGCGGCCTTCACAGCCGCCGCGCAAACCGGCACCAACACCGTTGCGACGCGCGCCATGTCGCTCCAGGACTGCATCCAGCAGGCGTTGCAGCAGAATTTTGACGTGCAAATCGAGCGTTACCAGCCGCAAATCTCGCTTTATAACCTGCGCGCGGCCTACGGCGGCTATGACCCGGGCTTCAGCATTTCGGGCCAGCACAATTATGATGTGACGCCTGGCCGTTTCAACTCGGTTATCAACGGCCAAACCCCGCCTGCCATATCCGACGCGAACAGTTTTGATTCTGGCCTTACCGGAACGCTTCCGCTGTCAGGATTGCAATATACTTTCAGCGGCAACATTTCGGAACAATATGGCGCATCTGGAGCAGGTCTATTTGACAGTTCTTTTGGCAGCATCGGCGTGACCCTGACTCAACCGTTGTTGAAGAATTTCTGGATTGACAGCACGCGGCTGACGATTCGCCTGGCCAAAAACCAGTTGAAAAACGACGAACAGGGAGTGCGCCAGCAACTCATCACCTCCGTCACCGCCGTCATCAACGCCTATTACGAACTCATTTTCGCCCAGCAGAACGTGCAGGTGCAGCAACAGGCATTGGACCTGGCCCAAACGCAGTTGGATCAGGACAAGCAGCGTGTGCAGATTGGCACGCTGGCCATCCTGAGTGTGCAACAGGATGAATCACAGGTGGCGCAGGCCAGGGCCAGTCTGATCGCGGCGCAAAGCACGCTCGATACGGACCAGAACACCCTGAAGAACCTGCTCACCGACAGCTACTCCAAAACGCATGACGTGGACATCCAACCCACCGCCACGCTGGAAGCCCCGCTGCAATCGTTTGATTTGCAGAGCAGTTGGGGCAAAGGTATGACCGAGCGTCCCGACTTGTTGCAGGCCCGGCTGAGTGTTGAGCGCCAGGGCATTCAATTGAAATTTGACCGCAACCAGCTCTTTCCCGAACTCGACTTGCTTGGCTCTTATGGTTTCAACGGCGCGGGCAGGGAATTCGACGCCTCCTTTGACCAGGTCAGAGAGGGCAATGCTCCGAATTACTATTACGGCGCGCAGTTGAAAATGCCGTTGAGCAATGTCGGGCCGCGCAACACCGTCAAATCCGACAAAGTGACATTGCAGCAGCTTTTATTGAAGCTCAAGCAACTGGAACAAAACATCATGGTGGAGATTGATAATGCCGTGAAGACAGCGCAGTCCAATTACGAAAGTGTGCAAGCCACGCGGCAGGCCCGCATTTACGCCGAGGCGGCGCTTGATGCCGAACAGAAAACCTATGCCGTCGGCAAGGCCACCACCTTCGAAGTGCTGACCTACCAGAACAACCTGACCGCCGCCCGCTCGGCGGAAATTCGCGCGCTCGCCAATTACGAAGAAGCGCTCGCCGCTCTGGCGCAGCAGGAAGGCGCCACCCTGGAGCAATACAACATCAACCTCGAAGCGAAGTAATATTCGCGACCGGTAGGGCGGGCAGCCCTCTGCCCGCCGCGATTGCGGACCACGGCGCGCACGGAGTGACGCGCCCTACCAGAACTGCCACGCGCCACGCCAGACAACCCACACCCCCAGCAGAAAATTCGTAATCGCGTGCGCCGTCATCGCGTCACCCAGGCGATTCTTGCGCAGCACCAGCCACTGATACGCCATGCCGCACAAGATGCCCGCCAGCCATTGGAAATGGGAAAGACCGAACACGGCCGCGGCGGCCAGGAACGGCCACAACAAAAACCGGTTCAGCGACACAGACAGGAAATCCGGCTTGACGATGTAGCGATACAAAAACGACCGGTAAAAAACCTCCTCCAGCGGCGGCACCACCAGCGTCGAACCGAGAATCCGCGTCACCATCATCAGCCACGCCAGCGCCGAATTTTCGCCGAATTGCTCATGAGGGTTCCAGACCACGCCACTGGTCAGGAATTTCGGATAAAATGGATCCAGCCCGACCCACAGGACAAACACGCCAATGCCGATGACCACCGCCTCCCAGCTTATCGCCCAGCGCATCTCAAGAACCTGCGGATGCATTTCCCAAATCAACCATACGGCAACCAGAGTTTTGGCCAGATAAAACCAGTAGGCCGACGCCGCGCCGAATTGGCCCTGACAAAACGTCAGCCCGAGAAAAATCACAAACGGCGCCACGCGGGCCATCAAAGGCGATGTTCCCAGGAGCCTTTTCAGGAAATGCACGCGATAAAATGGCGTGAAGGCTATCGCAGACTCAAGCTTAGAACGTTCGTTGCCGTCTCACTCTGCAGAGTAACGGAGTCTTTCGAAATCGCTGCCACCCGGAATTCATTTATTTGATCGCCGACAAACACCGTTTTGCCGCTCACGATGGCACACGGTCGCGTGGCGGCAAATAATATGCCTTGCAGCTTCGGCTCCGGCGGCCGGGATGCGATCGCCGCTGCCGCATTTGTATCCGGCGGGGGATTGGTCACCGCCCTCGGGACAACCACGGCGGTTTCCACTCGTTGCGTGGTCGTCGCGGCCATCAACGGCGTACTGGGAAACGGCGGGGAGTGTTTGGACAGGGATAACCCAATGAAAATTCCGGCGGCAGCGAGTAACAAAATGATCATTACGGGCGTCAGCCAACTTCCGCCTCCCGGCACCGCGGATTCGACCGGCGACAGCGTTGGCGGGTTGACAGGCGGATCTTGCGGCTGCGACTGCTTGGTTTGCTTGAGTGCGTCATTGATCAGGCTCATACGTGGATGTCTCCTTCGAGTTCGCGGATGGCCCGGCTGACCATCCAGTAGTTAATGCGTTCGGATTGTTCGACAAAACCGGCGAGCAACGCCTTGTCGCAAACGGCGTTGACCAGCCGCGGAATGCCGCCGCTGTAATGGAAGATGCGCCAGAACGCAGGTTGCGTGAATTGTGGCGCGCCGTCGGCGCCGGCCAGTTCGAGCCGGTGCTGGACATACTGGCCGACCTCATTCCGTGTCAAGGGCGCAAGATGGTAACGCACCGTAATGCGCTGGCGAAGCTGGCGCAGACGGGGATTGTTCAGGCGATCGCGCAATTCCGGCTGGCCGAGCAGGACAATCTGCAACAACTTGCGGTCGTCCAGTTCGATGTTGGAAAGCAACCGCACCTGTTCGAGCAGATCGTCCGTTAAATCCTGCGCCTCATCAATAATGAGCACGCATTCCCGGCCGCTTTGCGCCTGAGTCAGCAGATGCTCATTGATGGTCGCGATGGTTTCCAAACGGTCGCGGCCCGTTACGTCCAGGCCGAATTCGGCGGCGATGGCCCGCACCAGTTCCTCGGCGCTCATCACCGGATTGAGAATCAGCGCGGTGGAAAAACGTTCATCAAGCTTTTCGAGCAACGCGCGGCACAACGTCGTCTTGCCCGCGCCCACTTCGCCGGTGAGCTGGACGAAACCCTTGCGCTCGCGGATGCCGTACAGCAAATGATTGATCGCCTCGCGATGTTTCGTGCTGTGAAACAGGAAGCGCGGGTTCGGCGTGATGTCAAACGGCGCCTGCGTCAAACCGTAGTAATCCAGATACATGGCTGGTTATGAGCAAAAACCGTGCTCACCCGGACAGGGAATTTAACCTTAAAAGAGGCCTAATCGCGCAGGATTTTCCTGGCCACCATGACCAGGGTCGTTGCCTCCGCTGGCGTCCCGATTGTGATGCGCAGATAGTTTTTCACCTCCGGAAAGCTGAACCAGCGGACGAGGATTTTTTGCGCGCGCAACCTCTGGAGCCATTCGGGCGCGGTAAATCGCAAGGGCTGGACGAGAATGAAATTCGTCTGGCTCGGAAAAACCCGGAAGCCCAGCTTCGTCAACTCGCGCGAAAGCCACTCGCGTGTCGCGACGATCCTTTTGAAGTTCGCGCGGTAGTATTTCAAATCGCCCAACGCGGCGTCGGCGCCAATCTGGCCGAGGCCGTTCACATTGTAACTGTCACGGATTTTGTGCAACGCGGCGATGAGATCGCGATGTCCAACCAGATAGCCGACGCGCTGGAAACAGAGTGAATAGGCTTTCGAGAATGTCCGCGCCACGATGACATGCGGATACTTCAACGCCAGCTTCATGGCGTCTTCATCCGCGAAATCCACATAAGCCTCGTCGAGAATGACGACGCCCATTTGGGCGCGACAAAGCTTTTCCAACTGCGATGTCCGGTAACCGCGCCCGCCCGGTGCGTTGGGTGTCGTCACATAAGTCAGCGCCGCATTAAAATTCCACCGGTTTGGAGTTCCGCCTTCAGGCGGCTTCCCTTTTTTTAATTCCGCCACATTTGGCATCGAAAAATCCGGCTTGAGCGGCACAGGATTTTTCCCTGCGCCATGAATGCCCGCCAACACCGGATACAGCGAGTAACTTGGCGTGAAGTATTGGACCGTAGCCGCGCTTGTGAAAGCGCGGATTTTCCGCCGATTTACATTGGCGGCTACCGGCTCCACAAAGCACCGCGTGGCCAGCGCCAGCAATTCATCCGAACCGTTGCCGACGATGATATTGTCCGCATGACAACCATGCAGCCTGGCCAGCTTTTCACGCAATGCCTGCGCCGTTGGGTTCGGATACAGTCGTAACCGTTCGTCCACCGACGCCTTGACTGCTGCGAGCACCTTCGGCGATGGCGGATACGGATTCTCGTTCGTGTTGAGCTTGATCAAACCCTTAATCTTCGGCTGCTCGCCATAAGTGTAAGGACGCAACTTGCGCACCAGCGGGCGGATCAACGATCGCGGTTCAGGCATGGAGACGATTTGACCGAAAAACAGTCGCAAAGTCGAGCGCCCGTAGCACCGCCTGCGTCAATTCCTTTGCAGTGCCGTGGCCACGGCAGCCTTGATCGCTTCGCCGCGCAAATCGCGTGCGACGATTTTCCCGTCCGGACCGATCAGAAAAATGGCCGGAATGCCTTCGACGCCAAAGCGCTCGGGAACGTCACTTTTGGACCAGTCGCCCAAAAAACCTTGGGTCCAGCCGAGACCGTTCCTGGCGGCGTAATTGCGCGGCGCGGCGGCTTCAGGATCCAGGCTCAAACTGACGATCGTGAAGCGCGGGTCACCTTGAAACGCTTCCCACGCGGCCTTCAGACTCGGCGTTTCAGCCACACACGGGCCGCACCAGGTCGCCCAAAAATCGAGCAGCACAAATTTGCCTTTGAAGTCGGAAAGTTTCAGCGGTTTGCCGTCGAGCGTTTTGACTTCAAAATCCGGCGCGAGTTTCCCGGCTTTCAAACTGTGTCGCGCCGTCATTTCCAGCGCGCCCAAGTCAAATGCCTCGTCGCTGCGGCCGCCCGGCGAATCCGGCACGACAATCTCCCTGGTCAACGTGCCGATGAGCGGCTGATTGAAGGGCTGGCTGCCGCCGGGTTCGTGCAGTTCAATCCGCAAATTGTATTTTCCGCCCGGCACGTCTTCGATGCGGAACGAACCGTCCTGCGAAAAATTCAGCGCGTAGCGATGCTGCGAGAAATAATACTCCCGCCCAGTCGCGGTCTGGTAAAAGTCGCGCGTTTTTTTCATGGCATCGTCCCATTGTTTCTGACGTTCCTCCAGCGCCGCCTTGCGCGCTTCGTCGTTGTCCAGCGAGCGGACTTTAGCCGCGAACTCCTGGGACAGCGCCGTCAGGTCCGGCAATTCCGCAGGCGGCGGCACAATGGCTTCGATGCTCTGCACGTCGGCGCGAAAATCAGGTTGTCCATCGTAACCGCTGACAGCCAACCGGCCAACGACCGGCCGGCCCTGGCCGCCGAGCGTGAGCTGGCGCGTCTCGCCGGGCACGAGCACCAAGCCGGTGGTTTGCGACTCCGGAATGGTGCCCATCTGGCGGTCGCGCACCTTCGGCACGTGACAGATCGCAACCGCAATCGGCGGGACGCGCTCGAACACAAATTCCCCGTCGGCATCCGTGCGCGTGCTCAAATACATATTCAGCGGCGGAAATTCACGCGGATAATCGGCGTAAGGAATGTAAGCGCGATCGAGGTTCACGGTTTCATTACTGCCCGGACGTGCGCCAATCAGCAACTGCCCCTCCACGCGTGCATATTTTTGCAGCCGCACTTCGGGATTCTTTTCCAGCTCGCCGACGCGGACTTCGGCAAACCCATTCGTGTCAATAACCAGAATCGCGTAGGCGTCGGGCAGGGCGGGAAATGAAAAATGGCCCGCGGCGTTCGCGGTTGTCTTGCGCGTGCCAGGATAAAGGTTCTCGCGCACGACCAGCTTGTCGCTCTCGCCAACATAAACACCGTTCCGGCCTGCGTCCGCCAAATAAACCGTCACGTTGGCTGCGGGCCGGCCGTCCGGTTCCAAAATCACGCCCGCCGGTCCGTTGCCTTTCCTGAGCGCGAAAACAAAATTGGTTTCGCCGGTGGTAATCAGGCCGGAGACTCTGGGAATGTAACCGTCCGCTCTGATGTAAATGACCGGCGGCGTTTGGCCGCGACGGCTCAAATAAACCGTGAACGCACCGTTGCTCTGCGCGGTCTGGCGCGTGAGCAACCAATTGATTTGCTCACCATAGGAACTTTTCCGGCCTTCGGTCACGGTAAACGCCGGCAGCGGCTGATGGGTTTCGGCGTCCACCACCGTGCCCGTGACCTTGATGTCGCCCGGCGCACGTCGGCCGCCCGCCTCCGCGCCGCGCAACGGTTCCTGCCGGATGGCGTTCATCGTTTCCCAATCGCCATCGAGTCGTTCGCGGTCTTTGCCCGGTTCAAATTCCAAAATCAAATCCGTCTTGTTGGTGACGATGCACCCGATCAATTGAAACGTGTTGAACGTATCCAAGCTGGCGTTGCGGAGCGACAAACGATAACCAGGCACGCGAGCCGAGAGGCCGACTTGTTCCGGCGGAACGCCGGTAAAGCGGAAGTGGCCGGATTCGTCGGTTTCAAATTGCGAACTGTCCCACGGGCTTTCGCGGCTTAATTGCACGTGCTCATGCGCCGGCACCGGCTTGCCATCCGTCAACCGGATTTGGCCGGCCAGGACGAACGCCGGCTGCACTTGAACGTCGCCCACATCGTTCGTCTCGCCATCGTCTCCCGCACGGATATTTTTCGCCGGAATGCAGCCGCGCTCGCCGAGGGATTGCATCGTGCCGCAGAGCACGTAGTCCGTCCGCGGCGGAAGATTGGCAAACAGAAATTTCCCTTCGGCGTCCGTGGCGATGGAAAAATCGCCGACGTAGGCCGACGCCTCGCGGTTCGCGCCGGACATGTCAATCTCCACTCCGACCAGCGGTTTGCCGTTTTGGACGACGCGGCCTGTGAGCGTCGCACCCTCGGTTAGTTTCAAGGTGTGAACCGCGCCGCCAGTCTCAAGGTTCTGGAAAATGCCCTTGGCCAGCCCGCGCGCCTCAACGTCCACGCCGACAGCATCAAACGGTTTGCGGCTGGTGATGATGAAGTTTCCATCAGAATCGCTCACGGCTACCGGGTCAACGTCGTCGTTGCCGCCAAATTGCGTGCCTTGGCCGCGCGTCACGCCGCGAAGGTTGATGACCGCGCCGGCCACGGGCTTGCCGTCGGCGTCCGTGACGCGGCCTTGCATTTTTTCATCGGGCGTTTGGCCGCCGAGTTGCGGCTTGAGCGTGACGGCCAGCGGCTTGAGCGCCGGGTCCACCTTCGATAGGAATTGCGGCTGCCACCCGCCGCCGGCGATGAGGATGCGGAACAACAAATCCGGATCGAGGCTGGTGATGGTGAATTTGCCCTGCGCGCCCGTGACGGCGCTTTTGCGGCAATCGGCGTAGCACGACGGGCAGAACGTGCTGGGACCGTGCTTCGGCCCGGCGGTGTAGATGAAAACCATGGCATTCGAAATCGGTTGACCGTTGGCGTCCTGAACCATGCCGGTCAGGTTCGGACGGAATTTGTTGGTGCTTTCACCGGCGGGTGACGGGAGAACGACAGCCACGGCCATGGCAATAGCCGCTACACACGCCAGCCGGAGGGCGAATGATTTGGGCGGGTTCATGCCGCGAACTTAACGCCGTCCCATCCGCTGACAAGCGAATTTCAACCGATCCGCGCTTCCGCCGATTTTCCGTGGGCGCTCAAGCCTTCGAGTTCGGCGAATTTTTTCACGGCGGGCAGGGCTTTCTTGAGCGAGGCACGGTTATATTCCACCAAGCTCGTCCGGCGCTGGAACTGATCCACGGTCAGGCCGGCAAAGGACGCGCCCGCGCCGCCGGTCGGCAGCGTGTGGCTCGGCCCGGCCACGTAATCGCCCAACACCGTCGGTGACCAGGGGCCAAGGAAGATTGCGCCCGCCGTCAGAATCCCTTCAGAAAGTTTGCGCGGATTGCGCGTCATCACTTCACAGTGTTCCGGCGCGAGCTGGTTGGCCACCGCCACCGCGTCATCCAGAGACTTCACCTGAATCAGCCAGCCGTTGTTTTGCAACGCGCGCTGGATAAATTCGCGCCGCGCGAGCTTCGGCATTTGCTTCGCAATTTCGCTTTCCACCGCCTTCAATATTTTGGGCGAGGTAGTCACGAGCCACACGCGCTCGTGGCCGGAACCGTGTTCGGCTTGCGCGAGCATGTCGGCGGCAATGAATTTCGGATTGGCGGTGTCGTCTGCCAGCACGAGCAGTTCGCTGGGACCGGGCAGCAAATCAATTGCGACGTGCCCGACCAGCAACCGCTTGGCGGCGACAACATAGGCGTTGCCGGGGCCAAAAATTTTCTGGACCCGGCGGATGGTACTCGTGCCGTAGGCCAGCGCCGCGATTGCCTGCGCCCCACCGGCGCGGTAAATCTCCGTCGCACCGGCTGCCCGCGCGGCGAACAGCAAGGCAGGATTGATCGAGCCATCCTTGCCACAGGGCGTGCAGACGACGATTTCCGGGCAGCCCGCGACCTGCGCCAGGGTGATGGTCATCAAGGCGGTCGAAACCAGCGGCGCCGTGCCGCCGGGAATGTAAACGCCCACGCGCCGGAACGGATCGAACTTTTCGCCGACCCTCGCGCCCTGCGAATTTTTTGTCTGCCAGTTTTTGCGCAACGATTTTCTGGCGAAATTGGCAACGTTTTTTTCCGCTTCAGCCACCGCGGCGCGCAGCGACGCATCCGCCTTGAGTGACGCGGTCATGAGTTCGGCCTGCGTCACGGCCAGTTGCCCGGCGGCCAGCTTTACACCGTCGAATTTTTCGGTGAATTCCAGCAACGCGTCGTCGCCGTGCAAATAAACGTCCAGCAGGATGGCGCGGGTGCGCTGTTCGATTTCCGGGTCGAACAGGCTGGAGGCGGCCGTCAGCTCGCGGAGTTTCCCGGCATAATTTGCGTCGGTATGGCGAAGCACTTTCATAGGGGAACAGGCTAGGGAATAAACCAGGGAAAGTCAAAAGACGGAGGTGCCACACTCCGCCATTTGGGATTACCAGCAACTGGAGCGCGGATTTATTTTAACGACAATTTTACTATGGCCGCTGACGTTGCAGGCACATTCACGGCGCACTGGCCGGCCTGTTTCGGTGCCAGCGGCGTCCATTGGCCATCCCAACCGTTATCAGTCAGGGGCGCGCCGCCAAGCGTCACACCGGTTTTAGCTGCCAAATTGTTGTCCGGAGCAGTCAGAAAAATCACCGCTGCGTTCTTCGAAGAACCCGGCGACACAAGGGTCACCTTCGCCGCCGTTGCGCCAGTACCGTGGTCCTTGTTGATGATGGTAACAAAAAGATTTTCGCCATTACGCATGGCGTAGGCGGTCAGATTGACGCCGGCCGGGTTGGAAATCGTGAGCGGTTCCACGCGCCCGTGTCCGCCCAGATTGAAAGCCTTGATGGCGCAGCCGATTGGGTGAACGTCATAACCCGTGTTCGAGGCCCAGAACGTAGCATACCAACAGGATCGGTTTGCGCTCCCGGCAGCAACCTTGTCCCCGGTGTGGAAATTGACGCCACTGGCATCGTGCGCGGCCCACCAGTGCAGAAAGTCCAATCCCCATAACGCCGAGGCAAAGGTGTCACTCACGCCCCTGGCCCCGGCATTGTAAAAATTGTTGGCTTCTTCCAGCCGGAACGGCAGACCGTTTGACAACGCCGCCGGTACAAACGAATGCCACATGCCACGGTATTCATCCTGCAATTTTGGAGACAACATTTTGTCCTGCCCCGCGGCAATGTCAGTCGCCAGCATGCCGTTGCCGCAGGGATAATCGTGCTGAGCGATGAACGCGATGGGTTCCGATCTGCCACAGTCATTGGCGAAATCGTGCGACCAGACCGGATAACCGCCGGCGCTCGGCCCGCAGAACTTTGCGTCAGGCACTTCCGTTGTGATGGCGGCGGCGTATTTTTTCCACTCGTCGCGATAGGCGGAATAGGTTTTGAAATAAAAGTTCGGTTCGTTGCCGATGGCAAAGCACTCGAGTTGCGATGGGTAACGCTGCGCGATGTATTTGGCGGTCGCGGCGGCGTTGGTGATGCTGCCATCGCGCAGACGCAGGGTGTAAATCACTTTCACGTCCGCAGCCCGGGCAAAGGCGAACAGACTGTCAATGTCCGACAGGCCGGGAATCGGAACCCCCGGGCGGTCTGCGGTGTTGCCGCCAATGCGCAGGATTTTGATGCCCAGTGTCTGGAATAGCGTAATCAACGGCTGGTTCGCCGGGCTGAACCTGTATTTTCCATTGGCATCAGGCAGAATGCTTTGCGTTTCAAAACTCAAGCCGGTGAAATCGGCCGGGGTTTCAAAGCCGGGAACTTTTGAAGCGGCCACGGTGACGGTGACGGGGGCTTGCGCCAGCGCCGCTCCTTCCAACAGAGAGCCGATGCAACCCAGACTGAGAATCATTGTTATTTTGTTCATGAATGTTTTGCTGTGTCCAAACTTGTGGCGGTTCCCGACTTTGGAGTAAATTCTTCTCATGCGCAATCCTATCATTGCTGCGCTGGATGTGCCGACCGCCGAGGCGGCCATGGAATTGGCCCAAAAGATTGCCCCGGCCGTCGGTGGTTTCAAAGTCGGGAGTGAACTGTTCACTGCTGCCGGGCCGGACATCGTGCGCCGGATTCGGGCGACGGGCGCGGCGGTGTTTCTGGATTTGAAATTTCACGATATTCCCAACACGGTTGCGGGCGCCGTGGCTTCCGCCGTGCGGCTCGACGTGCAAATGCTCACGGTTCACGCTGCGGGCGGAGTGGATATGCTCAAGGCCGCCGAACAATCCGCGCAGGAAACCGCCTGGGAGCTTGGCCATGCGCCGCCCCTCGTGCTGGGCGTGACCGTGTTGACCAGTCTCGACACCCATGCGTTGAGCCAGATTGGTTTAGATCCCAACGTCGGCCGTCAGGTGCGCCGGCTGGCCAACATGGCCGCCCAGGCCGGTTTGCGCGGCCTGGTCTGTTCGCCGCTGGAAGTCGCCGAGCTCCGGCAAATGCTGACCGCCGGTGTCCAACTGGTCACGCCAGGTATCCGCCCGGAAATGAATTCTGCCAACGACCAAAAACGCACGCTCACTCCGCGCGAAGCCGTTGCTGCCGGGGCCAACTGGCTGGTGATTGGCCGGCCCATTTATGCCGCGCCCGACCCGCGCGCCGCGGCGGAGAAAATTCTGGAATCGCTGGTACAAGTCAGGCATCTGGCCTGATTCAGACTCTGAATTCGAAGACAGGCTGGAAATTTATCCTGCTTTACTCCACGTCAGTCGGTAAATTTCTTGGCCGCGATGCTGGCATTGTGGCCGCCGAAGCCGAAGGAGTTGTTGATGACGGCATTGATTTTCATCTCCCGCGCCGTGTTGGGCACGTAATCCAGATCGCACTCGGGATCAGGCACCTGATAATTAATGGTCGGCGGGGCGATGCCATGCTTGATGGCCAGCGCACAAACGGTCATTTCCACGGCGCCCGCCGCGCCGAGCATGTGGCCGGTCGCGCCTTTGGTGGAGCTGACAGCGATTTTCTTTGCGCGTTCGCCGAAAACGGTCTTGATGGCCTGGGTTTCACAAACGTCGCCCTGCGGCGTGGAGGTGCCGTGGGCGTTGATATAGGAGACATCCTCGATTTTCAGCCGGCCGTTGTTCATGGCCATCTTCATGCAGCGCACGGCGCCCTCACCGTCGGGCGACGGCGCGGTCAAATGGTAGGCGTCGGCGGTGTTCCCATAGCCAACGACTTCGCAATAAATTTTCGCGCCGCGTTTCCGGGCGCGCTCCAGTTCTTCGAGCACAATCACGCCGGCGCCTTCCCCCATGATGAAGCCGTCGCGTTCCCTGTCAAAAGGGCGTGAAGCATGCTTGGGATCGTCGTTGCGCCGGCTCATCGCCTTCATGGCGCAAAAGCCGCCGATGCCGATGGGCACGATGGCCGCCTCCGCGCCGCCCGCGAACATGATCTGCGCATCGCCCATCTTGATGGCGCGCCAGGCTTCGCCAATAGCGTGGTTGGCGGTCGCACAGGCCGAGCAGGTGGCAAAGTTGGGACCGCGCAAACCGTAGAACATCGAGAACAGGCCCGAAGCCATGTTGCTGATGAGCATCGGAATCATGAAGGGCGAAAGCCGCCCCGGTCCGCGGTCACGCAAAATCTCAAGTTGCCCGGTGGTGGTGGACAAACCACCAATGCCCGAACCGATAATGACACCTATTTCGTCGCGGTTTTCCTTTTCGAGATCAAGGCCGGAATCGAGCAGCGCCTGGTGCCCCGCATAAACGCCGAATTGCGAATACCGGTCCGTGCGCCGGATTTCCTTTGGCGACGGGAACGCGGGCGTGGGGTCAAAATGTTTCACTTCGGCGGCGATTTGCGTGTCAAAAGGCGACGGGTCAAAGGAATGAATCCGATCAATGCCGCACTGTCCGGCGATCAGATTCTTCCAAAAAACGTCGGGGCGATGTCCCAGCGGCGTCACCACACCAAGGCCGGTGATGACGACACGGCGGTCTGTGCCATTACTTGCCATAAAATTTAAAGGGGGCAGTTCAAGCTGGATTCAGCCGAAACTGCCCCGAAGCATTCTAAGTCGCAACTATTTTTGCTGATGTTCCTCGATATATTTGACCACGTCGCCAACTGTCAGGAGTTTTTCCGCCTGTTCGTCCGGCACTTCGATGCCGAACTCCTCCTCCAGCGCCATGATCAACTCGACCGTATCGAGCGAGTCCGCGCCGAGGTCCTCGATGAACTTGGCCTCCGGTGTGACTTGGTCCGGCTTGACGCCGAGTTGTTCAACAATGATGTCCCTTACGCGTTGGTCTATAGGTTTATCAGCCATAAATTGAATTTTGCCCTGTCTCTATGCCATGAATGGCCCAATCGTCAAGCTCCAATCACAAAATTTTTCTTCGTCAAAAATGCCGAAACGGCGCCGGCCAGGCTGCCTTCACATCACCATGCCGCCGTCCACCGCGAGAACTTGGCCGGTGATGTAGCGCGCCGCCGGGCTGGCCAGAAACACCGCCGCACTGGCAATGTCGTCGGGCTGGCCGAAACTGCCCAGCGGAATTTGCTTGAGCACTCCGGCGCGGAGTTCTTCCTTCAATACCGCGGTCATGTCCGTTTCAATGAATCCCGGAGCCAGCACGTTAACAGTGATGCCGCGCGAAGCCAGTTCGCGCGCCACCGACTTCGTAAAACCAATCAGACCAGCCTTGCTCGCCGCGTAATTGCTCTGGCCCGCGTTGCCAATGAGGCCGATGACCGAGGCCACGTTGATGATCCGGCCGGAACGTTGCTTGATCAACGCGCGGCTGAACGCCTTGGTAACCAGAAACGCGCCCTTCAAATTCGTATTCAGAACGGCGTCCCATTCGGCGTCGCTCATGCGCATGAGCAAATTATCGCGTGTGACGCCAGCGTTGTTGACCAGAATATCCACCCGGCCACATTCGGCCAGAATTTTCTCCGCGGCGGCGTTGACGGCAGCGGCGTCGGCAACGTCCACGGCGTGCGCCCAGGCCCTGCGTCCAGTCGCGCGGATTTCCGCGGCCACTTTTTCGGAATTTTCCTGCGTGCGCGAAACGCAGGCGATGTCCGCGCCTTCGGCGGCGAATTTCAAGGCGATGGCGCGGCCGATGCCTCGGCCTGCGCCGGTGACGACGGCAATTTGGTTTTCAAGTTGGTCCATAATGAATCAGTAGTTCGTAGTCAGTAGTCAGTAGTTAATAGCAAAAACCAACCGAATGCGATTGCTACTGACTACAAACTACGGACTACTAACCAGCCAGCATTTTTGCTGTCACTTCCAAACTCGCCACATCGGCTACGTTCAACATTTGCGCATTTTTGTCAATCCGCTTCATGAAACCGCTCAACGCAGTGCCGGGACCGAGTTCGATAAAGCGCGTGAAGTCCTGGGCCAGCAACGCGCGCATGGATTGTTCCCATAGCACCGGCGACGTGACCTGTTCAACCAGTCGTTCCCGGATACCGCTCGGCCGGCCGTGCGGCAGGCCGGTTACGTTCGAAATCACCGGCGCAACCGGCGACGAAATGTTGATTTTGTCCAATTCAGCCTGCAGTTTCGGCTGGGCACTCGCCATGAGCGGCGAGTGATACGCGCCGGCGACCGGCAACGGAATCGCACGTTTGGCGCCCTTGGCTTTGGCCAGCTCGACCGCCTTGACGATTTTGTCCGTTTCACCGGAAATCACGAGCTGGCCGGGACAATTCAAATTTGCCAGCACGACGCCCGCTTCGGCACAAACTTCACGCGTGGACGTCTCATCCAATCCGATGACCGCTGCCATGCCGCCGCGCGTGGCAGCGCAGGCTTCCTGCATGAAACGGCCGCGCTGGCGCACCACGCGCAGGCCGTCCTCGAAGCTCATCGCGTCGGCCGCTGCGAGCGCGGTGAATTCACCGAGCGACAAACCGGCGGTCGCGTGAAATTTCAGCGCCGGTACGTGCTCTTTGAGCAGCTCAAACGCGACCCAGCTCACGAGAAAAATGCCGGGTTGCGCGTTTTCGGTTTTGATCAACTCGGGTTCCGGGCCATTAAAACAAACGGAGGTGAGGTCGTAGCCGAGCGCGGCGTTGGCACGGTTGAACCAGATTCTGGCGGAGGGAAACTTTTCGGCGAGGTCTTTGCCCATGCCGACGGCCTGCGCGCCCTGGCCGGCAAACAGCAATGCGGTTTTGCTCATAGGGTCCGCAAACTAAACACGAATTCGTGCTGCGACGAAAGCAGAGATTTCGCTATTGGCGTTGATAAGTCCCCATGAGTTGCCCTTGCGCAAGAACATGACCGTCCATCGCCTCGAGCAACTCTTTTTTGGTCGCGCCGGATTTCAGACTGAGGACCGTGTCGAGCGCGTAGATTTTGAAAAAGTAGCGATGGGGCTTCCCCGGCGGCGGGCAGGGACCGCCATAACCGGTCTGACCAAAATCATTGATGCCTTGCTTTGTGCCACCGGGTAGTTCCGATGATGGCGGCGTGTTTTCGGCAAGTGCGGTCGTGGCGGGCAGCAGGTTGTAAATCACCCAATGTATCCACGTGCCCATCGGCGCGTCGGGATCATCGGCAATGAGTGCAAAACTTTTGATGCCGGCGGGCACGTTCGCCCATTGCAGTGGCGGCGATACATTCAGTCCGGCGCAGGTATATTTGTCAGGAATCGGCAGGCCTTCAACAAAGGCGGTGCTGGTGATCTGGATGCTCATCGCTGGCTCCTTTGCGGTTTTGGCGTCATCCGCGCAACTGGCCGCGACCAGGCAGAACCACGTTGCGGCAAGCCCGAAACTCATTCGCGCGTTCATGCCTTGATTCTGGCGCGCGCGCGCCACTTGTTCAAGCGTGCCGTTTCAGTTTAAGCTGGCCGCGTGACCGTCCTCGAGGCGATTCGGAAAAGCACGGAGTTTCTGGCCAAAAAAGGCGTCGAATCGCCGCGTCTGCAAACCGAATTGCTGCTCGCGCACCTCCTCGAGCTGCCGCGCGTGAAATTGTATCTGAATTTCGAGCGCGCGCTCACACCGGCGGAAACGGACGCGCTGCGCGAACTCATCAAGCGCCGCAGCCAACACGAACCGCTTCAACACATCACCGGTTCCACCTCGTTTTGCGGACTGGAAATTGCCGTGAGCCGCCATGCGCTCATTCCGCGGCCGGAAACGGAATTGCTCGCCGAAGCCGGCTGGAACTTTCTCTCAACTCTCAACTCTCAACCCTCAACTGCTTTAGACCTTGGCACCGGCACCGGCTGCATTGCCATCACGCTGGCGGTGAAATGCCCGGCGGCGAAAATCACGGCCACCGATATTTCGGCGGACGCACTGGCGTTGGCGGGGGAAAACGCGGCGAGGAACGGCGTCGCCGAAAGAATTGAATTCCAGAAAGGCGATGGTTTCACGGTGGTTCAATCGGAGGGACGAGTTACACGAGTCCCTGAAGTAAACATTCAGATAAATGTTGAGGACTCGCAGAGCTCGCCCCTCCGGAAATTCGACCTGATCATCAGCAACCCACCCTATATTCCGTCCGCCGAAATCGCCACGCTTCAGCCGGAAGTGCGCAACTTCGACCCGTGCGCAGCCCTGGACGGCGGCGCGGATGGCTTGGATTTTTACCGGCGCATCGCGACGGAAGCAAAACCCTTTTTGAAACCGGATGGCAAAATGATGCTGGAATTCGGCGACGGCCAGGCCGCAGCCATCCAGAAGATTTTTGAAGCCGAAAAGTGGATTGTCGAAGCGGTCAAGGAGGACTACTCTCATCGCGCCAGAATTTTGATTGTGAAATCCTCCTCCTCGTCGTCCTCGTAATCGTAATCGAAAAAAATCGAGGACGAGAACGAGGAAGAAAGCAAATACATGGAAAGTTTTTTAATCAAAGGCGGCGTGCCCTTGCACGGCGAAGTGGCCATCAGTGGCAGCAAGAATGCCGCGTTGCCCATCATGGCGGCGGCGCTGTTGACCGAGGAACCGTGCGTCATCCGGCGCGTGCCGGATTTGAGCGACACGCGATTCATGGCGCGGATTCTCGAATCACTCGGCGCGGAGACAAAGTTTGAGCGCGGCACTTTGACCGTTCACGCGCAAAAAATCCGCGGTTACGCGGATTACGAACTTGTCCGCAAAATGCGCGGCTCGATCTGCATCATGGGGCCGCTGCTGGGGCGGTTGAAGCAGGCGCGCGTGTCGCTGCCCGGCGGGTGCGTCATCGGCGCGCGGCCCATCAATCTGCACCTGAAAGGTTTCAAGACGCTGGGCGCCAAAATCAAAATTGAGGGTGGCTACGTTGACGCCACAGCGAAGCACCTGGGCGGAACCATCATGTTTCTCGGCGGCCGCGCCGGTTCGACCGTGCTCGGCACGGCCAATCTGATGATGGCGGCGACGCTGGCCACGGGGGTGACCGTCATTGAAAGCGCCGCGTGTGAACCGGAGGTGGTTGATTTGGCTGGATTTTTGACGGCTATGGGCGCGAAAATTTCCGGTGCGGGCAGCCCGACCATCACCATCACCGGTGTCAGGAAACTGCACGGCGCGGAGCATGAAATCATTCCTGACCGGATTGAAGCGGCGACTTTTGCCATCGCCGCCGCCGCCACGAATGGCGAGGTGACCCTGAAAGGCGCCCGGGCGGATCATCTGCATGCCATGACGGACAAGTTGAACGAGGCGGGTGTGGCGGTTGAACGCCGCGGGGAGGATTTGCGCGCACGCCGACGCGGTGAATTAAGGGCCGTGGACGTGACCACGCTGCCGTACCCGGGTTTTCCGACAGACGTGCAGGCGCAGATGATGTCATTGCTGGCGCTGGCGCCGGGCATCAGCATCATCACCGAACGGATATTTGAATCCCGCTTCATGCACGTGAGCGAACTGGCGCGACTGGGGGCGGACATCGAAATCGAAGGGCCGAGCGCCATCGTCAAGGGCGGGCGGCCCTTGAGCGGCGCGCCGGTGATGGCGAGCGATTTGCGCGCGTCGGCGGCGCTGGTGATTGCCGGACTGGCGGCCAAAGGCACAACGCAGGTGAACCGCATCTACCATCTGGATCGGGGATATGAAGGTATGGACGTAAAGCTGCGAAAACTTGGCGCGCGAATTCAGCGCGTCGAGGAAAAATGAAAGACTTTTGGCAAATCTCAACAGAGGCTTGCAGAAATATTCTCAACGAATTTCTGGATAAGTGGACTATTGATGCAGTCAGGCAGATGACTCTTGAACAGTATGTTTCGGTCGGCGACAAAGATACCTTTTGTCAGTGGCTTGAAACTAGAACAAGGCTATTAGGAAGCATCAAAGGAGTTTTTTCAAACAAGTTTGGAATTTACAAGCGGAAGGATAAGTCCAAAAAGCCGAAAAACCTCTATAATGACGATGATTATTCATGGTTAAAATTTTATGGGAACGACCGCAACAAAGCATTTAATAGAATCAAAAACGAAATTTTACAAATAATCGACTGTTCGCAAAAGGGACAATTCGAACGAATAGACGATTTGCACTTACCCAAATTTGTTAAATGGAAAATTGCCTACCTCTATTCTAACGAACGATTAATTCCCATTTTTAAGAAAGATGTTTTAGTAACGATCGCTACGCATTTTGGCTTGGCCGCAAACCACCATACTCGCAATTCAGCAATTCAGAATGTAATGATAGCACACAAGCCGGCCCATCTTTCGATCTACGAATATTCAGAAGAACTTTATAATAGATTCGGTGGTGACAAACAGAAAAAGATCGAAACGATGGGTAGAGCCAGAAAAACCACCCGAAGAGCAACAAGCGAAAAAAACACAACCACCCAAACAAGGCGAGGAGCTTTAAGCTATATTGCGGTTCAAAAACACAATATGTTGCAAGAGGCGCTCAAAAACAAATTGATTGAAAAATATGGGAAAGCGAATGTGTTCATGGAGCATGACTTTGTTGATATTAAAGTAATTCAGCCGGATAAGGTTTATTTTTACGAGGTTAAATCTTCCGCATATGCAGGCGAATGCGTAAAGGAAGCGCTTGGGCAAATTCTTTCATACACCCATAGAGATTCTGACAAGAGGCCAAAACATTTAATCGTTGCAGGGCAATACGAACCAAATGCCGATGAGGCCGAGTATATCAATTATGTGAAAAGAAATCTGAATCTCATTTTCGACTATGAGAAAATTGATTTCGAATGAGGTAAATGCCCTTGCAAAAAAGTTGGATTTGCTTTTGCACAAACGAACACTTGAAACCCCGTTGCGACAAAGCGTCCAAGTTCCAAAGATTATCCCCACAAAACAAACAAAAAGGCGCGACGAGCGGCCGTTGGCGCAGATGTGGAAAGACTCACCCGCGCCAACGACCGCCCGTGCGCCCGTGCCCCACTTTAAGCTGGTGCGACGAGTTCATACGCCGAGCAGTTCGCGGCTGCTTTCATAAATGCGCGCCTGACGTTCGGTCTGACGCATCGCGGTCGCAGCTTTTTCCTCGAACAACACCGGGTACACCAGCAACGGGTAGAGGGTCACCCAGGCCAAGGCCGCCGCTTCGTTGGCCGCCCGCCGCAGCGGGGTGTTCAACTCCGGCCGGGTCAGCCCGGCCAGTTGCAGCGCGAGCAACTGATTTTTCAACCGCTCGAACTCATTTTCCTGCGTAGCCCGGAACGGCGCCGGCGGTCCCGGCCGCAATTCGAACCGTGTTTCGGGGACGAATCGGGTCGCCACCCGTGTCGGTTTTTTGTTCATATTTATCCTTTCGTTACAATTTTGGTCCCACAAACAGAAAACCCGCGATTGACTTGGCAATCGCGGGTTTTCCGAAAATCTATGGTTGTTTTTACCTTTTTATTCCCACGATGCCAAAACCAAAGCAATTACGCTGCCAAATGGACATGCGACCATCGGCCGGCGTGTGTTTCAGTGTTTGAACAAACGTGCTTTTCATTTTCAACGGCGGAAAGAAACACCATTTTGGGGTGTTTGTCAAAGAAATTTTTGCGCCATAAATCCTGCTTCTCAAGGCTTGTCGGCGGGCTGGACGGTGGTAAGTTTGTTCCAGCATGAGCGAGAAACCCCTGCGCATGGTCACGTGCAGCTGGTGTGAGACCAAGGTCTTCATCCCCGGCGATCTGGCGCCGCTCGGTACCGTCCCCTGTACCAAATGCGGGCACCCGATCATGATGCCGATGCAACTGCGGCAGTTTGAATTGCGCAGCGTCATTGGCTCGGGCGGCATGGGCAACGTTTATCGCGCCTGGGATACGACGCTGGAACGCCTGGTGGCGGTAAAGTTGATGAAGAAGGAGCTGCTCGAAGACGAGAAGGCGCGGGAAAGTTTCTACCGGGAAGCGCGCGCCTGCGCCCGGCTCAACCACACGAATATCGTCCACATCTATACGTTCGACGAGGCGGAAGGCCAATACTATCTGGTGATGGAACTGGCCGACCGCGGCAGCCTGGACCAGCGCATCGAGAAGTTGCACGCGCTGCCGGAACTCGACGTGCTGGACATCGGCATCAAAATCGCCTCCGCGCTCGACATGGCGCTCAAACATGATTTGCTCCATCGGGACATCAAGCCGGGCAACATTTTGTTCAACGCGGACCACGAGCCGAAACTGGTGGATTTTGGCCTCGCGCAAAAAACCGACGCCGAACAGGAATCGGACGATGTCACCTGGGGCACGCCGTACTATGTCGCGCCGGAAAAAATCAAACGCGAGCCGGAAACGTTTTTGTCCGACATGTACAGCCTGGGCGCGACGCTCTATCACGCACTGATCGGGCGGGTTCCGTTTGACGCGCCGACGGCCGAGGAGGTGATTATCGCCCAGGTGCAAACGCCGTTGACGCCGCCCAACCTGGCTGTGCCCGAAATCACGCAACCCACCAGCGACGCGCTGACGCGGGCGCTGGCCAAAGACCCGGCGGCCCGGTTTTTAAGCTACGACGAATTTCGCATGGCGCTCGAAGCGGCGCGCAGCCAGTTGCTGGTTAAACAATATCAAGGGGTGCCGCAAAAAACCAAGAGCCTGACCAGTTGGTGGAAACGGTAAATAAAAAAGCGGGCGTTGCCGCCCGCTTGAAGCAATCAGGCCGGAAGGATCAATTCCCGTTGGAATTTTCCGGCTTCGGTTTTTCCCCGGTCCTGGCGCCGAAATGCACGGTCACGGCTTCCAGCTTGCCGGCCTCGGTTTTTTTGTAAGTCCCGCGCACCGGTTCACCCACTTGGCCGTCCGACAACGCCGCCGGCTCGCCGTTGTTGAAAATTTTCGTGTCGGCGGTGATTTCGAACGTCCGCGCCCCAACCTTTAAGGTCATGGCGCCGGTGTCCACGGCGTCAATCTTTCCACGAAACGGAATGATTCCATGTTTTGCCGGTTTGGGATTCGTGGTTTGATCTGACGACGACGCTGCGTTTGTATTATTCGCGTCCTGGGCATGAGTAAACACAGGCATCATCAACAGTGCAGCGGCCGAGAGACTTAAGACCATGATTTTGGAAATATGATTTTTCATAGGTATATAAGTTTTGTTGGTTTGTTTACTGCGTTGAAGCAGTTCACAGAATAAGCCGTTGTTTCAACCAAACCAACTAATTTTTTACCACGCTCCTTCGGTCAAAAGCTCGGTGATATTTCGCGCCATATCCTGCGCCAGCAAGGGAAGCGCCTGCCGTTCCGCGTCCGCCAAATCGCTGCCCACATGTACCAGCGTGTCGCCATGCACATCCTTGCTGAGCAGCACCTTGCCGGTGCTGCGCTCGCGTGCCGTCACGTGCGCGGTAATCGCCACGCGATAATCCTGCGGCGTGGCCACATCCGCACTCAGAAAGCTCAAGCCTTCGCGGTCGTAACTTGTGATGACGCCCGTCACGACTACGTCGCCGGGTTCCTGCGTGGCGAGATGATAAGTGCCATCGGTTTGCAACTCTTCACGCAACGCCTGGGTCAGCGCATCGCCCAGACGCGGTTGCAGGGTTTGATTATTGAAGGGCAGCACTTCGATGGATTTTTCACCGGCCATCGCGCCGTTGACCGGGCCCAGATGATAACCGGCGCAGCCGGCCAACAACAGGGCCAGAACAACGGCGGCGGGGAACAGGAGCTGGCGCATTTCAGTCAGCGGCCGCGTGCAGGCGCGGCTTGAGGACTTCAATGCGCTGCCGGGCCAGGGCGGCATAGCGCGAATTGGGATCCAGTTGCAGCACCTCATTGTAATAGATCACCGCGCCGTCCCACTTTTTGCCGTGCTCGTAAAATTGCGCGATCTTAAAATTGCCCTGCACCTGCTGGGACTTAAGCATGGCAATGATCCGCTGTGCCTGCGGAGCACGCCGGTCGTCGGGATAGAAGGTCAGGAAGTCGGTAAACACCGCGATGGCCTGGGCGGCGGTGTTTTGATCGTATTCGGCGGTTGCGGCTTCTTTCGCATACGAAATGCCTTGCCGATACAACGCGTCGGCGACAATCACCGGCTGGTTTTGATAACGGTCCGCGGCGGTTTCGTAAGCCTTCACCGCCGCCGGATAATCCTTCTGTTTTTCGCGCGCGGCGCCGATGCGCAACTGGGCGTGGGGGGCGACATCACTGTAAGGGCCGCTCTGGACAATCTTGCCGAACATGTCGGCCGGTTGATCCATCGAAGGCGGATAGGGGATATAACCCCAGAGTTTGGGCCATTCGCCCTCAAGAAAACGTCGAGCAATGGCGTATTGGCGCCAAAGCACATCCTCGTATTCCGCGCTCTTGGGATATTGTTCGACGATTACCTGATAAGCGTCGAAGGCCATTCCATCTTTGCCCTTCGCCTCCAGGCAACGGCCGACCAGGTATTGCGCGTGGGGTGCGTAATCCGAGAGCGGCCACACCTTAACGACGCGATACGCGGCCCGGAGCGCGAGGCTGTAATCATGCGTGTCGAACGCGCGCTGCGCCACATCCAGTTGGTCCCTGGCGCGTGTACGCTGCCATCCGGCCGCCGTGCCAAACGGTTCGTAATACCAGCCTTCGCCCGGCGTATATATCAACGGCGCCGGCGAGCGAAACGGAAACAGCGCCACACTCACAACCACGACCAGCAATAGGACGATCCGGCGATTCATACGGCGACACTACCCATCTGAAATCAGCAAGTCAAGGCAGGCTCCCGCCGGCTATTCGATGAACGTTTTTCATAAACGCACTGCAACCGCGTTCAACCGCGGTAAACAATCAACACGCCAAAATCCGACAGTGTCTTTTGCGAAGCGATGTCCACGTATGTGTAGTGAACGGTGTGAACGCCGATCAGATTGGCCTCGCCGACTTCATTCAGGAACTCCGTCACCTTGTCATCAAACCGGTCGTGGCCGGATTCGAAGCAGGTGGCGTGACGAATGGTGTGGAGGCGGACCTTTTTATTGGCGCCTTTGGTCACCGTTTCCACCGGCGCATCAGCGGCCTTGATCAGCAACTCGCTGGGCTTGTCGCGCACCGGCACTTTGAGGTGCTTTTCGACTTTGGCCGCGGCCGACGCGGCGATGGGGTTGACCGGCTGGCCGGTCGGGGGAGCCACTTCCGGCGCGGCCTTGGTGGATTGCCGTGGAATGGTGATAGTTTCACCGCACGCCGGGCAGTCGATTTCCGTGCCCGCCCCGGCGCTGTCCACAACCAGTTCCTGCTGACAATTAGGGCAGTCAAAAATGATGTCCATAATCGGTAATGGTTTGACGACAGAGTCAGATTAGACCTGCGCCTTTTTTAAACCAACAAAAAAAACCGACTTATTCCCACTCAATCGTCCCCGGGGGCTTGCTGGTGATGTCGAACACGCAGCGGTTTACACCTTTGACCTCGTTGATAATGCGGCTGGCAAGTTTTTCGAGCAGGGCATACGGCAGTTTCACCCAATCCGCCGTCATGCCGTCCTGCGATTCCACCGCGCGAATCGCAATGGTATAGTCGTACGTCCGTTCGTCACCCATCACGCCCACGCTGCGAACCGGCAGCAGCACGGCGAAGCTTTGCCAGATTTTATAATACCACCCGCTGCTTTTCATCTCGTTGACAACAAGGGCATCCGCGTTTCGCAAAATGCGCAACCGTTCCGGCGTCACTTCACCCAGGATGCGGACCGCCAGGCCCGGGCCAGGGAACGGCTGGCGGAAGACAATTTCACGAGGCAAGCCCAGTTCGAGTCCGAGTTGGCGGACTTCATCTTTGAACAGACACTTCAGCGGCTCAACCAGTTGAAACTTCATTTTCCTGGGCAGGCCGCCGACGTTGTGATGGCTCTTGATCATCGCGGCCGGATTGCCCGCGATGGGCACCGACTCGATCACGTCGGGGTATAGCGTGCCTTGCGCCAGAAACTTCGACTTCCCGGCGCGGCTCATGGCCGCGGTGAAAACTTCGATAAACGTCCGGCCGATGATTTTCCGTTTGCGTTCCGGATCGGTCACGCCCTTGAGCCGCCGCAAAAACAGTTTTGAAGTGTTTTCATATTGCAGTTTGATTTTGAAATGCCGGCCGAACACTTCGCGCACGACTTCCGCCTCACGCCCGCGCAACACGCCGTTATTGACGAATATGCAGGTGAGCTGGTCGCCGACGGCCTTGTGAATCAGCGCCGCCGCGACGCTGGAATCCACACCGCCGCTCAGACCCAGAATGACCTTTTCCTTGCCAACCTGGGTGCGAATCTGGGCAACGGCCTGTTCGATGTAATGCCGCATCGTCCATTGCCTGCTGCAGCCGCAAATCCGGTGGACAAAATTGGCGATGATTTCCCGCCCGCGCGGCGTGTGAACGACTTCAGGATGAAATTGGAGGCCGAAAAATTTCCGGGCCCGATTTTCAATCGCCGCGAATTCGGAATTTTCCGTCACGGCGACCGGTTTGAAATGTCGCGGCAATTTCGTGAGTTTGTCGCCATGTGAATTCCAAACCTGCAATTTCCGGGGTAGATTTTTGAACAAGGCGCACGCCGGGTCTTTCACCGTGAGCGTGCCCTTGCCATATTCGCGTTTCCGGCCTTTCTCGACCCGGCCGCCGAGGAATTGCGCAAAGGCCTGGACACCGTAGCAAATGCCGAGGATGGGAATGCCCAGGTTGAAAACCCTCCGGTCCGGCAACGGCGCGCCGGCCGCATAGACGCTGGCAGGGCCGCCGGACAAAATCAGGCCGCGGGGCTTGAGTTTCGCGAGCTCGCGCGCCGACGTGTTGTAACGCAGAATTTGCGAATACACGTGACATTCGCGAACGCGGCGCGCGATGACCTGGGTGTACTGCGAGCCGAAATCCAGGATGACAATTTGTTCACGCATCGTTTGAACGAACCTAGACTCATGCCTGTGAATGGGAAATTTTACGAGAAAAAAATGCTGATCTCGTCAAACTGAAAATCTTCCCGTTGCTCGGGATGCGCGATTGCGTTATAAGGCGGGTATGACAGCTTTTGGGCAAAGCGGCTGCATTCACGCAAATGGCGGGCGCTTCGGAATGCCTTCCGTCGAATCGGGTTTTTCGCTCGTTGAACTGCTCATCGTCCTGGCGCTGATGATCATTCTCACCGTCATGATGTGGGGATTCGGTTCGGAAAGCCACCAGCACTCGATGCAACGGGCGTGCCGGCAGAATCTGGAGAAGATTTACGTGGCGCAGCAAATTTACGCCAATGACTTCGGCGGCAAACTGCCGGAAAACACCAACGCCACCAGATCGGAAGAGCCGTTGAGCCTGCTGGTGCCGCGTTATACGGCGGACACATCAATTTTTATCTGCCCGGGCAGCAAGGATTCGCCGCTGCCGTCGGGCGTGTCATTTGCCAATCGCAAAATCAGCTACGCCTATTACATGGGACAACGCCTGGGCGACGTGCAACAACCGCTGATGTCCGATTGGCAGGTCAACACGCTGCCGAAGCAGGCCGGCGATCTCGTGTTTTCCGCCACGGGCAAGCCGCCGGGCAACAACCATCACAAATACGGCGGAAATTTTCTGTTTTGCGACGGGCACGTGGAATTGACGCCGCCGCCCCTTGCATTTTCGCTCGCGACCACCCAGGGCGTTGTGCTGTTGAATCCAAAACCATAACCGTCCCATGAAAATTCAGTGCGCCTGCGGCGCAAAATACGCCTTCGACGCCACGCCAGAAATGCTGCAAAACCCGGTGAAGTTTGTCTGCCCAGGCTGCGGGCTGGATTCGTCGGATTTCGTCAACGAATTGATCCGCCGCGAGTTTGCCGGGCAAACACCCGCCGCGCCGTCACCGGCGACCGAAACGCCGCGCCTCAAAATCGCCCGCCCCGAGCCGCAGCCATCCGCGCCAGTGGAAGCAACGCCGGAATCGCCTGCGGCGACAGAGTATTGTTCGAAACACCCCCGCGAGGTGGCCGTGCATCATTGCGTGATTTGCGGGAAGCCGATGTGCCATCAATGCATGGGCTTGTTCGGCCATGTCTGTTCGCCGTTTTGTCGTGCGCGGGCCGAAGCGCAGAATATCCAGGTGTCCGTTTTCGCCGGGCAAAAGACGGTGGCCGAAGCGAGATATTGGCGGAAGATCGGTCGCATTGGCGGTGCAGCCGGATTTCTCGTCGCCGCGGGGCTTGTGTTTTGGACGTGGTATGCGTGGGTCGGCTCGGTGCCGCACACGACCTTCTCCGTTCATTTCGATGACATTGCTTATACCGGCGAATCCAGGCTTTGCGGAATGAATCAGATTGTGTTTCTGCACGGTGGCACTTTGGCGCGTTACGACATCAAGTCGGGAAAGGAGGTCTGGTCGCAGGTGCTGGTTACGAAGCAGCAAATTGCAGACATGGTTGCACGCGAAAATCAAATGCAACCGACCGACAGATCTCTGCCAGGAATTCCCGAAAGCCAGCTTGAAGAACGGGCAGCCCGTGACCTGGAAGGGTCATTGCAATTGCGTGTTTCCGGCGAGAACGTCTGGGTTGCCACGCCCGGAAAGCTGACGCATTACGATTGGGACACGGGCAAGATGTTGCAGGAAATTCCGCTGGTGGCTGGCGCCGGTGAACTCATCGCCCGCAACGGCGAATTCCTGATAATGGGAGAAGGCGCAAACGGGCGGACGCTCATCACACATCTCAATCCAGCGACCGGCGAATCGCGCGCCGAGGAAATCGGCCAGCCGGGACAGACCCTGGTCGCCGCGACAGCGCCGAGCGGCAGCGCCAGCAGCCAGGCAACCGCCGGCCTTCCGTTGGCACCGGGCACCGGTGCGGGGAGGCCAATGAACCCGGCAAAAGTCGGGGAACAGGCGCAACATCTGAGCCTGCCGGCACGGATTGCCTTGCCCGCGTTATTGGCCAACAGTTCGGAGCAGGAACGCCTTCAAGCGGAACTCAATGACCAGAACCAGCCACGTTCCCGCGCAGCCCCGGCCCAACAACCAAAGCCGGTTGAAAATGAGATCGGACACTTCACGCTCATTCCCAGTCAATATAGTTATGTCGAGTTTGCCGTGCGGCTGCTGAAATCAGAAATTGTCACACGGGAAGCGATGAAGGCATCGTCGGGAAAATCCGCGCTGAATGGCAACGTGAGCACCGCGAACGAATCCGCCGCCGTGAACGAAACCCTCAACGAAATGCAGCGCAGCCGCGGAGGCGACACGGTGCAGGAGGATGAAAGCCTTTACCAGGTTTCACTCCGCCGACCGGATTCTACCGGTGCCGCCGATTGGACCGGCGAAGTCATCGGGCCGCCCGCGCTGTTTCCGCTTAAAACGGTGAATGTCCTCGTTGCCGGAAAGACGCTTATTGTCTTTGACCAAACGAACAAAAAACTCTGGCAGGCCACGCTGACTTACGACGTCCCGGTTGGCAGCCGCGACGAGAACGAAGACGCCTCGCCCTTTGGCGAAGGGCCATGCGTCGAGCACAGCGACACACTTTATGTCTTTGATCAGGCGGTGCTGACGGCGTTTGATTTGGCGACGGGCAACGCGCGCTGGCGCCTGCCGACCGTCGGCGTCGTCGGCTTGTTTTTCGACGACCACGGAATGTTGTATGTCAACACTACGACCGCCGATCCGGAGAACATCCGGTATTCGCGCCAGATTGACATCACGCAAAAAATCCAGGCCAGCCTGCTCAAGATTGATCCTCAGACCGGCCAGACCCTGTGGAAAACGGAGCCGGGCGGTTTCATTTCATATCTGTCCAAAAACTATATTTACACGGTTCAAATTTATAATCCCAGCGAGGAGGAAAACAAAATGGCAGACCTTGCGGGCATCACGCCCAATCCGGCTCATATCTGGATCCGCCGGATCAATCCCCAGAACGGGCAAGTCATGTGGAAGTATTATCAGGCTGACAAAGGGGCGATCCTGAATGTGCAGTTCAAAGACAATTCCATTGAACTCGTTTTCAAGAAAGAAGTAGATGTACTGAAATACCTTGCCCTTTGAAACGGATTTCACTGGTGGACCACTTTTACCTTCCCGGTGGTCGCATCGTAGCTGATTTGATAACCGGCGGGCACCTGCGGGACTTGGGCAAGGTAATTGGGAACCAGTTCTTGAAGATCCTGCGGGTAACGCCCTTCCGCCGCGTTGAATTGCTGGATGGCCTGGGTGAGCTGTGCCAGATCAATCTGCTTTATCGAGTACTTCTGCGCCTGACCGACCACACCGATGTAATCCGGCACCACGGTGACCGGGTTTCCACTGGCGAAGTTGGTGACGGCATTGTTTGTAGCCGCTGAGCCGGTGGAACTGGAATTATTCCCGCAGCCGGACAGAAAGAAGCCGGCCATCAGTGGTATTAATAAAATAGCTCTCATAGCGGCAATGTAGTCCAAGCCGCAAAAATTCCCAGCGCCAATCACGGATTTATATTGACGCTGAAAATCAAGCCCCTTACCGCGCCGCGCGCGACCAACCGCCCGACGCAATTATTGCGCGGGCGCGTTGGTGGCTGGCGCGTTGGTGGACGGCATTTCCGGCGCCGGCGTCGTGTCCGCCTGTTTCTGGCAACCCGCCAGCAGGCCAATGTAAAGGAGACCGAACGCAGCAACGAGATAGACTAATTTTTTCATACGCAACTCAACTAACCCCAAAATCCTTACGCGCCGCAAGCACAATCTTCAGATTTTTTTGGGAAAACTGCCCGGAGGTTGCGCCACCAGTTCCCGCGCCCGGCGTATCAAATCGAAATCTTCCGTCAGATTGCCAAAGCGGAATTTGGGCAGGCCGCTCTGTCTTTGGCCCAGCAATTCACCCGGCCCGCGCAGTTTCAAATCCGTTTCGGCAATGCGAAACCCGTCCGCGGTTTCTTCCAGCACCTGAAGCCGTTCACGCGCCTCGCCGGTCTTTGCGCCGGAAATTAAAACGCAAAACGACTCGCTGGCGCCGCGCCCAATGCGTCCGCGCAATTGATGCAATTGCGCCAGCCCGAATCGCTCCGCGTTCTCGACGAGCATGACGGTTGCGTTCGGCACGTCCAGGCCCACTTCAATCAGCGCCGTTGCCACCAATGCCTGGATTTGGTTCGCGCGAAACGCCGTCATCACGTCTTCCTTCTCCCGGCCTTTGAGCCGGCCATGCAGCAAACCCACGTGAAACGGCGCCAGTGAGCGCCGGACGTTTTCAAATTCCCTGGTCACGGCCTTGAGGTCGTTGGCCGTGTCCTGCTCTTCCACCCGTGGATAAACCACGTAAGCCTGCCGCCCGGCGGTGAGCTTTTCGCGGATGAATTCCCACACCTTGGGCAGCGTGTCCGCCACTCGCACAAATGTTTTCACGCGACCGCGGCCGGCCGGCATTTCATCAATCACGGAAACGTCCAGGTCGCCGTAGAGTGTCAGGCCCAGCGTGCGCGGGATCGGCGTCGCCGTCATCACCAGCAAATGCGGGTAATTTCCCTTGCTCACGAGTTGCTCGCGTTGGGTCACGCCGAACTTGTGCTGCTCGTCAATGACAACCAAGCCGAGCTTCGGCAGATCGAAGCCGGCCGTGAACAAAGCGTGCGTACCGATGAAAAGGGTGACGGGAAGCCGGGCGCGACTTTTCGCATCACTCGTCACGTGCCACTCGTCACTCGCGGTCTTCCGGCTGCCGGTTTGCAATTGGACCTTGATTCCCAGCGGCTCGAACCAGCGCGAGAAATTTTGGAAGTGCTGCTCCGCCAGAATTTCCGTCGGGGCCATGAGCGCCACGTTAAAACCGCTTTCCAATGCCATCAACGCCGTGCACGCGGCCACCACGGTCTTGCCTGACCCGACATCACCCTGGAGCAACCGCCGCATCGGGTGAGCGCCGCCCATGTCCGACCGGATTTCACGGAGCACGTTCGTCTGCGCGTTGGTGAGCTTGAAGCCGAGCCGGGCCAGAAATGGCCTCATCAAACGGTTGTCGCCGCCGCACGGCAGCGCGCGCGATTTGGCTTCAAAATTCCTCCGGCGAAGCTGTATTTCGCATTGCAGAGTTACGAATTCATCAAACGCCAGCCGGCGCCGCGCCATTTCGGCATCGGTCAATTCTTCGGGAAAATGAATCATGCGGACCGCGTTGGCGCGCGTCGGCAAATCCGGGTAGGGCGCGCGGTCCTGTGCGCGCCGACGAATTGTCCCGGAAGGCGGCGCGCACGGAGTGACACGCCCCACCTGTGGCTCGACGAACTGCGATTCAAATTTTTCCAGCGTCCGCCAGATCAATCCGCGCAACCAGCGTTGCGGCAGGCCCTCCGTGAGCGGATAAATTGGCGCCATGCGGTTGATATGGATGAAGCTTTCCTCGCCGGCCTCAATGACTTCCGTTTCGGGATGATCCATCGTGCGCGGTTTGGTCTCAACGAGCTTGCCAAAGACGAAAACTTCGTCGCCGACGGCGAAATATTTCTCCATGAACGGCAGGTTCCACCAGCGGCAATGCAAGCGCGCCGTGCCGTCGTCGAGGACAAATTCAAAAACGGTCTTTGTCCCACCGCGAAAACGTTTGAGTCCCTGGGCGACAATGGTGCCGCGCGCGGTGGCCGCCTCGTCCCGGGTCAATTCGGCAATGGCGCGGAAATGCCGGCGGTCCTCATACCGCCGCGGGCGGTGCAGCAGCAGATCCTCGACCGTATGAATATCGAGCCGCGCGAGTTGCGCTGCGCGCTCCGCGCCGACGCCCCAAAGCGAAGTGACCGGCCTTTGCAAGGGTGGCGCAGCTTCGCCGCGACCGGCCGGTGCGGCCAGCGGGGACTTTTTGGGTTCCGGCAACGACATTGCCCGCACGATACAAACCGTTCACTGCGGCTTCAACGGGAAAGGAGCATCGCTTAAACTTCAATGAGCACGATCTCAGGCCGGCAATTAAAACGAATAGGAACTGGATACCAACCAATGCCCGAAGTCACATAAAGTGGTCCCGATTTTGTTTGGAAGAGGCCCAGATCATATTCATCCACAGCGTACGGGGTCATTATGGGTCCGTAAAACGGAATACGTACCTGACAACCATGCGAATGACCGGCCAACATCAAGTCAAACGTCTGGTTGCTGAATTCCTTCGCCCATGCCGGATAGTGAAACAGGACGATGTTTTTCATACCGGGCTTCGCAGTCGGCGGTGGATGTTTTGGGTCAAGGCGCGCAACCCCAATCAGGTTGATTTTTCCTCCGGCAATTGTCCGTTCTTCGTCCACCAGCCATGCCCCACCCGTTGCCGCAAAGCATTTGAACATGTCATCGAACGGTACCCGGCTCCAATAATCATGATTGCCTGGCACACCGAACATCGGAGCTTTGACACCGGAGAGAATCTCAAGCGCTTCAGACAGGTATTTTCCCTCTTCCATAATGTCACCCGTAAAAAATACAAAATCAGGCGATAATGAATTAATCATGTTCACGACGGATTGGGTGTGTGAACGATCGCCTTTATGGTGCAAGTCACTAAAGTGGACAAAACGGTAAGTCGGCCGGCCTTGGCTCAAATGCAGCTTATGGATTTTGACCCATTGCGGTTCCAACCATCTCGCGTCCGCGGTAATTGCGCAGGGTGTTGCGAGCAACGCCGTCAGAATGAATTTACGGCGACTGATTTTCATTATGGGCTATAACATAAAACCTGATTCCGAATAATGCAATGGTTCTGAGGAACCTACGCAACAACCGGATGGCTTGTCCGCACTGCGGCCAATTTGAGGTCAAACTTCAATCACGGTGACTTCCGGGCGGCAGTTGAACCGCACGTCACTGTAATACCAGCCGATGCCCGGGTTCACATAAAGCGGGCCGGACTCGGTTTGGAACAAGCCAAGGTCGTATTCGTCCACACCGTACGGCAGCGCGAGGGCTCCATAAAATGGAATGCGCACCTGTCCGCCATGGGAATGACCGGCCAGTACCAGATCGAACCTTTGGTCGCCCTGTCGCTTTATCCACGCCGGATAATGCATCAGCAAAACGGTTTTTGCCTCGGGATTCAGCGGCGGCGGAACGTTGTAGAAACTGCGGCAGGTGATGCCCACAAGGTTGATTTTTCCGCCGGCCACTGTCTGCTGTTCGTCCAGCAGCCAGGCGCCGCCAGTGGCCGCAAAGCACCGGCCGATGACCTCGAACGACGCACCACTCCAATAATCGTGATTTCCCGGCACGCCAAACATGGGTGATTTGATGCCGGAAAGAATTTCCAACGCCTCAGGCAGGAACCGGGTTTGCTCCATGATGTCGCCGGTGAAACACACCAGGTCCGGCGAGAAGGAGTTGATGGTCTTGACGACCGATTCCGCATAAGCGCGGTCGCCCTTGTAATGCAAGTCGGTAAAATGGACGAGGCGGGCGGCGGGTGGGCCATCGCCGATACGCAAGTGCCTGACTTTCAACCACGTTGGTTCAAGCCATCGGGCATCCGTCATGGTAGCCATCGGCACGCCGGCACAGGCCGTGCCGAGCGTCAGAAGAAAATGGCGGCGGCTGAATCTGGTCAATTTCATGGGTGCTTTTGACGCCTCGACCAAGCTCACCTCCCCGGCAGAATTGCGCCCGGCGTCGTTCCACGCTACTTTGGACGCCATGCCCGCGACTTTCGTTCAACCCAAAATATCGCCGCTGCTTCTGTTACTGCGTGTCAATGCGCTTCAAACCTGGCGGCGGCTGTTATCGTTGCGGAAACAATCGCAGTTGCTCACGAGCGTCATCCTCTTCTTTGTCGTCTGTTATCTCGTTCTGTCCTTCTGGCTGTTTTATCATGCACTGTGGTTTGTCGCGAGATTCCCGGGTTTGGGTGCAGTGCTGACCGAGCGATTGATGTACACCCTTTTTGCCTTTCTATTCGGATTGTTGCTGCTGAGCAACCTGGTCATCAGCTACACCAACCTGTTCCGCAACCGCGAAACCGCGTTTTTGCTCACACTACCGGTTCCGACCCAGACGGTATTCCGTTGGAAATTCATAGAATCCACGTTGCTGGCGTCGTGGGCGTTTTTATTCCTGATTGCGCCGCTGCTGGTAGCGTTTGGCCTGGTGCGCGGCGCGGCGTGGCATTTTTACGTGATGACGTTGGTGTTGATCGCGTTGTTTATCGTGCTGCCGGGTGTCGCCGGCGCGTGGCTGGCGATTTTAATGGGGCGGCTTCTGGATCGCCGAAGTTTTCAAATTGCGGTCGTGGGAACGGCCATCCTCTCGCTCGCCCTGGTCGCTTTTTGGTGGAAGGCCCAGCCGGCGACCAACGCCTTGCTCAGCGAACGTACGCTCGAGGCGCTTGATCAGTTGCTGGCCAAGACGCGTTTCACGATGTTTCCGTTCCTGCCCAGTTACTGGTTGTCGGCGGCCGTGCTGCAATGGGCGGAAGGCATCCTGCGCGGCGCGGCGTTCTTCGCGCTGGTACTTTTGAGTTACACACTGCTCTTCGGCGGACTGGCCTTCACCCGGTTCGGCCGTTTGTTTTACGATACGGCGTCGGCCGTGCAGAGTCGCGTGCACCGCGGTGGCGAATGGACCCGGATTTTCCTCAAGCGTGAATCTCAAAACTCCGCCGCGCCGATGGAAAAAATTCTGGGGGCATTTTTCTGGCTCAGCCGCGATGGCCGTGCGCTGGCCATCAAGGACATCCGGATGTTCTGGCGCGACACGACGCAATGGGGGCAATCCGTGATGCTGTTTGGCTTGTTGGGCGTGTATATCATCAACCTGCGGAATTTTACACACCAGTTGAGCAGCGAATTCTGGATTAATCTCATTGCTTTCCTGAACCTCGGCGTTTGTGCGCTGAACCTCGCCTCCGTGACGACGCGGTTTGTCTTCCCGCAGTTTTCCCTGGAAGGCCGCCGGCTTTGGATCGTCGGCCTGGCGCCCATGGGCCTGGCGCGCGTGGTTAAAACCAAGTTCTGGCTGGCCAGCGCGACGTCGTTCGTCGTGACTTCCGGCCTGATCATGCTTTCGTGCTACCTGCTGAAAATGAGCTGGGACCGGGTGGCTTTTTTCGGGGCGGTGGTTACCATAATGACCTTTGCCCTCAACGGCCTCGCGGTTGGGTTGGGAGTATTGTATCCCAATTTGAAAGAGGCCAATCCCAACAAGATTGTCAGCGGCTTTGGCGGCACTTTATGCTTCGTGCTGAGTTCCGTCTATATCCTGGCGTCGGTGTTGCTGTTGGGATTTGCCGCCACCGGCTGGCACGGGCGGGCGACCTGGGCCGCCGGGGGCATTATCGCTTTTGTGCTCCTGTCATTCCTGGTCGGTTGGCTCCCGATGAAATTGGGTCTGCGGCAATTGAACGATTTTGAGGTATAACGCCAATGCTCCAAGCGCCGCCGTTCACGCCTGCATCAATCTCTCCAGCGCATCAAATAGTTTCGGTGGATCCGCCAGAGACACGTGGCTACCTCTGGTAATCAAACCAAAACCTTCGCCGTAGGCCGGGCCATTGGCCACACAGGCGTCGGTCAGACACTGGATGAGTTGCTGTTCCGCCGCGTGAATCGCGTCCGGGCGCTTGCCTTCCGCTTCAAACTTCCACCCCACCAGCTTCGCTGACGGAAACCAGGCGCGCAACTCGGCGATGATTTTCTTGGTCGGCAAGAGTTCCACCAGCAAAGTGCCCTCGCCGGTGGGAATCTTTTTTGATTTGATTTCCGTCAACGCGCCGTGGGGCGATTGCAGTCGAATCCGGCCGAAACGAAAATCGCTGACCGCGGCGGTGTGAAAAACCGCGTTCACTTTTTTTGCCGACCATGCCTGCAATTTTTCCCGCAAGTTCGCCGTGGTGGTGAAAACTTCGACCCGCTGGGTCCGGCGCCCGCCGACGTAGGTAGCCTGCGCGCTGATGAACAGGGTCACCTGATGGCCGCGCGCGACCAGGAAATCGGCCAGTTCCGAGCCCAGCCGGCCGGTTGAAAAATTGGTAAGCCGGCGCACATCGTCGAGCGGTTCATAAGTCGGACCGGCGGTCACAATACAATTCATGCAACTAAAATAGCCGCAATGGGGGACAATTGCACAAAAATTTTGTTTTGCCGCCGTTTCGTGGCAGCATTGGGTGGTGAGCAAAATCGTCGGCATCGACCTGGGCACCACGAATTCGCTGGTCGCCACGGTGGATTCGGGCATCCCGCTCGTCATCGCCGACGCTGAAGGCCGGCGGCTGACGCCGTCGGTTGTGCATTTTCCTTCGGCGGATGCCCGGCCCGTGGTCGGCCACGAGGCGAATCGTGTGCGCGCCATCCGCCCGGCGGAAACGGTTTATTCGGTCAAACGCTTCATCGGCCGGCGTGGCGCGGATATGGCGCAGGAGGAAATGCTGGTGACCTATCCCGTCAAAGGCGACGGCGCGGTGACGATTCCAGTTCACGGCAGAAATTACTCGCCGGAGGAAATATCCGCCGAGGTCCTGAAAAAACTGAAGCGTGACGCGGAAAATTATTTCGGCGAACCGGTCACACGCGCCGTCATCACCGTGCCCGCTTATTTCAACGACGCGCAGCGCAACGCCACCAAACGCGCCGGCGAACTGGCCGGATTCACGGTGGAACGCATCCTCAACGAACCGACCGCCGCGGCGCTCGCCTACGGCCTGGACCGGCTCAAGGAGAAATCGAAAATCGCAGTCTATGACCTGGGCGGCGGTACGTTCGACCTCTCGATTCTGGAATTGCACGAAGGCGTTTTCCAGGTGCTGGCCACCAACGGCAACACACGCCTCGGCGGCGATGATTTGGACCGGCGGCTGGTGGATTTTCTCGTTGGGAAAATCCAGATGGTCAATCCGAAATCCGATATCCGGAATCCACAATGGCTGTCCCGCATCCGGGAAGCCGCCGAGCAGGCCAAAATCAAACTTTCAACCGAAACCGAGGTGGAAATCGCATTGCCGTTTCTCACGCCGGATTTCAATTTCAACTGCCTGCTCGCGCGCGTCGAACTGGAGAACCTCACCCGCGACATCATCGCCCGCACCCGGCCGCATTGCCTGCGCGCCCTGGCCGATGCCAGGATTGAACCGAACGATTTGGATCAGGTGATTCTGGTCGGCGGCCAGACGCGCATGCCCCTCGTCCGCAAAGTTGTGAGCGAGTGGTTCCGCTGCGCGGAATTTGAGGAAACGCATGGCGGCATCCGCCTGGGCGGCAATTATCACCAACCCGGCGGCCCGCAGTTGAACACGTCGCAAAATCCTGATGAAGCCGTCGCGCTGGGTGCGGCGATTCAGGCGGAAATCCTGTCCGGCGGCTTCAAGAACGTCCTGCTGCTCGACGTGACGCCGCTGTCGCTCGGTCTCGAGACGTTTGGCGGGCTGATGAATGTCTTGATTCCCCGCAACTCGACCATTCCGGTGAAGGCGGGTGAGCTGTTTACCACGGCGGTGGACAACCAGCGTTCGATGCTCATTCACGTGTTGCAGGGCGAACGCGAACGCGCGAAGGATAACTGGAGCCTCGGCAAATTCACGATCGAGTTTGAGCCGGCGCCGCGCGGCGTGCCGCGCGTGGGCGTGCAGTTTGAAATTGACGCCAATGGCATCCTGTACGCGCTGGCGCGTGACGTGAAAACCGGCCGGGAAACAGTTGTCGAAATGAAATCCACCGTGGACGTGGACGAGGCGGCGGTGCAACAGATGGTTGAGGCATCCGTCGCGCACGCATTTGAGGATTTGGCAGCGCGCCGCTGGGTTGAGGCGAAATTGCGCGCCAACGAAACCCTCGCCGCCACGCGCAAGGCGCTGGCGGATTGCGCCGAGGAAATAGAAGCCGGTTATCATGGAGAGATTGAAGCCGCGGCGCGTGCGGTGGAAACGGCTTTAGCCGCCGAAAAACCGGAAACCGGCACAGGCGATTTGCCGCAGTTACAGGCCGCCATCGCCACGCTCGACGATATCACCAGGCCGCTGGCAAATTCGCTGATGGATCGGGCCATGGAAGCGATGTTGCGCAAACGCGGGCTGATTCAGTGACCGAACAGCCATGCCAGCAGCGGGGCAACTACCAGGCCGGGCAGGTAATTGGCCAGTTCGACCTTGCGAACTTCAAAAATCACCAGGGCCACCGCACACGCCACCAGTCCGGCCACGGCATTGACGGAATCGATTAAATCACCTCGATTCAGGCTGTGAGATTCCAGGAACGGCACGGCATAAAGCCGCGAGGCCAACGTAATGCTTCCCAGACAAAGGATCACCGGAAACGCTGACAGGGCCACGGTCCAACCCAGGGTCTTCACAGAACCCCACGTGGCCAACCCGTCCATGATGGCCTTGATCCCCAGCAGATAAAAGTAACCGGACATCCCGTCGGCCACCGCACCGACCAAACCCAGGGGAGCGGTGCAGAACAGCAGAGTGCAGGCGCGCAAACCATCCCCCGCCCGGCGCGGAGCGCCCCCGGGCCGGGACACGATGATATGGCCGGCATAGCGACCCAGGCGATTGGAGATTTTCTGCAGCCCGAACAACCGGCCGAGCAGGCCGCCGAGGGCCATGGCCAGGATGGCGATGGAAATGGTTTTCAATCCGGAAAAAAAGGGCCCCTCGATGCTCAGCCAGACGAGGTACAGGCTCGAAAAAACCGTGAGGGCACCCAACAGGGAACGGAGAAAAATCTGGATGGAAAGTGGCAGTGGCCGACGCAACGTCAGCCCAAATAAACCGCCCAACAAAATACCCAAGGCATTGAGAAATGCGCCGGTCACGCCCTGACTCAACCATCGTTTCCGCAAAGCGCAAGTCGGAAAATTTTTGCGCGCGCGGCTCCGGCCTGTTACTCAAAGGCCGATGACCGGCACGAAATCGACCTCCCGTAGCCCGTGGCTCTGGATTCCGACGGTTTATTTCGCCGAAGGAATGCCGAACGCGTTGGTGGCGACGGTATCGGTGCTGCTTTACAGTGACCTCGGCGTCTCGAACGCGGCGACGGCATTCTTCACGAGCTTGCTTTACCTGCCTTGGGTCATCAAACCGTTGTGGAGTCCGGCGGTGGACATTTTGAAAACGCGCCGGCAATGGATTTGGGCCATGCAATTATTCCTCGGCGCGACGCTTGCCGGTGTGGCGGTGATGATTTCGTCACCGCATTTCATCCAATGGACCATCATTTTTTTTGGATTGCTGGCGTTCAGCTCCGCCACGCACGACATCGCCGCGGATGGATTCTACATCCTGGCAACGACCGAGCATCAGCAATCGTTTTTTATCGGCTGGCGGAGCATTTTTTTTAATACCGGCAAAATCGCGGCCCAGGGCGGACTGATTTTTGTCGCGGGCAAACTCGCAAAACAAACCGGCAATCCGGCGCTGGCGTGGTCGTCGGTGTTTGCCATTGGCGCGGCAATTTTTTTTGGTCTCGGCGCGTATCACCGCTTCATTCTGCCGCGGCCGGTGGTGGATCAACCCGGGGCAATTCCGGCAAAAGAAAATTTCTTCGACGAATTTCTAATAACGTTTGCGGCATTTTTTCGGAAGAGGAAAATCCTTTTGCCGCTGATTTTCATTTTGCTTTACCGCCTTGGCGAGGCGCAATTGGTGAAAATCATTCCAATTTTCCTGCACGCGCCACCAGCCAGTGGCGGCCTGGGACTCGATGAGGAACGCCTCTCCGAAATTTACGGCGCGGCCGGCGTCATTGCTTTTATGTGCGGCGCGCTGCTCGGCGGATTCGTTGTGGCCCGGCGGGGATTGAAATTTTGGCTCTGGCCGATGTTGCTGGCGATTCATCTGCCGGACGCAGTGTTCATCTGGCTCGCCTACGCACAGCCGCAAAATCTCGCCGTGATTGGCACCGGCGTGGCCGTGGAGCAATTCGGCTATGGGTTCGGTTTCACCGCCCTGCTGCTCTACATGATTTACCTTGCGCGCGGCGAACACGCTACGGCGCATTACGCCATTTGCACCGGCTTCATGGCGTTGGGTCTGATGCTGCCGGGAATGTGGAGTGGCCAATTGCAGCAACTGCTCGGCTACCGGCATTTTTTTGTTTGGGTGATTCTGGCGACCATTCCCAGTTTCATCGTCGCGGCGCGCATCCCGCTGGATGCGGAATTCGGGAAAAGGAACGGGAAGTCCGGGTAGCTGAAGATGGCCAAACCGTGCAGAAAAAGAATTGCGTCGAACGCATCAAGTTTTCCAGAATTAACGCTTGCCATGAAACAAATGTGCTTCCCTCGTCCTGGCTGTCTTTTGTTCGCCGTCGTGGCCTTTGGCCTTTTGCCGGCGGTGTACGCGCAACCCGTTTCCACTTCCGCCGTCCATCTGCCCGCGCCGCGCCGGCCCTGCATCATCTTCATTCAATGCGACGGCCTGGGTTACGGCGACCTGAGCTGTTATGGCCAGGCGAAATTCCAGACGCCCAATCTCGACCGGCTGGCCGCCGGAGGCATCCGGTTTACGAGCTATTACGCGGGCGACGCGGCGGGTTCGCCGGCAAACGCCGCGCTCATGCTCGGCCGGGACTCGACCCGGCTGAAGCAGAACGCCGGCAGGGATGTGCCGCTGGCGGCGGACGACATCACGGTGGCGCAATGGTTGCAGCAATCCGGCTATCATACCGCCCTGATCGGCGAATGGCGGCTGGGCGGCGACGGCACGAGCGGCGCGCCGTGGGAAAAAGGCTTTGATGAATTCAATGGTTTTACTGACCCGACGGCCGCGGGAAATTATTACTCCGATTACGTCTGGCGTTACATGCCCAAAACCCTGCTCAGGCCGGCGACGGAACAGCCAGCCGCTTTCAACGGGCGGGAAGAGTTGTATGCCAATACCGATGGGAAAAAGGGACAATACATTCCCGATTTGTTCGCCAAAGCCGCCGGGAATTTCATCAAGGCCAACCAACCTGATCAATTCAACCGCTACCGTCCGTTTTTCCTCTTGTTGAATTTTACCATCGCGCGCCCGGGCACCGGTGACACCATGCCCGTGCCGACCGACGCGCCTTATTCAGACGAGCCGTGGCCGCAATCGGAGAAAAATCGGGCCGCCATGATTGCCCGCCTCGACGACCACATCGGCCAGTTGCTCGACCAATTGAAAAGTTTGGGTATTGAAAGCAACACGGTGATCTTCTTTTCCAGCGATACCGGGCCGCAAACGGGCGGGGGCGTGGATCCGAAGTTTTTCCGGAGCGCCGGGCCGTTTCGCGGCCAACGCGGCGATCTTTACGAAGGCGGCCTGCGCGTGCCGATGATTGTTTCCTGGCCGGCCGGGATTCCCGCCGGTCAAGTCAGCGATTTTCCGTGGGCCGCTTGGGACTTCCTGCCGACGGCCCTGCAGATTGCGCTCCGGGAACCACCCAAAAACATTGACGGTATTTCCGTGGTGCCGACGTTGCTGGGCGAAACCCAGACCAACCGCCACGAATTTTTCTCCTGGGCACTCCAGGACCGCGACCTCGCCCAGGCGGCACGCCTGGGTGACTGGAAAATCGTGCGCGCGAAGGCCGGTGACCCATGGGAGCTTTACAATTTGAAAACCGATCCGGGCGAAACCGAAAATGTCGCGGATAAAAATCCGGACGTAATTGCAAAATTTGAGAAACTTCTGAAAAAGTGAGCGCGCGGTTGGAGTTCACGCCTCAGCGTGCCTTTGTGTGAGACATTTCCCGGACGAAATTGACCGCCGGCTAAGAGCAATTCAATTAATCTCGTAGCCGCGAACGTCAGTTCGCGCCATATCCATCCCCTTTATTCGATATGCGCCGACTAACGTCGGCGGCTACATATTTTTTGAAAAAGCTCTAAGGTGTCGAGTTGGTGGAGGGAGGTATATTCAAGTCCCGTTCTCGTTTGACGGTTCGAACCTCCAGGCTCACCCAAACAATCGCCAGCACCACCCCCAGTAAGAAGGCCGCCAGCACCCACCACGGCCATTTATAGCGGCGCGGTTTTTCGTTTGGTTCATTCATCTCAATCTTGCTCATCAGCTTAATCTCAATCCATTTCCGTTGCGACCACATTCAAGTATCGGCTCAAGATTCCGGGAAATTCCGTTATGAGACCTTCGAAAAACTCAATTTTAGGTAGCAGCCGACGTGAGTCGGCTCCATCTTTCCGCGATTTCGGAGTGAGATGAGTGCGGACTCACGTCCGCTGCTACGGTTTCTTAGAGGTATCATTATGCGAAAACTCGACCTGCGGCGATTTTCGATTAAGTTCTGCGCAGTCTCTCGTTCATGAGTAACATAGAAGAGTCAGATGATTTGGCCCCGCCGCCGGGCGTCTCCGGCGGTGGTCCGTACGCCATTTTCCAGAACCGGGACTTCACGTTTTATCTGGTCAGCCGGCTCGTGGGCATCACCGGCCAACAGATGTTCACCCTCGCCATCCTCTGGGAAATTTGGTGGCTCACCCAATCGGCACTGGCGCTCGGCCTCGTTGGACTGGTGCAAATGATCCCGATGTTTTTGTTCACGCTGCCGGCGGGGCACGTCGCGGACAATTACAACCGCAAACAGATCGTGGTGCTGACCACCGCAGCCATCGCTGCGGCGAGCCTGGGGGTGGCCTTCATTTCCTGGTATCACGCGCCGGTGATCTGGATTTATTTTTGTCTGTTCCTCGGCAGCACAGCCAACACCTTCATGCGGGCAGCCAACGCCGCGTTTCTGCCGGCGCTGGTCTCCCGGAATGATTTCCCGCGTGCGGTAAACTGGAACGCCGGTGCCTTTCAACTCTCCTGCATCATCGGCCGGGTGGCCGCCGGCGGGCTTATCGCCTGGATGGTTTGGCGCTATTTCAACCATCTCAATGACCCGGCGGCGGCGGCGCCGGTTTATGTCATCAACGCGCTGGCCTCGGTGGTCGTTTGCGTCCTGGTCGGCATGATCCGCCGGGAGCACACCGTCAAAGTCCGGGAATCCATGACGCTGCAGGCGCTGCTGACGGGTTTCAAGTTCGTCTATGCGAGCAAAATTATTTTCGGCCTTATCACTCTCGACATGTTCGCGGTGTTTCTGGGGGGCGCAACGGCGCTGCTGCCCATCTATGCCGCGAATATTCTGTTCGTCGGGCCAATCGGCCTGGGCTTTTTGGCGGCGGCATTGCCGCTGGGTTCCATCCTCTGCGTGTTCATCCTGAATCACCGGCCGCCCCTGCAAAAAGCCGGCCGCACGCTGTTGTGGGCGGTGACGGTGTTCGGACTGGCGACGATTGCCTTCGGGCTTTCGAAAAGCTTCTGGTTTTCGTTTCTCATGATGTTCCTCTGCGGTGCGGTGGACAACATCAGCGTGGTGGTGCGGCACACGCTGGTGCAGATGCTCACGCCCGACGACAAACGCGGACGCGTTTCCGCCGTCAACAACCTGTTCATCGGCACGTCGAACGAACTGGGCGAGTTCGAGTCCGGCACCGTCGCGCAAATCTTCGGGCCGGCCATCGGCAACACGATGGTTACCGGCGCCATCATTTCCGCCGTGTCCGGCGGCGTGGGAACCGTTTTAACCGTCATTGCCGTCGCGCTGATCTGGCCCGAAATCCGGCGTTACGGAAAACTGGCGTGAGTAAGTTGCGCGAAGAGCGCAAAAGATAATTGTTGCAAAGCGACATCGGATATTAGCCAGCCACGAAGTGGCTGGTGTTTGTCCAAAAAATAATCCGTCAAGGAAGGGACGGTGGAAGTGCAATATTTCCAGCGTCCTTTCAGGACGCGAAGTCGTTGAACGCGTGTTCCAGCCACTTCGTGGCTGGCTAATCTCCGTTGCTCCTGCGGGGCAAAGAACGCTGGACAAACTGTCTTCCGAGAAATAAGGTTCAAATTGTGAATCAGGATAGGCTGCAAACCCGGTCGCTAATTGTTTGTTAGACGTCATTGGTTATGAATGCGAAACTCAAACGCAGAACAGTTTGGATTGGCGTTGTGTTTTGTTCTTTAGTTGCAGCCTATTTTCTTACCACTCCCTTCATTCTTCCGCGTGTGATAGATCGTCCGGCAGCGAGAGTTTTTTATTCGCCCATGATTCATGGCATCGAGGACTATTGGTTTGGCTGCGGCTTTTTCCGCTGGTATTGCTTTGATGTTTGCCACATGCAGTTGCTGATGCCATTGCAGTATGGCCCCGAAGATTTATGACGCCTAATACCTGGACAGGCTGCAAATTTCCATCGCGCTCTTCCCACAACTCTCGCACTTCCGCTTGACGCGGGCGGGCGACGGATTATCGTCGGCGCATGAAAAGATTTCTAGTTTGGTTTTTGGTTTTAAGTTCTTTGGCGACCGTGGCGGTGCGGGCGCAGGATGACGCTGCCCAGCAGCAAATTGACAAACTCAGCGGCCAGATTCAGGACCTGCAAGCCACCCAGTTGGAACAGAGCAAACACCTCCAGGCGCTGGAAAAGGCAATCAACGACCTGCAAGGCCAGGCGAACCAGCCCGCCGCCAATACGGCGAATTCGGATGATTTGAAGAAACTCGCCGAGCAGGTGCAGGAAATTGACAAGAAACGGCAGGAGGACAACGACCGGGTTTTGAAGGAGCTGGAGCGGCTCGAAAAATCATTGGGCGCGTCATCCTCCAGCCACCGATCGCCGCCGGACATAACACCGGACACAACGCCAACGCCGATCAGGAGCCATCCTGCCACCAACGCCAGCGGCCCGCAGAACGGCTATGATTATACCATCCAGCGCGGGGACACCTTGCTGGCGATTGCCAAGGCGTACCGCGCGCAGGGCATCAAGGTGACCACGGACCAGATTTTGAAGGCGAACCCGGGCCTGGACGCCAAGAACATGAAGGTGGGACAGAAAATTTTCATCCCCGCGCCGGGGCAATAATAACAATCCTTCTCGTCCTTCGTTCTCGTCCTCGTTTTCGAATGAATGGATTCGATTACGACGACGAGGACGAGGAGGAAAAAGAGTTTAGCGTGGCAGCGTGAGACGAATCGCCAGCACACCCGCCGCCGCCACCAGGCAATAATAGCCGAACCATTGCCAGCGTCCGCTTTCGAGCCAGCGTGACAGCCATCTCAGCGCCAGCAGGCCGGCAATGAAGCTAAAGACCATCCCCACGATGCCCGGCACGAAAAGATGCAGCACCGAACCCTGGCCGTTCAATGCGTGGTCTTTGAGCAGGCGGTAAGCTTCCTTGGCCACCACCGGCGGCGTCAACACCACCGCCAGCGCGAAGCTGTATTCCTCCAGTTTCTGTTTGGGCAAACCAAGCAACAGTCCGGCAGAAATGGTGGAACCGGAACGCGAAAAGCCGCGAAAGGGCAGGCAAATACCCTGCACAATGCCAATCCAAATCGCATGCGACGGCTGGACTTCCGAATGGCGCGGTGATTTTTCCGCTCGCAGCCCGGCGTAAATAATCAGCCCGCCGACGGCGGCGAGCGCGCCGGCTATCAAAGGCAGGTTCGAAAACAAATCCTCGATCTCGGCGTGCGGCAACCCACGCATGAATATTTTTTCTATGAGCACCTTCAGTCCGTAGCCGACCACGCCGGTGGCGAAAGTGGCGATAACAACCTGGATAGCGAACCATTGAAGCTGGCCGGTGGAGGCAAAATAATCGCGCTTCCAGCCGCGCCAGAAATAAACGATGACCGCGAACATGGTCCCGGTATGCAGCATCACCAGCAGCATCGTCATTTCGGGACTCGCCGGATCCAGGCCCATGAGTTTTTCCGCCACGATAACATGCGCCGAACTGGACACCGGCAGCAATTCGCACGCGCCTTGAATCAGCGCCAGAACCAGGATTTGAAAGTAATTCAGCATGGCCCGGAAACCCATTCCACGAGGTTTGAAATGACGACGGCGATCCAGTCAGGCATGGCGCGTGGTTAGACACGAAACGGGCGTGCCGGGCAAGGAAGAAATGCAGGGCGGCCTACTTTTTCCAGCTGAAGAACGACTTGGCCTGCTCCACGTGCTGTTTGACCTTGAGCTGGCCGAGGATGGAATGCCAGCCGATGTAGATTTTGTGCCACTGGCTTTCGATGCCGCGCAGGGAACCTTCGCTCATCTCGCTCAGGTATCGGAGCGACGGCGCATTGCCGATGAGGGCATGAATTTCCTCCTTGGCGGGCGAGGTGATTTCGAGGGCGGCGTAAATCATCTCCAACTCCTGCACGATGACGCTCTTGAGTTCGAGGAAATGATTCTCGTCGGATGGCCCGAACTTTTTGGCGCGGGCGACGTTCACGAAATGGTTGAACTGTTTCCAGCATTCGATATGGGTTTCGATCTGGGTGACCAACTGGGCGAGTTCTTTGGTGGTCATAGGCGGTCGGGTTGACTGGGGGTGGTCGGCACGGTGTGCGGTGAAAGGAAAATCACGGCGCCGCCGCGCATTTCGCGGGCGGTGATGCGCAGGCTGGCGAAATGGATGCTGAATTCCGCCAGCGGCATTTGCGCCTCGCGCGCCTGGCGAAACAGGAGCAGCACGTCGCGCACGATGTCGCGCAACAGCCCTTGCGGATAGCCCGAGGCGATGGTGGACGTGACCACCCGGCCGTCGCGGTTCACGGTCAGGCTGCCGGCCGGCAGTTGCTGGACCGCCGCATGACTCTTAAAAAATCGTGTCAGGAATCCCATGAGGCAACGAGTTTCTTGGTTTTTTCAAACAGTTGGTCGGCCGGCGCGTCCGGCGGCCAGGCGACCAGATAGGACTTTTCGTCGCGGGGCAGCAAGAGCACTTGCCGTTCCACACTGTCGCCGACGACATACAACAACGGGCCGGCTTCGAGCCGGTCGCTCAGCCGTTTGGCCACCTCGGCGACCCGCCGCGTCCAGGCGGCGAGTTGTCCCGCGCACTGTGTTCCCCACGCATCCACCTCATTCTGGCGCTCGGTGGAAGAGGCGACGACGAATTCAGCGCCTTCCCGCGCCACCAGGGCAAGTTTCCAGATGGTCTTGCGATGATCGGCCTCCTCGACCGATTCGGGCCCCGTGGGGTTGGCGGCTTCGTCAATGTTCTGCGCGGATTCAAGCAGCAGGGCATTGACCGATTTGAAAATGGTGCGCTCGCGCTTCGGTTCGGCAGACAAATTTTCGAACGTGCCGGATTTCCAGGCCAGGATTCTCCGGAACGCCGCCTCACCACGCGCGCCTTCGGCTTCGGCATCAATCAGTTCTCCCTCCTGAATCCATAATCTGGCCACGAGCGGGCCGCGGGTGATGCGCAACACGGCGGAACTGCGGGACAGGCATTCCATCTGGATGATGTCCATGAGACTTTTGCTTTGGATGCCGCGAAAACCCGTTTCCATGTCGCGCCCCAACAATGATTCAACACAGTCCAGAAACATTTGCGGGTTTTGTTGAATGTCGGTTTTCAGCCAAAACAAATCCACGCCCAGCGCGTAAGCCCGGGAACGGAACTCCTCGTCCTCCAACGCCGTCAACACCACCGTGCGCAATTCTGGAAACCGGCGACGGACAATCGAAAGCACCTGCAAGCCGTCCATTTTCGGCATCTTCAAATCGCAAATCAGCAGACGGAACGGCTCGGCGTCCAACAGGGCGACGGCGCGCGTCCCGGTATTGACCGTGCGGATTTCGGGTTTGCTGGGAAGCTGTGACAATATTTCGCGATTCACCTCCAACCAGGCGGCCTCATCGTCCAAAATCAGGATTTTATGGTGTGATTCCATTCCACTGACAACAAAAACGGCTAATGCGGTCGGCCTGTGAATTCAAGCCCCAAGCGTTTCACCCGCAAACACGCCAGACAAAGCAGTTGTCATTCCGAATCCCGCAGGGCGGACCAACTAATCAACCGCCGCTTTGTGGACAGCCAGTCCAACGGTGAGACAACCTCCCGCCGGGTCGCGACCGGGTGATGGTTTGGGGGTTCGGCAGATGTTTTCCAGCCGCCCGTGGCGCGCTTCCTGCTGGGAATTGGCCAACCTGTGGATTCATAGTCCGCGGGAAAAGCTGTGTGCGATGCCAAATGGAGTAAAAACAAGATTTGCCGGGTTGCTGCGAGAATTGCTGCGACGCTTTGATGAGAACGAAACTGGAGCGGACACTCCCCAACCGCCGCGACCGGTGACACAAGCCGCAACGCCGCCGCCTGTGCCCATTCCACAATTTACCACGCCCCAGCCGAAACCGGCGGCGCGTGCCGCAACCTCCGCACCGGCGCCAGTCGAAAATATCAATGAAGTGGAACTGCCGCTGCAACCCATCCTGGGAAACCTGCCGCCGCAACTGCACGCCCGGTTGACGCTGACCGACGCCGACTTGAGCCGCGCGAGCATCTCGATTGCAATTGGAAAAATCATGCCGCAACTGGCACTGGGCGTCGTTAAAATCACCTTCGGCGAATTGCGCCACGCCGCGCCCACTCTGTTCAATGTTGACGAGGAATATGACTCGCTTCCCGTGATACTGCCGTTGAACGAAGTCCTCGCGCGATTGAATTTCAATTCTTTGGCTCGCAATCCGGGGCAAAAACACCTGGAAGTGCCGGCGGAAATCACCGGACCTTTTAACGGGCGCGGGGAGGGGATCATGATATCCAAAGCGGCGTTTAAGCCGCCGCCGCCTGCCGCGCCGCAAATACGAATGGCCACACCGCCGCCCCGCGCACCAGCCGACCCTACGCCACCACCCGTCGCGCCGCCGCCGCCGGCGTTTGTCTCGCGTGCCATCAAACCCGAGTCCCCGGCTCCAGCCCTGTCGCGCAATGGCAATGGCAATGGTCTGCCGGCGCAACCCATCATTCCGGGCATCCCCGTCCAGCCACCCCCAACCATGCCACCCGCGCCGAGGCCGACGCCGTTCACGCCCAGGCCGACGCCGTTCACACCGAGGTCGACGCCGTTCACGCCGAAGCCTGCGCCGGTCGCACCGGAGTCCGCTACCATCCTGGCACCGCTGGCCGCCCTCTCGGAGAATTGGCCGGAGGCATTGCGAATGGAAATTGCGCAAATGAATCTGGCGAATGCGCAAGTCGCGCTGCCGGTGAATCTGGTCGAACCTGCCCTCAAACGCGGACGCGTGATGTTTGCCTGGCGGAACTTGCGCTCGTGGATCAAACCCACGTCCACGGCGGTATCCATCCATGACGGCCTGGAATTAGAATTACCGTTGAAAATCGTCGCCCCGCTCTTTCTAGCCAGACTGGGAAGATCAGCCAGCTCGGCTCATCCGCATCAATCGGCGCCGCTTCCGGTGGAGATTCCAAATCTGTTTTTTGGTTTTCCGCAGCCGCAACCATCGTCCGAAATCCCGGAGCCTCCGGGCAAAACGGCCACGCCGGACGGAAACCGTTTCGCTGCCCGCCCGGCAGACCCCCAACCACAGGACACAAACTACTATACCTGGGGTGAGTCCGATACCACTTCCCTGGTCGCGCGTCCGGGCGAGACTGAATTCAAACGCCCGGTGGCCGTGCCCGCGATGCCCGCGACGGATTTCAGCAGCCGGCGCGCTCCGCCCGACGAAATTGTTTCACACGCCATGAAACTGCCGGGTGTCGCCGGCGCGCTCGTGGCCTTACCGGACGGCCTGACGGTGGCCAGCCAGATTCCGCCTGACCTCAACGCGGACACGCTGGCGGCCTTTCTACCCCAGATTTACGGCCGCGTCAGCCAGTGTACCAAGGAATTGCGGATGGGCGAATTAAACAATTTGAACTTCACCGTTGGCAACGTGCCGTGGAAGGTGTTCCGCATCCACGGCGTCTATTTCGCCGCGTTCGGTCGCGCCGGCGAACTGTTGCCAACCGCACAACTGGCCCTGTTGGCTGGTGAACTCGACCGTAAAAAGCAATAATCCTATGGCCATTATCAACCAAGCCACCAAAGAACTGCAGGTTAAAATCGTCTATTACGGCCCGGCGATGGGCGGTAAGACCACGAACCTGGTCCAGGTCCATGATCACGTCCAGACTGCCGCCGGCAATAAAGGCAAGCTCGTCTCGCTGGCGACCAGCTCGGACCGTACGCTCTTTTTCGACTTCCTGCCGATTGAAGCGATGACCATCCGCGGGTTCAAAACCAAGTTCCAGCTCTACACCGTCCCGGGCCAGGTCATCTACAACACCACCCGCCAGCTCGTGCTGCGCGGAGTGGATGGCATCGTGTTCGTGGCCGATTCGCAATTCGAGAAAATGCCCGAAAACGTCGAGAGCTTTCAAAACCTCATGGACAATTTGCAGTCGCTCAAACTCAATCTTCACGACATTCCCTACGTGCTGCAATACAACAAGCGCGATTTGCCCAACGTCGCCCCCATGGAATACATGGAATTTCTGCTGAACAATCGCGAAGTGCAGGTGCCGTCATTTAGTGCGACGGCGCACCGGTGCGAGGGTGTGTTCGAAACGTTGAACATGATTACGCGCCTGCTGTTGCACAAATTTATCAACCAAAGCGTTCCACAGTACGCATGACATGGCTACTCTCCCTCAAATCACCGAGGAGGATATTCAAAAACTGGACGAAACCCTCCGTGAGTTCAATACCAGCGCCGACGCCACCGTCTCGCTGATCATTGACAAGGCCGGTTTTCTCATCACGCACCAGGGCGACTCGGACGAATTTGACCTGACGACTATCGCGGCGCTGGCCTCCGGCGCGTTTATGGCCAACCAGACTATCGCCGGCCTGGTCAGTGAAACCACTTTCAACAGCACCTATCAGCAGGGAGAAAACCAGAGCCTCTTTGTCACGAATGTGGATGACCATTGTCTGCTCGTGGTCATTTTCAAATCCGACACCGGCGTGGGCGTGGTCAAGTACTATGCCATCACCGCCGTCAAGCGCATCGCGCGCCAGCTCAAAATTGCGAGAAAACGCGCCCCCGACGAAAGCCTCGACCTTTCGATGCTCAACGTGGCTGACACCCAGTACTTTTTCCGCAAGAAGGAAAAGGAACCGGGCGGAAAAAAACGCCAGTAATTCCGTTTAGCCCAGACCGCTGTGCGTGCCGTCGCAGAACGGCGCGTTCCTGGAATGTTTGCAGCCGCACCAGGCGACCGTTTTGGCTTCGGTAATGTCTGCCTTTTTCGGTGTGAACCCGGTACCTTTGTGCGAGCCGTCGCAAAACGGCTGACTCCTGGATCGGCCGCAGGCGCACCACCAATAGGTGCCAGGTTCCATGGGTTGAACAAACGGAGATTTTTGGGCAATGACTGGTTCCGGCATAACTCATTTTCCTTTCCGGGCGATGAAGTAATCAAAGGACTGGAAAGAAGCAACCTTCAAAATATTCTCTTTGATCATTACCGCCCGGCAGCTTCGCGGCGGCGAAATTCATCCAGAATCGCGGCGGTCGCGGATGCCCCGCATCGGCTGGCACCCAGGTCGCGCACGCGTATCAAATTGTCCAGGTCGCGCACGCCGCCGGCCGCTTTCACCTGAACCCTGGGCGAGCACGCCGCCCGCATCAACTCCAGATCGTGCGCCGTGGCACCCTGGTAATTGTAACCACCGTCGGGCTGTTTGACGAAACCGAAACCCGTGGACGTCTTCACCCAGTCGGCCCCGGCGCGTTCGCAAATCTGGCAGAGCTTGCGCTTCATACTGTCACCGTCCAGACCGGCGCCGCCTTTGCCCAGATAATCATTTTCGAAGATGACTTTCACTTTTGCCCCGCGCCGGTGCGCCTCGTCACACACAACTTTCACATCCTGCTCGACGTAATCCCAGTCCCCACCCAACGCCTTGCCGATGTTGATGACCATGTCAATTTCCACCGCGCCATCCCGGCAGGCCAGCTCGGTTTCGTAACGCTTGGATTCGGTGCGCGAATTACCGTGGGGAAATCCGATGACGCACCCGACGCGCACGCCGCTCCCGGCCAGCAGTTCGGCAGCGCGTTTAACGGCGTAAGGTTTGATGCACACGGACGCCACACCGTATTTCACGGCGAGGTGGCAGCCGTCCTCCAATTCCCGATCCGTCAAAGTCGGATGCAACAGCGAGTGGTCAATCATCCCGGCCAGTTGTTCGTAGGTGTATTTCACAACGCGCCAATCCTATTCCAATTTGCCAGGAACGTAAATGCTTCGGCTGCTTTCTCCACTCCATACTTTTGCCACAAACGGAGTGGGCGCGGGACCTTTTACATCAGCATATTCCGCACGGCGTCAATGAAGGCGTGGACCGTGGCCGGCACGGCCAGATTCCCGCTGCGCCGCCAGCTTAACGAAAAGAAAACGCCCACGGCGATGTGGATGCAAGGCAGGAGAAAGACGAGCGTCACCAACTGTTGAATTCCCGCTATCCCCGCGATGGGCAGATGCCACCAGCCCCACAAGGAGGAAACAAGGAGCGCGGTCCACCATTGGCCCTTGTCGCCGGGCTGAAAAACATGTGAATCCAGCGCACCGCGGAAGACGACCTCCTCCAGCACAAAGCAAACCGGCACATAGAGAACAAAGCTTGCGACAGCGGTCATCGCCATGGCGCCATTCAGCGCGATTGGTTTGTGCAACAATGCCCAACGGGCAAACGCCCCCAGCAACATTGTCCCACAGCCGATGACTCCGGCAGTGGATAGACAGAATCCCAGTTCGTTCCAAGTCTGCCTCGTAAAACGGCTGAACCCGAACGCCGCACCAAAGGCCCCGATGATGCAACATACATACCACAGGATTTCCGGCAGGTGGGAAGGCCAGGATACCAATCGGCAAGTTTGAATCAATTTCACCGTCGGCAGAACGGCGAAACCAAGCCCCAAAATGATTCCCAAAACACTTAATCGAAAACTTTCTGCGTCACGAATCCAAAGGGTCACCAAAGGTTTTTTACGCACCACCAGTTGAAATATCATCACCAGCGGAACACCCACCACCAGATAGCTGTCTCCATCCAAATGAAACAGCCAACCAACCGCCATCCAAATTCCAACAAAGACGACGGCATGGACACAGCGGGCGAACTGGCTCGACGAGAAGCCTGCCGGGAGAACGGGCGGCGGTTCAGGTATCGCTTCGGTCATGGGTTGGACTGAACTCTGCCTTTTTCCAGATTCGCGGCCAACCATTTTTAGCACAAATGCGAGAGCTTTGCGAAACTGGAGCGCCGGTCTCCGACCCGGCTTGAAGGAGATTTATTCTCCAAATGCGCCGGATCGGAGACCGGCGCTCCGTACCGCGTATAACAGTTTTGTCGCGGTCTCGATAAATTTTCCAGTGGCGTTCCCATTGGGCACGCGTAGTTTTTCATTATGTCCATCACCTACCGCCAGTGGGGCACCGATTTGGACGCCAACGCGCTCCAGCAGATGGAGAACGCCTGTCAGTTGCCCGTCTCCGTCGCCGCCGCGCTCATGCCCGATGCCCACGTTGGCTACGGGCTGCCCATCGGCGGCGTGCTCGCCACCGACAACGCCGTCATCCCCTACGCCGTCGGTGTGGACATCGCCTGCCGTGTCAAACTGACCGTGCTCGATTTGCCGCTCGATTACCTTCGTCGCCGCGAAACTGATCTCATCCGCGCCATCGAAGCCGAGACGCGCTTCGGCATCGGTTCGGAATTCAAACATCGCCGCACCCATCCGGTGATGGACGCCGACTGGTCCGTCAGCCCCGTCACGCAACGTTTTCGCGACAAGGCCGCCGCGCAACTCGGCACCAGTGGCAGCGGCAATCATTTTGTCGAGTTCGGCGAATTTACGGTGGCAGACAAGCAACTCGGTTTGGAACCGGGAACCTATCTCGGATTGTTAAGTCACAGCGGCAGTCGCGGCACCGGCGCGCAGGTCTGTGAATATTACAGCCGGCTCGCCCGCGCCAAGCACAAGGATTTGCCCAGAGAACTCAGCTACCTCGCGTGGCTTGACCTCGATTCCGCCGACGGCCGGGAATATTGGGCGGCGATGGAATTAATGGGCCAATACGCCTCCGCCAACCATCACCTCATACACAAACACATCGCGCGGCATCTGGGCGCGGGCGTATTGCTGGACATCGAAAACCACCACAACTTCGCATGGAAGGAACACCACGGCGGACGCGACCTCATCGTCCACCGCAAGGGCGCGACGCCGGCGGGCGCGGGCGTGCTGGGCGTGATTCCCGGTTCGATGGCCAGCCCGACGTTTGTGGCGCGCGGCAGGGGCAATGCTGAATCGCTCAATTCGGCCTCGCACGGCGCGGGCCGCGTGATGAGCCGCCACAAAGCCAGGGAAAGTTTCAACTGGAAGATGGTGAAGCCCTACCTGGAGGAATGCGGCGTGAAACTGATTTCCGCCGGGCTGGACGAAGTGCCAATGGTTTATAAAAACATCGAGGAAGTCATGGCCGCGCAAACCGATTTAGTTGAACCACTTGCGCGGTTTTTTCCGCGCCTCGTCAAAATGGCTCCGACCGGTGAACGGGCGGAGGATTGAGAATAGACCTGAAAACAGCGGCGGTAAACACGCACGCAGTCCAGACGCTTCGCGAAATTCAGTGGCGTCCGGCAGTCGCGCCAGCGTCTGGAGTGCGGTGTCTTTAGCACCGCTTTTCTTCCGGACAATGCAAGTGTTTTGGCCTTTTCACCACGATACATTTTCGACAATTTCAAAACGTGACCCCAGCACCGCAAATACCGCTTAATCCAGAGCCTCCTGTGCCGGGCACGTTCAAGTTGCCATCCGTGCGCCTGGCGGATTTGAAATCCCAGTTGCCACCTAAAGATTGGCCGCACGCACCGGTGCATCGCCTGGTGGACAACGCCGTCTATTTCGTCACCGCCAGTACACTGCACAAACAGCATTTCTTTGACACGCCGGAGAAACGCGATTTGCTCGAACGCTATTTGCTCACCTTGGCCAAACAATGCGGTTGGCAACTCGAGGCATGGGCCGCGTTTGCCAATCATTACCACATCGTAGCGCGTGGCGATCCTGATTCGCGGAATCTCGGCGAATCCCTCCACGATCTGCACGGTGTTACTTCGCGTGCGTTGAATAAACTGGACGGTGTCCAAGGCCGGCAGGTGTGGTTCAACTTCCGCGACACCAAACTGACGATTCAGTACAGCTATCTGGCGCGGCTGAATTACGTTCATCAAAACGCGGTGAAACACAAGCTCGTGGCGGTGGCAAATCAATATCCGTGGTGCTCGGCGGCGTGGTTTGAGCGCGTGGCATCACCGGCACAGGTGAAAACCATCTATGGCTTCAAGATTGACCGCGTGAAAGTGGAGGACGACTTTTGAGGTCCGTCGGGAAAGCGGCGGTGAACGCGCCGCAGTCCAAACGCTTCGCGAAATTCGGTGGCGTCCGGCAATCGCGCCAACGTCTGGAGTGCGGTTGTCTTTAGCGCCGCTTTTTCGGCGCGTCTGGCGGGCTGTCGCGCCTCGTCAAGATGGCCCCGGCCAACGAACGGGCAGAGGATTAGAGCAACGGAAAAGTTCTTTGACGCGGATTTCACGAATTGACCTGGGCTGCGAACAGTGGTTTGGAAAGATAATCTACCTGTTTCTTCCAGTAATTCACCTGAGCACAACTGATGCAAGTGTGCTAGAGTGGCGATGAACCCAAACGACACCACGCGCCATGGCGCATGGCGCAACAAACTGGAAGGAGGCCGTATGATAAAAGCAAGAATGACAAAGGAAGCTATTGTCCGGATGAACAACCGGATGGGCGTGCTGGCCCAGGTCACCAAAAACCTCGCGGACATGGGCATCAACATCGAGGCGGTGATCGCCACGGTGGAGGGCACCGATGCGGTCATCCGGATGGTGACCGGCGATCACCAACGGACGCTGGACGCGTTGCGCGACCAACGACTGGAGGTGCAGGAAGCCAGAGTTGTGGTCGCCGAAGTGGAGCACCGCCCCGGCTTGTTGCGGGAGATCACCGATAAACTGGCCCGGCAACACATTGACCTGTCCTATCTCTACGGCACGGCGGCGGGAGACAAATGCCTCGTCGTTCTCTCGTCAACAAACGACGACTGGGCCGTGAAGGTCTTGAATGATTAGAGAGCGACGACGGCCGGTTAAAAGGCAGGAGACGACGTCTGGAGTCTCTGGTTGGGTTTTGCAATTCGCGGAAGCAAGACTCGTCACCTCGTCTCTGCCGCTGCAAATCAGTTTATTTGCCTTGTTTGAACGCAGCGACGACCGCGTGAATCGCGCGGGTATGCTCCGGCGTGCTGCCGCAACAGGAGCCGATGATGTTGGCGCCAGCCGCCAACGCGCCTGCCACGCCGCGCGCCATGTCAGCGGGCGATTGTTTGTAAACCGCCTTCCCTTTTTCCAACACCGGAAGACCGGCATTGGGCTGCACCATGACCGGCAACCGGCAATGTTGCCGGTAGATGGCCGCAACTTTCGTCGCGCCGGGCATGTCCATACCGGTGCCGCAGTTCAAGGCCACGACGTTTGCGCCCCGTTCCTCAATAAATTCCGCGGCTTGCGCGGGCTGAACGCCCATCATCGTGACATAAAATGTTTTGTCCGCCGACAAATCGTAGGCCAACGAGGCGATCACGCACGGAGCGCCCGCAGCCATGGCCGCATCTATGGCAATCCCGATTTCGTCCAACGACGTCTGGGTCTCGATGATGATGGCATCCGCGCCGGCTTCAATCAGTGCCCGGGCCTGTTCCTCGTAAGCGTCTCGCGCCTTCTCCGGCGGCAGATCACCGTACGGCTCCAGGATCGCGCCGAGCGGGCCGAGGTCGCCGAGCACAAAACCCTCGCGCCCGCCAAACGCCTCGCACGCGATGCGAACGCCCGCCTGGTTGATGGCGCGCAAGTCATCGGCGTGGTTGTGCCGCTGGAGCATGATGCGGCTGCCGCCAAAGGTATTGGTGATGAGACAATCCGCGCCGGCTTCCACGTAACGCCGTTGAATGCCGAGCACGCGGTCGGGATGGGACAGGTTCCAGTGCTCGCCACAACTGCCTTGTTCAAGGCCCGCGAGCATGAGTTGCGTGCCCATCGCGCCGTCGCAGACCAGACGGCGTTCGCGCAGGGTTTCTCGCAGGGATTTTTTCATCTTGGATTCGGGTTCAGGGTTTGGCCGGCTCGATTTCGAGGTAATCAACACAGGCACGTTCGCCGCCGTCGGCCACAGCTTCAATTTTAATTTCGTCCCCAGTGCGCAACGCCACGCCGTGCGCCGTGTGCCGCGTCGAGGTGTGGCCGTTGGGCAGGGACTGGACATTGCGCGACGGCAGCATGTCATCGGCCAGCCACTGATCCACTTTTTGCCCGGCAATCAGCAACGTGAACTGCGACACGCCGTTGGTCTGGTCGTAGTATTGGACGGCGAGATTGTACCAGCCGGGTTTGCCGGAATAATTGAAGCTGGCCGAGCCATGGTTGTCGGCGCTGACCACGCGAATCGCCTTGCCGCCCGATGCGGTCTCCCATGGTTTCACGTCAAAAACTTCGTAGCCGTCCAGCTTCATCGCCTCAGCCTCGATGCGATTCGGATCATGATCCACGCGGCCATATTGGTCAGGGATGTCGGACATTTTGAAGAACCATTGGCAGACGGCGTCGCGCCATTGCTCCGCCTCAGAATTGCCTGGAGCGACCACGACCGCCGGCAATGTTTTCTCATAGCTTTTCCGGAGCGAAACGTCGTCCACCTCCGCATAACGGAGCCAGCCTTCATAGCCGGTTTCCGCGCGCGTCGGCGTCGCCCCTGCCAAAATCGAGGACACGACCAGCAGGATGATGGCGGAGGCGCGCGGCAATTTCATGATACTTGGGATGATGCGGCCACGAAGGTAGGACAGCCGTTTCGCCGGGCAAGCTGAAAGCGGTGGCTTTCACGCACAAGGGCGTGCATATTGTGCGGGTATCCGGAAGAATTTATCAGGTTCCCTTTGAATCGCGCGGAACACACAAACGATGAGCGTCGAACTGCATTTCAACCATCAACGGCGTGAGGTCGGGCCCGGCATTTCATTGTTCGATTATGCCGACTCGATGGGCATCAACGTGCCGACTTCCTGCCGCAAGAATGGCAAATGCAAGGAATGCGTGGTGGAAGTCACCGAGGGCATGGACTGTCTTTCCGAACGGTTGCCGGCGGAGAAACACCTGAAAGGCAACTTCCGATTGTCCTGTTCCTGTTGCATCGTCAGGAACACCGGCGTTGTCCGCTGCCACACGATGCGGCGCGGCGAGATGCGCATCGAACGCCAGGCACTGCAGCTGCCCACGAGCGTGAAACCATTAAAGCCCGATCCGGCGGTGACGCGTGTCGGCGACCGGATTTATCTGGACGGCGAGGAAATTGCGCGCTCGACCGCGCCGATTCACGGCCTGGCGATGGATTTGGGCACCACCACCGTCGTCCTCCGGCTGCTGAATCTGGAAACCGGTGAGATCGTCGCCGACGCCTCCTTTGAAAATCCGCAGCGGTTCGGCGGCTCGGACGTGATGTCGCGGATCCATTACGACACGGAGGACGGCAGCCGCCTGCTGCAACGGACGCTGGCCGGTTATCTCACCCATGCCATCGAGGAATTCGCAGTGGACCCGCAAACGATTTACGAAATGGTCGTCGCGGGAAATTCCACCATGCGCGACCTGTTTTTCCGCCTGAACGTCTATTCGATCGGGCAAAGCCCCTACCGTTCCATTACCGAACTGGAAATGGCGGAAGGCAAACGGACGACGACCAGCTTGACTGAGTCCGCCAAAAAACTTCTGCTGCCGCTGCATCCCCGGGCGCGCGTTTATGGCCTGCCCGTCATCAGCGGCCACGTGGGCGCGGATGCGGCGGCGTGCATGCTGGCGGTGGATTTGGCCAATGAAGAACGCCTCGTCGCCGTCATGGACATCGGCACGAACACGGAATTGATTCTGGGCAATAAAAACAAGATTCTCGCGGCGTCGTGTCCGGCCGGTCCCGCGTTTGAAGGCGGGAAAATCTCCTGCGGCATGCCGGGCCTGCCGGGCGCGATTGAAAAGGTGGAAATCGCCGAAGACGGCTCGGTCCAGGTTGGTGTTATCGGCGACGTTCCGGCGGAAGGCATTTGCGGTTCCGGCCTCGTGGATCTGTTGAGCGAATTGTTGCGGACCCATCGAATCAATGAACTCGGCCGGTTCGAACAGGGCGGGGACAAATTTGTTCTGGACGTAAAAAGTGATTCGCCGATTTATTTCACCGAAAGCGACATCAACGAACTCGCGCAGGCCAAAGGCGCAAATGTCGCCGGCCTGCAGGTCATCTTCCACGACTATGGAATCCGCTTTGAAGAGGTGGATGTTTTTTATCTGGCCGGCGGTTTTGGCCGTCATTTGAACGTGGCATCGTCCAGGCGCATCGGGCTGATTCCGAACCTGGACAACTCGAAAATTTTACAGGTCGGCAATGCTTCGATTGAAGGGGCGTGCCTGGCATTGTTGTCGCGCGCCCGGCGCCTGGAATTGGAAAATCTTGTCAAAAAAGCCGTCCATTGCCGGCTCGAAGCCCATCCGAATTTCTTCGATTACTTCGTCGAAGGCTGCCAGTTCAATCCCGTCGAATCCCCACGCACGCTGCAATCCGTTTCCTGACATGCTCGAGTTGTTTGAAACCAAGCCGGAGGTCAACGTGCAGGACGCCGAGTATCAGCGGCTGCTGGGCTTTCCGAAAAATTATTCGATGAGCGGCCGCATGCGTGAACTGGCCGACGCCGCGCGGCGGTGGTACACGGAAAATGGCCGGCCGTGGTTCTACGCGCGGGAAATCAATACGCTGGATCTGGCGGATGGAAAACTGCGTGTCGGCGGAACGGAATTTTCCTCCCCGCCGCTTCGCGACCAGTTCGCCGGGGCGCAGGCCGACCGCGCGGTGCTGGTCGCGGTGAGCGCGGGCGGGGAATGCGAGGAGCGCGCCCAACAGCTCTGGCGGGAATCCAAGCCGGACGAGTATTTTTTTATGGAAATGTTCGGCTCGGCGGTCGTCGAACATCTGGTCGCGGTCGCCAGCGGCCGTATTTGCGGCTGGGCGGACCGGCACGGCGCGGCGGCGCTGCCGCATTACAGCCCGGGTTATTCGGGCTGGGACATTTCCGACCAGATCAAATTGTGGAATTTGCTCCGGCAAATCGGCGCGCGCCATTTCGACAGCAGGCTCGAGGTGCTGGAAACCGGAATGCTCCAGCCCAAAAAATCGCTGCTGGCCGTCATGGGCATCACGCGCAATCTGGAAAAGGCGCGGGTCCTCGCCCGATTGATTCCCTGCGAAGCTTGCTCGCTGCCCAATTGCCAGTATCGCCGCGCCCCTTACCGGCACGCACCACCGCAAATCGAAGACGTGCGTACGCTGATGTCGCGCGCGTTGGAGAATTTTAGCGGGAGAAATCAGCTTTCCGTTTTGAACACCGGCGCCAAATACACCATCAATCCCCGTGCGCTGGAAAAATGGTCCCGAGAACGGTTGCGATTGGAATTTTCACACGACGGGGGAGTGGCAGCCGGCTTCCGTTACGAAGGCACGACCTGCTCGAACATGGGTCGGGCATTGGAATACGATTATCGCGTCAAGCTGGCGCCGCCGAACGACCATTACCGGATTCTCGAAATGCATTGCGCGCCGACGCCCGGCGACACCGGCCACCCATTTCAGTGCGAGTACTTGAACAACGCCGAAGCACTCAGGCGCAACATCGCCCGGGAAAAGCCATTGCTCGGACGGCCGTTGAACGAGGTATTGAGCTGGCAACGCGAATACAACCCTTCCGGCTGTTTCTGCGATTTGCCGCGGCGCGAACACAAGTGGGGCCTGGTTTTGGAAGTGATTCATTTCGCCCTCGTTCGGCGCGAAACGGAACTGGCGCATGGACAAGCGGAAATGATTTTGGAATGATTCGGAACTTGTATGACGAAACTGTGCGACGTTAATGCCGCGGCCCGGGAAAAGCTTCCGCCGACGTTCACCGACAAGTCGGGCATCGGCGTGCATTACACGGACGCCTTCATCAAGCCGATGAACACGAAACTGCCCGACGGCACGCGCGTCGGCTGTAAACGCAAGGGGCTGAAACTGACACTCACCGTCGGCACCAAAAAAGGCGAAGGTCTGATGCGCCGGCTCGACGTCGGCAAGGACCCGGTAATGATGTTGAACGCCGCCTTGCAGGAAGCGGCGAAAGCAGCGGGCGTGGAACTAAAGATCACGGACACCGAAGTCCTGCTGGCCGGGTAAGCCGCCGGAATTCCTAACCCGGAAATTTCCTTTCCAGCTCACGCTTCACCGCTTCAGCGGCTTCTGGCGCGGTCCCATCGCGTTCCTGTTCGTCGCTCCACCTCCATTGCGAAAGAAAGTCGTCCGTGCTGGTCAGGCCCTTGGATTGTGCCTGCGCATCAATCCGGACGGCGAAACGTTGCGGCAGTTCAATTTTGATCTCGTTGAAATCGTCCCACGCCTTGATCTGCGAGGGAATGTCCTGCCAATAGAGAATCTGAAATTTCGATCGGACATTGGCGGGCCGCGACGCCGCCCGCGATTCGGCACGCTCGGTTTTGACAGCTTCAATCGTTTCCAGCTTGGATTTCGCGGAGGGCGCGGCGCCTTTGCCCATGAAATACAGAAATAAATCCACCGCGCTCGACGCATCTGCGCCGTAGCCGTCCGCGCCGATCTCGTCGGCGTACATCTGGCTGATGGGCGCGCCGCCGATGGCGAATTTGATGTGGGTTAAGCCGCGTTCCTTGAAGCCGTCTATCACGGTCTTCATGTAGGTCATCGTCGTCGTGAGCAGCGCGCTCATGCCGATGATGCCCGGCTTGAACTGCTCCGTCGCGGTCAGAAATTTATCAATGTTCTGGTCCACGCCGATGTCGTGCACTTCAAACCCCGCGCCCTCGGCCATCATGCACACCAGGTTTTTCCCGATGTCATGCAAGTCGCCGCGAACGGTGCCCATCAACAGCACACCTGCCGGTTGCACACCCGAATCCTTCGCGGTCAGCAGCGGTTTCAATACGGTCATGCCCGCCTTCATCGCGCGCGCGGCAATCAGCACCTCCGGCACGTAAAGAATGTTGTATTTGAAATCCTCGCCGACGACGCTCATCCCGGCGATCAAACCTTCAGTCAGAACTTCCTGAACACTCCGGCCTTCGGCGAGGGCATCCCTGGTCATCTGTTCGACTTCCCTGGCCTTGCCCTCGTAAAGGCACTGGTTCATCAATGCATAATCCGGCATTTACTTTTCCTTTTCTAAAATAAACCGCCCCTCCCTCCGCTTGGGCGGGGAGAGGGTGGCCGCAGGCCGGGCGGGGGGTTTTCCATACTACTAAAAAACGGTCAACGCTTACCGTTAAATTCAGCCAGCGCCTGCAACATCGCCTCGATATTTTGCTTCGGCATGCCCGGACTGGTGCCGCCGCCGACGGAAAGAATGATTCCCTGCCCGCCGCTCTTTTCCAGGACATCCAGCGTCGCCTCGCGTACTTCTTCAGGTGTCCCGCGCACGCCGACCTCCAGCGGATTCACGTTCCCCATCAGGCACATCCGGTCCCCGACGCGTTCCTTTACTTCGGAAATGTCCGTCTGTTTGCCCCAGTTCAAAACGTTGAAACCGCAGTCGGGCAGATGATCGAGGCAGGCTTGAACCTCCGCGTCGTTATGATAAATCTTCACCCAATCCTTCGGAAACGCATCGCAGATTTTCTTCAGATACGGATGCGCGAATTCCTGGTAATGCTCCTCGTTCACGAAGCCGACGATGTCGTCCAGAATGAAAATACCCTCGACCGTGTCGCCCATCGCCTGGTGCTGGGCCTTGAGCCAGTCAATGATCAGGTTCGTGCACACGTTGAGCAGTTTGTGCGCCCACTCCGGCTTTTCGACGAGGTCAATCATGAAATCCGTGGTGCTGCGCACGAAACCCGCCGTGCACATCGGCCCGCGCGACGTGACCAGCGGCAGGATTTCCCCCGTGTCCAGGATGCGCTGCCGGTGCATGCGGATGCGATGCAGCGTCATGCCCATGAACGCGTCATTTTCCACCTCATATTCCGGCCAGTTTTCGAGGTCCTCGATGTGATACAACGTATGGTATTCGCTGGGCGTGTTGTCCTGCCAAAACTTGATCTTGGCGCCGAGCGCGGAGGGTTCGGCCGCCATGCCGTATTCCATCCACCAGGACGGCACAAAGATGATGTCCGGAAACTCCTTGTGGATTTTCAGGTTGGATTGGAACCACAACTCCGGATCGAGGAAATAATCCATGTGTTTCAAGCCCAGATAGCCCGGAATCCACGGACTATCAATGATCAGGGCCATCGGCACCTGGTCGAGTTTCTCCAAACGCGCGGCCTTCTTAAAAATTTCCCACTGCTCGGGTCTCATGTTGGATGATTCTCCCATGCAAGCACTTCACTTCAAGCTGGAAAACGGCATTCAGGGAATAATCCATGCGATTCATGACATCCTCCATCCCGCGCAGTCGGGAAACAAACATCCTCCACGGCGTAACGCGCTGCGCGCGCGGAGCCATGTGCGAATCGTAGAACGGCGACTAAATTCATTCCTCGGCCAGCTTTAGCTGAGTATCCACTTCTTGGCCGATGTCCATCGCCGCCGGATGCCCGGCTTTGACGATTCTGCCTCGAGTATTGATGATGTAGGTGGTGGGCACGCCGGTTACCCGGAAGACTGTTGCCGGCACCGACTGCCAGCCACCATCGCCCGCCCAGACGTTGAACGTGTTGGTCCAGCCGCGCTGGTCCACATGTTTACGGACGACCCCGATGGTATCATCAATGCTCAGGGGGACGATGGCGACCCGATCCTGCCAACCCGGATGTTCCTGACGCAGGGTTTGCAATTTGGCCATCGGCTCCTGACACGGCCCGCACCAGGTGGCCCAAAAATCCAGCACCACCACCTTGCCGCGCAGGTCGGAGAGCTTCATTTTCTTTTCGCCGTCGAGCGTGGTGAACTCAATCTCCGGGGCGGCGGTTCCGGGTGGCAAGGCACCATGTTCGGCGACGTAATCTTCAAATTTCATCGCGGCGGCAGTCTTCGCGTCCGCGACACCGTCCGGCCATTGATACCAGCGCAGATCGTTCATGACTCGCCAGTCATCTCCGAACCGCGTAAGTTGATTGGCGGCCAGAACATAATCTCCTGATAGCGGTGTTCCATTTTTCGCTTTGCCGTCCGTCTTCACCGCCAGCGTCAGTTTGAACTGTTCACCCATCAAACCGTCCAATGAGCCGGAAGCACCTTGCGGCTGAGCGTTCTCGATGGCGGCTTCCTTGATCTGGATGTCCGCGTGCTTCAGGTCGATGCCCGCGTCGTCCATTTGTTCGAGCACGGAGCGCGCGAGTTCAACCTGTGCGCGAACGCGAACGTTCACTTCCTGGTCAATTTCCTGCCGGGAAGGCCCGTTGCGGCCGCTTTTTTGGAATTGCGCCCAAACCAGATCGCTGTTCATAAGCGCGTCCTTTTCGTAAATAGCCGGGTCACGGTCACGGATGAAATGAACCAGCGTCTCGCCGAGTTTGAGCAGCGCGGGATCGTCCTGTGCGGTGAAACCTTTATAGGTCGCCACTTTGCTCAAGAGCGCCATTTCGCGGATGGTTTTTTCGTCAGCCACACCCGTTGGAAACGCCGTCCATTGCACGCCCTCTCGGCAGCGCCAGCCTCCGGGAAACTTGAGCAAGCTGCGAACGGCGATTCTGAAATCGCCTTTGGCCTCGCGGTTCGAGGCGGAATCGGGGGTCAGTATGATTTCCACCTGCTGCGCGTACGCCAGGGTTTCGCCCTCGGCTTGCAGGCCGGGATAATGGGTCGTGCCTAGATACTTTGGCGGAATAATGCGGGAATGTAGATTTCCCCTGGAAAAGTCCAGATGCAGCGCTTCCGCCTTCGCCAACAGTGCCTTCGCGCTGGACTCCAGCTGCTGACGCTGATAGCGGACTGTGTTTTGAAAACCTTTCAACGGATCCTCGCCCGTCGCCGGCAAATTGGTGGAGACGATGGCCTTCCAATCCTCGATGGAAGGCGACAGGGCGTCGACGAAACGGGCCGGGTCACGGCTTTGCAACAGTCCGACCACCGCCCGGCTCACAACGGAAAAATCTTCGTTCGTTCCCATGACCGGTGCGGCCCCGTACGACTGCAGCGCCTGCAGAAACAGGAACAGAACGGTCAGGCAGTACAGGGAGCGATTCTGAAACCAAGGGTAAAATTGGGGAGTTTTCATAGGCTCGATAAATCCTCGAACATCGCCGCGTTCAAGACAAGACCAATATGCCGATGAAATTTCACCCGGGATTGGACTCTAAAACACGCCAGGAATTCTGCGGCAAAATTTCCAGGGTCAGGGAATAATCCTGGTAACCGACAGCCCGCCAGAAGGTGATGGCGGCGGTGTTCCGCACCAGAACTTCAACTGTCAGGCGTTTGTGCTTCGGCCAGATTTGCGAACGGAGAATTTCCATGGCCTGACGGCCAATACCCCGTCGCCGCCGGTTGCGCACGACAAACAACTGCCGCAAATAAATTTCCTCAGGCTCTTCGCGATACAAGGCGTACGCGACCGCTTCTGCGTCGTCTTCAAACAGTACCGCCGCGTATTCGGACGTCAGCCAAGCTTTCATCCGCTGTTCCAATTCGGGAACCGTCATCGGATTCCGATGCCCTTCGTCGCGGATTAATTGCTGATTCAACGCCGCGAGCCGGGCGCAATCGTTCAACGTCGCGCGCCGAAAAGTCATTGGAATCGGGGAACTAATTTTTGATTTCCTCCAATCCCGTGCCCTGAACATTGGTTTGCGTGATGAAGGGGCCGGTGTAGCCGGTGACGTGAATGTTGCGGAGCACCGCATTGGTGATATTGCCGAGAGCGATGGCCTTTTTGCAGGTGCCGCTGATGTCCGCCAGCGAAAATCCGTCCAATGGTTTTACCGGGGAAATCGACGCGGCATCGACCAGTGTGCCGCAATCCACCTTCACACCGTCGAAACGGTAGTTCCTGGCGACGGGGATTCCTGCGTCACCAGGCACCGGCTCGGGGTCTTGTATGCCGCTGTTCAACAGGTTGATACGCAGAAAACCGCCGGGCGCGGTAGCGACCTCCAGGTTGGTCGCGGAAATATTTTCGATGAACGCGCCGCGGCCGGGCCGGCTTTTGATGTAAATGGCATAGGTCCGGGCCTGCGTGAATTTGCAATCCTCAATCCGCACATCCCGAATGCCGCCCGAGGTTTCACTCCCGATGCCGATGCACGCGAAAATGCTGTCGGCCAGCGTGCAGTGCGAAATCAAGACGTCATCGGTCGGTTTGGCGATGCGATAGCCTTCCATGCCGCGCCCGGATTTGAGGGCAATGCAATCGTCACCGGTCGCGATGTCGCAATTTTCAATGCGGACGTGTTTGCACGAATCCACGTCAATCCCGTCACCATTGCCGCCGGTGCTGCGGAGGGAGAGATTTTTTGCGATCACTTTTTCACAGTACGTGGGATGGATGGACCACATGCTGTGATATTCGGTGGAAAAACCTTCCAATCGGACATCCGTGCTATTGATTGGCTCGATGAGGACCGGACGACGCGGCATTTGGCGTCCGCCCAGCGCCGGATTGCCGGAAATTTTTCCGGGTCCGACAATGGCAACGTGGTCTGCGTCGTGGGCAAAAATCAGCGCGCGATGGCCGTCAATCCATTTCCCTTCCCAACGGACTTTCATGACCGGATAATCCTCCAGATCGGGACTGCCGAGCAGATGTGCGTCTTGTTCCAGCACCAGGATCGTGCGCGATTTCAGTTCGACGCTGCCGACGAGATAATTTCCGGCGGGCACCATGACAGTGCCTCCGCCGGCGTCAGCACAGGCATCAAGCGCTTTCTGAAATGCCGCGGTATCTTTGGTCGCGCCGCTCCCGGTCGCGCCGAAGGCGCGGACATTGAACGGCGCCCGCTCCACGATGGTGGACGCGGTGCACCAGGTCAGGATCATCAAAAACGCGGCGAGCCGGACAGGTTTCATGGCGCAATCAAGGCGTTGGTTTTTGACGAACTGTTCTCCGGCACTGATTCGCGCGGAAATTGATCAAATCGCCGATGATGATCAATCCCGCGTAACTGCTGGTCGGCAAAATCCAGCGCCGCCGTCCAATCGTCCGCCGTCAACGCGTGCCGGTGCGGTTCGTAATTCACGCCCACCCGGTCTGTACTCACGCCTAAAAAAGCATACACCGGTTTGGCCGCAAGCACGGATTGCTTGACCGCATTGGGCACACAGTTCTGGTCGTCCGTGCCTTCGATCGAAATCCACGGACGCGGCGCGGTCAAGGCAATGTACCAATACGCTTCAAACGGCAGTTTCTCCATCTGCCCGGTGAACTCCTTCAATCGCGGCACAAAGTAATATGGAAATTTCCGGGTCATGTCTTCAATGCCTTCCTTGCCACCGCGACCGGGACCGCAAAAACGGTACGTGCCCGTGCCGGCGCCGCTCGACCCGGCCGGCGCGCCGAGCGCGATGCGTTCGTCAAAGGCCGTCGCCACCATCACCAGTTTGCCCAGCCGCGAATGGCCCAGCGCGATGAGTCGGTTCGTGTCGGCGAACGGTTGCGTCTCCAGATAATCCACCACACGCGACAGCCCCCACGCCCAGCCGAGCAGTACGCCCCAGTCGTAACCCGGATAAGCCGGATAAAAGGATGAATGGCGGAAATTGGCATTGTCCTCGCCGCACTGGGTGTAGCGATACGTTACGATGGCATAACCGCGGTCGAGCTGGTTTGAATAACTTTCCGCCGCCCGTCCCGGCGTGACGGGTGCGCTGAAAAGAAATCGCAGACGCGCTTGGGTATCGGTCATGGCGGACGCCGGCGGAACGACAGGCTGGTTCGTGACGGCCACACCGGGCGTGTTGAAGAACGACGGATTGATGATGGTGGGAAACGGGCCGGTGCTTTTCGCCGGCGTGAAAATTGCGATGTCAAATCCCGGGTTTTCTTCCGGTCCGAATTTCAAATGCACCAGCCGGTATTTCACCGTCCCGTCGAGCAGGAGATCGGCCTTGATATCCTGTCCGCTTACGTTGCCCGGCGGTGGCGGTGCATGGCCGAGCTCGTAATGCTCCAGAATCACCTTCATTTCCTCGCGCCGCGCGCGCCATTGCGCGGCCGTCGTCACCTTTGTGCCGTCGTCCATCGTCATCGCATCGGGCATTTCTCTGCGCACGGGCAAATCCTTAACGTCCGGAAATGTTCCCGGCGCAGCCCGGGTCGCGGGAACGACCGTTATCATCGCGGCAACGGAAAAAGCAATTGTGCACCCGAATTTCATGCAAACTGGTGATTGAACCGCAGAGTTGCGGCAGGAAAAAACAAAGTAAAGAAAATTTGGAGAAGTCCGTGGATGCGAGTTACCGGTCTTCCGCCAGAATGGCCCAGCGTTCATGATCCCGCCATCGTCCAGCGACCTTCAGATATCGGCGTGAAAATCCTTCCCGTTCAAACCCACAACTCCGCACTAGCCGGAGGGAAGCGTGATTTTTCGGCTGGATGTTGGCTTCCAAACGATGAAGCCTGAGTTTTTGAAAGGCATGTTTCAGAACAAGCTGCATGCCCTCGCGCATCAGTCCTTTCCCGGCGTGAGGAGCAAAGGCGTAATAGCCAACGTACGCCCCCTGCAGTAGTCCGCGAATGATATTGCCCAGGTTGATCACCCCGACAATTTCGCCCGAACGCCGGAGCACAACCAGGAATCCCCGATGTGAATCGGATTTCGTGCGCGTTACGTAAGCTTCGAACTTCTTACGCGTGTCCGGCGGCGAAACCCACGAGCAATGAAGGGCGCGGCCCCTCCGGACGGCCGCCTGAAACGCCCGCCAGTCACGCAGTGTCGGTGGCCGGATGGTGACTCGCATCAATGGAATCCTACTTTAGCAACCCGGAAATCGGGAGGCGACAAAGATTCCGCTATTCGCAACACCGTGCCATTGCCGACAAAGAGCTTTTCACCGTTTTGGTTTTTCAACCGCGCTGAAACTCCTGTTACGGGGTGAGCCGGTAGTAATTGTCAGGGTTGTACAGATAGTAGCAATCCGCCGGACTAAGGCGCGGTAGCAGGACATACCGGTTGCCGTTGGCGTCCACACGTTCCGGCAGTACGGGTTCGTGGTTGACATATCCCGGCGCCGACGCATCGTTCAGCCCGGAGGGGGCGTCGGGATTTTTGTCATAAGAATCTTCCCGGATCGTATCCACAATCTGGTCTACCCACTTGAGTTTGCGGGCGCTGTCGCCAAATTCCTCCCAATCACCGGTGCTGCGATTCTGGTACATGCGCTTGATGAATTCATCCAGGCTGATGCCCATTTTGGCGGCGACCGGCGCCGCGAGCCGTTTCCACCATTCTTCCATCTCTTTGACATCCTCCTTTGTCATGGTCAGGTTGCCACCAACGTAACCTTGTATTTGATGATGAAGAATGATGGCGTTCGGGTACGCGAAGGATTTCTTCGACTGCGTAGCGATGTTGGCCGCCATGCTGGCCGCGAACGATTTCACCACCACGTAAACCGGGGCGGCGCTGCCGTCCATCGCCTTGAGAATTTTGTACCCGGCCATGACGGAACCGCCCGGCGATTCGTCAATCACAATGAAAATCGGGTACTCGTGGCTTTGATTGTTGAAATAATCAATGCGCTCCTGAACGTAATCCGCCGTATCACCCCAGATGGGGCCATTCAGGGCAATCCGGCGGTCGCTGATGGTCAGCACGCCGTCCTTGAAAGGTTCCTGGGTGTACTGAATGTCGCGGTTGACGCGGTTCTTCCACAAATCGCGTTTTACGCGCAGATCGAGGTCGCTGTTCAGTTTGGCCACTTTCAAATCGAGGTCGGCCTTCTGCACCTGCAGATCCGCCGCGCGCAATTTCAATTCCTGTTCGCGCTGGGCCAAGGTCCGGCTCTGGTCGGCGATTTCCGCAGCCGCAAGGTCGTTGGTCAATTTCATCTTCTCCAGGCTTTGCCGTCCCGCTGCCAATTCCTCGTCGAGTTGCGCCTTGCGTTCGGCGTCCTTGAGCGTGGCGCGCTTGGCGATCAGGTCCGCCTGCTTGGCAAGTGTATCCAATTGGGCTTGAAGCGCGACGGCGTCAGCCTGTTGCTTTTGCTGCGCCAGGCCGTTTTGTAGTTCCAACCGCTGCTTTTCGGCGGTGAGTTTGGCCAGGTCCTCGTGTAATTGCTGTTCGGCGATGCCGTTTTCGAGTTCGAGCCGCTGCTTTTCCGCCGTGAGCTTGGCCAAATCCTTCTGCAACTGTTGTTGGGCGATGTTGTTTTCCAGCGTCAGGCGCTCCTGTTGCTTCTTCAACTCCGGGAAAGCACTGTTTGTGTCCGCCTGTCCGACGGCACGCCATGGCAACGCCAGGCCCAGAAGTACGATGCCGACCCACGCGATTGGTTTTAAATGATGTATTTTCATTGGATACCTGCCTTTCTAAAGTAAGACTTATTTCATTGTGAATTGGTGAGGCGATTACAATTTGCGACTCAACGCCTTCTGGAAGCAAGCCCTAAGTGGAGTGGGGAGAATGAAGGACCTGCTCGTCTGGGCGTGAGAGACGGCAGCTTATCCTCTTTACGCCGGGAATAAATTCATCACGCTCTTTTCAACAGTCAGGATAATTAAGAATCGTGCTGATTGACCGGAAATGGGCAGCAGGTTCACACCGTCCGCATCTGGACGGCGTCCACGATTTCGGTACCGACGGAAATGGCGCCGACAATGACGACGGTCATGCCGCGCTGCAGCCGGCCCTGTTCAACCAGCGTTTTCAGTGCCCGTTCGATGGTGTTCTGCGGATTGATGAAATCAAAATCCACCACCACGGGCGTGACGCCCCAGCACAAGGTCAGGCCACAGGCGCATTTTTCATTGTCGCACAACCCGTAAACCAGCGAATACCGCGGGCGCATCCAGGCGGCGTAACGCGCCATGTGACCGTGGCGCGTGAACGCGAGCACGGCCTCAGCCTTCAATTCATTGGCCATGACCACGGCGCTCTTGACGAGTTTTTCGCGGGCGCTCGTCAGGTCCGCCGAATCGTGGTACTGCGCATTGCCGCTGCGCTCAATGCGCCGGGCGATACGGTCAAACACCTCGATGCACTTGAGCGGATATTTGCCCACGGTGGTTTCGCCGCTGAGCATGATGGCATCGGCCTCTTCAAACACGGCGTTAGCCACGTCGGTCACTTCGGCGCGGGTGGGCATGGGCGATTCAATCATGCTCTCGAGCATGTGTGTGGCCACGATGACGGGTTTGCCGTGGCGCAGGCAGGTTTTGACGATGCGCCGCTGAACGATCGGCAATTCCTCGTAGGGAATCTCAATGCCTAGATCGCCGCGCGCCACCATGATGCCATCGGCTTCCCGGACGATAGCGTCCAGATTCTTCACCGCCTCCTGGTCTTCGATCTTGGCGATGACCACCGGCGCCGGTTTGCCTTTCTCAAACAGCTCCTTGAGTTGCAATAAATCGCGGGCTTCGCGGACAAATGACAGGGCGATAAAATCCACGCCGACTTCCAAGCCCAGCTTCACGTCCTTGATGTCCTTGGCCGTGAGCGCGGGCAGGCTGACTTTGACGCCGGGCAGATTGATATGGCGCCGGCTGCCGAGCGTGCCGGCGGTGAGCACCTCGCATTCGACCTTGTTGCCGGATTTGGCGAGGACCTTCATTTCAATCGTGCCGTTGTCCACCAGCACGACGTCATCCACGTTGATGTCGTTGACGAAATTCTCGTAATTCACGTCCACCGAATGCTCCTCCAGATCGCGGTCGCCGCGGACGGTGAGGGTGAATTTCTGGCCGGGCTGCAAATCGAGCGGCACGCGGAGGTCGCCGGTGCGGATCGCCGGACCCTGCGTGTCCATCATGATGCCGATGAACTGCCGGCGGGCCGCGGCGGCGGCGCGGATGTCTTTGACCACACGCCGCACCCAATCGTGCGGTGCGTGCGACATGTTGAGGCGGAAGATGTTGACCCCGGCGTCGATGAGTTTGCCAATCATTTCCGCCGAATCCGTGGCCGGACCCAGCGTGGAAATGATTTTGGTTCTGCGAACACTTCCCCGTTGCACGCGCAGAAACATACAATGATGCGGCGCGATTAAAAGTTTTTATTCGGCTTGCGCTTGATTCTAATCGGCAAAAGGACTTGCCAGCGCAGGCCATGGCGGCCATATTCGATGAACTAAATTTATGGCAGACGTGGCAAATAAATATCCGGAAAATGTCCCCGGCAAATATTACGTGGACAACCAGTGCATTGACTGCGACCTGTGCCGCGAGACGGCGCCGGACAATTTCAAGCGGAACGACGACGGCGGCTACTCGTTCGTCTATAAACAACCGGCCTCACCGGAAGAAGAGACGCGCTGCAAGGAAGCCAAGGAAGGCTGTCCGGTCGAAGCCATCGGCGACAACGGGGCATAATCATCATTTGCCACTCGGAAGGACGAGTTATACGAGTCCCTGATTTCACGAAGTGGGACTCGCGCAGTTCGTCCCTCCGAAGGTTTAGGACCTACGCCCGCGGATGAAACTTTCGATGGATGTCCCGCAGCCGGTTTCCCGTCACGTGGGTATAAATCTCCGTCGTGCTGATATTCGCATGGCCCAGCAACTCCTGAATCACCCGCAAATCCGCCCCGTGTTCCAGCAAATGCGTGGCAAAACTGTGCCGTAACATGTGCGGCGTGATGTTGCGTGAAACCCCGGCGCGCTGCACGCGGCGCTTGATCCGAAGCCACAAGGTCACCGATGCGAATGGCGTGCCGCGCTTCGTCAAAAAAACATTTGCCGGTGAACGCGGCGTGACGAGCCTGGGCCGCCCGGCCGTGAGATAACGGTTTATGGCTTCCACGGCTTTCCGCCCGACCGGCACCACGCGCTCCTTGTTGCCCTTGCCGATGACGTTAATGAACCCGGCGTCGAGATGCAACTGTTCCAACCGCACGTTTTTCAATTCGGCGAGCCGCAGACCGGAGGCGTAGCCCAGTTCCAGAATCGCCTGGTCGCACAAACTTTCGGGCGTTTCCAGCGTTTCTGGCGTGAGCAGCCTCGTAATTTCGTTGTTCGCCAGCGCCTTGGGCAGGCGTTTCCAGCGCCGTGGCAGCGACAGATTTTCCGCCACATTGATCGGCACATGCCGCTCGTTCTCGGCGAAATTGTAAAATGCCCGCAAGGCGGCGATTTCGAGATAAACGCTCTCGCTGCTCAAGCGTCGCCGTGAATCCTGGCGGGGCGAGGCTGCTGATGAGCCGCCACTGCTTGGTTCTGGCGCAGCGGATCCGGCTCGCGAGGCCTCGGCAGACGGCCGGCGTCCTCGCCCCGCCGGCAGCAAATTCCGTTCGCGTTCGTGCTGGAGAAACGACATGAGATGCTTCAGCTCAACCTGCTTCCAGTCCGTCAGGCTCTGGTTCGCGGCCCACGCGGTGAAACGGCCGAGCAACGCCGCGTAGGTTTTCGCCGTATTATCCGACTGGCCGCGCTCGTGGCGCAGGTATTGCAGAAAATCTTCGACGAGCGTTTGCACGTCAGGAGAATAACGGAAGCTGGGTGCCAGGGGGACGACGAAATGCTGCCGTGGAAAGTTCGCCGCCGTCATTTTGAATCCCGGCCTTGCGCCGCGCCACTTCAAACATTTGCCCGATTTGGTCGGCGAATATGCCTTCGCCGCGCATCCGGGTTCCCCATTGCGAATCGTTCAATTTCCCGTTGCGCATTGAACGCAGCCGGTTCAACACCGCGTCCTTCCGGTCCGGGAAATGCGTTTCCAACCACTTTTCAAACAACGGCGCAACGCCGTATGGCAGCCGAACCACGGTGTAGCCGGCTGCTGTCGCACCGGCATTGGCCGCGGCCTGGAGAATGGCCGGTATTTCATGGTCCGTCAGACCAGGGATAATGGGCGCGACGTTCACACCCACGGGAATTCCCGCCTGCGCCAGTTCATGAATGGCTGCCAGCCGCGCCAACGGTGGAGACGTTCGTGGTTCCATGAGCTTGCGCAACACGGCATCCAGCGTGGTGATGGACAGCCAGACCGCCGCAGCGTTGTGCCGCGCCAGTTCTGACAACAAATCAATGTCGCGCGTCACCAGCCGGTTTTTGGTGATGATAAAAACCGGATTCCGGAATTCCGCCAGCACTTCGAGACAGCGGCGCGGTCCTTGCGGACGGCCACCAACTTCTTCGGGATTCCAATCTGCATCCGGTTCGATATGGATTTTCTCGAACCGGTTCACCGGATTATCCGTCGCGCCACGACCCGTCCTCCGTAGCATTACTGCGGAGGGTGGATGCGCTGTCATCAACCGCTCGGCCTGCACGATGGCAGTTTAACACAAAGCAACAAAACAGGAAGCAACGAGAACGGAGCAAGCAGCAATTCAACCCGACTTTCTCCTTCCTGCTTGCTTCATCACAGGCTTTTGCCTGTCAACCGTTCGTATGCTTCCAGATATTTCGCGCTGGTTTTGGCGACGACATCCGGCGGCAGCACCGGACCGGGCGGGGTCTTGTTCCAATCGAGCGTTTCGAGGTAGTCACGGACGAATTGCTTGTCGAAGCTGGGCTGGCCCTTGCCAGGCGCATACTGGTCGGCGGGCCAGAACCGCGAGGAATCCGGGGTCATCACCTCATCAATCAGGATGAGTTTGCCGTCGCTCAGGCCGAACTCGAATTTGGTGTCCGCGATGATGATGCCGCGCTGCCGCGCATAATCTCGTCCGGCCCGGTAAATCTTCAAACTTAAATCGCGCGCTTGCGTGGCGAGCTCAGCCCCGACGATTTTCTGCGCCTGCGCAAACGAGATGTTCTCGTCATGGCCGGCCTCGGCCTTGGTGGACGGCGTGAAAATCGGCTCGGGCAACTCGGCGGACTCGGTCAGCCCGGCGGGCAGTCGGATGCCACAGACGGTCTGCACCTGCTTGTATTCCTTCCAGCCGGAGCCGGAAAGATAGCCGCGCACGATGCACTCGATGGCCAGCGGTTTCGCCTTTTTGACGATCATCGAGCGGCGCGCCAGCTTATCCGCGAACGGCTGCAATTTTTTCGGCAGTGGATCGTTTGCTTTGACGAGCAGGTGATTCGGTACGAGGGACGCAAATTTCTCGAACCAGAAATGCGAGATCTGAGTGAGCACCTCGCCTTTGCGCGGGATGCCGTTGGGCATGATGACGTCGAACGCGGAGATGCGGTCGCTGGCGACCAGCAACAGGGCGTCGCCGAGATCGAAGATGTCGCGGACTTTGCCGCTGCGGAGTTTTTTGACGCCGGGTAAATCGAGTTGCAGAATCGGTTCGTTTGCCATCCGCGAATTATTAAGTTCAAACTGCAAAATTCAAGGTTCAAAGTCGCCATTGGAGCACGGACAACCTGTCCGTGATTTCTCCCATTTGGTAATGCCGCGCGGACAAGCTGTCCGCGCTCCTCACGCTGCCGCGCGTGGGATGAGTTTGACCTGCAAGGGAATGCTCGCTTGTGATTTGCCATCCAGCCGGATGTCCACGGAATACAGGCCTGCCGCGGGAAACTGCAACTGATGGATGCTCACGACAAAATTGAGTGAAACAAAATGCGTGTCCTCCGGCAGTGTGACTGTCAGGGGTATCTCAATGGGCGGCATGATGGACCGGCCGTCGGCATTGATGAGGTTGAGTGCGAGTTTATGCTGGCCCTCGTCATCGGCGGCAAAGGTGGCGCGTAACGCCACGGCACATTGCGCATGGAGGGCGGGCAGCTGCGACGCGAAAATCGTGTCAAAGGCGCCCAGGACGTTGAGCTTGCTGCTGCTGTCCTGGGTGGCGGCGTCGCAAAGCACGGCTACTTGAACATTCATGCCTCCATTGAGACACGAATCCCGTGAATTGGCACGAATTTCTTTCATGCCCATTTCCTGCTTGACATACATATAGATTCTATGTATGGTGCCTCTATGATTCGCAAAGAACTGGTCGCCGCGTCGGCGGAACCGCTGATTCTGTCCTTGTTGTCCAACGGCGAGAGCTACGGCTACGCCATCATTCAGGAGGTCAAGGCCCGCTCCGGCGGCAAGCTGCAATGGACCGACGGGATGCTTTACCCGGTGCTGCACCGGATGGAAAATCGCGGACTGATCAAGTCGCGCTGGGGCGAAAGCGAGACCGGACGCAAGCGGAAGTATTATTCGCTCAAGAGGGACGGCAAAACAGCGATGGCTAAACATCACGAACAATGGTCATTGGTCCATTCCGTCCTGGCCGGCCTACAAAAGGAGCAATTTGTTTAGGAACGGTTGAGGGTTAATTGCAAAGGAACGATATGTTTGACCTGGAAAAAGCGATTGCCGATTGGCGACAACAGATGCTCACCGCCGGCATCAAGACACCAGTGCCATTGGAGGAGCTGGAGAATCATCTGCGCGAGGAAATTGAACGGCAAGTGAAATCGGGTTTGACTGAGCAACCGGCGCTTGAAATTTCCGTTCGCCGGATTGGTCAACCTGAAATGCTCCACCGTGAATTCAAAAAGAGTGAGAGGACATTTATGAAAAGAACCTTGATAATTCTGGCCGGAGTTTTTGGCGTGCTGGTGGGCATGGCGCTGCTTATGCCTGCCGCTCATCTTTACAAAGAACAAGGCATGGTGCATAACGCCGTCGTCGGGTTTGGCTGGGGAATTCCCATCGTCCTTTTGGGCGCGAGCACAACATTTTACGGCTTCAACAAACGAAAAGCCTAGCAAATGTTCAACCTTGAACAATCCATCAACGGATGGCGACAGCAAATGCTCGCCGCCGGCATCAATACTCCCGTGCCGCTGGAGGAACTGGAAGGCCATTTGCGCGAGGAAGTGGAGCAGCAGGTGCAGGCCGGACTGGATGTGTCACAGGCTTTTAAAATTGCCGCACAACGGATTGGGCCGGCCAGGATGCTGCAAAAGGAATTCAAGAAAACAGGCATCCCTATGGAAATGCAGAAGATCATAAAACTGGCCGGCGCCATTTGCGTTACGGTCGCATTATTTTGTCCGCTGTTCCTTGTGGTTCCGGTTCTTTTGGACCACCGATTAGGTTGGATGACGAGAGTGCTCGCAGTGGCGGTATTGGCCATAACCGATGCCACCATTGTTTTAAGCTGGAGATATAACCATAAGCTGCTTCCGGTTATCCGCAATCAACCGCTGAGAAGAGCGGTTGGCATTGTGTGCTATGGGGCATGTCTGCTTTGGATACGATTCGGCATATTTCATGTTCCACCCGGGGGCTTACATCCCCGAAGCATGATACTTCCTCTGTTTATTTTTGGATTAGAATGGACGATAATGGCCATCCTGGGTGGTGTCGGTCATGGGTTGGAAAAGGCAGCAGCGAAAAAATTTGAACCGATTGATTTATTGGCCAGTCAAATTTGACCGCGCCTCCAGAAACTTTTTCAACTCCTCGGCCGCCTTGCCGCCAAAGCCGGGTACTTTGGTGATTTGTTCCAAAGTCGCCGTCCTCAACCGCTGCACCGACCCGAATTTCTTCAGCAACGCCGCCTTGCGCGCTTCGCCGATGCCGGGGAATTCGTCCAATACGCTCTCGGAAATCCGCTTAATGCGCAATTGCGCGTTGTAGCTGTTGGCCACGCGATGACATTCGTCGCGGATCCGCTGAAGCAGTTTCACCGCCGGATGATCCAGCCCCAACCGCAACGGTTCGCTTACACCCGGTTGGTAGATTTCCTCAAACTCCTTGGCCAGACCGATCACGGGGATTCTCTCCAGGCCCAACTGCTTCAACTCCTCACACGCCGCATTCAGCTGGCCCTTGCCGCCGTCAATTAAAATCAAGTCCGGTAAATTAGCAGATGGGAGATAGGAGATGGGAGATGGGGTTTTGCTTCGGACCGAAGTCCCCATCTTCAAGCTTCCATCTCCCATCTCCCTTTTCAGCCGCGAGTAGCGGCGGAAAACGACTTCGGCCATGCTGGCGAAATCGTCCTGGCCCTCAACCGTCTTGATTTTGAACCGGCGATAATTCGCGCGGTCGGGCCGGCCGTTTTTGAAACTCACCAATGACGCCACGGCAAACGTGCCGCTGATGTTGGAAATGTCGAAGCCTTCGATGCGCCGCGGCGGTTTGGGCAAACCGAGCACCGTTGCCAGTGCCGCCAGATCGTTTTCCGGGTCGAGGGAGAGCGGCAGCGTGTAGGGTACGCGCTCGAACTTACGCTCCCGCTTCGTCGTTTCGCCCAGGTCACGAATGAGATCGCGCAGGCCGGCGGCCTTTTCGTAATCCCGCGCCAGCGCGGCCTTTTTCATCTCGACCTCAAGCTGCTCCTTCATTTCGGCGCACTGGCCTTCGAGGAAGTCGCACGCGGCACGCACCTGGTCCAGATATTGTTCGCGCGTTACGTTGCCGATGCACGGCGCGGTGCAGTATTTCAAATGCGCATAGAGGCAATGCTTGTAATCGGCCTCACCCGGCGTAAACGGGCGGCAGCCGCGCAAATTGAACTGCCGCCGCACCAGCGCCAGCGTGTTGCGCAACGCGCCCGAATTTGAGAACGGCCCGAAGTAACGCGCGCGATCGTCCTTGCGGAACCGGGTGAAGGTGAAATTCGGAATCGGATCGTTCAGATTCACCTTGAGCATCAGGAATCGCTTGTCGTCGCGGAAACTGATGTTGTAACGCGGATGAAATTCCTTGATGAGCTTGCCTTCGAGCAAATACGCCTCTGGATCGCTGCGGACGGTGTGGAAATCGAAATCACAAATCGCCTCGACCAGCGCGTTGAATTTCAAGTCCCAGCCCATGCGCCGCGACGGGTGGAAATACTGGCTGACACGTTTGCGCAGGTCGCGCGCCTTGCCGACGTAAATGACGGTGCCGAACCGGTCTTTCATCAAATAGATGCCCGGTTTGTGCGGCAAGGTGCCGATTTTCTTGCGTATGTTTTCGGTCGCAGGCACGGGTAAATTTCAACGCAAAGCCTCAAAGGCGCAAAGCGAAAATTCTTGCTTGCGCGGATAATTGAATTGGCGTATTCAGCGACAAACCCAACGAAAGGAAACCCATGTCAGATAACCAGAATCCGCCCGCGGCCCAACCGCCGCAACCGATAACCCCCGCGTCGGCAACCGGCGCTGAAGACAAAACGGTCGCCATCGTCGCCTACCTCACCTTGATTGGTTTCATTGTAGCCATAGTCATTCACATGAATAAAAAGACGAAGCTTGGTGCGTTTCATCTCCGCCAGGTGCTTGGCTTTGTCCTGACCGGTATCGCCGTTGTGTTTTGCGAATTCATACTTATCTTTATTCCCATTCTCGGCTGGCTATGCATCATGGCCCTATGGATTGGGATGCTGGTGCTTTGGATTCTGGGATTGGTCGCCGCCATTAACGGCCAGATGAAGCCCATGCCCGTGGTCGGGCCGCTCTACCAGAAATGGTTCGGCACCACCTTTGACTGATAAAGACGGTCGCAATTCTATTCCGGCTTTGGACTGCGGACTGTGGACTGTGGACTTTTTGCCATGTGCCGGTGGACGAAGAAATAGTAAAGTCCGCCGAGCACAAGGGCCGCGCCGCCCAGCCAGAGGGCCACGTGACGCATCTCGCCGCGCATGAGTTGTTCGTCCTGGCCCGCCTTGACGCCTACGTAACAAAGCACCGAACACCACGTCGCCGCGCCCAAGACGGTGTAAATGGAATATTTCAGGTAATCCATCCGTGCAACGCCGGCGGGAATGCCGACGAGTTGCCGCGCTCCCGGCAGCAGCCGCGCCACGAATACGCCCATCGGCCCGTAATGCAACATCCAGCGCTCGCTTTTCTCGATCTTTTCCGGCGGCATCAAGATATAGCGGCCATAGCGCACGAGCAGCGGCCGACCCGCCAGCCGCGACAGCCAATACATGATGGTGGCGCCGAGCCACGAACCCAGCACACCGGCGGCCACCAGCCCGATTTCTGCCGGCCAACCAACGAAATGGACGTCGAGAATTTTCAGCCCTTCAAACCAGGCCAGGTAAGCTGCCGGCGGTATGATGGCCTCGGCGGGAATCGGCAGGACGGAACTTTCCATGGTCATCAGCAGCACGATGACCGGGTATCCGGCGGTTTTAAGGGTCGCGAGATACCACGTCAGGAGCGGCTGGAAAATGGATTTGAGCATCGGGCGTTAAAATAAGTCCGCTAATTACGCGAATTGACGCAAATTGGAAAGGCGCAAATTATTTTGGCGTCCTGATTTGATAGTAGGGCACGACGTAAGGAGTGCTCGTGCCAACGACTCGTTACCTCGTCGCCTACTAAATTAGGATGCTACCATTATTTTGGCGGATGCGCGTAGTAATTCTGAACTTCTTCCGGCGTCGCCGGCTGTGGCCAGACCCAATCCAAGGCGTGAGGGTTCTGCCAATAGTGGCTCGAAGACTCGACACCTTGTTCCAGCCCAGGATTGCCGCCGTCGTCCTTGCCGTTTTCGCCGACGGAATAGAGCAGAAACGTTCCGTCGGCACTCCGTCGGTAACGCAACGGCTGGCCGTTTACCGGATCGAGTGGAACTTTGGTAAGAAATTCCGGCACGAGTGAACTAAAATCCGGCGGATAATTTCCGTGTTTAAGCTGATAGCGTTTCAAAGCGATGGCTGCAACGGCTATTTGCTTGGTTGTTTCGGCCCTCATAACTCTGTTGAAGAGCGGGCTTAAGGAAAAGACGGAGCCGGACATCAGGGAATGCAAATCAACCTTGTTAACATCGGAAAAATACAAGGACCCCACGCTGTTTGTGTCTATATCAAGGTTTTTCACCTTGTCTTCTTGCTTACGCAATGTCGTCAGCAACGAATAATTTGTCTCTGCAACACGCGCCGTCTCCAAAAATATCTGATAGCCTCTCATCAACTGTAGTTCGTCAGGATAAGACCACCAGTATCGCCACCTGAAAATTTGAGTTTCCAATCTGACCCTTTCAAAAATGTTTACCCTTTTCCTGGGTTCCGCAAGGGTGAACCAAGTGTTGATGTAGTCTTGGAGCACAGAATCGGATTTTCTCCATTTCGCAAGGGTGATTTCTCCAGTTACACGTTCCGTTGCCAAAGCGTTTTCTTCGCCCCGGATAAAATCCAGATTCGTCCAGTCGTCTTGTAAAGTGGCAAGCTGATCATCCGTTATATTTGTGGATTGCAGAAATTCCCAATTAACCGGCAGCGCCATTTGAGTAATGGCGATGCGTACCAATTCGGAAATAACAAGCCGGTCATGGGACATTCCATCTGCCAACCTGAGCATCGCGCGGATGTTTTTTACTGCCAAACCCGAATCTCCACGGTGCAACTCATAGATCGCTGACGCCGACAAAGCTTGGGCAGCCCTTTTCAGCGGGGCCAAATGTGAGAATTGAATTTTGTCAACGCCATTGGTGTAAGTAAGACCGAAATCAAGTATTAACCCATTCGTAATCTGGCGAAGCAGGTTCAGCGCTTTGTTCTCCTCCGCAAGCGCAGTTGCAATTTCTTCCCATGAATTTGGACCGCCTTCACTTCGAATATCTGGCTGCCCCCAACCAATCACTGCTTTTCCCGGTGCGACCATGAGCATTGCCGGTGGCGGATTGCTGCCCAAAACATTCCAGTTCGTCTCCAAGAGTGAGGTCGCTTTTAATAAAAGCGGCGCGGCGTTCTGGTTTGGCGGCACGGATGGCGGAATCACCTGAGCCAGATCCATCGGTTCGCCTTGGGCCTTGAGTTGGGCAATGTAAGCCTCCGTCGCGGCGCGCAGTTGGTAGTGATGAATGACCGAAATGAGAATCGCCATACCAAGCGCGATTCCCAAGGCGATCAAAAGTTTTCGGCGAAGGCTCATATCGGCTATGGTTTTAAGCTACCAATTGCGGCGCTCCGGTGGAACTATAAAGCCGGCCAGCGTTTATAACCGAGCGGGTGTCGGACATTGTCCCGGTTTGGAGTTCCGCCTTCAGGCGGTTCTGAGGTCGGCATTACCCTTTGCCGCGTAAACGCGGAACTCCAAACACTGCAGGCGTCATCCGGAAAACAATTCGCTACCGTGCCGCGAAACAAAAGGAGAAAATTCGTGCCAATTGGCGAAATTCGCGGATTAACCTTTCAGAAAAAAATTCCGCTGTTTCTCGCTGATGGACATTCCGAGTTTTTCCATCACGGCCAGCATGTCTTCCCAGACCTTGCGTTTCTCGCTCATCGCCTGGTTGCGCAGCAGATAGGCCGGATGATACGTCGGCATAAGCGGAATGCCGCGGTAGGTCTTCCAGGTCCCGCGCAATTTGGTGATGCCGATGGTTTTGCCCAGCAAGCCTTCCACTGCCGTCGCGCCGAGGGCAACCAGAACCCTGGGCCGGATCAAATCAATCTGCTCGTGCAAATACGGGATGCAGGTGGCCATTTCGTCGGTCGTCGGCTTGCGGTTGCCGGCCGATTGGCCGGGCGTGTCGGGCCGGCATTTCAAAATGTTGCCGATGTAAACGTCCCCGCGTTGCAGCCCCGTGGCCTGAATAATTTTGGTCAACAACTGGCCGGCTTTGCCGACGAACGGCTCGCCCTGGTCATCTTCATCCGCCCCCGGCGCCTCGCCGACGAACATGAGCTGCGCGTCAATGCTGCCGACGCCGAACACGACGGTCTTGCGCGACGACGCCAGGTGCGGACATTTCACGCAGGCCAGCGCGCGTTCGCGCAACGCGGCAAACGCGGCGGCTTTCGCCTGCGGATCCAGTGGTGGGCTTTGATTGGGAACCATTTCGCCCGGCAGCGCGAGCAAGGAGGCCTGCTCAATGGCTGGAGCAGATTGAGACGCAGGCGGAGAAGAAGTTCTTTGGTAGGGACGAGCCGCCGGCTCGTCCGAGCTGGAAGGTGAAATTTTTCCCGGACGCCCCGGCGGGGCGTTCCTACCTGCAACCGGTTGCGCCAAAGCGCGGAGGGTTTCGGGTGCGACAGCAATGTGGCGGACGCCGCGCGATTTCAAATCCTCCAGATGTTGAATCGTCGCGTCGAGCAGTTGGTCGTAGTTCGAGGGCATCAGTGATTGAAAGTTTGTTTTTTCGCTGTCCGGCCATACCAGATTCCTGAAACGATAAAAACGACGCCGCAGGCGGCGGCGAAATAAATCAGAAACGGCAGGGGCAAAACAAAGTGAGCACCGACGGCGGCACCCAGCGACAGGCCGCCGCAGAGATAACAATAAAACGCGCTAGCCTGGGCGTTCTGCACACTTTTTTGGAGCAACAATTGCATCGCCTGGTCATTTCGGGTAAGCGCCGACGCACACTCGCTGGAACAAACCAGGCGCGGCGTTCCGGATGGCCTGACACATCCGGCACACACGGCCCGGCCGCAGTAGGCACAAATGCCAATGGCTTCAGCCTGGTGCTCGGCGCATTTCACGGATTGAAATTGCGCCATTGCCGGCAGCAATGCAATCCGAAGCTTGACAGGAGCATGTGCACAGTTTGGTGGGGCGAGGCTACTGACGAGCCGGCCTCGGCGCGCCAAAGCGAATCGGCAGCAGCTCGCGAGTACGCTCGCTCCACCAATGCTACAAAAGTACCGCCACCCGAAGCTTGCGACCGTGACCAAAACGCGGCAACGTCATGCCGATGAACCTCGAAGACCATCCGGGCGACATCATCCGCAAGGCCCGCGACATGAGCCATGTGTCGTCCGCGGCCGCCGCGAAGGCCGCCGGTCTTTCCGCGGCTGAACTGGCGGCGCTGGAAGAAAGCGGTCAAACCGGCAAACAGCCGGACTTGGCCGCGCTCGCCAAACTGGTCGGATTGCATCCGGCCAAACTCGAAGGCATCGCCCAAGGCTGGCTCCCGGCGGAAAAGGATTTGAGCGTCTGGCGCGAGCTGCGGGTGTTCACGACCGCCGGCGAAGGCATGACGGTGAATTGCTTTCTGGTCTGGGACGAGGCCGCGCGCGATGCGGCCATGTTCGACACCGGTTTTGACGCCAAGCCGGTGCTGGATTGTATTGCCAAGAACCAGCTTCAGCTCCGGCATGTTTTCATCACGCATTCGCACTGGGACCACGTTGAGGCGCTGCCGAAAATCCGCGAGGCATGTCCCAAGGCGCGATTGCATTCGGGTTCCAGGGCTGCCCCCGTGGACCAGCGCAACAAACCGAACGAGATTGTTCACCTGGGTGGGCTGCGCATCACGCATCGCGAGACGCCCGGCCACGCCATGGATGGCGTGACGTACCTTGTCGGCAACTGGCAGGAAGACGCGCCGCACGTGGCGATGGTCGGCGACGCGATTTTTGCCGGCTCGATGGGCAACGGCAACGGCGCCTGGGAACTGGCCAGACAAAAAGTCCGCGAACAGATTTTGTCGCTGCCGCCGGCGACCTTGATTTGTCCCGGCCACGGCCCGCTGACGACGGTCGCGGAGGAAAAGGAACACAACCCGTTTTTCTGATCTATGGCCAACGCAATTTTTCATTCCAGCATCGAAGGCGCGCAACACGGCACGAAATCGCTCGCACAATTTCTGGACTTTGCCAAAAAATCCGGCGCGAGCGGCGCGCAACCGTCCAACTTCCTGCTCCAGCACGGAAGCAGCGGGTTCAAAGGCGCGAAGGAAATCAAGGACACCTTCGCCAAAGCCAAGATGTCACTCGACGGCATATCGGCGCACTGCCCGTTTTGGGTGCACACGACGGCGTGGACAGGCAGTCCGACGATTCGTCCGTTCATCCCCGCCGAAGTGGCGAAGAAATCGCCAGTGGAAATTGAAAAATGGGCCGAGGATTACCTGCTGCGCCTGCTCGATTTGTGTGCGGAGCTGGGCGTCAAAATTGTACCGATGTTCTGGGGCGTCGCGTTCGGCTGGGAGCCGGCGACCGGCTATCCGTGGGGGTTTTGGAAGGGTGGCGATTACGATTTGCTGGCCGAGGGCCGGGAACGGTTTGTTAAGAAGACTGCGAAACTCCGACAACACGCGCGCCGACTCGGCATTTTCCTCTGTCACGAAATTCATCCCGGCACCGCGGCGATGTGCGCCGACGATTTCAACCGGCTGGTGGACAGTTGCGACGGCGACCAATGCCTGGCCGTAAACGCCGATCCGTCGCACTGCTGGGAAGGCGAAAGCTGGGAGGCGCGTTTTCAAAAGGTCGGCGCGCGGATTTATGCCTGCCACGTGAAGAATTTCACAATCCGGCGCGGCCTGCCGCTGCGGATGATGGAACCGGCCTGGCAAAAACGCGCGATGCAATTCGTGAACCTCCCGACCGGCGATCTGAATTTGACCCGCTACGTTGAGTTGCTCATTCACGTCGGCTATCCGCAGCGGTATTGCCGGGTGATGAAGACGAAGACCGCGCCGCTGGTGGTCGAAGCCGAGAGCGCTTATCGCGATCTTGATGCGACGAGTGCGAACGGAATCCAGTTCGTGCGTGATCAGCTTTGTTTTCCCATCGCCGCTCGCTCGTTTGAAGAAGGCATGGGCGCATGAATGCCAGGCAGACGGCAGATTTCTTGCGGCTTGCCAAGCATGTTTCCTCACGGGTATTTAACCTGTGACAATCAAAATGAAAACTTCACTTCCATTTCTCACCAGCGTTTGCGTTGCCTTGTTCTGGTTCCAGAGCGCCAGCGCCCAGGAAACGACCCAGACCAACAGCTATCATCAATGGTGGCATGACCGCCCGTATGGCCGGCCCTTCGACAGCTCGCCGTTAAAAGAAGTTCCCCGGATTCGGGTGCAGGGAAACAGGTTCGTGGACCCGGAAGGCAAGCCCGTGTTGTTCCGTGGCGTATCCATTGCCGATCCCGACAAGATTGAACACGAGGGGCATTGGAACAAACACCTGTTTGAGGAAGTGAAGGACGCGGGTGCGACACTCGTCCGCATTCCGGTCCATCCCATTGCCTGGCGGCAGCGCACGCCGCGGGAGTATCTGAAATTACTCGACCAGGCGGTCACCTGGTGCAACGAACTGGGCATTTACGTGGACATTGACTGGCATTCCATCGGCAATCTCAAAATGGAAATGTTCCAGGACCCGATGTACGACACCACGCAAAAAGAAACCTTCGCCTTCTGGCGCACCATTGCCCAGCATTATCAGGGCGGCACCGGCACGGTCGCCTTTTATGAACTGTTCAATGAACCGACGACCTATCGCGGGCAACTCGGCAGCGTGTCCTGGAGCGACTGGAAGACGTTGAACGAGGAAATGATAGGGGTGATCCGCTCCTTCGACACCAACACCATCCCGCTCGTAGCCGGATTTGATTGGGCATACGACCTGACACCGCTCAACCTCGAGCCCATCAACGCGGAGGGCATCGGTTATGTGACACATCCTTATCCGAACAAGCGGTCGCAGCCGTGGCCGCCGAAATGGGAGGAGGATTTCGGATTCGCCGCCGACAAGTACCCGGTCATCGCGACGGAAATCGGATTTTCCGTGCCCCAGGGAACCGTCCCCCAAGCCGACGATTACGGGCCGCAGATTGTCAATTATCTTGAAGGCAAGGGAATCAGTTGGGTGGTCTGGTGTTATGATCCGGAATGGGGACCGACACTGTTGCAAAACTGGGATTTCGATCTGAGCGGCTCCGGCGAATTTTTCAAGCAGGCCATGCATGGACAAGTTGTGGGCCGGCCGGCGCAGAAATAAAATGGTTGCCGACCATCGAGGAAGAAAAAAACCGCCGGTTTTGTAACGGAAGACCGGCGATATAAGTTTACGCGCTTGCAGAACCATTGCCATGATACCGTCTGCCCGGGAACATTTTGACGCCATTGCCGGCCAATACGCCGCCAGCGAAGTCCACGCCAACAGCCCCACCATCCGGCGTTTGCATGAACTGCTCGCATCGCAACCATTGGATTCGGTCTGCGATATGGCCTGTGGTCCCGGCCATCTTGCCTTGTCGTTTGCCGGTAAAGCCGCGCGCATCGTCGGGGTGGACGCCGCGCCCAACATGTTGCGGCAGTTCGAACGGCTGGCAAAAGAACGCGGAGTAAAAGTGGAAACGGTTCACGCCTATGCCGAGTCGGTGCCGCTTCCGTCTGATTCCTTTGAGGTGGTTGTCTCGCGGCTGGCACCGCATCATTTTCGGGACGTTGCCAAAGCCATCGGGGAAATGGCGCGTCTGACAGAACCGGGCGGCGGCGTGGCCGTGATTGATCTGGAAGGTGATGAAAATCCGGTGCTGGACGAGTTAAACCACAAAATCGAAGTGCTGCACGATCCGTCTCATGTCCAAAGCTACACCGCGGCGCGCTGGCGGGATTTTTTTGAGGGGAACGGCCTTGCCGTCGAGGCGTTGGAATCCAAACAGACCGAGCTGCCCGGCGGCTTGACCCTGCAGCGCTGGTGTGAAATCGGGAACACTCCGCCGGAAGCCCAGTCAGAAATCCGGGCGTTGCTGGCCGCAGCATCCCGCGAACACCTGACCGGATTGGGCATTCAGCAGCAAAGCGGCGCATTTCGCATCCCCGTCCGCACCCTGATTATGCTGGGACGCAAGAGTCAGACTGGTTGAATTTGCAAATTGACCGGCAGCGTCGCGATTGTTAGCCTGTGAACCCGTTTCCAAACGGTTTTATGCGACATACCATTTCAATTCTGGTGGAGAACAAGTTCGGCGTGCTCACGCGGGTGGCCGGCCTGTTCAGCGGACGCGGCTACAACATTGACACCCTCAACGTCGGCCCGACCCACGACCCCAAACTTTCGCGCATGACCATCGTCACCCACGGCGACGAGGCCACGCTGGAGCAGATCGTCAAGCAGCTCAACAAACTGCCGAATGCCATCAAGGTGCAGGATTTCCGCGAGGGCGAATACGTGGACCGCGAACTGGTGCTGGTGAAAGTGGCGGTGGACTCGAGATCGCGCGCCGAGGTGATGCAGATCACGGATATTTTTCGCGCCAAAATTGTGGACGTGCAGCCCAAATCGCTCACCATCGAAATCACCGGCGCCGAAAGCAAGGTGGAAAAGTTCGTCGGCCTGATGGATACGTTCGGCGTGGTAGAAATCACCCGCACCGGCAAGGTGGCTCTGCCCAGAAAGTGACGGGCCACGGCTACGGTTTGCGGAGCGCGAGTCGTCCCAACTCGCAGCGCTTTCGCCCAAACCAACTGCTGCGGATTGAGGACAATCCGCGCTCCCGGACAATGGAGGGCGCCACCGTCCTGCGTTTGCATTTGACGGACCGACTCTGATGTTTAAGATTAAAAATTCATTTGCATGAGTTGACACGGTTAAACCAACACACAAACGAGAAAGCTTGATTTATGGCAACGATTGATTTTGGCGGCACAAGAGAAAAAGTCATCACGCGGAAGGAATTCCCCATGGCTCGCGCCCGCAAAGTGCTCAAGAACGAGGTCATCGCCATCATCGGCTACGGCGTGCAAGGCCCGGCCCAGGGATTGAACCTGCGAGACAATGGCTTCAACGTCATCGTCGGCCAGGCCAAGGCGTTTAAGCGCGACTGGGACCGCGCCGTCGCCGACGGCTGGAAACCTGGCAAGACGCTGTTTGACATCGAGGAAGCGGTGCGCAAAGGAACCATCATCCAGATGCTGGTCTCCGACGCCGCCCAACGCGCCATCTGGCCGGTAGTGAAGAAAAATCTCAAGCCCGGCGCCGCGCTGTATTTTTCGCACGGCTTTTCCATCGCCTATAAGAAACTGACCAGCGTCATCCCGCCGAAGAACGTGGACGTGATCATGGTCGCCCCGAAGGGATCCGGTCTGAATGTCCGCCGCAATTTCCTCACCGGCGCGGGCATCAATTCCAGCTTCGCCGTCGAGCAGGACGCCACCGGCCACGCCGAGGAGCGCTGCCTCGCCGTCGGCATCGGCATCGGCTCGGGCTACCTGTTCCCGACCACGTTTCAGCACGAAGTCTTCAGCGACCTCACCGGTGAACGCGGTGTGTTGATGGGCGCGCTGGCGGGCATCATGGAAGCGCAATACGACGTGCTTCGCGCCCACGGCCACACGCCGAGCGAGGCCTTCAACGAAACCGTCGAGGAACTCACCCAGAGCCTCATCCGGCTGGTGGACGAAAACGGCATGGACTGGATGTACTCCAATTGTTCCGCCACCGCCCAGCGCGGCGCGCTGGATTGGAAACCGCGCTTCAAGAAGGCTGTGTTGCCGGTATTCAAAGAGCTTTACGAACGCGTGAAGAACGGCAAGGAATGCGCGCGCGTGCTTTCCGCCTGTGGCGCGCCCAATTACCAGGCGCAGTTGGCGAAGGAGTTGGGCGAAATCCACAACTCCGAAATGTGGCGTGCCGGCGCGGCTTCCCGTGCGTTGCGTCCAAAGCAACCGGCCCGGGCCATTGCCAAGGGAACCAAGGGCATCTCCGGCCGCGGGGCAAACTGATGAATTCATTCGGCGGGCGGGCGTCATCTGTGCGGCAAGGTCGCGTTGTCCGGAAAGGGAGGATTGGGGAGGGACGGCATGTTGCCGCCTGTGATCTAAACCAATGACAAAAAATTGGGACGCCGACACGGCGTGCCTCCCCTGAAAATATGGCTGCAAAAGCAAATCAAGGGCGCCCAGGCGCCTGTTAAGTTATGTCTCACGCTTTATCGGCGCGCAAGTTGCTGACGTTTAGCTTTCAGGGCAACTTTCCCTTGAAATTGGTGTTAATTGGAGGAGAGTAAGCTTTGGAGCATGAAGTCTTTTTGGAAAATGGTGGTCTGCCTGGTCAGCGCGCTGGTGTTAAACATCAGCCTGGGTGCGGGTAATCCGTATGTGCCAATCGCCGCGCGCAATATCTTTGGCCTGAACCCGCCGCAGCCTCAAAATATACCGACTCCCGACCCGCCGTCCAAAATCACGTTGAACGGCATCATGACTATTCTTGGTACTGCCCAGGCGCTCTTTTACGTGGATGTCCCGCCGCGCCCGCCCCTGCCGGCAACACAAAAATCCTACATTCTCAGCGAAGGACAGGGACAGGATGATATTGAGGTAACGCATATTGACTTAAAGAACAATGTGGTGACGTTCAACAACCACGGTGTGGTGCAGGAAATGCCCCTGGTCAAGGCGGCCCCTATCACCACGCCCACGCCGGTCGTCATGAATCCCAGCGGCCCCGCCATGAATGCAGGGTTCGCTGGCCGGGGAGGGCCCGGAGGTTTTGGTGGTCCAGGAGGTGGCGGAAATCTGGCGCGCTTTGGCAACAATCCGGGCCAGAATCGCAACATGGGAAATGACGGCGGGAATGCCGGCCAAAATAATTTTGGCAACACGGGCCCCGGCGGTGTAACCGGCAGTTCAACCGTCGGACAGGCTCAATCTCAGCTTTCTCCGGAGGAGCAAACGCTTCTGATTGCCGCGCAAAAGGCGCAGTTAAAGCAAAATAACGATCCCATGTGGAAAATTTTTCCAACGACTGAACTGGACGAAGCCGCTGGAACCGTTAACACGACACCACCGGGCGCTGCCACGCCATAGGCGTCTTCAGGTTCAACCGCCCAACGAACTGGGATCACTCACGTCACCCTTGTTGAAATCCACATATTCCTCGGTCAAATCCGCGGCGTAAATCACGGCGCCCGCCTTGCCAATATTCAGATTTACATGCAAATCAAATTCCTTCGGCGCCACGGCAGCACAAAGTTTTTTGAATGTTACCGTTGTCGGCTGGCCGTGTTTGAGGCTCCACAAAATCTTCCGACTTTCCGGAGTGCTGTAGCCGATATCCACTTTCCCCTCGACGATTTTCGCCGGCGAATAGCCGAGGGCGTCAATGATGCGGCCCCAATTCGGGTCGCCGCCGTGCCAGCTTGTCTTGACCAGTGGACTGTTCGCCACCGCCCGCGCAGCGGCATCAGCGTCCTGAGCCGTCTTCGCGCCGTTCACGCGCACGGTCACAACGCGATGGACGCCTTCGCCATCGCGCACAATCATTTTGGCCAGCTCCAAACAGACGTGATTGAGCGCCGTCTGAAATACTTTTAAATGACGTAGCCGCGAACTCACGTTCGCGGTCACCAGCGCACGGTTGCCGGCTAAACCGTTCGCCAGCACCAGCACCGTGTCGTTCGTGCTCATGTCGCCGTCCACGGTGATGCGATTAAAACTTTGCGCCACGGCCTCTTGCAATGCGGCTTGCAAGGTGTCCGCCTCAATTGCCGCGTCGGTCGTGATGAAGCAAAGCATCGTCGCGTGAAGCGGCGTCACAGCCGGGCGTTTGCCGGTGGCGCTCATCCCCGGCTGAATCATGCCCGCACCTTTGCAAATGCCGCCGACGCGGACGGTTTGATCGCCCAGCTTGAACTCGACTGCAATTTGCTTGGGCCGTGTGTCGCTGGTCATGATGGCTTCAGCAGTGTGGGCGGCATTTTCTGGTGAATTATCGAGCAACGTCACCGCTTCGTTAATGCCGGCACGAACATTGGCCATGGGCAGAGCAACGCCAATGCGTCCGGTGGAGCCGACCAAAACGTGTTCCACCGGCAGGTGCAGATATTTCGCCAACAACGCCGTCATTTCGCGGGCGTCCTGCAAACCTTGCTTGCCCGTGCAGGCATTGGCGTTACCGGAGTTCACCACGATCGCCTGGGCAATGCCTTTTTTCACCCGCTCGATGCAAACTTTCACCGGCGCAGCGCAAACCTGATTGGTGGTGAACATGCCGGCGACCGCGGCCGGCACTTCGGAAACGATCAGCCCCAGATCGCGTTTCCGCCCCTTGTCCGACCCCTTGCCGGTACCGAGACGTTTGATGTCACAAAACACGCCGCTGGTGAAGAAACCCCGCGGCGCAACGATGGAGCCTGAAATTTCACGAAACAATTTTTTCATGCCTGATTCCGCGCCGGAATCTGCGGACATCGCGCGCGTTTTTCAAACTTTTACCGCGTCAATTTCCAGCCGCACCATGCGGACATGAATCCTGCCGCCCGCGTCCGGCGGATGTTTGACAACGTAGCGATTTGCGACGGCGGCGATGAATTCCTCGCGCAGATTTTTCGGCACGCGCTGGACATAAGGCAACCAGGTGGTACGCAGCCACGCGGCAAAACCGTCACGCCCGGTGTAAATCGCGTCCTTCGGCATGAGTCGGACATTCACTGCTTTAAAGCCGGAGCGGGGCAGCCATTTTTCGTAATCCGCCGGACTGTAAAAGAAATACGGTTTAGGCATCCGGCGGAAGAACTGGCGCCAGTGTTTCATCCGAATTTCCGGCCGCAACGCGACAAAAACGTCATGGGCATTGCCTTTGCCGCCGCACGAAATGACGAGCCGCCCCCCAGGTTTCAGCACGGACGAGGTCCCGCGCAAAATCGCGTCGTGATTGTCCACCCAATGCAGGGCCGCGTTGGAAAAAATGATGTCGAACCGGCGCGTGGATTTCAGCTTGCGCGCGTCCATGACGTAAAATTCGAGATTCGGATGTTTCTCCGTCGGAAAAGCCTTTTTTGCAAAAGCAATCATCTCCGCCGAGGCGTCCACGCCGGTAACGCCGCCGCGCGAAACCGCCCGCGCGATTTCCGCCGTCACCTTGCCGTCACCGCAACCGATGTCGAGAATGTGCTCGTCGCCGTGCAATTTGAGCCTGGCGATCAGTTCTCGCGCCCAGGATTGTTGTACGACGGAATTTGCGGCGTAGTCAGCCGCGTTCCATCTCAGGTTTTTTGTAGCAGCCGAGGTCACGAGGTTCCATTCCATCAAATTTCAACAGAGCCTCCTTACGCCGGCTCCTGCGAGTTATCTTAAACCAATCCCGCCGTTTCCGGCCAGCCGCTCAGAATATTCAGGCTTTGTACCGCCTGGCCGCTGGCGCCCTTGACCAGGTTGTCCTCGGCACTCATGACGATGAGCCGGCCCGTGCGCGGATCGAGCCGCCACGCAATTTCGATGACGTTCGTGCCGGTAACGTTTTTTGTGTCCGGCAGCGCCTTGCCTTCGAGCAGGCGGACGAACGGTTCCTTGCCATAAGCTTTGGCGTAGGCCGCCGAAATTTTTCCATTCAACCTCTTCATTTCCACTTCGGTTGAAAAATGTTTCTCCGGCGCAAGGTAAAGCGTTGTCAAAATACCGCGATTCACCGGAATCAAATGCGGCGTGAACTGGATGGTAACCGGCGTTTGCGCCGCCAGCGAGAGCTGTTCCTCGATTTCCGACAAATGCCGGTGCTTCGGCAGGCCGTAGGGCCGGACGCTTTCGTTGCATTCACAGAAGAGATAATCAGCCTCCACCTTTCGGCCGGCGCCGCTCACACCGCTCAGGGAATCGGCGATGATGCCGGTTGGTTTGACCAGGCCGGCTTTCAATAATGGAATCACCGGCAGCAAAATGCTGGTCGGATAGCAGCCGGGCGACGCAATGAGCAGCGATTTCTTGATTTCCTCCCGGTAAATCTCCGGCAGGCCATAGACGGATTTTTTCAGCAGTTCCGGTGCGGGATGGTCGTGGGCGTAAAATTCCCGGTACCGTTCCGCGCTTTTCAGCCGGAAATCGGCACTTAGATCAATGACGGCACAACCGGCATCGAGCAGCGGTACGGCGTATTCGGCGGCGACGCCGTGCGGCAGCGCGAGAAACATCACCTCGGCCTGCTTCGCCAGCGATTCCGCCTTCGGCTCAGTGAACCGGAGGGTTTTTGATATCGGGTGGCTGGCGAATTTCGGGAAAACCTGCGCCAGCGTCTGCCTGGCGTTTTGGCGCGACGTCACCGCCGCCAGTTCCGCGTGCGGATGGTGGAGCAATAGCCGAACGAGTTCTTCACCGGAGTAGCCTGAGGCGCCGATAATAGCGACTTTTCTTGTTTTCATTTTGGATTCAGCGGCCATTTCAACGGCCACAGTTGTAACTGCTTTCCGGACGGATTTCCATAAAACGTTCAGGATACGCCAGCGACTGGAAACCGAACCGGGCATAGAGTCCAAACGCATCCCGGGTCCCGAGCATGAACCGCCGCAGGCCCTGCAACCGGGGATGTCCGAGCACCGCGGCAACCAGCTTTTTGCCGATACCCTGTCCGCGCTTGTCTTCGACCACGAAGACATCCGCCAACCACGCGAACGTCGCAAAATCGGTCACCACCCGCGCAAAACCAACCTGTTGTCCCGCTTGATAAACCCCAAAGCACAGCGAATGCTCGAGGGAGCGGTTCACCATTTCCGGCGATACACCCTGTGCCCAATAACTGCGCTCACTGAGAAAACGATGAATCAGTTCCCGGTTTAACCGCACCGGATCGTCGGAAATCAGCAATGTCTCTTCATGTAATTCGTATGTTTTCATGGCAATAAAAAAGCCCCGCCGGTTTTGCCAGCGGGGCCTGTAAATTTCCAGCGCGATTAACGTTTCGAGTATTGGAACCGTTTGCGCGCGCCCGGCTGGCCGTACTTCTTGCGCTCCTTCATGCGCGAATCACGGGTGAGCATACCCTCGGCCTTTAAGGCTCCGCGCAGATTCGCGTCGAATTGCAGCAGCGCGCGGGCAATGCCGTGCCGCACCGCGTCCGCCTGGCCGTTCGGCCCGCCACCGGCGACGTTCACGCGTACATCAACCTTTTCCGCCGTGCCCGTGATGGTCAAAGGTTGGGCCGCTTGCGCCCGCTGGGTTTCGAGCACGAAATAATGGTCAAACGCACGTCCGTTGACTGTGATCTTGCCGTTGCCGGTCGCGAGCCGCACCCGCGCCACGGCGGTCTTGCGCCGTCCGGTGCCCAGAAATTCGTTGGTTTTCGTTTCAGCCATAAATCAAATCAGGCCGCCGCCTTGAGCGGTTCGGGTTGCTGCGCGGCATGCGGATGCTTCGGCCCTTTGAACACTTTCAACTTGGTCAACAACCGGCTGCCGAGCCGGTTCTTCGGAATCATGCCTTTCACCGCGTGCAGGATGAGTTTTTCCGGATGCCGCGCGCGAACTTGTTCAACGGTGGCGTATTTCTCGCCACCTTTCCAGCCGGAATAGGTCATGAATTCCTTGGCGGTTTCCTTCTTGCCGGTGACCCGGACTTTCTCGGCATTGATGACCACGACAAAGTCGCCGGCATCCAGGTGCGGCGTGAACACGGGCTTGTTTTTGCCGCGCAAAATGTCGGCCACCTGCGCAGCCAGCCGTCCGAGCACGGCGCCGTCGGCGTCAATCACGTGCCATTTCCGCTGGTCCAAATTCACTTTGGGCAAATATGTTTTCATTGCAAAACCGGGCAAAGGAATGGGAAATTTATCAAAGCGGCGGACAAAGTCAACAGGACATTTCAGCCACCCAGATAGGCGCTTTTGACCTGTGGATTCTGCCGCAAGGCGGCGGAACCGCCTTGCAGGGTGATTTTACCCGTTTCCAGGACGTAACCATAGTTGGAAACTTCCAGGGCGAGGTTCGCGTTTTGTTCCACCAGCAGAATCGTGATGCCCTGTTGCCGGTTGATTTCGACAATCTTTTCAAAAATCGTCTTGACCAGCAGCGGCGCGAGACCGAGCGACGGCTCGTCCAGCAGCAGCAATCTTGGCCGGCTCATCAGCGCGCGACCGATGGCCAGCATCTGCTGCTCGCCGCCGCTCAACGTGCCGGCGATCTGTTGCCCGCGCTCCTGCAACCGCGGAAACATGGCAAAAACAAAATCGAGTTCACGCCGGACCGCCTGCCGGTCCTTTTGCAGATACGCGCCCATCTGCAGGTTTTCCATCACCGTCAAGTTCGCAAAAATCATCCGGCCCTCCGGCACGTGCGAGAGGCCGAGTTTGACGATCTGGTGCGGCGGCCGGCCGGCAATGTTTTTGCCGTGGTAAAAAATTTCGCCGGCCTTCGGCCTGAGCAGACCGGAAACGGTTTTAAGCGTCGTGGTCTTGCCGGCGCCGTTTGCGCCGATGAGGGTGACGATGCTGCCGGGCGGCACGGACAGGGAAATTCCGCGCAGCGCGGTGATGGCGCCGTAGCTCACACTCAGGTCTTTGATTTCAAGCATTGGTTCAAGCGGGAAGGGAGGATGAAAGATTGAGAATGGCCAACGGCGCCACTCATCTTCCATCCTCTATCCGCCATCTTCGTTTTTCATTTCTTCACCCAGATACGCTTCAATGACTTTCGGGTTCCGACGCACCTCGTCCGGCCGGCCTTCGGCGATCTTCACGCCGTAATCCAAAACGGCGATGCGCTCGCAAATGCCCATGACGACCTGCATGTCATGTTCCACCAGCAGAACGGAAATCTGAAATTTGCCCTTGATGAACTGAATCAGCCGCATCAAATCCGTCTTCTCGTTCGGGTTCATGCCGGCGGCCGGTTCATCCAGCAAAAGCAGTTTCGGCCGTGCCGCCAGGGCGCGGACGATTTCCAGCCGCCGCTGGTCGCCGTAATTCAAACTCTTGGCCGGCGCACCGGCAGATTTTTCGAGATGAAAAATCTCCAGCAACTCCCGCACCTGCCCGGCGATCTCCTGTTCCTCGTCCCAAAACGCCCGGCCGCGCCAGAGCGCATGGCGGACGTCGCCGCGCAAATGCAAATGGAAAACCGTGCGGACATTGTCGAACACCGTCAGGGACGGGAACAGCCGGATATTCTGAAACGTGCGCGCGATACCGCGCACGGTGATGCGATAAGGCTGGTGGCCAACAATGGACTGGCCGTCAAAAAAGATTTGGCCTGCCGTCGGCTGGTAAACGCCGGTGATGAGGTTGAACACGGTGGTTTTGCCCGCGCCGTTCGGACCGATCAACCCGACCAGTTCGTTGCGCCCGATCTGCAAATCAAGATTTGATACTGCCGTCAGTCCGCCGAAGCGGATGGTCACACGCTCGGTGCGCAACAAGGCGTTTTCGGTTATGGCGGATGCTGTCATGACGTTGCGCCTTGGAACTTCTTGCGCCGGGAGAAAAGTCCTTGGGGCCGGGCTAACATGAGCACAATCAGCATTAATGAGTAAATAATCATCCGTGTGTCGCCAATCCAACCGAGATGCGGGTATCCGGCCAGCTTGCGCAAGCCTTCGGGCATGAGCGTCAGCAGCACGGCGGCGAGAATGACGCCGGACGTGTTGCCCATGCCGCCGAGGATGACCATGACCACAAAGGTGATGGACAGCATGAAACCGAAACCACTGGGAGTGAGAAATTGAATCGAGTGGGCGTAAAGTCCGCCGGCGACGCCGGCGAAAAACGAGCCGATGACGAACGCGGACACCTTGTATTTCGTCGTGTTGATGCCCATCGCTTCGGCGGCGATTTCGTCGTCGCGGACGGCGATGAAGCCGCGGCCGTAGGTCGAATGCACCAGCGCCGTGACGACATAAATCGTCACCGCCGCGAAGCCAAAGACCCAGAAGAAATTCGTGTAGCCATGCATCACGCTCAAACCGCGCGCCGCGCCAACGGCGTTCATGTTTTGGAAAATGACACGGATGATTTCGCCGAAGCCGAGCGTCACGATGGCCAGATAGTCCCCTTTCAGGCGCAACGTCGGCAAACCCACCAGCAATCCCACCACCGCCGCGAACAACCCGCCGGCCAGCAACGCGCCGAAGAACAGCGCCCCGGATTCGAACCCGTTCAGCACCCCGAACTGGTTGGTGATGACCGCCGCCGTGTAAGCGCCGACCGCCATGAACCCGGCGTGGCCGAGCGAAAACTGGCCGGTGTAGCCGTTGATGAGGTTCAGGCTGACGGCGAGGATGATGTTGATGCCGATGTTGTAGAGGACGAACAGCGCGTAGGGATTGATGCGGTTCGCGAACAGCGAAATCAGCAGGCTCAGGCCCAGCGCCGCCAGCAAAAGGAGTTTGGCGTGCCGGAACCTCATACCTTTTCAATCTCCTTTTTGCCGAGCAACCCCGACGGCTTGATGAGCAGAATCAAAATCAAAATGGCGAAGGCGATGGCGTCACGGTAGGTCGAGGAAATGTAGCCGGACACAAAAGTCTCCGTGGTTCCGATGATGAGTCCGCCCAGCACCGCGCCCGGCAGGTTGCCGATACCGCCCAGCACCGCGGCGACAAACGCTTTCAAGCCGGGCAAAATGCCCATCAGGGGGTCAATCGCCGGATAATTGACGGCGAACAAAATTCCCGCTGCTGCCGCCAGCGCCGAGCCGAGCGCGAAGGTGAATGAAATGACGATGTCCGTGTTGACACCCATGAGCGCCGCGGCTTCGGGATTGAAGGACAACGCGCGCATCGCCATACCGATTTTTGTTTTGAGCACGATGAACCGCAATCCCACCAGCAACAACCCGGTCACGGCGAGCACGATGAGTTGATTGCTCGTGATGCTCAGGCCGCCGAGATGCGCGATGGGATAAACGGGAATGATCTGCGGAAATCTTTTGGGCGCGGCGCCGAAAACGAACTGCCCGGTGTATTCGAGAAACAGCGAAACGCCAATGGCGGTGATGAGCACGGTCAGCTTCGGGCTGCGGCGCAGCGGACGGTAGGCGAATCGCTCAATCACGACGCCGATCACTGCACAAATCAGCATCGCAGCAAACATGACCACCAGTCCGCTCCCGATGGATGGCGTCGGCAAAACCGTGGCGATTTTCGGCGCGAGGTAAAATCCGGCGAACGCGCCCAACATGAAAACGTCCCCGTGCGCGAAATTGATGAAGCGGAGGATGCCATAGACCATCGTATAGCCGAGCGCGATAAGGGCGAGAATCGAGCCAAACGCCAGGCCGTTGATGAGTTGCTGGAGAAATTCGGTCATGCCGGTTCCGCAAAATTCCTGTTTGCAACGCCAGATGTCACCGCGCGCAGGATGGCTTGGCGGTGGAATTTTGTCGAGTGTGCGAAACGGCGGCTACGGGGCGATGGTTTGCACGTATTTGAACTGGCCGTTGGTGATGGTTAGAATCACGGCAGGCTTCGAGGCGTTGCGGTTCGGGTCAATCGTGATCTCGCCGGTGACGCCGGCGAAATCCTTCGTTGCCGCCAAAGCGTCGCGGACCTTCGCGCCGTCGGTCGCGCCGGCGCGTTTCATGGCGTCCGCCAGAATCATCGCCGAATCGTAGCCCAGCGCAGCCATCGCGTCGGGCGTTTCGTGGTATTTGGCCTGGAATTTTTTTACGAAATTTTGCACGGCGGGCGAAGTGTCCTGCGGCGAATAATGCGTGGAGAAAAAGCAACCTTCCAGCGCTTTGCCGCCGATGGGCACCAGCGAAGAAGATTCCCAGCCGTCGCCGCCGAACAACGGCACGGTGATGCCAAGCTGCCGGGCCTGGAGCGCAATCAACCCCACCTCCGTGTAATACCCCGGAACAAAGATGCCATCGGGATTGTCAGCCTTGATGGCGGTCAGTTGCGCGCTGAAATCCTTGTCGCCGTGACTGTAGTTTTCCTCCCCAACGATGGTTCCGCCGTCGGCCATGAAGCGCTGGTTGAAAAATCTTGCCAATCCCACGCTGTAGTCGCTGCTGGCTTCCTTCAGGATCGCCACCCGTTGCAAGTGAAGTGACTTGCGCGCAAAATTGGCCATGACGGTGCCTTGGAATGGATCAATAAAACAGACGCGAAAAATGTAATCGCCCACCTCGGTGACCTTCGGATTTGTGGAAGCGGGAGAAATCATCGGGATTTTATTCTCCTGGCAGATGGGCGCGGCTTCGAGCGAACGCGACGACGCCACCTCGCCGAGGACGGCCACGACGCCATCGCTGGAAATGAGTTTGCGCGCCACGGTGGCCGGCTGCCCGGCCTGGGACTGATCGTCCTCAGTGAGGAGCCGGATTTTTTTTCCCAGAACACCGCCCGCGGCATTGAGGTCGTCAATCGCCAGCGCCGTCCCGTCATGCGACGACTGGCCGAACGTGGCTTCACTGCCCGTCAACGAGGCATATTCGCCGACCGGGATGACGTCGCTGTTCGCGCCGGATTCCGGCGACGACTTGTTGCAACCGCAGAGCAACAAGGAAATCCCGGCGCCGATCGCAACCGGAAATTGACCGGGCCAAATTTTCATGCTCTTTCCAAAGTCTGGTGTTTTGGTTTCTGTCGCCATCCCGTGTACCGGCGGCCAAAGTAAAAAATCCGCCGCTGTCTTTCAACTCTGTTTACACCCAATAAAACGGCGCCGCCGCCTGTGGTCGGACGCTCTTCACCACCCGATCCGGGTGCGCCGCCCCGCGCGCAAATGCATTTGACAAACCCCGTTACATTACCTACCGTTCGGTAGGTTTGTATGATACCAACCACGAACAATTCCAGCCGGCCGCAGTCTTTTCCCCGGCAGAGATCATTTTTCCGGTCCAGGTCGGTTTTCAAATTCCGGTGCTCACAACGGAAACCGGACGGCATCCGGCCCTAGGACGTTTACATGGCCGAGATTGCTGCCCAGGACGAATGGCACCCGCGCCACAGCCCGTGGCTGATTGCTCTGGGCGTGATGTTGGGGACGTTCATGCAGGTGCTGGATACCTCCATCGCCAATATCGCGCTCCCACATATCGCCGGCAGCCTTTCGGCCACTCCCGACGAGGCCACCTGGGTGCTGACGAGTTATCTGGTGTCCAATGCCATCATCCTGCCGATGACCGGCTGGCTGGGAAATTATTTCGGCCGAAAACGGTTGTTCATCTGGTGCGTGGCGCTTTTTACAATCGCGTCGGCGTTGTGCGGCGCGGCTCCGAATCTGCCCCTGTTGATCCTGGCGCGGGTTCTTCAAGGTGCCGGCGGCGGGGCGATGGTACCCATCGCCCAGGCGGTGCTGCTGGAAAGTTTTCCATCGAACAAACGCGGCACGGCCATGGCCATCTTCACGCAGGGCGTGGTGGTGGCGCCGATTATCGGCCCCACACTCGGGGGCTGGATTACGGATAATTATTCCTGGCGCTGGGTTTTTTACATCAACCTGCCCGTGGGCATTCTGGCCATTTTACTGGCCCAATGGCTGGTGGAGGACCCGCCGTACATCCAGCGCAACTTGAAGGCGACTATAGATTTCATCGGCTTCGGCCTGCTGGCAATCTGGCTGGCAACGCTGCAAATCATACTGGACAAAGGGCAGGAGGCGGATTGGTTCGGTTCGCAATGGATTCGCTGGTTCACGGCCATTTCCATTGCGGCAATGATCGCATTTATCGTGCGGGAATTTACCGTAAAATATCCACTGGTGGACCTGCGGATTTTGAAGAACCGCAATTTTGCCGTGGGAGTGACACTAATCACCATCGTTGTCGCCATTCTTTACGGCACGACGGTGGAGTTGCCATTGTTCCTGCAAACCCTGATGGGTTATCCGGCTTTGCAAAGCGGCTACGCCCTGAGCCCGCGCGGCATCGGGGCGTTCTTTACCACGATGCTGGTCGGGCGGCTGGTCGGGCGGATCCGCAATCGCTGGCTGATGTGCGTCGGTTTCCCCGTGCTGGCTATGGCTTCCTTTATGTTGAGTGACATCAACCTGCAGGTGAGCGAAGCCGCGGTCATCTGGCCCAGTGTCATCAATGGCATTGCCATCAGTTTCATTTTCGTTCCGTTGACGACGGCGGCCGTGGGGCATCTGCCCCAGGCCCAGATGGGCAATGCCACCGGCCTTTACAATCTCATGCGCAACCTTGGCGGCAGCGTGGGCATCGCCTTTGTCACCACCATGATCCAGCGCGGCGCTCAAACGCACCAGGCGCTGATGGCCGGACATTTGACGACAACCAGTCCGGCGTTACACTACCATCTGGCCGTTCTGCAACACGCGTTGGTACGGCATACCGATTCAGTGACCGCCGCGAACCAAGCCTACGGTCGGATTTACCAGACGCTGGATCGGCAGGCGCATTTGTGGGCGTTCGCGGACAATTTCCGATTGTTTGGCTGGCTGGCGCTGGGCTGCCTCCCGCTGATTTTCCTGTTCAAACGCATCAAGCGCCGCAAAGGACCGGCCATAACCCACGTGGAGTGAAAATGACAGCCCATCCATTCCTCCTGAAGTCACCCGCGCGAAACCGTTTGACAATCCGGGGTTTATTACCTACCGTTCGGTAAGTTTTTATGGCTCAAACCGCGAACAGTTCCCGGACGCGCCGGCAGATTCTTCAGGCCGCGGTCAAACGTTTTGCCAATGCCGGTTACGCCGCCGCGTCCGTCCAGCAGATTGTCGGGGACGCGAAGGTGTCCAAACCGGCGCTGTATTATCATTTCCGCGACAAGGCCGGCCTGTTTCAGGCGCTGGTCAGCGAGGCGCACGACGAGCGGTTTGGGGTGGTCCAGGAGGCCGTGACGCGCGGACGGGATTTGCCCGGAAAATTGGTCGAAATTCTGGTGGCGCTGTTTGATTACTTTCACCATAACCGCGAACTGACGCGCATTGCGTTCGCCACGACGTTTGCCGCGCCGGGCGAAGTCCCGGCGGAGGTGCGCTATTTGGACAAATGCCAGCGCAATCTGGAGTTCATTCACTCGTTGATGAAGCGAGCCCAGAAGGATGGCGAATTGAGCAACCGTTTTGACAGCCGGGATTTGGCGTATGGTTTTTACGGCCTGACGAATTTTTATGTCCGGTCGCATCTGCTGATGCCGAATTACCGCCTGGACCGCCGAACTGCCGAACGCATTGTGGATCTGTTCCTCAATGGCGCAGGTGCAAACAAAGGGAAAAATTAGATTATGAACAAGGAGACGACAGCCGCCGCACCCAATGTGAACAGAGCGCGGCTTGCGAAACTGAATTCGCCGTGGTTTATCTGGCCGGCCGCCGGTGTCCTCGCGATGCTGCTCTATTTCGGGCTGCACTACCTCAATTTTGCGTTGACGAACGAAACGACCGACGACGCCTTCATTGCCGCGAACGTGGTTTCCGTGGCACCCCGCGTCGCCGGGCAGGTTTCCGCCGTACACGTGCTCGACAACGAAACGGTTCACTCGAACGAATTGCTCATTGAAATTGATCCTTCGAATTACGCGACGACCGCCTCGCAAAAGCAAGCCACCGTGGCTGAGGCCGAAGCGAACTACAAGGTGGTGGTCGCCGGACTTGATTTGATGAATGAGAAAGTGGCCACCGCCAGGGCGACGGCCGACCAATCGAAGGCCGATGCGGAAGCCGCTGATGCCACGGACGTGCTGGCCAAGGCTGACTTTCAGCGGATGGAAAAATTGCGGGAAGAAAACACCATTTCCGCGCAGGAATTTGATGCCGCGCAGGCCGCCGTCAGGAAAGCGGACGCCGATTTGATCGCCGCCCGGCAAAAAACGGTCGCGGACAACTCGAAGATCAGCGAGGCCAAAGCGCAATTGGCCGCGACCGAGGCGGCCGTCGGCATGGCCCTTGCCCAATTACAGCAGGCACAGGCCAATGCGCGAACGGCGCAACTGGACCTTTCCTACACAAAGATTGTTTCGCCGGTCGCGGGTCGCGTAACGAGCAAAGCCGTCGAACCGGGTGACTATGTGCAAGTGGGCCAAACGCTCCTGTCCCTTGTGCCGACGGATGTCTATGTAGTCGCCAATTTCAAGGAATCGCAGTTGAAGAAAATGAAGCCCGGCCAGGCGGCGCTGGTGGAAATTGACGCCCTCGCCGGCCGGTCGTTCCGCGCCCACGTGGACAGCATTCAGGCCGGGAGCGGCGCCGCCTTCAGCCTGTTGCCGCCAGAAAACGCCACGGGCAACTACGTGAAAGTGGTCCAGCGCGTGCCCGTGAAGATTCTTTTCGACGAAGCACTGCCCGCCGGTCACACTTTTGGCCCCGGTTTGTCGGTCGAGCCGAGCGTTAGCGTCAGCAAATTCAGTTTGCAGGCCGGGGTCATCGGCCTGCTGGCATTGATTTTAACAGGCACAGCAGTGGTTCTGTTCCGGTTCGCGATTCGGCGACAATTAAACCCGACCGCTGCCCAATGAAAAAGCCCAGGGAGAAAGTTAAAACGCAGCCGCACGACGGTTGATTCGTTGCGCTGGTCGCTGTCGTTTTCCCGTTTAATTTTTAATGTCCATGTCCGACGACGTGCCTCATCTGGAGTGGCATCCGCGCCACAGCCCGTGGGCAGTGGCGCTGGGTGTGATGCTGGCGACGTTCATGCAGGTGCTCGACACCTCCATCGCCAACATCGCCCTGCCGCACATCGCCGGCAGCCTGTCTTCGACCCCGGATGAGGCGACGTGGGTGTTGACGAGCTATCTCGTTTCGAACGCTATCATCCTGCCGATGACCGGCTGGCTGGGAAATCATTTCGGCCGGAAGCGGGTCTTCATCGCCTGCATCGCAATGTTCACGCTCTCGTCGGCCCTGTGCGGCATGGCCGTGAACCTGCCGATGCTGATTCTGGCGCGAATTTTGCAGGGCGCCGGGGGCGGCGCCATGGTGCCCATCGCCCAGGCAGTGATGTTGGAAAGTTTCCCGCCGCAAAAACGCGGCATTGCCATGGCGACGTTCGCGCAGGCCGTCGTCGTGGCGCCCATCATCGGCCCGACGCTCGGCGGCTGGATCACGGACAATTATTCCTGGCGCTGGATTTTTTACATCAACCTGCCCGTCGGCATCCTGGCGATGTTCCTGGCCGCCTGGCTGGTGGAGGACCCGCCTTACATCAAGCGCAACCTGAAGGCGGCGATTGATTTCGTCGGGTTCGGTCTGCTGGCCCTGTGGCTGGCGACGATGCAAATCGTGCTGGACAAGGGGCAGGAAGCCGACTGGTTCGCCGCGGAATGGATCCGTTGGTTCGCGATGGTGTCCACCGCTGCTTTCATCGCGTTCGTTGTGTGGGAATTTCGCGTGGAGCATCCGCTGGTGAATTTGCGGATTCTGGCCAGCAGAAATTTTCGCACCGGCCTGATGCTGATGACGGTGGTGGGGCTGATTCTTTACGGCACGACGGCGGAGCTGCCGCTGTTTTTGCAGACGTTGATGGGTTATCCCGCGCTGCAAAGCGGGCTCGCGTTGAGTCCGCGCGGCGCGGCGGCGTTTGTCACGACGTTCTTTGTGGGAAGGCTGGTCGGAAAAATTCCACTGCGGGTGATGCTGTTCATCGGCTTCTCGCTGTTAAGTCTGTCGGTGTTCCAGTTGAGCCAGATCAATTTGCAGGTGAGCATGGCCAGCGTCGTGTGGCCGACAGTGCTGAACGGCGTGGCCATCAGCTTTATTTTCGTGCCACTGACGACGGCGGCGATGAGCGAGTTGCGCCAGCGGGACATCGGCAGCGGCACCGGCCTTTACAATCTCATGCTCAACCTCGGCGGCAGCATCGGCATTGCGTTCGTCACCACGATGATTGCCCGCCGGGCACAGGTGCATCAGGCATTGATGGTCGGCCATCTGACGCCGGCCGATCGGGCGTTCACGCAACGGCTCGCCGCCGCGCACCACGCGCTGGCGCAGCGTGGCGATCCGGTGACGGCCATGAACCAGGCGTACGCCGCGATTTACAACCTGCTCAACGCCCAGGCGCACCTGTGGGCATTCGTGGACAATTTCCGGATTTTTGGGGTGATGGTGCTATGTTGCATCCCGTTGATCTTCCTGTTCCGACGGGTGAAACATGCGCCGGTGCGGCAGGCGGAAGTACAATAATCACGTTGAATAAGTCAAAGAAACCGGCGGTCGAACAGGCGTGGCGGCCATGTAACAAAGGCGACCCGATCGCCGTCTGAGAGGGTGATTATGAAAAAATCTATCCTGGCCAAATGTCTTCTAATTGCCACGAGCCTGCCGTTGATGGCAGGTTGCGTAGTCTATGAACGCCAGCCCCCGGGCAACGGCGGTGGCGCCCGCGGGAGGCGCCGTCGTGGTGGACACCGCGCCACCACCGCCGCAGGTTGAAGTCGTTCCCGCTTGCCCTGGACCGGTGGATGTATGGTTTTGGACCCCCGGCTACTGGGCATGGCGGAATCACTGGGTTTGGGTTGGGGGGCGCTGGGCGGCGCGGCCGCATCCGAACGCCGTATGGGTGGTCGGACATTGGGGCAGGCGGTACCATGGTTACGTGTGGGTTGAAGGTCATTGGCGGTGATTTATCCGTCGTAAAGCACAAAATTCATCCGCGTCAGAACAGCTTGCGGCCACTGGCATTGTGAAGTGCCGGTGGCCGTTCTTTTCGACTGATGGATGGCCGGAAACTTGAATCGCAGCCGCAAGCATGTTAGAGATAAACCTGGCATGTTTGTTTCGGGCGAAAAAGAGCGCAAACGATCCGATCTGCAGCCGGGCAAGGGCGGGAGCGGCTATCGCCGCAAACAAAACCTCATCCTGACATGCTCCATTATCATTGGATTGGGTGTGGCGGTAATGCTGGCCACACTGATGTATTGGCTGAATCAGCTCGGACCTTGAACCGCGAACGAAGCGGTGCTTGACCCGCGGTTGGCAGTTGTTAGTATGCAAAAAAAATTGGTGAAATTCGGTCGTTTCATTCCTGTCGGGTTGATGATCTTTTGTTCCGGCCTGCCGTTGCGGGCGGAATTGGCGGATGGCATCCTCGCCATCGTCAACAATTCGGTCATCACCCGTGAACAGGTCGCGGATTATGTCGCACCGGCCATTGAGGCCTTGCGGCAGCAATACGCCAGCCCGGTGGACGTCTCGGGCGATTTGGACCAAAAAGCTTCGGACGTGTTCAACGACGGTTTGGAACAATTGATCGAACGTCAATTGATCCTTCATGATTTCGACGTCGAAGGTTACAAACTGCCCGACAGTTATGTGGACCAGCTCATTCAGGACCGCATCCGGGAACGCTATGGCGACCGCATCACCCTCATGAAAACCTTGCAGGCACAGGGCATGACCTTTGAACAGTTCCGCAAGGACGTGCGGGACCAGTACATCATCTCGGCGATGCGCTCCAAAAATATTTCGCAGGAAATCGTCATCTCGCCGTACAAAATTGAGAACTACTACCTCGCCCATCAGGACGATTTCAAGATGGGGGACCAGATCAAACTTCGGATGATTGTACTCAACAAAAGTTCCGGCGACGACCAATCCCCGCATCGCATGGCTGAGGAAATTCTGACACAAATCAAGCAAGGCGCTTCGTTCGCCCAGATGGCTTCTGTTTATTCCGAGGGCTCGCAACGCGAGCAGGGCGGCGATTGGGGCTGGGTCGAACGCTCCGTACTCCGCCAGGAACTCGCCGACGTGGCCTTCTCGCTCAAGCCCGGCCAGATGAGCGACATCATCGAAACGTCCCAGGCCTGTTACCTGATGCTCGTGGAACAAAAACGTCCCGCCCACGTCCGGCCGCTCAGCGAAGTCCGTGATGACATCGACGCAACCCTTCGCACCCAGGAACAATCGCGCCTTGAAAAACAGTGGATTGGCGGGTTGAAGAAAAAAACCTTCATCCGCTACTTCTAAAACCACCCCGAACCGCATGACTCGCTGGATCGGCATCACGCTGGGCGACGTCACTGGCATCGGCCCCGAGGTCACTCTGAAGGCCCTTGCCGCCGAGCCGACCGACGATGGCACACAGTATTTGCTGATCGGCGATGAAGGTTATCTTCATCGGCTGAACGAAAAACTGGGAACCGGGCTGCCACTGGAAAAATTTTCCAGCTACCAGGCGGGGGGCAGGATCTTTACCACCCGGCCGTTCGCCGAGCCACTGCCGGAAAATCTGCCGACCGGTTCGCCGGCCGCCGCCAATGCCGCCTTCGCCGCACTCAAGCATGGCGCCAAACGCTGTCTCCGTGGTGAGCTGGATGCCGTGGTAACGGCGCCGGTCAACAAGGAGGCCATCGTCCGCGCCGGACACAAATTTGTCGGCCAGACGGAATTATTTGCGAAAGCCGCCAAAACGAAACGCTATGCGATGATGTTGCTCGGCCACGACGAACAGGAGCGCTGGTTGCGCGTGGCACTCGTGACCATCCACACCTCGATCAAATCGGTTCCCCGGAAAATCACGCCCGAAAAAATTACGCTCGCCATTGAACTGGCGGCGCAAGCCTGCCGCGATCTGGGATTGCCGCGCGCGAAAATTGCCGTTTGCGGCCTGAATCCGCACGCGGGTGAAGGCGGTGAATTTGGCAACGAGGAAATCAAGACCATCGCGCCGACCGTTCTCGCGGCGCAAAAAAACGGATTGGAGGTCGTCGGCCCCTTGAGCGGTGACACGGTTTTTTATTACGCTCTGCGCGGAGATTTTGATGCAGTGGTGGCCATGTATCATGACCAGGGCCTCGCGCCGCTGAAAGCCGTCGCCTTCGACACCGGCATCAATTGGACGCTGGGTCTGCCGTTCATCCGCACCTCGCCTGACCACGGCACGGCCTATGACATCGCCGGGAAAGGCATCGCCAATCCGTCATCCATGATGGCTGCAATCCGGCTGGCGAAGCAGTTGGCCAAAAACAAAGTTGTTACAACTGATGAACGAAAATAGTCAATTTCGTATTGGTAGTTTTGGGCGGCGTATAATCTTTGGCGGTGCTTTTATGGCGTTTATGAGTGCATTCAGCTTTTTGAATAAATGGCTGGATCGCAATTTAAGCCAAACCGTCTTACTCTGTGTTGTTTTTGGAACAATGACTATTGGGGTGATAGCATTTTTATATTTTTACGAACGTTGCCCCAAACGTTTTGCCATTCCAATTGGAATAGTTGGTTGGTTAGTGACGTTCCTTCTACTGTTTTTGCGGAATTGGTTTTAACCACCAATCAATTCACGGATTTTGGATTTGATATCACCACCGCGCATCAAGGATTCACCGACCAGAATCGCATTCGCACCGCACTTTTTCAGGCGTTCCACATCGGCACGCGTATGAATGCCGCTTTCGGCGACCAGCAGTGACGAGTGACGGGTGACCGGTGACGAGAAAAGTTTCGCTGCCAGCTTCTCGGTTGTGGCCAGGTCCACCTTAAACGTTTTCAGGTCGCGGTTGTTCACGCCGATCAAGGTCGCGTCAATTTTCAACACGCGCTCGAGTTCGGCTTCATCATGCACCTCCACCAATACTGCCAAACCGGCTTCCATCGCCAGCGAATGGAATTTCCGCAGTTGTTCGTCCGTCAGAATGGCAACAATGAGCAGAATCGCGTCGGCGCCCCACTCAATGGCTTCAAGGATTTGCCGTTCATCAATGATGAAATCCTTGCGCAACAATGGCAGCTTCACCGCTGCTCGAATCTGCCGGAGATGATCCAGTGAGCCCTGGAAAAATTTTGCGTCCGTCAAAACCGAAAGGCAGCTCGCCCCCGCCGCTTCGTACTCCCTTGCGATGCGGACCGGATCAAAATCTTTGCAAATGACTCCCGCCGACGGCGATGCTTTTTTAACCTCGGCAATCAACGCCATAGCGCCTGGCCGTGGATTTTTCAGCGCGGCGATGAAGTCGCGGTGTTCATCGCGTTCGAGCAGTAAATCGCGCGAATCGCCCGCCGCGATCAGCCGCGCAGGCAGTTTCACGACTTCACGTTTTTTTTGTTCAACAATTGTATCAAGAATGTTCATTCGTTTACAGTCAGCGGTCAGTAGTTGGTAGTCCGCAGCACCGACCGATGGCTACTAACTACGGTCTATTGACTGCTGATCCGACTTAATCATCAACGTCCTTCACTCCCTGCATCCGTTTCATCGGACAGCCGGCGCGCAGCCAGCCGTTCACAAATGCATCCAGATCCCCATCCATTACGGCTTGAACATTGCTGGTTTCGACGCCGGTGCGTAAATCCTTCACCATGCGGTATGGCTGGAAAACATAACTGCGAATCTGATTGCCCCACGAGATGCTGCCTTTTTCGCCATAAAACCGTTCCATCTCGGCCTTCTGCTCGTCCTGGCGTTGGGCGTAAATCCGCGAGAGCAACAGCCGCATCGCGGTGGCACGATTTTGGTGCTGCGAACGCTGCGTCTGCGACGCCACAACCAGTCCGGTCGGAATGTGCGTGATACGCACGGCAGTCTCGACCTTGTTTACGTTCTGGCCGCCCTTGCCGCCCGAACGGAAGGTGTCTATCTGGAATTCGTTCGGCGGAATCACGAGCTCGGAATTATTTTCCTCGATTTCGGCAATCACGTCCACGCTGGCAAAGCTGGTGTGACGGCGTTTGTTGGCGTCGAAGGGCGAGATGCGCACCAGCCGGTGCACACCCCGTTCGGCCTTGGCAAAGCCGTAGGCGTTTTCGCCTTGAATCAGCATCGTGACGCTTTTAAGCCCCGCGCCTTCACCGGGCAGGGCGTCGGTCACCTCGATCTCCCAGTCGCGTGATTCCGCCCAGCGCTGGTACATGCGCGACAGCATTTCCGCCCAATCCTGCGCCTCGGTGCCGCCCGCACCGGCGTTGATGCTCAGGATGCAATTCTTCCGGTCGTGCGGTCCGTTGAGAAAAACCTTCAATTCCAACGCATCGAGGTCCTTGAGAAATCTGGCGACGTCACGCTCCAATTCCTGCTGCACCTTCGGCTGCGCCTCAGGCGGCTCGGCTTCGCCAAGTTCGAGCATGACCCGGAGATCGTCCAGTTGTTTTTCCGCCTGGAGCAGCGGTTCAATCTTGTTGCGGAGAGAGTTCGCCTCGTCAATCAGCGTTTGCGCCTTTTCGCGGTTGTTCCAGAAATTGTCGGCGGCCATGAGCGCATTGAGTTCGCCCAGGCGCTTTTGGGTGGCGGGCACGTCAAAGAAACCTCCGCAGATGCGTCAGTTTCCCGGTGGCGGTCGTGATTTCGGTTTTAACCGTTTCGAACATGGCGGCGAAAATACTGAAGTCGGAAGCCAGAAGCCAGAAAGGATTATCCGTAAATTTCGCGGATTGAATATTGGCAGAGGGTGATGTCATCACCGCACCGCGGTTCGCTGGGACAGCGAGCCCTACCTCAAAAAATCAAGGAATTGCCAGCCGGTTCGTGGCAACACCGGTTTGTTGCAGTGCTTGCTGTAAATCTTCGGTGTTCATTTGCTGAACGCTTCCTCCAGCGAAACTGATGTTGCCGGCGTATCTGTGCCTTGCGGCAGTCCAAGTGATTGGAGTGTTCGTTGAAAGTAGCAGTAAACCGGATTTAACCGGAGCACCGCCGACGGCGAAGTTATCATCGCCGGAAAGAAACATTTGCGGATTTGTTTGATCGGCGTCCAAGCCGACAAAGTAGCTGATGTTGGAATTATTCAAACCATTTCCAAAACTGGTTGTTACAATTCGGTTTGTGTCTGCTGGGCAAATTAAAAGTTCCGGTGTGTTCAATTCGTTGGACATGACTTGGAAACAAGCCGCGACATTTCCTGCGGCAATCAATTCCATTGCGCCGCCGTTTGTTAAAGAAACTTGCATCGGATATTTATCGTTGTTGTCGCCAGCCCAAATTCGGCAGGCGATTGCGATTTGCTTCAAATTACTGAGGCACTGTATCTGCTCAGTCTTTTTGCGGGCTTTCGGCTCCGGCCAAGGAAAGAATATTAGTACCAAAAAGGCCAAAAGAACGATAACTACCAACACTTCCGTCAGCGTCATTGCGACGGTTGTTTGATTGGCAGGGCGCGGTTTCATGGCCGCGGCTTTCAGGGTTATTTGTGTACGCCGGTCAATGATTGTGCGGATTGGCCAACGAGAGCGCGTAAATGAGCAGGATGATAATGACGAGACCGACGAGAACGGCGCCAATCCAGAAATAGGTGCCGACTTTGTTGCGCTTTTTGGTAAAGGTGGCGGCGGTGTCGAATCCGACCGGCCGGCCGCCGCTTTCCAATTCGCTCAAGCTGACTCCGCGAGTGGCAGTCCGTGTGACGGACTCCGGCTTCCGGGCTGGCGCCGGGGCAGGAGCCGCCGACGAAGTGGCGCCAGAGGCCGCGGGCGCGGCGGGCGCGCCGTTTTCCAACTGTAATTCAATCTGGCCCAGACGCAGCTTCTGGCCAGGCTTGAGCACGCTTTCGGTGATCTTCTCGTCGTTGATGAATGTGCCGTTGGTGGAGTTCAAATCCTTGATGACCACCTCATTGCCGCGCAGCAGCACTTCGCAATGATGACTGGAGACGGACGGTTCGGCGATTTGGAACATGTTATCCTCGACCCGGCCGATGGTGGTTTTGTCCGCTTTCAATTCATGGACGCGGCCGTTCATGCCTTGAGTCAGGATAACAAGTTTGGCCATAGCTTAGACGGATTTTATTATGGTCGGCACCGATACCAAGTCAAATGGAAATGTCAAAATCCAACGTTTAAATTCCTAGCCGCGTTTCTCAAGCAAAGCCCGAAATTCCGCAAACAACGGTGTCGAATCATGCGGACCGGGCGAGGCTTCAGGATGATATTGCACGCAAAAAACCGGCTTCGTCCTGTGCCGCAGGCCCTCGACTGTCTGGTCGTTCAGATTAATCCGATCCACGGAAATTTCCTTTGGCAAACTTTTCGGGTCCACGGCAAAACCGTGGTTTTGCGACGTGATTTCGACCCGGCCCGATGCCAAATCCTTGACCGGCTGGTTTGCGCCGCGATGGCCGAATTTCAATTTGAAGGTTTTGCCGCCAAATGCCAGCCCCAGAACCTGGTGGCCAAGGCAAATCCCAAAAATGGGAACACCACTGTCCACGAGCGTTTTCACTTCACGCACAATGTAATTGAGCGCCGCCGGATCACCGGGGCCGTTGGACAGGAAAATTCCCGCCGGCTTATGTTCGAGCGCCTCCGCGGCCGAAGCCGTAGCCGGCAAAACTTCAACGCCAAAGCCATGTTGCCGCAGTCGGCGCAAGATGTTGTATTTCAGGCCATAATCAAAGGCGACAATCGGAATATCCGCGGGCGGCAACGCCTCGCGCAGGTCGCGGGCCTCCGCCGGCGCGTTGCCGGAAGCGAGCTTGAAATTCGCGCTTTGCTCATCCTTTTCGTCCCAGCGAAACGCTTTCTTGTGCGAGACTTCCTTGACGTAATCCACGCCGACGAAAACAAACTCTTTTGCGCGTTGCAAGGCTTCCTCGTCCGAGATTTCCCCGGTGGAAATAAATCCGTTCATCGCGCCGCGCACACGCAATTTTTTCGTCAGCGCCCGCGTGTCAATGCCCTGGATGCCCGGGACACCGTTCTTTTCCAGATATTCCGCCAGCGAAAACTCCGCGCGCCAGTTGCTGACCACCGGCGAGAGTTCGCGGATGACAAATCCAGCCACGTGGGGACGCCACGATTCCACGTCCATGGTGTTGACGCCGTAGTTTCCGATGAGAGGATACGTCATCGTGACAATCTGGCCTTTGTAGGACGGGTCGGTGAGAATTTCCTGATAGCCCGTCATGGACGTGTTGAAACAGACTTCGCCAGCGGCGGACGCACACGCGCCAAAGCCTTGTCCATGAAAAATCGAACCATCTTCGAGGGCCAGAATTGCTTTCATCATCAAAATCGCTGCGCGATGCTAAAATGATCGGCCAAGCGGTCAAGCGTTAAGCCACTTTTCACGCCGCGACCAGTTCGGAATTTTCCGCCCAGACTTTTTTTCCACTGACAAAGGTCGCCACGGCCTTGCCTTTGAGGTTCCAACCGGAGAACGGGCTGTTTTTCGATTTGCTCGCGGATTTTTCCGGAGTGAAAATCCATTCCGCTTCCGGGTTGAAGACCGTCACATCCGCGTCCACGCCCACGCTTAAAGTGCCCTTGGGCAGGTTGAGCAATTGCGCCGGCGCCGCGGTGTATTTGGCGATGAGTTCGGGCAAACCCAGCCGCTTCGAGTGGTACAACTGCATCAGTGACAGCGCGAGTTCGGTTTCCAATCCGATGATGCCAAACGGCGCGTAATCAAACTCAACCTGCTTCTCAAAATCGCAATGCGGTGCGTGATCGCTGCAGAGAATCTCGATGGTGCCGTCCGCCAGCCCCTCCAGAATCGCCTCGCGGTCGCGGGCCGAACGCAGCGGCGGGTTCATTTTGAAATTGGTGTCGTAGGCCGGCCATTCGGGAAGTTCATCCTGGTATCCGGCCAGGGTTTTCCCGTCGTTGGCCCAAAATCTGGCGCTGCCGGCCACCGCCGCATCGGTGAGTGTGAAATGATGGGCGCAGGCTTCGCCGGAAATGGGCACGCCGCGCTTTTTCGCTTCGCGCAGCAGCGCCACGCTACCCGCCGCGCTCAAATGCTGGCAATGGACTCGCGCGCCGGTGAGTCCGGCCAGCAGAATGTTGCGCGCGACAATCATTTCCTCGCCCGCCGACGGCCAGGCGCGCAAACCGAGCGCCGTGCTCCAGTAACCCTCGTGCATCACCCCGTCGGTCACGAGCGAATAATCCTGGCAATGATCCATGACCGGCAGGTTGAACATTCTGGCGTATTCGCACGCCCGGCGCATGAGTTCATTGTTTTGTACGCAATGCCCGTCGTCGGTAATGGCCACGACGCCGGCGCGTTTGAGCGAACCGATGGAGGCGAGCTCCTCGCCGGCGATGTTTTTGGAGATGGCTCCGGCCACAAAGACGTTGACGACGCCCTGCCGGACCGCGCGTTCACGAATGAGCGCGACCGTGCCGGCGGTATCAACCGCCGGCGAAGTATTGGGCATGCAAACAACCGACGTGAAACCACCGCGCGCGGCGGCGGCGGTGCCGGTGGCAATGGTTTCCTTTGCCGTCTGGCCCGGCTCGCGCAAGTGAACGTGCAGGTCGATCAGGCCGGGACAAACCACGAGGCCGCTCACGTCCATTTTTTCCACGTCGGGCGGCGCTTGATTTGCCGCGTCCCCGCCGACCGCAGCGATTTTACCTTCGGAAATCAAAAGGTCCGCCTTTGCGTCGAGGCGGTTGGCCGGGTCCACGACCCGCCCACCGGTAAGAAGCAACGCTGCCATGCGCGGCGAGGCTACACGCGTGACATTGACAATGCAAGCGCGGGGATTAAGCTTTGCCCGGCTTTGGCGGCAGGTTAGTCGCGTCCAAGCGCAACGCAGGCGGGCGTAGTTCAATGGTAGAACGGAAGCCTTCCAAGCTTCACACGTGGGTTCGATTCCCATCGCCCGCTCCACCAAGCGACTTGACGAGTTTTCGACGAGCAGTGACCACGGTTTTACGCAAGAACCACGGGCTTTTTTGCTGTCGAGGACAAGGTTCGAGCCGAAGACTTTCAAGGCGAGGACCCGCTTCTCTTGAAGCGAATCCGATTCCGCGATTTTATCCGCATTTTTAGCGGTTAAAATCCATTCCTGGAACGGTTCGAGCCAATCGGCTCGGCCTGCTGTGAGGTGGGCTTTCTGCTCCTCCAGCGTCTTTTTCTGGCTCATCAATTTAGCCTTCTCGGTAGTGTATTCATCCCGTTCCACAATGCCGTCCAGAAACGAGTCCAGGAGTTTTTGGAGGCGGAGATTGACCTTCTCAATCTCTCCACGCTTTTGTGCTGCGAGTTTCAAGGCCGTTTGGGCAGCCTGCTTTTTCTCGTCATTGACTCGTAATAGCATCTCATCCGCCCTATCGGCACGGAGCGAGAACGGTTTCAACAAGGCCGTGATTTCCGCGTCGAGGGCTTCTTCGCGGATGTAGGGCTGCTTACAAGGCCGGGACTTATCTTTCTTGGTGCAACGGTAGTAGGTGTGGCCTTTTTGGACTTCGCCAGTGATGGCGCTCCCGCACTCGGCACAGCGAAGGAGGCCGAGATACGGTTTTTGTGGAGTCTGCTTTTCCGACGGCGAATATCGCCAACGACGGTTAAAAACGGCCTGCACACGGTCAAACAATTCCTTGGGAATGATTGACTCGTGGCTTCCCTCGTACACTTCGCCGTCATAGCGAAAATGGCCATAATGAATCGGGTTTGAAAGCAAGTCGGAGACGAACGTGCGCCCGACCATTTTGCCACTTCTGGTGCAAACACCCTTCGCCATGAAAAACTTGCGCAGGTCATCTAAAATCACAGTGCCGGTCGCGTACTGCTCAAATGCCTGTTTGACAAGCGGCGCACGTTCACGATCAACAGTGATGCGCTTGGTGCGGTAGTCGTTCAGATAGCCGAACGGGGCCATGCCGGGATATTCGCCGCGCCGGATTTTCTCACGCAAACCCCGCTTGGTGTTTTCCGACAGTGAATCCACGTAGTATTTGCTCTGTCCGAACATGATCGAAAGCATGAATTTCCCCTGCGGGTCGGGTTCAAACCGGAATGTCGGAAATTTGAGCGATAGGATTTTGTCTGTGTCGAGAAGATAAATGATGCGTCCCCCGTCAACCGAATTACGCGCCAATCGGTCGGGATGCCAGGCGATGATTCCCGCCGCTTCGCCGGCTTCAATTCGTGCCAGCATATCATTGAAAATCGGTCTACCGGGAGTTTTGGCGGACCTCTTTTCAATCAACTCTGCGACAATCGTGAGATGTTCGGCCGCTGCAATGGCGCGCAATTCGGCAAGTTGCCCGTCGATTGAAAGGATTTGCTTGTCCTCGACATCGGTGGATTTGCGTGCGTAAGTGAAGAATTTGTTCGGCGATACGTTCATACGATTATTATATCAGAATTACCAAAGCGGTCTAGTATAACATTTCCCGGTTAGCAGCTTATCGTGCTTGCGTTTTACAATGGACGGGTTCAATTTTACAGCGTTAAAATGCTTCTGTGCATTATGGCAATGGACACCAATCGAATTGTTCTTTTAGAGGATGAGGAAATCTACGCAAAGGAGCTTCAGGAACAGCTATTGCCATTAATTGCGCCGCTCGACATTGAGTGGTGTAGCACAGAAGTCGTATTTATGTCTAACCTAGCTACCTGGGCCGATGAACCACCATTACTTTTCATTCTCGATATGATGGTTCGTTGGGCTGATCCTGGCACCGCTGCCCCTAAACAACCAGAGGAAGTGCATAGTCACTTTCGATCTGGCATTCGATGTTATCGTCACCTTCGCAAGCATTCTGTATTCGCAAAGACACCGATCCTTTTTTCTACGGTTGTTTCCACAGAACAGTTCCAGCAGGATATTCCACACAGTGACCTTGCCGTCTCAGTTTATCACAAGGCCCGTTATAGCATTTCCGACCTTGCTCACACTATTCGTTCTTACTTGCCCGATGTGCGATTTACGAAGCCATCAAAACACGGTGTATGGAAGCGCATTGTAGATGCAACTGAGTTGAAGCCTGGTGCTTTTGGAATCAGCTTCAACCTTAAGAAAGCAATCAAGCCGGATTCGGAATGAAACAGATGAGCCAAATCAATCGGAGCAAATCACTTTCTTTTTCCCCATCTAACCAAAACCGCCTTGCGACCCAATTTTGATCTTTCTGTTGGGGAAAGCTTTGCCATGCGGGCCGGGCCACCTTTAAGACCACCGAGTCTTCCTAAGGCAACCGCTGCGGGGTTCTTTTTCTTACCAGTTGTCTTACTTGAACGCTTAGGCATGAGAAATGATTGGATGAAATAAATCGTCTATTCAAGAACAAGTGTATCATTAAACCGTGTTTTCATTATATCAAAACTCATTTGTCCTCGACAGCAAAAAAGCCCGTGGTTCTTGCGTAAAACCGTGGTCACTGCTCGTCGAAAACTCGTCAAGTCGCTTGGTGGAGCATCTCTACGACTGCACTCGAACTTTCTTTCAAGGACAAACCGTCATTCCTGCGGGTGGGAGCTAGAGGGTTCGAACCTCTTTAGGGTATCCCCACCCCCTTCTCCACATGGGGAGGGGTAACAAAGTGCATTCCG
>DATNHM010000007.1:0-46610 GCA_035604955.1 Candidatus Limnocylindrales bacterium | reverse complement strand
TCGCGGTCGCGCACTTCAGGACTGACGGCCACAACGTTTTTCAACCCGGCAATCGCCTGGGCATCGGCTACCGTCAACGTCGGTGCGCTGCCCCAGCCGCCGCGCATCGCGCCGCTGGTGAAATTGCCGGAAAAAACGGTGATGACGCTTTCACCCAGGCTGCTGACTTGGTCCTCGACCTGTTTGGTGGCACCGGAAGTCAGGCTGACCGAACCGATGACGGCGCCGACGCCGATGATGATGCCGAGCATCGTCAGCAACGAACGCATCTTGTTCCGGCGCAGGGCGCGTCCGGCAATTTTTAGTGAGGCGAAGATTCTCATGACGCGAGTTTCACGGCTTGTTGTGCCGCCCGGAGTTGCTGTAGTTCGTTTTCCGCGTTCAGACGACTGGCCACCACCGTGTCACTGACGATGTTACCGTCGCGCAGAATCACGCTGCGCCGGGTGTAACGCGCAATGTCCAGTTCGTGGGTGACCATGACGATGGTGATGCCTTGGTCATTCAACTTTTGAAACACCCCCATGATTTCGATGCTCGTCTGGCTGTCGAGGTTGCCGGTCGGCTCGTCGGCGAGCAGCAAGGACGGCCGGTTGACGAGCGCGCGGGCGATCGCGACACGCTGCTGCTGGCCCCCGGAAAGCTGGTTGGGATGGTGATCGGCGCGCGAACCAAGACCCACTAGTTCGAGCGCGTGCATGGCACGCTCATACTGCTCGCGGGACTGGATGCGATGACGGTTGTAAAGCATCGGCATTTCGACATTTTCCAGCGCCGACGTTCGTGAAAGCAGGTTGAAACCCTGGAAGACGAAGCCGATTTTTTCATTGCGGACGTCAGCGAGCGCATCACGATCGAGCGTGGAAACGTCAATGCCATCGAGCAGATAATTGCCGCTGCTCGGACGGTCCAACGCCCCGATCATGTTCATCAGCGTGCTTTTGCCGGAGCCACTCGCGCCCATGAGTGCCACAAATTCGCCCGGAAAGACTTCCAGCGTAATCCCGCGCACGGCGTGGACATCCACTTCGCCGGTGTGATACACCTTGTGAATGTCCGCGAGCTTGATGACGGGATTGGTCTGCACGCAAATCAACGCATTCTGGGGAAGCCGCCGCCGAGCGGGTTCGCTGCTCTGACGGCCTGTGTGCCGGTTGAAACCATGCCGGTCACAACCTGCGCACCCGCGTCCAGCCCCGAAAGCACCTCGGTCGAAATGCCGTCGGTGATGCCGGTCCGGATTTGCACCATCTGCAGCTTCGCATCGTCACCCGTGCCGGAAAGCACATAGATCGTGTGAAAAACCGGGCGCTCGCCACGTCCGTGGCCGCCACCACGACGACCGCCGGGGCCGCGGGCGAAATTTCCGCCGTTGGTCATCGGTGCAGTTTGGGTGACAACCGAGTTGGTCAATACCACGGCATTGTCCGGCGGACGGAAACGCAATGCACCATTCGGAATGGTCAGCGCATTTTCATGCTGGGCGACGGTGATCGAAACATTCGCTGTCATACCGGGTTTCAATTTGTAATCCGAGTTCGTCACGCCAATGACGCAGTCGTAAGTGACAACGTTGTTCACCGTTGTCGGCGAATTGCGCACCTGCGTGACCTCGCCGTGAAACGTCCGGTCGGGATACGCATCCACCGTAAAAATCACTTCCTGTTTCTCGGTGACGCCGCCAACATCCGCCTCCGCCACGCTCGAATCAATCTGCATTTTCGTCAGGTCGTTTGCGATTTGGAACAACGTGGGTGACTGTAAACTCGCCGCCACGGTTTGGCCGACATCCACGTCCCGGGAAATAACAATGCCATCCACCGGCGAATAAATTTTACAATAACCCAGATTGGCCTTCGCGTTGTCGAGCGAGGCCTGCTTGATTTTCACCATCGCCTCGGCTTCGTGCAGATTGGCGATCGCCGTGTCATAATCGGACACCGAAACCAGCTGGTTGGTGAACAATTCGCCGCTGCGGTGGGCTTCCACCTGCTGCAATTCCAAATTGGCATTCGCGTTGGCCAGATCCGCCGAGGCCTGCTCCATCGCCGCCTCATACGTCCGCGGATCAATCTCCGCGATCAACTGGCTATTGGTTACCGGCGAATTGAAATCCACATATAGCTTGCTGATCCGGCCTGATACCTGGCAGCCGACTGTCACGTTGGTCACCGGGTTTAGCGTCCCCGTCGCCGTCACCAGCTTTGTCAATTCGCCGCGCGTTACCGCCACCGTTTGATAAGCCGGTGCATCATCCTGCCTGTGATGAAAATACCAAATACCAAAGCCAACGATGACAACGACAACTGCAATAATGATTCCCCACTTCATCCAGGAATGACTGCGATTTTCTGCCATAAATTTTAATACCTTCACCGTTTAGAGATTGAGACAGAGACAATAAACGACAAGTTACGGAATTTTCAGTACTTGTCCATGTTTTCATCATTGGTAGGAAGTGTAATCAAACGCACTTTCCGCTTTGAGCAGCCTTTTCCCGTTCTTAGAATCAGTCCGTGCTTGAAAAATTCACCCAGCAGCTCGCCGGCTCGGATCACCTCACGGAAGGACAAGTTCGTCAAGCCGTGGATGTACTGGCTGATGAAAAAATTTCAGCGGCCATCAAAGCCGACTTTTTGACCGCGCTGGCGCAAAAAGGCGAAACGTCGGACGAAATCACTGCGTTCGCCCGTGCCTTGCGTGATAAATCCATTCTGCCTCCGATTGACCCCGCCTGGCGGGAGGCTCGTGAAATCCTCGACGTGGTGGGCACCGGAGGCGACCGCTTGAGCACGTTCAACATTTCCACCACCGTTGCCATCCTGTGCGCTGCCGCAGGTGTCACCGTGGCCAAACACGGCAACCGCGCCGTGACGTCGTCCGTCGGCAGCGCCGACGTGGTGGAAGCACTCGGCATCAGGGTTGACTTGTCGCCGGCGGAAGCGGCGTGCGCACTGCGCGAACACGGCTTTGCGTTTTTCTTCGCTCCGCATTTTCATCCGGCGTTCAAGCACATCGCACCTGTCCGGAAACTGTGCGCCGAGAGGGGCCAGCGGACCATTTTCAACATCCTTGGCCCGCTGCTTAATCCAGCCCGCCCGTCGGCGATGCTCGTCGGTGTGCCCCGCCCGGAGCTGTGCGAGCCGATGGCGCGGGCGTTGCAGTCGCTCGGCGTGCGGCGCGGCATGGTCGTCTGCGGATCGGCTGAAGGGAAAAATTTGGACGAACTTTCAACGTTGGGCACCAGCCACGTCGCGGAATTTTATCAGGAACGCGGTTTTTCGGTTTCGAGTCTCTCGCCGGAAATGTTTCCGCGGCAGCCGGCGACGCTGGCGGATTTGCGCGGAGGCGACAAGGTTGTGAATGCCGAAATCATCCGCCGCATTTTCCGTGGTGAAGAAAGCGGCCCCAAACGTGATGCGGTTCTGCTCAATGGCGCCGCCGCGCTGTTTGTGGCCGGCAAAACGAAATCATTGGCCGAAGGTTGGAAATTGGCTGGCCGGACTATTGACAGCGGGCGCGCCAACGCGAAACTCGAGGAATTGACGCGTTAGCCCGCGGGTGTTGTATTTTCCGGCGATTCTTTCGCAGCGGCTTCCGCGGCCTCTGCTTCCTTGATTTCCATTTCGGCATAATGGAGGCCGAGATTATGCTGGGCGGTCTTGTCGCCCTGCCGCGCCGCCCGGATGAACCATTTCAAGGCTTGCTGCTGGTTTTGTTCCACTCCGCGCCCGGTCTGGTAGCAGAGGCCGAGATTGCATTGGGCAGGCGCACATTCCTGCTCGGCGGCCGCGCGATACCATTTGACCGCCTCGACATAATTCTGCGGCACGACTTGGCCGGTTTCATAAAAGACCCCAAGGTTGAATTGCGCCGCGGGATAGCCGCGTTCCGCCGCTTCGCGATACCATTTGACGGCTTCCGCGTAATTTTGAGAAACACCCTGCCCGGTTTCGTAAAGCACGCCGAGGTTGAATTGCGCCGCCGGGTCGCCCTGTTCCGCCGCTTCACGCAGCCACTTGGCCGCCTCGCCGTATTCCTGCGGCACGCCCGAGCCATGCAGGTAACACACGCCCAGATAACATTGCGCCACGGGATCGCCCTGCTCCGCCGCGCGCCGGAACCATTTTACCGCCTCCTGATGATCCTGCGTCACGCCCTGGCCGGTTTGAAAGCAAACGCCCAGATAGCATTGCGCCTGCGGGTCGCCGTCGTGAGCGGCCTGGCGCATCGCATCGAGTGAATCCCATGTCTGGCGGTTGCCTGCCATTGCAAAATTAAGGTTTAAGGCGCTTTTTGTGCCGCCCCTATCATAAATCTTCGCGACGCAAATTCAAGCCGCGAATTGGCCGCGTGTTTTCGCTTCCGTTCTCTCTGACGGCCTGTTACAAAATTTTCATGGCAACCAAACTCACCATCGGCTTTCTCGGCGCGGGCAAGATGGCCACAGCCCTGGCCCGCGGCTTCATCCAGGCGGAACTCGTGGGTCCCAAAGACATCGTTGCCGCTGATCCGGTTGCCGCCGCGAGAAAACATTTCACCGATGAAATCGGGGTGACGACCACGGAATCCAATGCGGACGTGGCCAATACCGCCAATGTGCTGATTCTCGCCGTCAAACCCGACCAATGTTCAAGCGTTTTGGCCGGATTGTGCGGCAAATTCACCGGTAATCATCTGCTCATTTCCATCGCGGCCGGGGTAACGTTGACAAAACTGGAAGGTGCATTGCCGCCGGGTGCGCGAGTCATCCGCGTTATGCCCAATACGCCGGCGCTCGTCGCCACGGGTGCTTCGGCGTTCGCACTCGGCAAGTCCGCGACGGTGGCGGATGGCGAGCTCACGAAAAGACTCCTTTCCGCCGTGGGCATTGCGTTTCAGGTGAAGGAATCGCTGCTGGACGCCGTGACCGGCTTGAGCGGCAGCGGCCCGGCCTATGTTTTTCAATTCATCGAGGCGTTAAGCGACGGCGGCGTGGCGGCGGGTTTGCCGCGTGACTTGGCGACGAAACTTGCCGCGCAAACCGTCTTAGGCGCAGCCAAGATGGTCCTGGAAACCGGTCAGCATCCTGGCGCACTCAAGGACCAGGTCACCAGCCCCGGCGGCACAACCATTGAAGGATTGCACGAGTTAGAGAAAGGCCGGATGCGCGCCATCGTGATGAGCGCCGTCCGCGCCGCGACGGAAAAATCGAAGAAGCTCGGACAAAACTGAAACTTTGCCCGCTGTTCAATATTCCAACTGATCACGCAGTTTTCGCACGTCCACCGCTTCCATTCCGGCGGCCCGAATGGCTTGCAGGCCGAGGTCGGTGTCTTCGTAGGCACGGCAGAATCTAGGTTCCACGCCAAGCAGTCGCGCGGCTTCCAGAAAAATGTCCGGCGCCGGTTTCTGGTGCTTCACCATTTCACTGGTCACCACCGTGTCAAACAGGTGCCGGATTTTCAGATGATCGAGCACCAGGCCGATGACTTTTTGCGTGCCGCCGGACGCGACGGCCATCGGAATTTTGCCATGGTTCGCCTTCGCAATTTCCACGACGGCATGGATGGGTTCAATCCGCGCCATCATTGGCAGATACGCTTCCTCCTTTTCATGCGCGATGGCGATGTGATCCAGCGATCGGCCCTGTTCCTCGGCGAGTAATTTCAGAATATCGCGCGAGGGCACGCCGCCGAAAGCATAGAACCGGTCTTCAGGAAAGTGGAGGTTGTGGCGTTGCGTGACAATTTGCCAGGCGTGCCAGTGCAGCGGCATCGTGTCGGCCAGGGTGCCGTCACAGTCAAAAATCAAACCTTTGGGATCCATAATTCGGAGAAACGTGAAAGCCAGGAAACCGTCCGACGATTCAATCGTTTAACGCTTTTAACCTCTCCTCCAGGTCATGCGTCATCAACGGGTCAATCATCGGGTCGAGATCGCCATCAATGAAGTTCGCCAGATTGTAGAGCGTCACTTCAACGCGATGGTCGGTGACGCGGTTCTGCGGAAAATTGTAGGTGCGGATTTTCTCGTTGCGCTCGCCGGTGCCGACCTGCGATTTCCGATGGGCGGCGTATTTCGCGTTTTCCTCGGCAATTTTCGCTTCCAGCAAACGCGAGCGCAAGACAGTCATGGCCTTGGCCCTGTTTTTCTGCTGCGAACGTTCATCCGCGCAACGTACAATCAATCCGCTGGGCTTGTGCTGGATTTGCACCGCCGAGTCAGTGGTGTTCACGCCTTGGCCGCCTTTGCCGGACGCGCGGCAGACGTTGATCTCGACGTCTTCGGGTTTGATCTCGATGTCCACTTCCTGCGCTTCAGGCAACACGGCGACGGTGCTGGTGCTGGTGTGGATGCGCCCCTGGGCCTCGGTCGCCGGCACGCGCTGGACGCGATGCACACCACTCTCGTATTTGAGCCGTTTGTAAACGTCCGTGCCGCTGACCTGGAAAACAATTTCCTTGAAGCCGCCGAGGTCGGACGGATTGGAATCAAGCGTCTCGACCTTCCAGCCGCGCGCTTCGGCGTAACGGCAATACATCCGGTAAAGGTCGGCGGCGAAAAGCGCAGATTCCGAGCCGCCCGCGCCGGCGCGGATTTCGATGATGGTGTTGCGCGAGTCGGTCGGGTCTGGCGGCACCAGGCCAAACTGGATCTTATGCGAGAGTTTTTTTTTGTCCGCTTCCAGCCGGCTGTTTTCCTCCCCGGCCATCAGCGCCAGCTCGGATTCCGCCGGTTCGGATTTGAGTAACGCGTGGTTTTGCTCCAGATCGGCGAGCGTCTTCAAATAGACGTCTCCCAACGCGACCAGCTCCTTGAGCCGGGCGTATTCACGGGACAATTCCTGCGCGCGTTGCTGGTTGTCGAAGACCTTCGGATCGCTCAATGCGGTTTCGACCTCGGCATAGCGGCGGCGGAATTTTTCGATGTGCGGCGTCAAATCCATTGCTAATCAAAAACTATTTAACCACGGATGGATACGGATAAACACGGATTTGAGAACACGATTTCGTATCATTCCGTGAAATTAATATCAGGCTTTTTTATCCGTGTTAATCCGTGGTTGATTTGAAAAAGAAATCCGCCCACCTGTGGCAACGCACAAGCGGGCGGAATAATATCGGGTCGCTAAGCCTTCTTTTTCTTTTTCGTGGCAAACGCGGCCTGAGCGGCCTGCGTCTTGGCGGCGCGCTGCTGGAATTTGTCCACGCGTCCGGCGGTGTCCACGAACTTTTGCTGACCGGTGTAAAACGGGTGGCAGACGTTGCAAATACCGACGATAATCACAGGCTTGGTGGAGCGGGTCTTGATTACGTTGCCGCAGGCGCAACGAATCTCCGCATCCACATATTTCGGATGGATGTCCGTCTTCATAAAAAGGGGCACGAAACTACCATGAATTTGCCGGATGACAAGACGGAAATTGCAGGAACTACACGCCGCTAATCCATTGGCGGTCTTCCCAAACGGCCTTGAGTGAAGTCAAATTACGTGAATCGAAGATATGTTTGGCAGCCTTGACCAACTTGCCCTGCTTCAAGGCGTTCCACGCGTCACTGGTGTTGATCGCCATAAATTGCAGCACGCTCGGATCCCGATAGCAGTCAATCATGCAACGAGTACACCCATCGCGGATAAGCTTCGAATCGTCCCATTCCCAAACTTTGCACATCGGCTTTTCCCAAAAATGGCAACGATAAAGGTCGAGGTTCCAGTCGAGGTAAAAATACTTGTGGCCCCCCAGGCAGCCGAATTTTTCCTTTTCGCCCCGCAAATGCCGCTGCATTTCAGTGAGCGATTCCATAGGATTGACGACGGGAAAATGGCTGCGATGTTTCATCTGCTTGATCTTCTCAAACACTTGCAGCAGTTCGTCTTTCGAATAATTCACCAGACCGCTGTTGCTGAAGCTCAAATAACTGCTGGCCAGTGACGTGAGCGGATAGCTGAACGTGCAACTCTTGAATCCGAGCGATTCAAGAAAGGCAGGTAGTTTGTCATAGTCATCAATCAATCGGCTGGCCGTGATACTGGCGGTGGTTTGAACGCCAACTGAATGAAAGAATTCATTCGCCCGTTTGATTTTTCGGCACACGTCCGGCAGCCCGCGGTTTTTTTCGTGCCTGGCCACGTCGTGTGCGTCTATTGACATGATGACGCTGCTTAAGCCATCGCTTGCCAGGCCGCGCATGTTTTCTTCGGTCCATAAACCGCCATTGGTGCAAATCATCGGGTGAATGCCGCGCTCCGTTGCGTACCGTGTCATGGCGCGTAAATCGCGATGGACCATGGGTTCACCGCCGACGAAGAGCAGGTAGCCGATGTGATTTTTTACCGCGATATCAATGGCATTGCACGCTTCGGGCAACGTCACACTGCGCCGGGCCTTGGGATCAAATTTGGAACGCGCGAATCCGCAAAAATCACAATCGGCATTGCAGATGTTGGTGATCGCAAACTGCAAATAGCCCGGCCCTCCGTGACGCAGGACCTCACCCACGAGTTTCAGCACACCCTTTTTCGCCCGCTGAACCGGCTTGGCAAAATCGGGCGCACCCACGGTCGCCGGGACGCTTCCGGCAGCCGGCGAATTGGGTGTAGTTAAAATGTCGCTCATGACAAACCGTAACATTGTGTTGGCAAGAACCGGTACGGGCAAACTTTCTTTCACTCGCAGAAAGCGTTAGCCCGCCATTTTCGCTTTGCGCGTGCAACGCAGAAGGCTTAATGTTCGTGCGCCTTGTCCGATGGTGTAATGGTAACACAGCGCCCTTTGGAGGCGTTATTCTTGGTTCGAATCCAAGTCGGACAGCCAATCCTGTAGTCATTCATCAAGCCCGGCCTTGTCGGAACCGTCGACACACAAATCCGACGAACGATCATTATTCCCGTTGGCCACCGCGCTACGCTTCAACCAAACCATCAGGATGCCAATGTCGGCGGGTGATACGCCGGAAATCCGAGCGGCTTGGCCAATGGTTGTGGGGCGAATCCGGGCAAGCTTTTGCGAAGCTTCCAGCCGAAGACTCGGCACTCTCGAAAAATCAAACGTCTCGGGAATGATTTTGTCTTCCAAATTTTTAAATTTTTCGACTTCAAGTTCCTGACGTTCGATATATCCAGCGTATTTAGCTGCAATTTCAACTTGTTGAATAACTTCGTCTGACAATGTCTCATTCCTGCTGGGCAAATCTTTGTAAGTAACTTCAGGGCGGCTTAAAACTTTTACCAAAGTATATGAACCACAACGAGTTGTATTAATTCTGTCCAATTCTGCAGCAATGACTTCTTGCTTCTCCCGGAATTTCTTGTAATTGCGTTCAGGCAAAAGGCCAATATCATGGCCAAGCTCCGAAAGCCGCAAATCAGCATTATCCTGGCGCAACAGCAAACGATACTCTGCTCGCGAAGTAAACATGCGGTAAGGCTCGGTGGTTCCCTTTGTGACCAAATCATCAATCAAAACACCTATGTATGCTTGATCGCGCCGCAGAACTATGGGATCAAGTTTCTTAACCCGTCTTGCTGCATTAATTCCGGCAATAAGACCCTGCGCCCCGGCTTCTTCATAACCTGAAGTACCATTAATTTGTCCGGCCAGGAACAAGTTGCGACATGCCTTTGTCTCCAGCGTCGGCAGCAGTTGCGTCGGATAGACGAGATCGTATTCGACAGCATAGGCAGGACGCATGATTTCGGCATTTTCACACCCGATGATTGTCCGAACCAAGTCAACCTGTACCTCAAAGGGGAGGCTGGTTGAAAAACCATTGACGTAAATCTCATCCGTTTCGATACCCTCAGGCTCAAGGAAAATCTGATGCCGCTCTTTTTCACTGAATCTTACTATCTTGTCTTCAATTGACGGGCAGTATCTTGGCCCAACTCCTTGGATAATACCTGAATACAAAGGAGATTTATGGAGATTGTCCCGAATCAGCGTAGCGGTCTTTTTTGTCGAATAGGTGATATAACAAGGCATTTGGCCATTTAACCGCTCCAAGATAGATCGGGGCGGATATTTGCCGGTATTCAGCCTGGTTTCCGTTCGGCCTTTGCCATTTTGTTCCATGTGGAACAAATCGTCTTTCCAATATGTAAAGTACGGAACCGGCTCATCACCTGGCTGCACTTCGGTCTTTGAAAATTCAATTGAGCGGCGCAGCAAGCGCGGTGGAGTCCCCGTCTTAAACCGACCAAGCTCCAGTCCGATTTCTTGAAGCGAAGACGAAAGGCTCATTGCGGCTACATCGCCGGCACGTCCGCCGGTTTGTTGGTTTGATCCGATATGCATCAGCCCTCTCAGGAAAGTCCCCGTGGTGACTATCACAGTCTTTCCATGGAATTGGACTTGCATGGTTGTTTCCACCCCAAGCGCAACTTTGTCCTTGTAGAGAATTTTGGCGGATTGGCCTTGTCTTACGTCGAGGTTGGGTTCCCTTTCACATACCCATTTTAATCTGAATTGATAGGCCTTCTTATCACACTGAGCTCGCGGTGCCCAGACGGCGGGCCCCTTTTTTGTATTCAGCATGCGAAACTGAAGACCGGTCATATCCGTGTTCTTGCCCATCTCTCCGCCAAGCGCATCAATTTCACGAGCCAAATGCCCTTTGGCCAGTCCCCCTATGGCTGGGTTGCAGGACATCTGACCAATCGTGTCTGCATTCATCGTCAGCAGGAGCGTCTGGCAACCCATGCGCGCAGCGGCCAGCGCGGCTTCAACTCCGGCGTGCCCGGATCCGACTACAATTACGTCATATTGTTTTGGATAAGCGAACATGAATGAATCAACTCAAACCATATTTTGCCTTGAGCGATGGGCAATCCTGGGATTTTGAGATACTGTGGTGTGGATTTGATGCTAAGTGTTGAATAACTTTATATACTGTCTCTATATCATGTTCTGCACAAATTGCTTTTGAAATTTCAGCGGCCGTGAATAACTTATCCGATTGATTAGACAGGTAATTCAGAATCTGTCTTTGGATCTCAATAACCTGCCCAGCCGCCTTCTTGCCGGCTTCGACGCCAGGTTGATGATAGGCGTTGATATTGATCAGCGACGCATAAAAGCCAACAGCACGTTCAAATAATGCTATCAGCTTTCCAACGGTATTTGCCGAAACTTCGTTCACAGTGATCGTCAGCGATTCTCGATCTTTGTCCGCCAAAGCTTGTCGCGTTCCCAGATAAAAGCCATGGAGGAAATCTCCGGACGTTACCTTCTCCTCAACCATCAAACTCGAATTCTGACCATCGGCCAACACTTCGATGAAGGTGACAAAAAAGTTATCCAAGCCGTCCCGCAATTGCTGAACGTAGGAATGTTGATCTGTGGAGCCTTTATTGCCCAAGACAGTGATTCCTTGGTTAACGACATTTTTATTCAAGTCCAACTCCTTGCCGAGCGATTCCATCAGGAGTTGTTGGAGATACTTCGAAAACAGTTCCAATCTGTCTTTATAAGGTAAAACGACCATGTTTTTTGTTCCTTTACCGTTACCGGAAGCAAACCAAGCCAGAGCCAACTGTAAGGCAGGGTTCGCTTTAACGTTCTGATTTCTGGTTGTTTTGTCAATCTCACAGGCTCCTGACAATAAGTCATTTATATCTATACCTTGCAATGCTGCCGGTAGCAAGCCAACTGCGGAAAGTTCACTGGTTCGCCCTCCAATCCAATCCCACATTGGGAAGCGTGCCAGCCATTTATTTTCATTTGCATATTTATCAAGATCACTTCCCACCATAGTAGTGGCGACGGCGTGTGAACCAAAATCGAAGCCCACCGTTTCATATGCCGCTTTGGCAACGAGCATTCCATTGCGGGTTTCCTTTGTGCCCCCGGATTTGGAAATGACAATGCACAAGGTTCGATTCAAATTGCGGCCAATTGTCGCCAAGACTCGATCCATGCCGTCCGGGTCAGTATTATCGAAGAAATACGGTCTGAGCTTGTCGGTGCGCGGATCTCCCAGCGCATGAGCCACAAATTGAGGTCCAAGCGCAGAACCCCCAATACCAATGAGCAGATAATTCTTAAATTTCCCGCCATTCCCGCGAATTTTTCCGGTGTGAACTTGCCCGGCAAACCCCTTGATCCGGGAAATGGTTTCCTCAATTTCCTGGCGGATTTCCGGTGTCGGCGCCAGGGCGGGATTCCGCAGCCAATAGTGGCCGACCATGCGATTTTCGTCAGGATTGGCAATCGCTCCCTTTTCCAACGCTGACATGTCGGCCAGTGCCTTTCGCACGCGCGGTTCCATTTTGGCAAAAAACTCATCGGACACCTTCATGCAGCTCAAGTCCACCCCCAGACCAACTTCGGGGAATTCTGTGTAATATTTTTGGAACCGCTCCCAGCATTGCAATTTTGAATGACTCATAAAATTTGTTTCAATGTGAGTGAATAAATTTGATGACGGTTGGTTGCAAGAAAATTGCGCGAAGCATTTCTGCCCGAAATGACAAGCCCGGATGAATTAACCCTTCAGATCTGAAGGCGAACCTTGTGGAGTTTACTGGAGTGGCAACGTGAGAATAATACTCGTGCCGTGCTTGAGGCGGGATTTGATGCGAATGTTGCCGCGATGCGTTTCAATAATGCGGCCAACGACGGCCAGGCCAAGTCCGGTACCCTTGGCTTTCGTCGTGTTGAGTACCGCGGTGAAGGCGCGATGTTGTAATTCTTCACTCATGCCCTTCCCCGTGTCTTTGAATTCCACTGAAACGTGTGTTGGCTTTTCACTCGTGCGCGGAGAACGGACGGTCCGGGATTTTATGGTGAGTGAGCCGCCCTCCGGCATCGCTTCAGCGGCATTGAGAATCAGATTCAAAAAGGCCTGTTCCAGTTGCGGCGCATCCGCCATGACCATCGGCAAATCCGGCGCCAGGGTGCGAACCAGTTTGACATTCTGATTCGCCAGTTTATGACGCACGAGCAAGCCGAGTTCATCAATCAATTCGTTCAGATTCACCGGTGCCAGTTGCGGTTCGGTGGTCCGGGCAAAGGCCAGAATCCGTTCCACGATTTTGTTCAAGTGCTCGATTTTCTCATCAATCAACCGGGCGTCTTTCGCGCGCGGATCGTTGTCCGAAAACTTCAGGTCCAGCGAGTGGTAAAGCAGCTTCATCACCGTTAGCGGATTGCGAATTTCATGCGCGACTTCGGCGGCGAGCAGACCCAGCGCGGACAGCTTTTCGTTTTGACGCAATTGCTCCTCCACGTCCACGATGCGCTCGTAAAGCCGCGCTTTTTCGATGGCGATGCCGGACAATTCCGCCAATGCCCCCAGGATGCGGATTTCCTCGTTGGAGAAGTTATAGGGCCGGCCCGTATAAACGCTCAAGGTGCCGATGGCCTGGCCGGCGAACAGCAATGGCACGCTCAACAGTGAGATCAATCCCTCACGCCGCGCGACCTCGACATTTTGATAACGGCTCGAGGTCTGGACGTTTTCCAATTGCAACGGTTTTTTGCGGCGCACGACAACGCCGAGAACGCTCTCTTCGACACTCAGTCGCGGTTTTTTGAGATAAGCCTTGCCCGCGCCATAGTTGGCGCGCAAATCCAGCCATTCGCGGCTTTCATCAAGCATCATCAACGAACACATACGCGCTCGCATGAGCACGCACGCTTCGCGGGTGATGACCCGCAACGCCTCGTCGAGGTTCAACGTGGAATTAATGGTCCGGCTCACACTGGCGAGCGATTCAAACAAGCGCGCTTTCAGGCGCAACTGTTCGTAAAGCCAGGTATTTTGAATCACCTTGGCCGCCTGCAACGCCAGTTCCTGCAACAGTTCCTGATCATCCACGCCGAAGGCATCCACGCGGTTCGAATCCACGTTCAGCACACCACGGGTTTCGCCGTTAACTTCCAGTGGCACCGCCAGTTCCGAGCGCACGCCGGACCGGGCGGCGACGTAACGCGCATCCTGGGTCACGTCACCGACGCGCGCGGGTTTGCCATGGCGCGCGACCCAACCGGTGATGCCCTCGCCCAGCCGCAATTGCAGCTGCCTGGCGCTGGAAGGCAATCCTTGCGCGGCGTGTATCTCCAGAAAATTTGAAGTGGGATTGACTAGAACGACCGAACCGCTGGATGCGCGCATGAGCCGCACGGCCTCGCTTACGATCAACTGCAACGCCTCCTGCGAATCCAGCGTCGAGTGGATGACGTTGCTGACCTGATAAAGCAACTTCAGCCGCTCGTATCGCGAGGTCAATTTGGCCAGCTCGTCATTCACGGGTTTGGAGTTCAAATTCATCGCACACGCGCGATCAGCAACAGTCCGGTCGCGGCAAAAAACATGTTCGGCAGCCAGGCCGCCAGCCACGCGGGCAAATCGCCGCCGGTTCCTAAGGCCAGCCCGATTTGTTGCAGCACAAAGAAAGTGAAGCAGATGAAAATGCTGCCGGCCGCACCGACGAACAGGTTCCGCCGACTGGATGCCACGCCAAAGGGAATGGCGATGAGCACCACCACGAGACAGGTCCACGGAGCCGCCAACCGCCCGTCAAATTTGGTCCACCAGTTGGCGGCCTCGGCGGCTGGCAAATTCGGATGCCGTCGCAGATATTCCCAAAGAACCGAGAGCGGAATGTTCAGTTTACGCGAGTGCAAGCTCTCGTATTCACTCATTTTGATTTCGTTTTCGATGCCGGCCGGCGTTTCATCAAAATCCGGCATCGTCAGTTCATTGGTCTGAAGAAAGGGAACCACCGGGGAGGTTTCGCCCGCCTGTTCGAATTCCTTGGCATTGAAAAACGTCCAGCCGGGCTTCGAGTAAATCGCCCGATCAGCGTACAATTTCCGGATGGAACCATTGGGCAAGGTCCAATTGACCACGATCGAACCGGACATTTCGGCCGTTTGGGGACGATATTCATTGAAAATCCAGATGCGGTTGGCGCGCGCGTTGGTGAAACCGTGGAAATGATTGGGCGCGTCGTCCGACTTGTGAACATAACGATTCAAAATGCGTTCTGCCCATGCAATGCTCCTGGGCACGCCAATTTCATTCAGCGCAAACAAAACCAGGCTGGCGGTGAATCCAACCACAAAATACGGCACACACAACCGCCACAGGCTCGTGCCCGCCGCGCGCATCGCTGTGATTTCATTATGCCGCGCGTGATGAGTGAGCGTGTAGAGCAATGCCAGCAGGAGGGCGATGGGCAGCACCGTCACCAGACATTCCGGCGTCCAGGCGGCACACAACTCAACGACATCCCACAGATGCAGTTTGGCTTCCTGCAAATCGTCCAGCCGGGTGAAAAGGTTGAAAGAAATCCAGAATACCACGAAGCCGCCAAGGCAATACACCAGCGGCATTAGCAGTTCACGCAATAAATATCGGTCGAGCAACCGCATCAAGGCAGGGTACGCAGCACGCAGGGAAGTGAGCAAGTCTGGCCTGCCGAGTCACAGCTCGGCATTTCGTCGGGCTGGACGGCCCGCTTGTGTTTCGCTACCCGACAGTCTTCACTCTCCGCTGCGCTGCGCTGCGTCCGAATCCGAACGAAATTCAGTATGGTGGTGCTTTCTGACTCTCAATCGAACTGTCCTTGAAGAAAATCCCTTCGATTAGGGTATCCCCACCCCTGTCCCCACTGTGGGGATAGGTACTAATTTGAAACCGCCCTTTGTTCACTTGCGCTTTGTCGGTGTCTTGCCTTCATCTTACACCCCCGACTTCGGTCGGTTTTGCCGCTCACGCGGCTGACGGGCTGCGCGCGGCTCACGCCGTGCTCGCCCAAAACCTCCCTGGTCGCTCACGCGACACAAACGGGTTCACACACGGACGGGTTTAGACAGTAAAGGACAGGTGTCCTTTAGAGCACAGGAGGGGCAAAACAGGTTGGCGCGGGAGCGTAACCGCTCCCTTGCCATGAAGACGGCTTCCGGCAAAAGACTTGCGAGCTTTCTGCACCGTCCGGGAATGTCCGCCTCGCCCCCGATACCCCTTCGGCAAACATCCCCTCCCGTCTTGAAACTTCACAAGACTTTTGCCGGGTCGGACGGGCCAATTCCACATTCGCCCGCGACGATCATTTCAAACGGGTTAAGGAGACGAGTTTCCACAGGCCAGTTTGGGGAACGGGCAGTCATTCGGATATACTGTACCGTCAGAACTTCAGTTCTTACCCAAAACCACAACCAAGAGAGGACAAGAAACGGTGAATACAGCGTATGAAAGCAGTGGCCACACCACAGGCACCAGTGGCAGGCTCAAAGACCAACCCATAGGCGAACGGCCCCGTGAAAGGCTCATAGAGCGCGGGGCCGCAGCTCTCAGCCCCGCAGAACTCATCGCCATTCTGGTCAGGACCGGATTACGCGGCCTAAACGCCGTGGATATCGGCAAACAGTTGGTCCAGAAATTCGGCTCGCTTAGCGCGATTGCGCGGGCTTCAGTAGACGAATTGCAATGCATCCGGGGCATAGGACGCGACAAGGCCGTTACGCTCGTCGCCGCTTTCACGCTGGCAAGCAAGATGGCCGAGGAATTGCAGCGAGAATCGCCCGTCCTCGACAACCCGGAGAACATAGTGACGCTCCTACGCGAGCAGAACCGGCTAAAGGACGTGGAAACGTTCCAGATATTGCTTCTGAACACCCGGCGGCGTTTGATCCGGGTCGAGCAGGTCTCCCAGGGCACGCTCGACACCATTCTGGTTCATCCCCGCGAGGTGTTCAAATCGGCCATCGCCGCCCGCGCCGCCGCCATCGTCCTGGTACATAACCACCCAAGCGGTGACCCAACGCCAAGCGAGGCTGACATCAAAGTGACACGTGACCTCATCCGTGCTGGCCAGTTGATGAAGATCGAAGTCCTCGACCACGTCATTCTTGGACGGGCGACGGTGGAGAGGCCAAAAGACCACTCATCGCTACGGGAGCTTGGGTATTTCTATTCATGACCAAGCACAGAACCATGAGGCGATTTCTTTTTGTAAATCGCCTCTTTTTTTGACAACGAGCATTTTTGAGATATGTTAAGGGCAGATTTGGCAGGATCGGACATGTGAGGCCGATTCTGACCTCCGGAAAACTAGGAGTCAGCGAAAACGATTATTTATTCGCGGGTGGAGCGTAAAAGGCCAAGACTGCCATTGATGGAACAGCCAGAAGCCGTGAAACCCTAGCTGACTCCTTCCTATTTCTAAACGCCGCGTTGCTTCGTTTTTTTGTTTATTTAAGGAATCCGGCTTCGCCGACGGACTCTTTGGATTTTATCATCCGGTAAACAGACAATTTGAATCAAAGCTCGCCCTTTTCCAATTCAACATCAATTCTGGGTCGAAGCCAGTCGTGCAGGGCTGGAAAGTCCTTGTCAGTGGGGAAATTAGTTCCCTCGATAAATCGAGCATTTAATAGACATTGAAACAATGCTTCTCCACTTCGACGGGGATGTTTGGCAATATACGAATCGTAAAACGACGTCCTGACGCTGTAATGGGAAGAATGTATAAACGGGTTCCAAGTTTCTAACAGATCATCTTCGGAGCGGATGTCTATGATTTCCGTCTCCTCCAGGTTGCGATTCTCGACTTCGCCCCAAGCCTTCTTCATCAATCCCACCGCCTCGACGTCCGTCTTCGGGGCACCGTATCCGAAAAAAGTGATAGTCCATGCCGATTTAAGAGCGGCTTCGAGCCTCCGCCAGTGATTGGCAATGGCCGGATCGGATTGATAGTTTTTCTCCTTCACTGGGTAGAGCAGCGGTGACGGCGTAAGGTCGCCTCCGCAGGAAGCGCAATTTTGGTCCCTGCGGAAAACTATTTTGCATTTGGGGCAATAACCGGTTGCAACGTTTCCATGCAGAAACAGCAAATCGGGCGTTTTGCCAAAATAGTGATTACGAGCGGCAGCTTGCCACAGGAACGGGTCCCAATTGAAAGTGGCGACGACATCCTTCGGTCGCAGGCTCAATATCAAATGGTCATAGAGGGTGGGCTTGACAGGAAGTTGCAACGCGGCGAAATAATCATAGACCTTTTTTTCAATCGCTTGTCGCAGTGCCGATTTCCCGGCATCAAGCGCAATGTCGGAGTACAGGCCCTCGAAATCGTCATAGGGCGGTTGAACGTTGTTTTGGGCCAGCAAATCCTTCAGGCCGACAATTTCAACGAAATTCTTGATTACCGGCAGTTTCCGACCATTGCGATCCCCATTTTGAAAAGCTGCCAAACTGGCGCCCGCGCCGAGAATCACAACATGCGGCCGCTTTACATCAACGGTTTTAATTTCTTCTTCGACAGTGAAGACATCTGAGGCCATGCCAGTGGTTGAAGACTAGCAATGTAGCCGTTGGCGTCAAGAATGGCGCTTGGGGAAAAGAAAAATTTTGTGACGGAATCCGGCTTCGCCAGCCACAAGTTTATTTCCCCCGCCGTCCCCCGCACACGTTCGCCGCCGCCCTCCGTGCATTTTATCATCCGGTAAAGGTCGTTCCAGCCCAGCCCGGTCGAAGGCGTTCCACCGCGCTCGCCCAACCTTGACTTCGGATGCTGTTCCGGGAGGGCGCAGCGGCTTTACGGGCCGCCACGCACAAGGTCGCATTAACAGCCAGCAGACAATTCAATGTCATACATCGAACAGTTTGAGCAGGAGTTAATCTCCAAGCTCGACGGCAAGGAGGATACATCCTCCATCGTTCGCTGGGTTTCCGAGAAGGTTCTCGAAAGCTACAGGAACGGAATCACCGCAGGCCGGAAATCATCGAGACTATAAACGACACCTGCGGTGTTACGTAAATCAAAAAGTAATGCTGGCTGATGCTTGTTCGCCGAAGTCTCAGCGCATTCGCATCAAGTTACGCCCACTGATTCAACGATAGCTTCTTGTTCTTTTGAGGAAATTTGCGCGCTCAATTCCAAAAGCATTTTTTGCCATATTTTTTGAACTTCGGCGTTTATAAATTGCTCGCGCTCTTTTCGTTTCTCCTCGCTAAACCAATCGTTCGTCCAATTTTTGATGTCATCCCTGTATCCCGGTCCCTGTCCCCACCTTCCTTGGGTTTTTGACCAGTAGCTAAAATCGCCGCTCAACTCGGCTTCAAATGCGGTCTCACCCAACGACTCCGCCATCTTGTTGAATTCGGAAACAGTCCTATCGACTTCAGAAAGAAAGAATTTCAGAAAATCATGTGCCGGTTCAAACTCATTATCCTGGAGCGCGGCATTTATTAAAACCTTCAATACATTCACTTGCTCCGTGCTCCGTTGGACGGTTTGGTATCTCGTTCCAGATCCGAGGCCGTGCCAATAGTTAAAATTATACCAGCTTCCCTTGCGGTTTACGGAAGCGCGAAGACTCGCGACATACCGAAGTCCTGCCATTTCTTGTAGCAATTTACCATGTGAATCAGCAATCGCTTCTGGCAACTGTCCATTCTTTGAAAACCAGATTCGCAGAGGTTTAGTTGCGGCTTGGAAAACCGCACGTGTTTGCTCGGTTTTCTTGTTTGCGATAAGGCGTTCGATACTCGAAACGAGCACATCCACCTCCGCCTCTTTCCGCCGACGCATTTCGCGGATTCGCCGCACGATTTCAATCCGCAGTTTCTCACAATCATCCTTCACTCGCACATTTAGGAATTGAACCGGCATGTCCTGCAATTTGTGATGCAATAAAGTAGTTTTAATCTGGTCGAGCCGAATCGCCCGCCCTTCGTCCGAACTCGAAACCCGTTGAGCGGTGTTGTTATCTCTGACCTTGCAGTCTTCATCACCACGTGGCAGCACAAGCAACAACCCTCTCTGTAATAACGCATCTTTTAGTCCGCCATAAATTGCCCGCTCCATTACCGCCAATGAGGCTCCTGTCGGGGCATCACCAAATTTCGAGCAGAACACAACCAAACACCGGTCATCATCCAAATATGCTTGCAGGTCACGACGGGGAGAAGATGGCTCATCTATGCCCCGTGTATCAATAATCCGAATATTCAAATCTTCAACACCAAGGATGCGTGTTGGCACCGTGATTTCAACCCGGCGCGGTAATGAAAAATCAGGGTGGCGGCCGTAATTAATTTCACCAGCCATTTTTGACACCCAATTAAGACCAGAAATAGTCGCGTCACGGGGATAGGTGATGGACGTGCTAATTCTGCGCGGTAAGTCCATGCGCGTTAGGATTTGAACAAGTAAGTCCTTTTTGGTGGGAAATTTATTCGCAAGTTCCAAAGCAAGATCTTCACTGTGGATTTTACCATCCGGTGACTTCATTCGCTTTATCATGAGCTTGCTCATATTGCGAATGGCTCGCTCTACTTCGGCGCTGATTCCGCCGGCATCGCCATCCTGCTTCGCCAGCGTTCGCAACAAGTCATCACAAAATTCGCTGACGTATTGATGTACCTCCTCCACTGTGCAGGGATCAACCGAAACGGTGTAGTCGCTCCCGTTTTTCATATGCACTTCCGAGATTGTAACTCGACCACCCCCGGTTTGCAGTGCCATCTGTTCATCAAGATCAAGTTCGGCATCCGCCCGGCGTAGGCCGGTAAGTTCGCAGCCCACGGTCGTTTTGCCCACCTCCGGCGGACCAATCAGCACAGTCGGATGATCCGTCGAACGAAGTTGCCGGGAGACCCGTTCAAGAGCGGCCCGCAGTGCCTTGATTTGTTGAATGAATGCATTCTTTAATTCAGGGTCATTTTCCAAGGACTGCAATCGTTGCAACGCCGCCTCTGCTTTCCAAAGCTGCTCGCGGCTCGGGTGGTTGAATCCAGGTTGCTCGGTTATGCGCCACTCAGTTTTAAGATATTCTGCGTAAGCCGTGGCTGTCGGAGTTCCAAGCTCATTTGCTATAAGCATTGCCTCTTCACGAGATAACTCGGTGTCGCCAGATTCGAGCCGTGAAACTCGGCTGGCGGTGAATTTCAAACGCTCTGCTACTTGCGCCTGTGACAGCCCAGCATTTTCTCGCAACTTCACCAAAATACTGCGCATTTGCTCATTTTCATTCATATAAATCGCCTTTCTTAGCGACATAATTGCACGCTATGCATTATATGTCAAACAATATATGCATAACATGCACTATTTTAATTTGCAAATTCGATTATCTTTCATTTAAAACGATGAAGCTTGTTGATTTGTAGGCGCTTATTCATCCTCTCATTGCCACTCGATAAAGTCCCGGCCGATCCGCACCGGCTCCATGAAAGTGCAAAGGTCAGGACCACAAGTCGCATTTTGCCTCTACGGTGCAGTTCCACTGACTCGTATCTGCGCCTGTCCCTTAGCCTCTCGCGCCGGCAGCGCACCTAAACCCGACAGGGAATCCGCAAAAGCTGTCGCCGGGCTTTAACTCCTTCAACTGTGCGGTTTGTTATTACGGCGATTTCATTGTCCACTCTTCCTTGGTGTAACAATCTATCCTCTGCCCTTGTCCACCGCCGAATCCGCCCACCGAATCTCTCAATCCCGCACTTTCTTCGCATGACATAAACGGCGCTACGATTCCGCCCAGTGCGGCGCGCAACCTCGTCATCCGAAAACTTACCAAGCAAATTAATCTCCTTTTGCGGCCACCTGGGACGGCCGCATGGAGCACCGAAACCTTCAATGCCCAGGTAATGTCGCATGGATGAGACGGATAAGCAGGTCCGCCCGGTGCGCCGAGCAAATTCCCGGTCTGAACACTTCCCAAGCAACTTCCTCTCCCAATCCCGCCAACGTCTATGCGGACCATTGACCAGCACAATCCGCAGTTTCCGGCGTTTACTACTGACCGCCAAGGCAGTCCGGCCAGTACGGCGGGCGACCTCCACGTCCGGGGCATTTCCCAATAATTTCAGTTCCCATTCCTGCCAATCTTTAAGACCGTTAAAAATCGGAATATGCAATCGCTTGCGTTTTTCTACGACCCCCGACATTGAGCGCCCGATACGCCGGGCAGTTTCTTTGTCTGGGTGTTTCCCCAGAAGATCAATCTCCCACTTCTGCCAAAAGCAGGAAGCCGTCAACCGCCTTCCCGGTCTTTTCCGGCGTAAAACTGTCCGTCCCCGGAGGCGCAGCAACCGCCTAACATCCTTTTCCGACTTCTGGGCAAGGAATTGGCGCGACGCTCGACTTAAATCCAAGGCCTTAGTTTTATGCTTCATGTAATCAGCCTAAAGGTCCTTTCTCAACTCTCAACCTCATGCCGCGCCGGCCGCCGCAGACTTTTGCACTCCATCAAATAATACGCTGGAATAATTTTCTAGCCTGCATTTTCGCGTCGTGGTAATTTCTTATATGCCCTGTGATGCCGCGACGGCATTTCAAATAGTTGTATTCGATAGAGCTGACAATTGGGAATCGCTTATTGGTCTTGTCAAACCCATGTTGGATCAATGGGGATTGGACCGCATAAAACATGTTCTCGATGGGAAATGCCAGTCAGTAGTTATCGAAAACCATTACATAGACAAGGATTACAGGGACACTTTTTCGAGTTTTCACTCCAAGAGGTTTGCCACGCCGTCGTCGCGCTGTGTCCGGTTGCACTTTTTTTCCAAAGCTGTGACCGAAGAAGAGATTGTCAATGCCGGGGACGCGGTGAAAAAATCGTATTTGGGTTACAGCGTTGTTCGTCCCACAAAACCGAACTGCATAGGAAGAACTTTGCTGACCAGTCAACTGCGATTACATCCGGAGGCACACATCAGAAACTGCACGGAGAACATTGTGTTGCTGGGAACAGAATTTGAAGTGGAGGGCTTCCCGTTTATCAGCCAGGATTCAGACGCCACGGTTTGTGCCGAATCTGCGCTGTGGATGATAATGCGCTATTACAGCAATACCTACAGGGCATATCCGGAAATTCTTCCTTTTCAGATTACGAACCTAGCCGCTCATCACGCGGGAGGGCACCGGGTGTTCCCATCCTCGGGCCTGTATTCCTGGCAACTGGCGGAGGCTTTGCGCCTTCAAAAGTTTTCCCCTGTTATCTATAGCCGAAAACAGTTCGGCACTCCGTTCGATCACTTGTTGTACACCTACATCGAGTCCGGAATACCATTGTTGATAACTGTTCCAAGCCACGTTGTTGCGGCCTTTGGCCACCAGTCCAACTATGCTGCGCCCTGCCCTAAATTTAATGCTGGCTTCACATACACGTCTCATTTCAACCAGTCTTTTGTCATCAATGATGACAACTGCTTTCCATATCAAATGTTGAATAAAGCTGGCAAGCAGGGTCGGCTGGATTCGGAATATCCATTTTCGAAAATCGAGGAGTTCATCGTTCCCTTGCCGGAAAAAGTTTTCTTAACGGCAGAACAAGCCCAAACAGTCATTGAAACAATTTTACGCGATCCAAAAACGGGCATTCAAGCGCTGTCACCAAGTCTTACAAGTTTGTCTGGCAACGGCGGCGGTTTGATCAAGAAGTTGATTTCCCCGGTCGTCGGCAACGGCAACAAGCTCCTTTTGCGGCTGTTTTTAACTTCCAGCCGTTCGTTCAAGCGAAGCATACAAGAGCGCGGAATGGGTCATATTGAAGTTGCAAACCTTTATCGGCATTTGCCGATGCCACATTTCATTTGGGTTTGTGAAATTGCCAATTATGACGAATACGCCTCCGAGCAGAAGATCCTTGGCGAAGTCATCTGGGATGCAACCCGCAATGGCCGCGAGCCCGATGGTTGGATTGCTTTACATTTTCCGGAGAAACTCGTTTATGACGCCGGATCAGCTTTCAACAATCCGCAATCTCCGGATTCAATAAAAACCATTGATTTATCAGGCCAAAATTCCTATTTGCTTTACAAATCGAATCTGCATACACTCTAACGTTATGGTTCACACCATTGAACTGCTACCGAACGTTGCCGAAAAATCGCGCCGTCTCTTCTCCGACGAGAACGAGTATGCAAGGTTTCGTGAATCGTTCGTTGCAGATGTGAAGCCGCAACAGGAAGAATGGTCGGAAGCCCGCCGCAAGAGCGAAGAAGAAGCTCGGCAGCGTTTGCTCCGCTGAATCTTCCCTTCGAGTTGCCGTCGTCACGGTTTAGGCTGAAACATGCCTGAAAGTGCATTGCACGCCTAATTCATCCATCACCGACGCATCAGAACTGGCCCAATCCCTCACGCCGCCGCCACCACCGACATGGGAATCACCTTTTCCTCAGCGTCCGGCGCGAGGCCAAACCATTTCGCTGCGTCCGCTGGCCGCACCAACTCTCGGTAATTCGAGAACACCACCCGAGGCGAATTGCCCGATTCCAGTGCCACTTGCGCCACATTCTGTGTCTGCGCCACCCGGTAACTGATGAACGAATGCCGCAACGCATTGTGCTTCCATGCGAATTTCGCCGCCGGGTCCTGCTCCTGCAACTTTTCTTCAATTGCTTCAGCCAGCCACAGCAGTTGCTTTGTCATATTCGCATACTTGCAAACCTGGCCGTTCTTTTTCCGGTGAGATGCCAGCCAACGCTTCAAATTGTCCTGAATCGGCACCAGCCGCCGGCTCGCCGTCTTTGCCTTGCTCGCCTTGACCTCAATGAACCCGTCATCCAGCCGCACCTCAGACCAGTCCAGCCGCTGAATCTCCGCGTGCCGCAATCCCGCAAACGCCCCAATCGTCAGGAACGGAAACAGCGCCGGTTCAGCGTTCTCCAAAATCAGCGCCAGTTCTTCGGGCCGAAAAATTTCAATCTCCCCTTTATCCTCCTTCGCCATGCCCACCGAATCCATTTCGCCCAGTCCCTTCGGCAGATAACCCCGCGCCTCGGCAAAATTGAACAGTGTCCCAATCGCCCGCCGATAATTGTTCCGTGACTTTCCCGACAAAACTTTCGGGGCCTCGTTCTCCGACCTCGGCTTGCTTTTCAGACCGCGCAGGAAATCTTCGATCTCCGCGCTTGTCACCAGTGAAATCTTGCCCTTGAACTTCTCCTCAAACCGGCCAAGCCTACCCTTCAAATCCTTCATGTAAACATCGCTCACGCCGTCCTGTTCCTTCGACTCCAGCAATGTCTGGACAACTTCCGGCACGGTTTTCTTGGGCATTTTGCTCGGATGCCGCTTTGCGAAATATCGGGCCGCTTCAATGATTGAATCCCCTTCCAGAATCTTGAATGCTTCCGCGTAATGGATGGCCGCGACCTCCAACGGCTGGCCGGTGGGTTTAAGCGCCTCGACAGCGCGGACGTAAGCCAGGCGGTCAGCACTGGTGAGCGTGAGCACATCCACTTCCCCGGTCGAAAGTTTGTTGGCGACCGTTTCCGCCTCAGTCATTGCCAGCCCCAAATCCGAGAACGACTTGCGCTGGCGCTTGGTGCCCAGGTAATGAACCACCGTGAATGCCTCACAATTGCGGGAAGGAGTCCGATAGATTTTGACGACCGTGTGACCCCGTTTCACGGTCAGGGGAAACTTAGGTTTTGACATGGGCAGATTCTGTCAGGAATCTGTCAGGAATGCAACAACAATCGTAAAAACACCAATAGATATATGGTGGAGGCGGCGGGAGTTGAACCCGCGTCCCTGACAAACAAACCAGCCGCGACTACATGCTTAGTCCGGAGAAGATTTTCTGCTGTGCGATGGCGTCCGGACTCGAATCACACTGCCTAGTCCGCATGGAATTTTCTCGGCCAACGGCGCGCGGTCTCCGCCGTCAACCTTGCCTGCTGTGGCGTTCGTCCGGCGTAGCAGGTGTCCACCGGCGAACGTCGCGGCACTTTAGGCCGCGAGAGCTAATTCTTCGTTAGCTGTTTTGTTTGATGCGATGATTAACGAGGCCAACGCATCGTCCTCGGCATGCCGCCTCTGGCGCATTCCCCAGGTCGAAACCGGTGCGCCCCCATTCGGCTAACTATAATCGGCCAACGTCTCGTTGGGGTCAAGTGCGGCGATGTTGCCGCGTTACTGCTCCACGCCGACCCTGTAGAAGCGAGAGGTGCCGGGCAAAACCGCCGGGTCGGTCAAAAAGTTGGTAGGCGCAGTGGCGGCGATGTTCGTGCTGATGGTGCTGAACCCTGTCAGCAGATTGGTGGACCGAGCAAGCCAGTAATACTTTCCCGCCACACTCGACCAGCTTACCACGACGTCGTTGGGGCTGTTGGACACCACTGACGCTCGCAGAACAGATGCGGCATTCGTCGGATTCGTTCCCGCAATCCATTCCGCCAGATTGTTCATGCCATCGTGATCAGGGTCGGCGTTCGGGTCGGTGCCGGTCAGATGGCCAAAATACTGGAGTTCCCACCAATCCGGCAGGCCGTTGCCGTCAGTATCCACGATGCGTTGCAGATCCAACCGCCGGGCGCCATGAACCCAGCCGACCAAACTCGGCAGGACATCCGCATTCGTGAGAACGCGTTGAACCCGTTGCGTCACGGTTTCGCCGGGAAAATTCATCGCGGCGAACGCGACCGCGCCGGCCACGTGCGGCGTTGCCATCGAAGTGCCGTCCAGGTATTGATAAATCTGTGCCGGATCGGGCTGGTTGACAACGGTGACGACAGTGGGTTGAACCGCTTGCAGTGACAGTCCATCGGCTTGGGCAATAGACACGGCCGGAATCCAATTGCCCGGACCGCCCAAGTTGCCGGAGAAGTTGCCGGCGACGTTGTTGTAAATGATGGCCGCCCGCGCGCCGGCCGCCATGGCATTGATGACCTTGTTGGTAAAGTAGAGGGTGCCGCGTTGGATCAACGCGATGTTGTTGCTGACCGCCGCCGGAAAATCCGTCGGATTTCCCAATCCGCAATAGTACATCGTGGCGGTGATGCCAGTACTTGTGGTCGTGCCGGCGTACTGCAGTTCATTAGCGCTGTAGGTATTGGTCCCTTGCTGAACATACGCAATTGTGCCAGCCAACGCAGTGGGCAACAGCGAGTAAATGTTCACGCCCGGCGCGCCGATGTCCACAGTGTTCGTGCCATAATCCGAAAAGAATGCCAGCGCATCATTTTGATCCGTCGCGGCCACGACAATCTCATTAGTCAGCCGATAACCGGCGGGATAGAACGGCGTAACGTCATTGTTATTGGTGCTGTTCCCCGCTGCGACGCAAAAGATAATACCGGCGTTGCCGGCGGCCTGCATGGCGGATTCCATGACACTGTCAAAACCGGGGCCGCCGAAGGATTCGTTGACGGCGACGACATTAACACCGCGGTTTTTCATCATGGTCGCATAATCAACCGCCGCGATAATGGCTGAATCGGGCAATGATTGGCCATCGCTGGACGCGCGGAGCGCCATGATTCTGGCTTGATAGTCCACACCAATAATGCCCAGGTTGTTATTGCCGACGGCGGCTATCGTTCCCGCCACGTGCGTCCCATGAAAACCGGAATCCATCGGGTCGGGAAGGTTGTCCGCAAAATCATAACCGTAATAATCGTTAATGTATCCGTCCCCATCGTTGTCCAATCCGTTCGTCGGATTCTCGGCGGTGTTGATCCAGATATTGCTGGCGATGTCCGGGTGCCGGTAATCCACGCCGGTGTCAATGACCGCCACCACCGGCGGGTTGGTACCGGGCTGCTGCGCCAACGCCCAGGCTTTGAGAAAGTGAATGTCAGCTCCCGATGTTCCAGCGAGGCCGTTGACCGACTGACCGGTGTTTTGCAGCGCCCAAAGATTGTTGAAATAAGTGTCGTTGGGCGTCATGGTCGTGACCCAGCGCAGGTAATTCGGTTCGGCGGTCTCCACGCTCGGATCGTTTTTCAGTTCGCCAATCAATTGCGTGGTCGTGCGATTTTTGGCATGGACCACACCGGTTTGACGTCCGCGAAATTCGGACAGGTGGGCGAAACGATGCTTCCATGCCAGCGAATGGCCGGCCAGTCTTTGTTCGGCAACCGTCAGGTTGACCGACGGCTTGAAAGTGACGATGGCATCTCCTTCAACGTATTCCGTGGCGGGATGATTTGGGCCTGCCCACGCGATGACCGTCAGACTCAACATCACGAGGGCGGTTGGCACGCCGTGGGGAAAGGTTTTCATCAAAGCTTAAGTAATTGTGACTATCATAGCATCTTGGATGCCGAATGGCAAAAAAGCGAAAACGAGGCTGAAATCGCTTTCAGCCTCGCTTGTGATTTCGTTGGTAGGGACGGCCCGCCGGGCCGTCCGCGGATCCCGCAATGCGGGACGGCGTTCCTACCTTAATAATCCATTCCGCCCATTCCGCCGCCGCCGCCAGGCATCGGGGCCGGTTTTTCCTTCTCCGGAATGTCCGTAATCAGGCATTCGGTCGTGAGCAACAGACCGGCAATCGAAGCCGCGTTTTGCAGCGCGGTGCGCGTGACTTTCTTCGGGTCCACAATGCCAGCCTTCACGAGGTCTTCGTACTCGTTGGTGGCCACGTTGTAACCTTCGTTGCCCTTGCGCTTCTTGACTTCCTCCACGATGACGGAGCCTTCCACGCCTGCGTTGTCGGCCAGCGCGCGCAACGGCGATTCGATGGCGCGCTTCACGATGTCCACGCCGATCTTCTCGTCTTCGTTTGCGCCCTTGACCGTTTCAATGGCATTCAGGCAGCGCAGCAACGCCACACCACCGCCGGCCACAATGCCTTCCTCGACCGCCGCGCGCGTTGCGTGCAGCGCGTCTTCCACGCGGGCTTTCTTTTCCTTCATTTCGGTTTCGGTCGCGGCGCCGACATTGATGACGGCCACGCCGCCGGCGAGTTTCGCCAGGCGTTCCTGCAACTTCTCGCGGTCGTAATCGCTCGTCGTCTCCTCGATCTGGCGGCGGATTTGATTCACGCGGCCCTGGATGTCGGACGACTTGCCGCCGCCTTCGACGATGGTGGTGTTTTCCTTGTCGATGACGATGCTCTTGGCGCGGCCGAGGTCGGCCAATTCAATGCTCTCCAGCTTGATGCCGAGGTCTTCGCTGATGAATTTGCCGCCGGTGAGGACGGCGATGTCTTCGAGCATGGCCTTGCGGCGGTCGCCGAAGCCCGGCGCCTTCACGGCGCACACGTTCAACGTGCCACGCAGCTTGTTCACAACCAGCGTTGCGAGTGCTTCGCCTTCGACTTCTTCGGCGATGATGAGCAGCGGCTTGCCTGAGCGCGCGGCCTTTTCGAGCAACGGCAACAGGTCCTTCAAGCTGCTGATTTTCTTTTCGTAATTGAGGATGTAAGCATCTTCGAGCTTGGCTTCCATCGTCTCGGCGTTGGTGACGAAGTAAGGCGAGAGATAGCCCTTGTCGAACTGCATGCCTTCCACCACTTCGAGCGTCGTCTCAATGGACTTGGCTTCCTCAACGGTGATCGTGCCGTCCTTGCCGACCTTGTCCATCGCCTCGGCGATTTTGTCGGCAATTTCGAAATCCCAGTTCGCGGATACCGCGGCCACCTGGCGGATTTCGTCCTTGTCCTTCACCTTCTTGGTGATTTTGTCGAGCTGGCCCACGGCGGCTTCGACGGCCTTGTTGATGCCACGCTGAATGCCGATGGGATTGCCGCCGGACGTGACGAATTTCAGGCCTTCGCGGTAAATGGATTCCGCGAGCACCGTCGCCGTTGTTGTGCCGTCACCGGCGGTGTCACTGGTTTTGCTGGCGACTTCGCGGACCATCTGCGCGCCCATGTTTTCATAGGGATCTTCCAGCTCAATTTCCTTGGCCACCGTCACACCGTCCTTGGTGATGGTCGGGGAGCCGAATTTCTTGTCAATGACCACGTTGCGGCCTTTCGGGCCGAGCGTGGCGACGACCGCCTTGGAGAGCTTCTGGACGCCGCGCAAAATTGCCTGCCGCGCCTGCTCGTCAAATATTAATTGTTTTGCTGCCATATTATTTGGTTCTTAGTTGAGTGTTGAGAGTTGAGTGTTAATCGAGCACGGCCAGGATGTCGTCCGACGACAGAATCTTGTATTCCTTGTTGTCAATTTTGATTTCCGTGCCGCCGTATTTGCTGACCAAAACCCGGTCGCCCTTTTTGACTTCAAACGGGATTTTCTTTCCGTCGTCGTTGGTTTTGCCGGTGCCGAGGGCGACAATGATGCCCTCCTGTGGCTTTTCCTTGGCGGTATCGGGAATAATGATGCCGCCCTTCTTGACTTCCTTTTCTTCGACCGGCTCGACCAGGATACGGTCGCCGATCGGTTTAACATGTAGTGCCATAGTTTGTTTTTTGTTTTTTGTTGAGTTGTTAATTGTAATCAACTCCCACCGCACCCGCGATGGGAAAATTGTTCAAATCCGTGCCTCCGCCATCTCCAGCAACCTGAAAGGTTGCCAGAAATTAGCCCAGGGTTGAACCCGCGCCAGTGGGTGATACCCTGGGTAACGATTCAAAAAAATTCCCGCACCCTGAAAGGGTGCGAGGAAAATGCGCGAACAAGAATTCTGCAACCCCTTCAGGGTTGTGACGAAATGGGACGCCAACCTAGGGTGGCGGCCTTCGGCCTTACCCTGGGCTGAATGATTGCAAGCCTTCAGCTTGCTCAAATTTGTCTGCGCCAGTTTCATCTTGGTTTCAAAAATCCAGCCGCCATTGCCTCCGAAAAATAGTCTTTTGGCTATGTTCTAATGCGTTCTTTGCTTCGAGAGCAGAAAGTCCAATTCCTCGTTTGATGTAGGTACTTCTGTATCTCGCCGATGGACTTTTAAAGTCTCCCCGTTCGGCGACTTGATCTCAAATATCTGAGTTATTTCGTCGAAGCTTTGCCATTCAACTAGCTCACCGGTTTTAAGCTTTATGTATTCGCTACCGACTCTTGGAACCTCTACCAATGTCGGCATTTTATCATTTTTCATGGCTTGGTTTTCATTTCTTCTCGTCCACGACTTCCGCGTCAATTACGCCTTCGTCCTTCTTTTTGTCGTCGGACTTGGCTTCGCCCTGCTCTTGACCGGGTTGTCCGCCAGCTTGCGCCTTTTCGGCCTGCGCCTTCGCGGCGGCGGCCTTGTAAAGCTCGGCGCTCACGGCCTGCCACGCATCGTTCAGCTTCTCGGCGGCGGATTTAATCGCAGCCGCGTCGCTGCCTTTCAACGCTTCCTTCACTTCCGCGACGGCCTTTTCAATCTTGGCCTTGTCGTCGCCGGAAATCTTGTCGCCGGTGTCCTTGAGCATTTTCTCGGAGCGATACACCGCGCTGTCGGCCTCGTTGCGGGTCTCGACTTCCTCGCGTTTGGCCTTGTCCTCGTCGGCGTGGGCCTCGGCGTCCTTGCGCATCTTCTCGATTTCGTCCTTCGAGAGGCCGCTGCTGGCGGTGATGGTGATTTTCTGTTCCTTGCCCGTGCCGAGGTCCTTTGCGGCCACATGCAGGATGCCGTTGGCGTCAATGTCGAACGTCACCTCGACTTGCGGCACGCCGCGCGGGGCCGGCGGAATGTCGGTCAGATGAAACTTGCCGATGGTCTTGTTGTCGCGGGCAAACTGGCGTTCGCCCTGGAGCACGTGCACTTCCACGCCCGGCTGGTTGTCCGAGGCGGTGGAGAAAATTTCCGATTTACGGGTCGGAATGGTGGTGTTGCGCTCGATGAGCCGCGTGAACACGCCGCCGAGCGTCTCGATACCGAGCGACAACGGCGTCACGTCCAGCAGGAGCACGTCCTTGACTTCGCCCTTGAGCACGCCGCCCTGGATGCCGGCGCCGACGGCGACGACTTCATCCGGGTTCACGCCCTGGTGCGGCTGCTTATTGACGAGCTTGCGCGCGGTTTCCACCACGCGCGGCATGCGGGTCATGCCGCCGACGAGCACGAGTTCGTCGATTTTCGCGGCTTCGATGTCGGCGTCCTTCAAGCAGGCTTGAACAGGCTTGATGGTGCGCTCGAATAAATCGTCGCAGAGCTGTTCCATTTTTGCGCGGGTCAGCGATTTCTGGATGTGCTTCGGCCCGCTGGCGTCGGCGGTGATGAACGGCAGATTGATGTCGTATTGCTGCGCCGACGACAAAGCGATCTTGGCCTTTTCGGCCTCTTCCTTGATGCGTTGGAGGGCGTCAGGCTGCTTGCGCAGGTCCATGCCGCTGTCTTTTTTGAATTCGTCGAGGATCCAATCCATCAGCCGGCCGTCCCAGTCGTCACCACCCAGGTGCGTGTCGCCGTTGGTGGCCTTTACTTCGAACACGCCGTCGCCGATTTCCAGCACGGAAATATCGAACGTGCCACCGCCCAGGTCGTACACGGCGATCTTCTCATCCTTCTTTTTGTCGAGGCCGTAGGCGAGCGACGCGGCGGTCGGCTCGTTGATGATGCGGAGCACTTCGAGACCGGCGATGCGGCCCGCGTCCTTGGTGGCCTGGCGCTGTGAATCGTTGAAGTAAGCGGGAACAGTAATGACCGCCTGCGTGATTTTCTCGCCGAGACGCATTTCAGCGTCGGCCTTCAGCTTGGTGAGAATCATCGCGGAAATTTCCGGTGGGGAATAGCGGGTGGTCTTGCCGTCCACTTCCACCTCCACAGCGGCGTCGCCGTTGGAGGCTTTCACGACCTTGTACGGCACGCGTTTGATTTCCTCCGACACTTCCTCAAATTTGCGGCCCATGAAGCGTTTAATGGAATAGACCGTATTGCGTGAATTGGTGACGGCCTGGCGCTTGGCGCCCTCGCCGACGAGGCGCTCGCCGTTCTTGGTGAACGCGACGACGCTGGGCGTGGTGCGTTTGCCCTCGGAATTTTCCAGAACCAGCGGCTCACCGCCTTCCATGACTGCCATGCAGGAGTTCGTGGTTCCCAAATCAATGCCTAATACTTTTGCCATAAAATCGTTTTAGTTAAAGACACTCTGCCGGGTACCTCCAAGCAACGATGGTGCCGTGACGCTGAAAACGCCATTAAACCATTGTAAATAAAGGAGAAAATGCTGATTCAGGCCAAATTTAACCAACCCAAAAACTGTGCCAAAAGCGCCGAAATGGCACAGTAGTAGTGCCAATTGGCATAACGTTTCTTTGGATGGCACTGCTTTGTCGGTGCCCAAAAATTTGGATTTGGGCAGCGACGAAGCGCTGCCCTCCACAACTTATTTGCTGCCTGGCTTGACGGCGGGAGTTTTCGCCAGGTCCGGCGGCAGTTTGTCCGGTTCGAAAGCCTCGACCTTGAGCGAAATCAGGCTGGCGAACGGCACGCCGAAATTCACCGTACCATTGGACCGGTCCACAATCGCGGCGACGCCGGTCACGTGGCCCTGATGAGCGCGAACGATGTCAATAGTCTCTTGCACGCGGCCGCCTTTGGTTACCACGTCCTCGACAACGAGCATTTTTTCGCCGGGCGCAATTTTGAAACCACGTCGCAGCACCAGTTTGCCTTCCTCCTTTTCGGGAAAGATGAACCGCCCGCCGAGTTGCCGGGCGACTTCCTGGCCGATGACCAATCCGCCGAGCGCCGGCGCGATGACGGTGACCGCGCCGAGTGACCGGACTTTTCCGGCCAGCGCCGCGCCGAGTTTTTCGACCGTCGGCATTTGCTGAAGGGCCAACGCGCATTGAAAGAACTGGCGGCTATGCAAGCCGCTGCGGAGAATGAAATGGCCTTCAAGCAGCGCGCCGCTATCGCGGAAAATTTGGAGAACTTCGTCCTGTGTCATCGGGCGAATGTTAAGTCCAAAGCTCCAAGTTCAAAGTCCAAAATTGTAGCGGCCGTCACAGATCGCCGCATTTCTTCCCAAGCTGACCTGACTAAACCGCATGAAGGTTGAGCCCCTCGCCCCGGCCCTCTCCCCGCTTGGCGGGGAGAGGGTGACGCGAAGCGGCGGGTGAGGGTTCATGCATTTCTTCTGGCTTCCGGCTTCGGTTTTCTGTTTTCTGGCCCGCGCGTGCCGAAGTGGATCAAATTCTTTATTGCCGTCCTGTTGCTGCCGGTGTGTGCCGGGGCGGCGATGGCGTTATGGCAGGTGTTGCAGGCCAGTTACGGCGCCGACACGGTCTGGGTGCCGCTGCTGGCCGGCGCGGCGTGCTGGCTGGTGATTTTTCTGCTGCTGCCCAAACCGATGTGGATTTACGTGTTCGGCCATGAACTGACGCACGCGCTGTGGGCCTGGCTCTTTGGCGGCCGGGTCAAGAAAATGAAGGTCGCCGCCGACGGCGGTCACGTGGTCATCTCCAAAACCAATTTTCTCATCGTGCTCGCGCCGTATTTCTTTCCGCTGTACACCGTGCTGGTCATCGCCGTGTTTGCCGTCGGCCGTTTGATTTGGGACTGGCGGAGTTATCTCGTCTGGTTCCATCTGGCCGTCGGCGCGGCGTATGCGTTTCATGTGACCCTGACCTGGCACGCCTTGAAGACGCGGCAGACGGACATCACGTCGCAGGGTTATTTATTTTCCGCGGTAATTATTTTTCTGGGCAATGTGAGTGTGCTGTTATTTGGTGTTCCGCTGCTTACGGAAAAGGTGAACTGGCTCGACGCGCTGGGCTGGTGGCTGAAGGACACGGGCGGAGTTTTCAACGGGCTGGCGCGCTGGTTTTGAAATTTTTGCCGAATATGTAAATATTTCGCGCTTGTGAAATGCCGCGCAGTCTGGTTCAAATTGCCGGCAAACATTTGTATGGACTTAGGCGACATCTTAAGCAAAGCACAAATCATCCCTGATTTGCGCGGGACGAACCGGTGGGAAGCCATTGACGAACTGATTGGCAATCTGGTGGCCACCGGCAAGATTCAGGCCGGCGACCAGGATGCCGTAACCGCCGCCGTGAAAAAGCGCGAGACGTCCATGAGCACCGGCATCGGCTTCGGCATCGGCATTCCGCACGCCTCGACCGATCTGATTCATGAAGTCGTCGGCGCGCTGGGTCGTTCCAAAAAAGGAGTGAATTTCGATGCGCTCGACAACCAGCCGGTCAAGCTCGTCATGTTGTTCCTGGTACCGCAGGGCCAGTTTCAAAAACATCTTCACACGCTCGCCAATATCGCCAAGCTCCTCCACAAAGCCGATTTCCGCCAGGCGCTCGAACAGGCGCCGGACGCCGAGGCGATGCTCAACATCATCAAGGAATACGGGAAGAAGTAATTTCGGAGGGGCGAGTTACACGAGCCCCAAATTCAATGCATAATGCAGGGACTCGTGGAACTCGTCCCTCCGAATTTTATCCGTGTCCATCCCGCCTTCGTTCACTTCGTCGTGGCGAGCCGTGTTCATCCGTGGTTAAATCATTCCCGTGCTCCCGCACAAACAAATCGAACTCAGTTTGCAGCAGGCCGTTCGCGCCGTTTTGCCGGAGGCGGACCTCTCGGCGGTTCTCGTCCGTCCGTGTCCCGACTTGAAATTTGGCGATTACCAAAGTAATGCGCTGATGTCGCTGGCCAAGGCGCGGAAGCTGAATCCGCGTCAACTCGCAACCGATGTTCTGGCAAAATTGGATGTTGCTGAAATCTGCGAGCAGGTTGAAATCGCCGGCGCCGGCTTCCTGAATTTCCGGCTGAAGCATTCCGCGCTCGCCCAGACGCTCCAATCCGCCGCGCGCGGCGAACACCTGTTTTTTGACAAGGCCGTGCAGCCGCGAACCGTGGTGATTGATTTCAGTTCACCGAACGTGGCCAAGCCGATGCATGTCGGCCACATCCGTTCGACGATTCTCGGCGATTGTCTGGCACGCACTCTGCGGCTGCTCGGCCATCGCGTCATCACCGACAACCACATCGGCGACTGGGGTACGCAATTTGGAATGTTAATTTTGGGTTGGCGATTAGAACTGCTGGCTGGAAAAGATCCATCCAAATTAAAAGACCCTGTTTCTGAACTTGAACGTATTTACAAAACCATTGTTGCCGCCGGGAATGGTGATCCTCAAGCGTTGAATTACTTAGAATCCTGCTGGAAAAAAGGCCGCGCTGAAGATGTTAGAATAACCCTAAAAGAAGGAGATGAAAATCTCGTCCTAGCAAGAGCACGCCAGCATCTTGTAAAACTTCAAAATGGCGATCCTGGTGATCTTTATATCTGGCACCAGATGATTGCGGTCTCACAAAAGCAATTTGACGAAATTTATTCACGGCTCGGCGTAAATTTCGACCACACGCTCGGTGAAAGCTTTTATAATCCGCGTCTGAAACCGTTGGTGGAGGAACTGGTTGCCAAAGGCATCGCGCGGGAAAGCGAAGGCGCCTTGGCGATTTTCTTCGACGACCATCCCCAGCTCAAGGGCCACCCCGCGCTCATCCGCAAAAGCGATGGCGGATTCAATTACACCACCACTGATCTCGCGACGCTGGAATACCGCCTCAAGACCTGGCAACCGGACGAAATCATTTACGTCACCGATGGCCGGCAACAATTGCACTTCCAGCAAATTTTCGCCGCATTCCGAAAATGGTGCTCGACCCTCGACTCTCGACCCTCGACGGTCAAATTGGCCCACGTCTGGTTCGGCTCGATTCTCGGCGAGGATGGCAAGCCGTTCAAAACGCGAAGCGGCGAAACGGTGAAACTGGCCGACCTGCTCGATGAAGCCGAAGAAAGGGCGCTCAAAATCGTTTCCGACAAAAACCCCGATTTGCCGGAGGCACAGCGGCGCGAAATCGCGCGCGTCGTCGGGCTGGGCGCCGTGAAATACGCCGACCTCCTGCCGAACCGCCAAAGCGATTACACTTTCAGTTGGGACAAGATGCTCGCGTTACAGGGCAATACCGCTCCGTACCTGCAATATGCCTATACGCGGATTAAAAGTATTTTTCGGAAGGCGGAAGAAACATCCCCTGCCGCGCCGAAGCAAAGCGAAGGCGGGAACATTCAACATCCAACATTCAACATTCAATTGGTGGCAACGGAAGAAATCGTGCTGGCGAAGCACCTGTTGAATTTCGGGCTGACGCTGGAGGCCGTCGCGGAGGAGTATCGCCCGAATTTTCTCTGCAATTATCTCTACGAGTTGGCCGGCAAATTCACCGCGTTCTACGAAAACTGTCCGGTGCTCAAGGCCGATGATGCCACGCGCGCCAGCCGGCTCGCGTTGTGCGATTTGACTGCGCGCGTTCTCAAGCAAGGGTTGGAAAGCCTCGGCATCGAGACCGTGGAACAGATGTAAGAACCGGAGAACCGCTTGCCACGAGGACGGAAAGGGTTTAACAAGACACCATGCTGACTCCCCTGGTGATGACGATTATTGGCCCGGACCGGACGGGTCTGGTCGAATCCGTCGCGCGCGTCGTGGCCGAGCATGGCGGCAACTGGCTGGAAAGCCGCATGTCCCGGCTGGGCGGCGAGTTTGCCGGTATCCTGCGCATCGAACTGCCCGCCGACAAAAGACAACCGCTGCTCGACGCGCTGCAAAAACTTCAAGGCGCCGGCCTGACCGTGGTCGTCCGGCCGGGTGAGGTGGCGGCTCCGGTGGCAACGGGCCGGCAGACAAAACTCGAAATCATCGGCCATGATCGCCCGGGTATTGTCCGCGAAATCACCCACGCGCTGGCGCGCGCGGGCGTGAACGTCGAGGAATTCTCCAGCGAAATCGTCAGCGCGCCGATGTCCGGCGAGACCTTGTTCAAAGCCGGCGCGCGTCTGCAACTGCCCGAAAATTGTGATCTCGCCGCCTTGAAAACCGAACTGGAAAAAATCGCCGCCGATTTGCTGGTGGACGTATCCTTTGCAGAGCTTGAGCGCAAGGGTTAAGGGCTAAAGCCACCGGCGGACCCGGGCTTTATAGACGCGGTACTCGTCGCCAAACCTGGTTTCCAGAAACCGTTCCTCGCGCAGGACGATTCTCCAATGCACGACCGCCAACGTGGGCAGGAGTGTTGCCAACGGCCACAAGGCGTCGCAGAGCAGTGTGACGCCGAGGTAAAGCGCGGTGAGTGACAGATAGAGTGGGTTGCGTGAGAACCGAAACGGGCCGCCGGTCACGAGCGCGGTGACGGGGCGATCGGGGCGCACGTTGGTACCGGCGCGGCGCATGGTAGTGCTGCCCCAGATGCCCACGGCAATGCTTGCGAGGCAGAAAGCACCGCCCAGTGGCTGTGAAAATCTGAGCGGAAATGGCCGGATCGGTATCAGCCAATGCAGGAGCAGACCCATTCCCAACGCGCCCAGAAAGACCAATGGCGGGCACGCCATGACGCCGGGTGTATCGGTTGAGGATTCGGACATACCTGCGGTTGGTTTAATTGAAAACCAGCCGGCTTTCTAATATAAACCAAAGACCGGTTCCGCAGCATCGAAAATTTCATCTGCTTGCGCGCCGTTTTTATTTACCCTCGGCGCGATGTTTGAATTGCTTAAAACCGACACGCACACCAAGGCCCGGCTGGGAAAATTGACTACCGCCCACGGCGTGGTGGATACGCCGATGTTCATGCCAGTGGGCACGCAGGCCAGCGTCAAGGCACTCGACCCGCGCGAGCTGCTGGAGATGGGCACGCAAATCATCCTCGGCAATACCTACCACCTCAACATCCGGCCCGGACTCGACATCATCCGCGGCGCCGGCGGCCTGCACCGGTTTATGAAATGGGACAAGCCCATCCTGACCGACAGCGGTGGCTTCCAGGTTTTCAGCCTCGCCAAAATCCGGAAAATCAAACCGCATGGCGTCGAATTCCGCTCGCACCTCGACGGCTCGCCGTTGTTTCTCGGCCCGAAAGAAGCAATGGAAATCCAGCGCGTGCTGGGTTCGGATGTCGCGATGGTTTTCGATGAATGTCCGCCGCACGACGCGCCGGCCCGTGAGCAAAAACTCGCCGTCGAACGCACCATCCGCTGGGCGCGCGAATGTCGCGAACAATCCCGCGCCGAGGGCCAACTAGTCTTTGGCATCGTCCAAGGCGGGTCGAATGCCGCATTGCGCGAAGAATGTGCCCGGGCGCTGGTCGCGCTGGATTTTGACGGTTACGCCATCGGCGGCGTGAGCGTCGGCGAGCCGGAAGTGGACATGTTGAAGGCGATTGAATTTACCGAGCCCTTTTTGCCTGCGACCAAGGCACGTTACGCCATGGGCCTGGGCACGCCCGCGCAGATGGTCGAACTGATTGCGCGCGGGGTGGACCTGTTCGACTGCGTGCTGCCGACGCGCGTGGCGCGCAACGGCACGGCGTTCACGCGCCGCGGTGCGTTCGGTCTCAAAGGCGGCGCTTACAAGGCGGATTTCCGGCCGATTGATGAAACCTGCGACTGCTTCGCCTGCCGACATTTCACGCGCGCCTATCTGCGACATCTGCTGAATGTGAATGAAATTCTGGGCCTGCGGATGGTGAGCGTTCACAACTCGCATTTGTTTTTGAAAATCATGGCCGATGTGCGCATGGCCATTGCGGCGGGGACTTTTGCTGAATTTTACCGCGAATTTATTGCGAATTACGTGCCGTCGCGAAAAGTGCTTTCGGCGCGGCAAAAGGAAATAGAGCGATAAAAGACTTTGCGAACGGCAAGGGATATGGCAGTATATTGGCGTTGGGAAGCCAAAATTTGAAAAGTTATGGAAAAGCCAAAAATCATTGCTTATTTGAAACCGACTTGCGGCTGGAGCCAGGGCGTCCGCGCCGTGCTGCGCAAATACGACCTGCCGTTTGAAGACCGCGATGTCATCAACGACCCGTTGCAGCGCCAGGAAATGATCGAGAAAAGCGGACAGATGCTGAGCCCGTGCGTCGAGGTCAACGGCCACATGCTCGCGGACGTCAGCGGCGAGGAAGTCGAGGCGTGGATGCTCGCGAACAAAATCGTGATGCCCAATGACCGCGAGGCGGACGCACCGACGAACCAGCCCTGCGCCCACGAAATGCCGGCCAATGCGCCGCTGAACTTTGTGCGCTGATAAATTTGTGGGGACGGTCTATGGGCGTCGCCGAAGCCGGTGGCAGCCGCAGATCGCACGACCAAACCGCGTTGGAAACCACCAGCGCGGTTTTTCTTTTGGGGCGGTACCTTTTGCAGCTTTCGGTGGGGCGAGGCCTCGCGAGCCGGCTCATCAGGAACTTCGCCCCGCCAAAACAGTTCATTTACTTTTCTTTGGCAGTGTTGACCGTATTTCCACTTCACCCTTCGGGAAACAGAGCCACACGCTGCGGAGGCACTGCCGAAGGCTCACTTGTTTGACGAACGCTTTCAGCAAAAAGTTTGAGAATTTTCAGGCTGCGGTTGCGGTGAATTTCGTGTATGACAGCTTTGTCAAGACTCATGGCGCATTGAGAACGACTCCGGCGATGGCGGCTGGAATGGACAAGAGCCATTGGAAAATGACCGGACTGATTGAACGCTGTGGCGAATAAAGAAAACATAAAACTGCACGGTCATCCCGAAGCTATATGCTGCTATGGCTGGACGTATGGCGACCCTGAGGAATTTATCATCATCCTCGAACTGCCACCCGTTACCGGTGCTCAAAGCGCAGCCAGGGTTGGCGTGGCATCTCAAATCAGAAAGGCTGGAAAATGACAAACATTGTGACCAATCAGGTTCAAAACTCTACCCCAATTTCGAACCTGTTGTACGGCATCGTCATGCTGGCAGTGATCGGGTTTGTGGTTTACGTCTTTTTTATCCGAAAAGTAAAATGAACAATTTCAAATCAGGGCGCTGCCTTTTCCTTCGTGAATGCGTGATGATCCTGGTTCAATAAAAGCATGCGAATTGTTTCAAGGGTCTCCGTCATGCAAAGGCTGGCTGTGCGGTGGAAACGCGCGGGCACGCGCATCGGTTTTGTGCCGACGATGGGTTATCTGCACGCAGGACATTTGAGCCTGGTCCAGCGCGCGCGCCGGGCGGTTGGCAAAAATGGTGTGGTGGTGGTGAGCAATTACGTAAACCCGACGCAGTTCGGGCCGACCGAGGATTTTTCCAAATACCCGCGTGATTTGAAGCGTGACTTGAAACTTTGTCGCGGTGCCGGCGTGGATGTGGTCTTCACGCCGGGTGACAAAGAAATGTATCCGCCGAGGTCTGGAGGGAAGCGCATTGTCGCTTCCCATGTCCAAGATCAGGGCACTGACGAAGCAGTGCCCTCCACCGATTTCAGCACTTACGTCATCGAAGAAAGACTATCGCAAACGATGGAGGGCGCGGCGCGGCCGACGCATTTTCGCGGCGTAACGACCGTGGTAGCCAAGCTTTTCAATCTCGTGCAACCGGACGTGGCGGTGTTCGGTCAAAAGGATTTTCAGCAGGCGGCCATCGTCAAACGCATGGTCGCGGATTTGAATTTTCCGGTGAGAATCATCGTGGCGCCGACATTGCGAGAAGCGGACGGTCTGGCGATGAGTTCGCGCAATAAATATTTGACCGGCAATTTGCGGCGGCAGGCGACCGTACTCTGGTGTGCGATTCAAGTTGCGCGCGTTGCGGTCAGGAAGTCGAGGGCGTTTCCGGCGGCAAAATTGAAGGCGGCCGTCCAAAAACTGGTCGGATGCGAACCGGATGCGAAATTGGACTATGTGGAATTTTTTGAGCCGGGCACGCTTATGCCCGTGGCGAAAGTTACCCGTGGGACCCAAATGGCGCTGGCGGTGTTCGTCGGCAAGACCCGGTTGATCGATAACGCACGACTGTGAAAATCAGGCGATACAACTCCGCCGATGACGGAGGGTTGCTTTCATTTTTGAAAGGAGTGTTCGACGAAATGGGCTTTGAGTTTCTGCCCGACGGGAAAGACGCAGATATCCGGGACATTGACCACGTCTATACCCGGGGTCGCAGCTGCTTTTATGTAGTCGAGAAACAGGGTGAGATTTGCGGTTGCGTCGGTGTACGGGGGTTGTCAGAAGAAATCGCCGAGTTAAAACGACTTTATCTTGCACCCGGATTCCGCGGACAGGGAATCGGGCGCGCGTTATGTGTCAGTGCAGTCAACGACGCCCGCAATTTTGGCTACAGGTTAATCAGGCTGGACACGACCGCGAAATCATCTGCCGCGCTGGCATTATTCAGGGAGTTGGGTTTCTATGAGATTGCACGGTACAATGCCAATCCGCTTGCCGAAATGTTCATGGAAAAGACGTTGTGACCACCCCTGAACAATTTATCTTCGCGTCCTTGCGCCCTTGCGTTAATTTTCAGGTTCAGTGAAACAATTCGATTTCATTGTCCTGGGCAGTGGTATCGCGGGGTTGTCCTTCGCGCTCAAGGTCGCCCCGCGCGGGCGCGTGGCCATTGTCACCAAAAAGGACCGCGCGGAGTCGAACACGAACTATGCGCAGGGTGGGATCGCGTCGGTGACGAGCAAGGAGGACTCATTCGAGTTGCACGTGCGCGATACGCTCACCGCGGGCGCGGGTCTGTGCAAGGAAAGCGTCGTCCGCACCATCGTCGAGGAAGGCCCGGCGCTGATTCAGGAATTGATCGAACTCGGCATGAAATTCTCCAAGCGCGACGCCCCGGCCGAGGACGGCGGCAAGGAACTGGACCTGGGCAAGGAAGGCGGCCATTCGAAACGGCGCATTCTGCACGCCAAGGACGTGACCGGGCGCGAAATCGAACGGGCGCTGTTGAATGCGGTGGCGCAACAGCCGAACATCCAGATTTTTGAAAACCACATCGCCATTGATTTAATCGTCAGCCAGAAGCTCGGTCTGGCCGGTGCCAATCGCTGCTTCGGCGCCTACGTATTCGACAAAAAGGAGAATCGGGTCTGGGCGTTCACCGCGCCGGTGACGCTGCTGGCTACGGGCGGCTGCGGCAAGGTTTACCTTTACACGACGAACCCCGATATCGCGACCGGCGACGGCGTGGCGATGGCCTATCGTGCCGGTGCCACGATTGCCGACATGGAATTCGTCCAGTTCCATCCAACGTGCCTGTATCAGCCACAGGCGAAATCGTTTCTCATCAGCGAGGCGGTGCGCGGCGAAGGCGGTGTGCTCAAGACGCTCGACGGGAAAGAATTCATGGACGCCTATCATCCGCTGAAATCGCTTGCGCCGCGCGACATCGTGGCGCGGGCGATTGACAGCGAGATGAAAAAAAGCGGCGCGGAACACGTGTGGCTCGATATCACGCACCGGCCGGCGCAGTTCCTCATCGAACGATTTCCGAACATTCACCAGACCTGCCTGCGTTACGGCATCGACATTACCCGGGAACCGATCCCCGTCGTGCCGGCGGCGCATTATCAGTGCGGCGGGGTGGTGACGAACGTGGACGGCGAGACGGACATCGCGGGCCTTTACGCCGTGGGCGAGGCCGCCTGCACCGGCTTGCACGGCGCGAACCGGCTGGCCAGCAATTCGCTCCTGGAAGCGCTGGTGTGTGCGCGTCGCGCGGCGGAGAAGGCGATTGCGAAGCCGCCGCAAAAAATTGAGGCGGACATTCCGCTGTGGCAATCCGGCAACGCGCACAACCCGGACGAAATGGTGGTCGTTTCGCACAACTGGGACGAAATCCGGCGGCTGATGTGGGATTACGTCGGCATCGTCCGCACGAACAAGCGACTGGAGCGCGCCCAGAAGCGCATTGCGAACCTGCAGGAGGAAATTCGCGAATATTACTGGAATTTCATCGTGACCAGCGATTTGCTGGAACTGCGCAACATCGCCACGGTGGCGGAGTTGATTGTGCGGTGTGCGCAATTGCGGCCCGAAAGCCGCGGCCTGCATTACAATCTGGATTATCCCCATCCCAATCCTGGCTGGGCCCAGCGCGACACGGTCCTCAGAAAATGAAAGGCGGACGGGCCGTTGCGCCATCAGTGAGCGGCCTGCAATGAATCCAGATTTTTTCTGGTCTGTTCCACCAGATCCTCGAACTGGGCCAGTTGGGCGGAAGTGATTAAGATTCTCGGGCTGTTAACGCTGTTGGTGCTGTAATCCTGCAGGAAATATTGGATGACGCCGCGCCGCTGGCTGGTGAACGCACCGGCTCGCAACCCGGACCGGGTGACGTAACTGGCGACAAACGTGGGTTCGGCGGTCACCTTGTAATCAATTTTGGCGAGATAATTCAGGCCGTTGATCAGTGAATCCATTTCGTCATAGTCCACCACCCTTTTCCACACCCGCTGATCATTGGCGACCGCCTCGACCGCCATGCCGTATTGTCGGCGGCCGCTGGTCGCGTCCAGGGACTCCTTGCTGATCACCTGAATATTCAATGCGTCAACGGCCACCGTACCAACCTGGCCGGCACCTTTGACGATGACCGTTCCGGTCCCGGCTTCAAAGGCCTCCAATTCCGTTAGCGGCACGTTGGTGACCTGGGCACGGGCGGCCGGCGTGCACAAGCCCGACGCCACGATTAAGACGATGCAAAATTTGCGCATGAGAATTCCTCCGTTGGAATGGGTTGTCCGCATTTGGTTTTGAAACCCCGGCGAACCGGAAAAGTTTCTCAGGTGGCGAACCGGCTGGCCGTGCGCCAGCTTTTGAGATTGAAGTTTTCCAATTTTTGTGGCTTCTTACCCACCGGCGCGCGGTTAGCTCAGCGGTAGAGCACCAGTATCACACACTGGGGGTCGCAGGTTCAAAACCTGCACCGCGCACCAGTCTTCGCTTGGAGCGCTGCGTAAAGCGAAAACTGCCGCGCCGAAGCTGAAAGCGTGGGCAGGCTTAGCTTTACTTTAGCCATTACCACTCAAAGCTTCGACTCGGCAAGCCAGCTTTTCATTCGCCTTTCGCTTCGCGGTATGCCCTGCCGTTTGTTGTGACACTGGGTGACCCACTTTGACTGACCGCGACTAACTTTCGGGCTGACTCACTTCACGGTCACACCAAAAGACTTTGCGCTGACCCGATGATGGCGCGACCAAAGAGGCGTAACCACGCTGCGAATTGCCTTTGGCGAATTCTCTGCCCGGCAATGCCGCTCTCGTCGCGTCTGTAACCGTTTATAGTTCTACATTATGATTTTTGCCCCGCAGTAGACAGTCGTGGTGGTGGTGGAAATTTGGCTACTTCCTTGAAATCGCGGCATTTATAATCGATCATTTGCTTTCTAATTTTGTTATAAAGTCCAATTTCAAGTTCTGGTCTTTTCCCTGACTCCTTGAGGCGTTTCAGCACTTTATGTGGATTCATTAGGAGCACACAATCAGTACCTGGAGCAGTTTTGATGAAGCCCAGTTCTTCCAGTTTTTTCATCCGTGCCTTCCATGTTCGCTCGCCGGTTGCACTGTTATAACCCGCTGCTGCAATCAGGCTTCCTTTGTCCTTTATCTCCACAATTGATTCTGACATGCAGTGACACCATAGGGCAAAATATGTTTCTGCTGCTGATTTTCCCTTCGATAGCATTCGAATCGCCTGCAAGACAAGTGGCATTGTTCGCGGAACCCAGCACCATCCCCACAGATCGGATGTCCACAGTTCTTCCTTTGCAACCTCACCGAAGAATTCGTTACGGAGTTGTTCGCGCCGGATGTCGGCCCTAGTTCGTTTCGTTGTTGCCATTTTAATAGGTTGTTGTCGTTATATGTTGGGGTCAGAGGATTGGACCCTCTGACCCACTTGCTTGGGTGCGGTCTCCACTAGCCATTGACATGGTTTTTCGGTTTTGGAAACAGAGGCCATGTCAAAACCCAAGCCTCCCCCAGTATATTCATAACAATCTACTTATCAATTACTTGTGCGTCTCATACCGCCGGAAGAATGAGAGTTGGCCCGGTTCGAGTTTTCAGAGCAACGGCATCGACACCACACAAGCGCCAGCACTTCATGAGACGGTCGTCTCAAGCCTAGGTCTTAACATCAATGATTTAAGCAAAATTCGTACTCCATCGTTCTCCAATCAGTAATCCAACCGTGTTCCGTCTAATCCATAGTCTTCCAGCGTGCCGACCTGGCAAGAAAAATTTTGCTCAACCTGCTCTAGTATTGAAATATTTAAGATGGCAAAATCAGTATTGCGCTATATTGTCCGTTGTGAATAGATTGTGAATAACTTTGTGCCCAAATTGAAACCGTTTTCCATTTAGATTTAATGTTCAATCTAGAAGCAGAAATGACGAAGCCAGTGTTGCATTGGATGCAGACGCTGAACCTTCTCATAAAATCTGAATTCACGTCGCCTTGGGGTATATGCGATTTAGTCGGCTTGAGTTTTAATAAGCGCAATGTTTTACGGCGGCTCAGATTAAGACAAACTCGTCCCGTCGCTTCAATCACTCAGGCCGCTCTATTACTCAACATTCCCGATATTGAGACGGGCAAATCCATTGCGTTGCGCAAATTGATCGACCATTGCGCCCCCAGTATCACTCCGGAAGTTGTTATAGCGGAAACAGAGCGTTTGATCAAAGAGCGCTTCGTAATTCGCTCGTCCGATGAGCGGCTCCAAAAAATTAACGGATGGATGCCTTTACAAAAACGGCTTGTGGCAGTTGAAATTAAATTAAAGCGTGTTGAGGAAGCAATGCTGCAAGCGCTGAACAATCTAGGTTTTGCAGACGAATCCTACATTGCGCTACCTGAGGCACTAGCGACCCGGATTGCAAAATCTGCGCGGCAAGATGACTTTCGACAGAGTGGCATTGGACTCCTTTCCGTTACTTCAAAGTCATGCAATGTCATCATACGATCGCGTCATCAATTGCCGGACCGGGAGAATTCAGTTGTTCAGTTCTATTGCGTGGAGAAATTTTGGCGAACGTGTCCTAGAGACAATTGAGCATAAGCGGCTCTGCTACGGACTCAGGTCTCCACGCCGAGCCTTCGATTTGCAAATCGGGAAGCGATCGACCAAGTGCATACGCTGTTGAAAGATCTTGGAATAAGGCTAAGGAGCGGCCAGTTGACGGTCTATTGAGATTCGCATAATATAGTGACAAGTGCAATTCCTCGTGTTAGTCTTCGGG
>DATNHM010000006.1:0-3671 GCA_035604955.1 Candidatus Limnocylindrales bacterium | reverse complement strand
ACTCCGTGCGCGCCGTCGTTGGCGTCCAATCCAGCGGCGCGCACGGAGTGACGCGCCCTACCGGAAGACAATGTTAGTTCAAAACGACCGTCCGGCCTTTTGGCGACATTTTTCACGCCGCAATTCGTCAGCAGCTTCACGCCCGCCTGGCGCGCCGCGCCGAGCAGACAATCAATGATGGTCTGTGACGAATCCGTCGCCGGAAACATCCGGCCGTCGCTTTCGGTTTTCAGTTTCACGTCATGGGTGGCGAACCACGCCACGGTATCACGGGCTTGAAACTGCTTGAAGGGCGCAATCAACGCCCGTTCGCCCCGGGGAAAACGGGCGGCAAATTCGCGTTCGTCAAAATTAGCGTGGGTGACATTGCACCGGCCGCCGCCGGAAATTTTGACCTTGGAAAGAAATTGCGATGTTTTTTCGAGGACGAAAATTTCCGCGCCGCTTTCAGCTTCTGCGCACGCCAGCGCGGCAAAAAATCCGGCCGCGCCGCCACCCACAATTCCGATGCGCTTCGAGTGCATTGGCGTGACGATATAGATTAAACCCAAAGGCGCAAAGACGCTAAAAATACGGTGGGAAGCACGGGAGACGATTCGAAAACACAAGGCGGTTCAACCACTGAATCAACTCAATTCCGGACCAAGCGACAGGTGTGGCCGCCGGAGATTCTTTGCAGGTAATCCTGATGATACGCTTCCGCCGGATAAAATTCCGCGGCTGGCGTGATTTCCGTGACCACCGGGTTACTCCATTTGCCCGATTGGCTGAATTTCTCCTTCACGCGCCCGGCCATCTGGCGTTGTGCTTCACCGTGGTAAAAGATGGCCGAACGATATTGCGCCTGCACACCATTCGTTTGAAGGCGGGGTGACGTCGGGTCATGAACGCAGAAGAAGTGATTGAGCAATTCCTCGTAACTTAATTTGGCCGGGTCGAAGATGACCTGCACCGCCTCCGCATGGCCGGTTTTGCCGGTGCCAACCATCTCGTAGGTTGGATTTGGCGTGATACCACCGGTGTAGCCCACAGTGGTCTTGATGACCCCGGGAACCTGGCGCAAGGATTCCTGCAAACCCCAAAAACAACCGCCGGCCAACGTCGCCGTTTCGTAATGTGCCGGCAACTTCCCGTTCGGCGAACCGACGGCCAACGCCGCAATCAAAACAGCAGCCACCGACGACGTTCGCACCAGGCTTCGCATGATGGTGCAGATTAAACCACTTTCAACCGGCTGTCGAATGCCACCGGCGCGAGGTAGCGTCCCAATTTAAATTTCGGGCTGCGAACCGGAGCGCGCGTTGTCTCAACTCGCAGCTTTTTCGACTCAATCAAACGGCTGCGGATTGAGGACAATCCGCGCTCCGTGACAAAATTTGGACACTTCCCGTTTCTTGATTTGCTTGTTTCGCGCGCGAAAATGGCGCATCCTGCGCCGACGTTTTGACATAATTTATTGCCGAATGACCGAACCCGCCATCACTCCCGAACTGGTTGCCCAACACAACCTCTCGCCGGACGAGTATCAGAAAATCCTCGAGCTGCTGGGCCGTGTGCCGAGCTACACCGAGCTGGGCATCTTCTCGGTGATGTGGAGCGAGCATTGCAGCTACAAAAACACGCGGCCGCTGCTCAAAACCTTTCCGACCAAATCCAGGAAAATCCTCGTCGGCGCCGGCGAGGAAAACGCCGGCATCATTGACATCGGCGACGGCCTCGCCATCGCCTTCAAGATTGAGTCACATAATCATCCCAGCGCGGTCGAGCCGTTTCAGGGCGCGGCCACCGGCGTGGGCGGCATCGTGCGCGACATTTTCACCATGGGCGCCCGCCCGATTTGTTCGGTGAACTCGCTCCGTTTCGGGCCGATTGTTAAGGATGTAGCAGCGGACGTTAGTCCGCTCACTTCAAATTCCGAAAAAAGTCAGAGCCGACTCACGTCGGCTGCTACGAACGGAGAAGTCGACGCAGCGTTGCGAAACAATCGACGGCTCTTTGCGGGGGTGGTGGCCGGGATTGCGCATTACGGCAATTGCTTTGGCATTCCGACCATCGCGGGTGAGGTCTATTTCGACAAATCATATGAAGGCAATCCACTGGTGAACGCCTTTTGCCTGGGTGTATTGCGGCACGAACAAATTGCCCGCGGCGCGGCCAAAGGCATCGGCAATCCGGTTTTCTACGTCGGCCCGCCCACGGGTCGCGACGGCCTCGCGGGCGCGTCGTTCGCTTCGCAGGATTTGACCGAGGAATCCGCCGAGCAGCAACGCGGTGCGGTGCAGGTTGGCGACCCGTTCATGGAAAAGCTCGTGTGCGAGGCGTGCCTCGAATTACTGGCCACCGACGCCGTCGCCGGCATTCAGGACATGGGCGCAGCGGGTCTGACTTGTTCCACCTGCGAAACGGCCGCCCGCGCCGGAACGGGCATTGAGATTGAACTGGACAAGGTTCCGCAACGCGCCCCGAACATGACCAGTTACGACCTCATGTTGTCGGAGTCGCAGGAACGGATGCTCATCATCGTTCATAAAGGCCGCGAGCCGGAAGTAAAACGCATCTTTGACAAATGGGATTTGCCGTGGTCGGAAATCGGTTTCGTCACCGACACCGGCCGCATGATCGTGAAACAGCACGGCAAAATCGTGGCGGATATTCCGGCGAAGAAAATCGCCGACGAATCACCGGTTTATCAGCGCGAAGCCAGGGAACCGGAATATCTCAAGCAAGTTCGCGCATTCCGGTTGGAAGAGATTCCCCAGACATCCGACTCCAGAACTGCGCTCCTTACACTTTTAGCATGGCCGACGATTGCGTCGAAGAACTGGGTTTATCGGCAATACGATCACATGGTGCGCGACGGTTCGGCGGTTTGTCCCGGCAGTGACGCGGCGGTCCTGCGCATCAAGCCGGACAGCCTGCCAGAGTTGGTGGGGCGAGAATCCGTCGAGCCCACATTTCCCGAAAAGCTCATAGCGCTGACGGCGGACGGCAATGGCGCTTACGTTTATCTCGATCCCTACGAAGGCGCGAAGATTGTGATGGCCGAGGCGTGTCGCAATCTGGCCTGTTCCGGCGCGGTGCCGCTCGGCACGACGGATAATCTCAACATGCCCAGCCCGATGAAGCCGGAATTGTTCTGGCAGATCCAGGAATCCGTACGCGGGCTGGCCGAGGCGTGCCGGGTGTTCAACGCGCCCGTCACCGGCGGCAATTGCTCGCTTTACAACCAGAGTCCCGCCGGGCCGATTGACCCGACGCCGACGGTCGTGGTGGTCGGCCTGATTGAAAAACCGGAGCACATCACGACGCAATGGTTCAAGGACGAGGGCGACGCGATTATTTTGCTCGGCGAAATCGCGGACAAAAATGATCCGCTGCTCGGTTTCGGCGGTTCGGCTTATTTGCAGGCCGTGCAGGGAAAGAAAACCGGCACGCCACCGCCGTGCGATCTGGAGAGGGCGAAGACGCTGCACACCACGTTGCTGGGCCTGATTCAAAGCAGTCTGGTGAAGAGCGCGCACGATTGCAGCGAAGGCGGACTGGCGGTCTGCCTCGCCGAAAGCTGCATCAGCCAGCTTGTGGCGCGCGAAACGCCAAGGCTGATCGGGGCGACGGTGGATTTGTCATCGGTAGGGCGCGTTGTCCCCAACGCGCCGCGGCTCGGTGGGGAC
>DATNHM010000005.1:0-13153 GCA_035604955.1 Candidatus Limnocylindrales bacterium | reverse complement strand
TGCCCGCCGCAAGAATGATGACCGGACCGGCCTGGAAGTGGACTCAAGTCGAAAGAACGAATTGGTTGGCCGATGAAAGCTGGATGCTCAAGGCCGGCGCGTTGACCGGCGTGGCCAGGGTGCTGGCGGCGTGGTGAACCGCTTGGAAGGGGGAAAACCACGTCAAACGCGGTGAACAGCTTGGAGCGCGGTCAACCGCTTGGAACGTCGTCAACCGATCGTCTCTTGGCCGTTGAATCTGGCACGATATTTCCGGGTTTGACAACTGCGGGGGCTGGCATAAGCTGGAAAGGGACTAGTTTTGTCCTGTTTATGGATTCAAGCACCGATACAATCGAGACGTTCGTCGCCTCCGAGTACAAGTACGGCTTTGTGAGCGACATTGAGACCGAGTCTTTTGCGCCCGGATTGGACGAAGGGGTCGTGCGCAAAATTTCCCAAATGAAGGGCGAGCCGGATTTCATGCTCCAGTGGCGGCTCAAGGCCTATCGCCAATGGCTGACCATGCAGGAGCCGCATTGGCCCAATGTTTATTATCCGCCCATCGATTATCAGGCCTATATCTATTATGCGGCGGCCAAACCCAAGCCCAAGCTCGGCAGCCTGGATGAAGTGGACCCGGAATTGCGCCGGACCTTCGAAAAACTGGGCATTTCCCTGGATGAACAAAAGCGGCTCTCGGGCGTGGCGGTGGACGCCGTGCTGGACAGCGCTTCGGTGGCCACGACTTTCAAAAAGGAATTGTCCAAACAAGGCATCATTTTTTGTTCCTTCAGCGAGGCGGTCAAAAACCACCCCGAGTTGGTCAGGAAATACATGGGGACGGTGGTGCCGCATAACGACAATTTTTTTGCCGCGCTCAATTCCGCCGTTTTCAGCGATGGTTCGTTCTGCTACGTGCCCAAAGGCGTGCGCTGCCCGATGGAACTGTCGACCTATTTTCGCATCAACACCGCCAACAGCGGGCAATTCGAGCGGACCTTGATCATCGCCGATGAGGGCAGCTACGTCAGTTACCTGGAGGGCTGCACCGCCCCGATGCGCGATACCAATCAGTTGCACGCCGCGGTCGTCGAACTCATCGCCCTGGAAAACGCCGAGATCAAATACTCGACGGTCCAGAACTGGTATCCGGGCGACGAGCACGGCAAGGGCGGCATCTACAATTTCGTGACCAAGCGCGGCCTGTGCAAAGGCAGAAACTCGAGGATTTCCTGGACGCAGGTCGAGACCGGCTCGGCCATCACCTGGAAATACCCGAGTTGCATCCTGTTGGGCGACAATTCGGTGGGCGAATTTTATTCCGTCGCCGTGGTGAACAATTATCAACAGGCCGACACTGGCACGAAAATGACGCACATCGGCAAAAACACGCGCAGCACGATTGTGTCGAAGGGCATTTCCGCCGGTCGCGGCCAGAACAGTTACCGGGGCCTGGTGAAAATCCAGAAGAGCGCCGCGCACGCGCGGAACTTTTCGCAATGCGACTCCATGCTGATCGGGTCCAAGTGCGGCGCGCACACGTTCCCGTACATCGAGGTGAAGAACACCACGGCCAGCGTCGAGCATGAGGCCTCAACCTCAAAGATTGGCGAGGACCAGATTTTCTATTGCAACCAGCGCGGGCTTTCGACCCAGGACGCCGTGAACATGATTGTCAACGGCTTCTGCAAGGAAGTGTTCAAGGAACTGCCGATGGAATTCGCGGTTGAAGCGCAGAAACTTCTGGGCGTGAGCCTGGAAGGAAGCGTGGGCTGAAATTTAACCACGGATAAACACGCATGGACACGGATGAGAGACCAGATGTTGAATTACCTGCGCATTACGAAGTTACGAGTTGGCTTGATTTTGAATTTCAAAAACGCCCGGCTTCAGTCGGAGCGTGTTGTTTTGTGATTCCTAATCCGTGTTTATCCGTGTCCATCCGTGGTTGAATAATTTTAGAAAATGAGCAAAACGATATTAGAAATCAAAAACCTCTCGGCGGGTGTCGAGGGGAAACAAATCCTGAAAGGCGTCAACCTGACCGTCTCCGCCGGCGAAGTCCACGCCGTCATGGGCCCGAACGGCAGCGGCAAAAGCACGCTGGCCGCCGTGCTGGCCGGCCGCGACGGTTACGACGTGACCGGCGGCGGGGTGATTTACAACGGCCACGACCTGCTCGACCTCGACCCAGAGGAACGGGCGCGCGAGGGGTTGTTCCTTGCGTTCCAGTACCCGGTCGAGATCCCGGGCGTGAACAGCACCTATTTTCTCAAGGCCGCGCTCAACGAAATCCGCAAATCCAAAGGCGAGCCGGAACTGGACGCGATGGAGTTCCTCACGGTCGTAAAGGACAAGATGAAATTGCTCGAACTGAGCGACGATTTGTTGAAACGCTCGGTTAACGAGGGGTTTTCCGGCGGTGAAAAGAAGCGCAACGAAATTTTCCAGATGGCCGTGCTGGAACCCAAGCTCGCCATCCTCGACGAAACCGATTCCGGCCTGGACATTGACGCGCTGAAGATCGTTTCGAGCGGCGTGAACAAACTCAAGCGTGCCGACAACGCACAACTGGTCATCACCCATTACCAACGGCTGCTCAATTACATCGTGCCGGATTTTGTCCACGTTCTGGTGGACGGCAGGATCGTCCGCACCGGCGGCAAGGATCTCGCCCTGGAACTCGAGGCGAAAGGTTATGACTGGATTTTAAAAGGTTGAGTGTCTATCCTGCCGGCAGAATTTTTTCATGTCCCAGGAATCCAGTTTGGACATTGTCGGATTGCTGAAACAGCACGCGGGTAGAAACTACGAGCTCCAATCCGAGCACGTCAACCCGGCAAATGTCCGCGCCCTCAAGACCATCGGTTTTGACCGGTGCTACGTCCGTGCCGAAGGTCCTTACCTTTGGGATGTCAACGGCGAGAAGTACCTGGACTTGCTTTCAGGCTACGGCGTGTTCGGCCTCGGCCGCAACCATCCCGAGGTCCGCCGCGTGCTGATTGATTTTCTCAACGCGGATTATCCAAGCCTGGTAAAACTGGAGGCGCCCCTGCTCTCCGGCCTGCTGGCGGCGGAGTTGAAGAAACGCATGCCGAACCAGCTCGACATGGTCTTCTTCACCAACTCGGGCGCCGAAGGCATTGAAACGGCGCTCAAATACGCCCGTTGCGCCACCGGCAAATCCACGGTGATTCATTGTGAAAAATCTTTTCACGGGCTGACCTATGGCGCGCTTTCCATCAACGGCGACGAAAATTTCCGCGAGGGCTTCGAGCCGTTCCTGCCGCATTGCCGGATTGTTCCCTTCAACCACCTGGCGGCTTTGGAAGCCCAGCTCAAGAAAGGCGACGTGGCGGCGTTCGTTGTTGAGCCGGTGCAAGGCAAGGGCGTCAACCTGCCAGCACCCGGTTATCTATTGGAGGCGCAACGCCTCTGCCGCAAATACGGCGCCTTGTTCGTGGCGGACGAAGTGCAAACCGGCATGGGCCGTACCGGAAAATTTCTGGCCATTGAACATGACGGCCCGGAGATGGATCCGGACATTGTGGTTCTGGCCAAAACGCTTTCGGGTGGTTTCGTCCCGGTCGGCGCGGTGCTGTGCAAAAAATGGATTCACGAGAAGGTCTTTTGTTCCATGCAACGGTCCGTAGTCCACAGCTCGACCTTCAGCCAGGGCAGCTTTGCCATGGCGGCCGGGTTGGCCGCCCTCGACGTGCTGGATCGGCACCAGCTCGTGGCCAATGCCGCCCGCATGGGTGATTTCATTGGTAACGGTTTGCGCAAACTGCAACCGCGGTTTGAACTCCTGAAGGACGTCCGCTGGCGCGGCCTGATGATCGGCATTGAGCTTGGCTCGCCGAAATCACTCGGCCTCAAGATGGCCTGGACGATGTGTCATACCATGGACAAAAGCCTGTTTCCGCAAGCGGCCATCATTCCGTTGCTGGACAAGCATCACATCATCACGCAGGTGGCCGGCCATGGCGTTGACGTGATCAAGCTGTTGCCGCCGCTGGTCATCAACGAAGCCGATGCCGGGTGGTTTCTGACCGCGTTCGAAGATGTCATGACGCAGATGCACAAATTTCCCGGACCCGCCTGGGACGTGCTCACCAACATCGGCAAAATGGCCGTCACCCAACGCGCCCGGTGAGCTTTAAATGCCCCAGCTTGCCGCTGGATTTCCCCAGCCCCGGCGACTAAAATCTTCATCATGAATTTGGACGAAAACCAACGCCAGCGCGTTACCGCCTGGATTCTGCAGGGCGCAAAACTTTCGGAGATTCAAAGCCGGCTCGCGGAGGAATTTGGCCTCCGGCTCACCTACATGGAGGTGCGGCTGCTCGTGGATGACTTGAAACTGACGCCGAAAGATCCCGAACCGCCCAAAAACGTCGAACCGCCGCCCGCAGCGGCGCCCAAAGCCACCGGGACAAAAGACGCAACGCCAACCGCCGAACCACCGCCCGCCGCCGGCAAGGTTTCCGTAAGCGTGGACCAATTGACCCGGCCCGGCGCGATTGTCAGCGGCAAGGTCACCTTCAGCGACGGCCAGACCGCCGACTGGTATCTCGACCAGAGCGGACGGCTCGGGGTCGTGCCCAAACAACAGGGCTACAAACCGTCCGCCGCGGATGTGCAGCAATTCCAAATGGCCTTGGAGAAGGAAATCTCGCGGATGGGATTTTAACAATCTTAATCTTAATCGTCTTCTTGATCTTAACCCGTTCCGAGCGATTACGATCAAGAGCAGGATTAAGATGACGATGGGACACTTGCTGTACGAGTCGCCGCTTGGCACATTGAGGCCTCATGCGTGAAAGATTCCGGGACTGGATCGAAAGCCTCGAAACCTTCGCCCTCGAAGTCATCTCCGGCGAGCGCCGCGATACCCGGGCGGCGTTGATGCGCGGCTTTTTGTTCGGCGGCTCCAAACTCTTTCAGGTTGGTGTCAAAATGCGCCGCTGGCTTTACAACGTCCGCATCCTTCGCGACAAGACCCTCGGTGTGCAAGTCATCGCCATCGGCAACCTCACTGTCGGCGGCACGGGCAAAACGCCGGTCGTGGAAAAGTTTGCGCGCGAGCTGCGCGACGCCGGCCGCAATGTCGCCATCCTGTCGCGGGGCTACCGTTCCAAGCCGCCGCCGGTCCACGTCTGGCTGTTGAACAAAATTTTCCTGCGTGAAGACCAGACGCCGCCGCGCGTGGTCTCCGACGGCAAATCGCTCCTGCTGGACTCGGAAATGGCCGGCGACGAGCCTTACATGCTCGCGTCGAACCTGAAGGACGTCATCGTGCTGGTGGACAAGGACCGCGTGAAAAGCGGACGTTACGCGATTGAAAAATTCGGCTGCGACACGCTGTTGCTGGATGACGGCTTTCAATACTGGGATTTGCGCGGACGCCGCCACGACGTGGTGCTGGTGGACCGCCAGCAGCCGTTTGGCAACGAACATTTGCTGCCGCGCGGCACCTTGCGCGAACCGCCGTCGCATATCGCGCGGGCCCAGACTATTTTCATCACGAAGAGCGACGGCCAGACCGCCGAGCTCCGCCGGCGCCTGACAGATTTGAATCCTGACGCCGCGATTATTGAATGCGTTCATCATCCGCTGTATCTCGAGGACGTTTTCACCGGCGAACGCATCGGCCTAGATTTTCTGAAAGGGCGCAAGGTCGCGTCGCTGAGTGGCATTGCGCAGCCCGAAAGTTTTGAGCAAAGCCTGGTCAAACTCGGCGCGGAACTGGTTTATTCCAAGCGCTTCGCCGATCACCACCGTTTCACGCAGCAGGAGGTGCTGAACGTCATCAACCGCGGAAAGAAACGCCAGGCCAATACCATCATCACCACGCAAAAGGACGCCGTGCGCTTCCCCAAAATTGACCGGCGCGACCTGCCGATTTATTTCATGCGCGTCGAAATCCAGATCGTCAGCGGCGCGAACGATTTTCAGGATTGTGTCCGCCGCATCTGCTTTCGTTAAAGATGAACACGTTGATCTATTGGCTCGGCCGTGCGCTCGTGGCGTTGCTTCAGGCGCTGCCATTGACCTGGGTCGCGCGCCTCGGCCGCGCCGGCGGTCTTCTGGCTTACTGGCTCGACGCCCGGCACCGGCGGGTGGCGTTGAAAAATCTGACGATGTGTTTCGGCGCTCAAAAATCGCCGGCCGAAATCCGGGCGCTGGCCAGAGAAAATTTCCGCCGGATCGGTGAGAACTATGCCAGCGCGGTCAAAACCATCTCCATGAGTTTCGACGAATTGCGCCCGCACGTGGAACCTATTGGCGGTGAACGCCTGCTGCCACCGCGCCGCGTCGTCAACGCCGGTGGACATTTCGGCAACTTCGAACTTTACGCGCGGTTCAACGACATCGTGCCGGGTTACCAATCCGCGACCACGTATCGGGCCTTGAATCAGCCCGGCCTGAATCGCCTGCTGGAAGAATTGCGCAGCCAATCCGATTGCCTGTTTTTTGAGCGGCGCACCGGCGGTCCCCTGCTGCGGGCGGCCATGAACCAGCCGGCGATTATTCTCGGTTTGCAGATTGATCAACACGGTGGCGACCACGGGTTGCGCCTGCCGTTTCTCGGACACGACTGCTCCACCAACCCGTCCCCGGCGGTTTTTGCCCTGCGTTATGATTGCGAACTTTACGCCGCGGTCTGTTATCGCATCGGATTGGCCAAATGGCGGCTGGAACTGGGCGAACAAATTCCCACCCGCGAAAACGGCCATCCGCGCCCGGTCGAAACTATTATGCGGGACGTGCTTCGGCGGCACGAAGCCGCCGTGCTGCGCGACCCGGCGAACTGGTTCTGGGTCCATAAACGCTGGAAACCGGCGCCCAAAAAGGTCGAGCGGCGAGAGCCGAGAGTCGAGGGCGGTGCGGATGCACCATGAATTCCCCAACAGCCATCTGCCAACTGCCATCTGCTCCCCGCATTCTGGTTCGCGGAACCAACTGGCTGGGCGACGCCGTGATGACAACGCCCGCCTTGATGCGGGTCCGCGAACGCTTTCCCAACGCGCATATTGCGTTGCTGACGCCGGAAAAACTGAAGGATTTGTGGGCAGGCCATCCGGCAGTGGATGAAGCGATTTCAATCGCCCCAAACGAAAGTGTCTTCGCCGTCGCCAGGGCATTACGTCGGGTAGGGTCATCGCGCTGCGATGACCGGACGGCGCAGCGCGCCATCCCTACCCAATTTGACCTCGCGCTGGTGCTTCCCAATTCGCCGCGTTCGGCGATCGAAACGTGGCTGGCTCGAATTCCACAACGGATCGGTTACGCGCGGCCTTGGCGGAATTTTTTTCTGACCCAAGCCGTTCTGCCACGCACCGATGCCGCAAAAATGCATAAACGCTCAGTGGCGGAAATCAAAAGACTAATTTCCCATCTCCCATCTCCCATCTTCCATCTCCCGGCCACCGCTCACCAAATTCACGAGTACCTGCATCTTGTCGCCGCGCTGGGCGCGAATCCGGAACCCATTGCGCCGCAATTGTTCGTTGCCGCGGATGAAATTGAAGCCGCGAAGAAAAAATTCGGCCTGGAGAAAATCACGCAGCCGGTCTTCGGTTTGAATCCGGGCGCGGAATACGGCCCGGCCAAACGCTGGCCGGTGGAACGCTTTATCGCCGCCGTCCGCGAAATTCAGAATCGGACGAACTGCGTCTGGCTGCTTTTCGGCGGCAAAAACGACGTGCAGCTCGCCGAACGCGTCAGTTCCGAACTCCGAACTCTTGCCGGCCAGACTTCGCTCCGCGAACTGATGTCGCTCCTGAAACTCTGCCGCGTCCTGCTCACGAACGATTCCGGCCCGATGCACGTGGCCGCCGCGCTCGGAACGCCGGTGGTGGTGCCGTTCGGCAGCACGTCACCGGAACTGACCGGGCCGGGCTTGCCGGGCGACCCGCGGCATCGCCTGCTGAAGTCCGACGCACCCTGCTCGCCGTGTTTCCGGCGTGAATGCCCGATTGATTTCCGTTGCATGAACGGCATCGGCGTTGAGCGTGTGGTTGAAGCGGTGTTGCAGGCCCTCCGATAAAAACTTGCCGACCCCCGTGTAGCGCAGGTTGGCAACCTGCCGTTTCGCCGACTGGCAGTCGGCCCGACGACCGAAGTTTCCACGGTCAGCGGATTGCCAATCCGCGATACAGCAGACTGCCAGTCTGCGCTACAAAATCATTTTACTAAAATTCCGCTTGACGCCCGGCGCCAACTGTCATATTGTCCTATGACACTTGGCGAAGTTATGATGTTTCAGATTGATTTCAAGTCCGGCAAGCCGGTTTACCTCCAACTGGTGGATCAAATCCGCTACGCCGCGGCAGCCGGCTCCCTGCGGCCCGGCGAATCGTTGCCCTCCATCCGTCCGCTCGCCGAGGAATTGCGCGTCAACCGCAACACCATTGCCAAGGCTTATGCGGAACTCGAAAGCCAGGGCGTCATCGAAACCCTTCCCGGCAAAGGCTGCTTTCTGAAGGAGAACAATTCACCGTTCACCAAACAGGTCAAAAACAAGCTGTTGCTCACGGAAATTGATGAGGCGGTGGTGATGGCACATCACCTGCAGGTGGACCGTGAAAAATTTCTCGCCCTGGTCAAGGAACGGCTCGACTACTTCGAGCGCAAATCGAAGGAGGAGAAATGAAATACCGGACTTCAAACCAATCTCGGGTAGGGCGCGTCACTCCGTGCGCGCCGGAGCATAGCACGATTTCAAAACGGCGCGCACGGAGTGACGCGCCCTACCAGGAAAGGCAACATGAATAATCCTGTCATCGAAATCCGAGAACTCCACCGCCGCTACGGCAGGCTGGACGCGGTGAATGGCCTGAGCCTGACCGTCCACGCTGGAAAATGCTACGGCTTTTTCGGCCGCAATGGCGCGGGCAAGACCACGACCATCAAATGCCTGCTGAATCTGCTCCGCCCGAATTCCGGCACAACGAGTGTGTTTGGTCTCGACCCGCAGAAGCATGAAGTGGCCGTGAAATCGCGGCTCGCCTACGTGCCGGACGCCGTGGCGTTTTATCCGTGGATGACCGTGCGCAGCACACTGGAATATCTGGCCTCCTTCCGCCGACATTGGAACCAGGACATCGAGGCCGACCTGTTGAAGCGTTTTCAATTGGATCCAAATCAAAAGGCCAGCCATCTCTCGAAAGGCCAACGAACGCAGCTTGCGCTCATCGGCGCGATTTGTCCGGAGCCGGAACTGCTCGTGTTGGATGAACCGACCTCTGGTCTCGACCCGATTGTCCGCCGCGAATTCATCGAGACCGTCATTGGCGCCTACCAGTCGGGTGATCCCCAACACCGGACGGTATTTGTTTCCACGCATCTCATTTCCGAATTCGAGGGGTTGATTGACGAATTCACTATCATCGAGCAAGGACGCGAACTGCTGACGATGGAAGCCGACGCCGCACGCGATCGGTTTCGGAAAATCCGGGCGCGCTTCGCCCAACCGCCGGTGCCGCTTGATTTTCCCGGCGCATTGAACGTGAAGCAAAACGGGCGCGAAGTGGAAGTTCTTGCCAATGGGAACAGCGAGCCGTTGTTGGAGAAACTCAAGTCGCTTTCGCCGGAGGAACTGCGCTGTGAATCGCTGTCGCTGGAGGAAATTTTTGTGGTCTCGGGCCTTTTGAAACCAAACGCATGAACGCAGTCAAACGAACCGAATGCCCGCGAGGTTTTGGAGTGCGGCAGTCTTCTGCCGCTTTGGAAAATGGTCGCCCGGCGGAAAGCGGCAGAGGGCTGCCGCAGTCCAAGGCGCTGGCGCGCGGGAAACAAATCCCTAACGCATGAACCCACTCGTCAAAAAGGAAATCCGGCTGCTGCTGCCCGCGTGGGTTGCGGCAATATTACTGGCGATTGCGTCTCTGCTGTTAACGATTGGTCATGCCGGGATCATCTATTTAATTGAACCGATTGACCTTAATATTCTTTGTCTTTTATTCGGAGGCAGCCTTCTGGGCATTGCTTCGTTCGGGCCGGAATTCAGTTCCGGCACCTTCACGCTGCTGCTGTCGCAACCGATCGAACGCCGGCGGATTTGGTTCATTAAAACCACCGTGCTCGCCCTGGCATTCGCCTCGGTTTTGTTGACACTGCTTGTTCCTTCGGAACTTTATTATTTCCACCTTCTCCTTAACTGGCGAATTGTCCTGACGATCTTGAAATTTGTTGGATTTACGGCGCTTTGCGCCTTTGCCTTATTCAGCGGTGGACTTTGGACAACGCTGTTGGTGCGTCGAATCTCGGAAGCATTTTGGCTCACGCTTTTAACGCCAGTCATCCTCATGGCCATGGTGTTTGCATTCTCCGACTATCTTCACTTGTCCAACCGATTCAACATTTACTTCGTATCCACGATCCTTTTGCTTTATTCGCTGGCCGGATTTTTCTGGGCACGCAGGCTTTTTCTTCGCGCGCAAGACTTGCAATGGACAGGCGGTGAAATTCTTTTTCCGTCACGCAAAGGAATTTTGGAGCGAACAACGGTTTCCGGCCGCCGGCGCCACTGGCTTTCCGCTCTGGTTTGGAAAGAATTGCAACTGCAACAGGTGAACATCTTGATCGCCGCCGTCGTGTTAGCCTTGCATCTTGCCTCCGTAGCCGTTCGCCAGGTTCATCCCAATTTTGGCGATCCGAACATCAGAGGATTGCTTGAATTGAGTTGGATGCTTTGGCTGGCAATGCCATTGCTGATCGGGAGCGCAGCCGTTGCCGAAGAACGCCAGATCGGCGTCACTGAATCGCAGTTTTGCCTGCCGGTATCACGCCGCACGCAATTCGCCATTAAATTTTTCGTCGCGCTGATTCTGAGCCTGGTTCTCGGCGGATTAATGCCCTTCATAGTAGAGAGAGGGCATGACCTTAATTATTACATTTTCATCCTTGCTGCCGCGATTTTCTTCATTTCGTTTTACGCTTCAACTGTCTCGCGCACGACGATTCAGGCCATCGGCGTAGCCATTGTCGTTGCCGTCGCGTTTTACTTTTACGCGCTCGCAACGGCGATGGGCATTTTCAAGTTGGGCCATTCGTCATCACAAGGACGAACAGGTCTCGAACTGCTCAACCTCTATCTGGGCGTTCCGATTTTATTACTCGCCCTGGGCGCGTTGACGTATTGGAATTTCAAATGGCTGCATCCGGAGAGCAAACTCCGGTGGCGCAATGGCCTTGCCGTTCTCGCTGCATTCGCGTTCATCTTTATTGCCACCAACGCGATTTATTTCCGCGCCTGGGAATTCTTGACGCCGATTGAGCCGCCGCACGGTCCGGCGCGATTGAGTGATTCGAAGCAAGTGAAGCTTGCGGCGACTCAGAACACGATCTTCGTAACGTTACCCGATGGAAAGTTATGGGTCAACACGCTCGCATTCGACCAGGCTTTCCAGCTCGCGCCAAAACAGGCCAAATCGGAGTTTATCGGCGGCTCAAATTGGATAGCCGTCACTGCGGACAATTATCAAGCACTCGGCATTCAATCGAACGGCAGTTTGTGGAGCCTGCAAAGGCAATGGAATCCATTGCAAAACCTGCAATGGCAAACCGGCGCCTTCCGTCTGGCTCGCATTGGCTCGGAAACCAATTGGGCGCAGGTCGCCGGTGGCCGGCTTGGATTCTTGCTTTTGAAAGAAGATGGAACCTTATGGATTTGGGGAACGAATGGATATTCGTGGCGTGATCTTTCAAACTCGTTTCCCAGAAAACTAAAATTGGATCTGGTCACACCACCCGTGCGTACCGGCGCAGAATCCAATTGGGTGGAGGTTTTTACGTCCAGCGATCAAAGCGCCGCCTGTGCAAAACAAAGCGATGGTGGCATTTTGAAATTGTCGGGGGAATGGAAGATGGAATTCCAAAATGTCCACCTCCAAAGCACAAATACCAGTAGCGAGTGGTTGAGCTTTGTTTCGCAGGGTTGGGCAGACGTCGGTGTCAGAACAAATGGAGAACTTTGGCTCTCCTTGAATGATTGGACCAACAATACATTTGTTCCTGGCGGAAAAATCCAGCTTGGCCAGGGTTCAAAGTGGCAAATTGTCTCATTCGACAACTACAATGCTGTTTCGGTTATCGCAATCCGTAACGATGGCACGCTTTGGGAATGGCCGGTGTCTTATACAATTCAATACAACCCTGTTGCCTCAAATCCGGTTCAACTTGGAAATCATTCGGACTGGCTTACACTCTTTAGATGCTGGCCTCATACCGTTGCACTCGCCGCCGACGGCAGTCTTTGGACTTGGGATGAACCCAGCGGCCACGTGTGGCTCGCGCCGTCACGCAAGCCGGTTTACCTCGGCAATATTTTTACCGCGCGTTGAACTAACACCCCTGTCCGGGAGCGCCCGCATCCTGCCGGCGTGTTGTGTTCGTTCATGTTCAACTCGCCGGCTGGAAGCCAGCGCTCCCAGTGATTCCCCTCTTCAACGCTTTAACGCTTTAACGCTTCAACGAATCATGGTAAATGATTCCCTGTGGATACCGTCACCCAATTGACGAATGAACTCGTCGCGTCGTATGCGCGCGTCGGGGGCATCAACCATTTGGACGGCAAAAACCTGCCGTCCAACCACGCCATCACGGCCATCACCCAGGATTTGCTGCGGCTGCTGTTTCCCGGTTTCTTCGACGAAAAACCGATTCATTCCTCGGAAATCAAGGTGGTGACTACCGAACTGCTCGACTCGGTGCTGGGCGCGCTCGAAGACGAAATTTACAAAGCCCTTGAATATAATCCACCGCCGGAGTTGCCGAAGAAAAACCTGCGATCGGCGGCGCACAGTCTCACGGTGGAATTTCTCAACAGCCTGCCGCGCCTGCGCGAAGTGCTGCAAACGGACATGGCCGCGGCCTACGACGGCGACCCGGCGGCCAAAAGCAAGGAAGAGGTGTTGGTGTCGTATCCGTTCGTCGAGGCGATCGCCGTACAGCGGCTGGCGCACGAGTTGTATCTGAAAAACGTCGCGCTGATTCCGCGCATCATGACCGAATGGGCGCATTCGCGCACGGGCATGGATTTGCATCCGGGCGCGCAAATCGGCTCGCACTTCTTTGTGGACCATTGCACCGGTACGGTTGTCGGCGAGACAGCCATCATCGGCGATCACGTGAAGCTGTATCACGGCGTCACGCTGGGCGCGAA
>DATNHM010000004.1:0-97578 GCA_035604955.1 Candidatus Limnocylindrales bacterium | reverse complement strand
CAGCTTGAGCTGCTGGATACGGGCTTGCGTTTCGGGGGTTGGAAGCGTAGTTGTTTTCATAGGCATGATTGAGGTTGATTGTTTATCTGTCATTAATAGTTGTCGCCCATCGCGCCAACTCCCTCAACTCATGCCTTCTTTGGATCGTTAGGCAGCCTGACTATGCGCACATTTATTTACACACTCGCAGTTTTGGCAGCGTTGCTAACCGGATGTAAGCGCCAGCCGCCTGCCACGCCGCTTTCGCTGTACATTGTGAGCACCGAGAAGGTTGATGGCGGACGGTATATTGATACGCCAGCGTTTCCCAAGCTCGGATACATTGCAGCCACGCCAGACTTGATTATTACGAGTTTGGAAGCGGTCGGCCCGAATGAAGCAGGAGTGGCTGGAAACATGAAGCCAGGTGTAGTTGTCATGCTCCACCAAGTCGATGCAGAGAAGTGTGCGGCGTTGAGTCAGAAGGCCGTTTACAGGAAGATATTATTTATGGTGGGGGACGAGCCATTAACTGCGCCAACGATTATGGTAGCATTGGATGCTTCGCAGACGCGAAGCCTTCAGCTCACCGTGGCTGACGAGTCCCAGCAGAAGAAAGTCATAGCTGATCTCACGATGCTCACACGTTGAAACGCTGCCTCTTAAGAAACCAGGCGCATAAGTTCATGAGTTTGAGAGGAGTGTGTAGCCGAGGGCGGCGGCAGATTGTTGGAGGAATTTGAGTCTTTTCTTTTTGAGTTTAGCTTCCGCAGCCAACCAGACTGAAGGATCGTAAGGGATGCGGTGTTTGATCAGATGCCAGAGGGTGCGGGCCGCATCCGGGTCCACTGGTCCAACCGACAACCGCGCAAAGCGCTTACAAGAAAGGCCCGGATTGAAAAGTCCATAAAAATGCTTTCCGGAAAGCGCGCCGTGGACGATGCGCACGCCAGGAGACGCGGCTGACCGGCACAGTGGCAGTTGGCTGGTGTCCAAATTTGTCCCGGAGCGCGGCTGGTCCTCAATCCGCAGCGGTTGGATTGGTTGAAAAAGCTGCAGTTGAAACAACTCGCGCTCCGGTTTTTAGTTTGAGATTCAAATTCCGAGACCACCACAGTTGCTGGTGTGCAGCGTCCACCGGATGAAAGGAAAGAATTGTCCCCGCAACCGGCGTTCCTTTCGATTCATGCTCACAGCGTGACACCCGCGATCATAGGATTGGCTCTATCGCTTCCCGTGGCGACCATGGAAATCAGGCCCAATGTCCCGGCGGACTGAACCGACCCGGTCTGAGCGGAGCTAAATCCGTTTCTCATCCAGGTCAATCACGTCCACGAAGGTCTTCACGTCGTCACGGTGCAAGCCGCCGCACTGTTCCTTGCGCATTTTCAATCGCGCCAGGGCGGCTTCGTCGCCCGGCAACGGCCGGCTCAGGATGTCTTTGGCATGCGCCGCCTTTTCCGCCGCGGATTTCTTCGCGTTCTGGCGGACCCAGTCGCAGACCTGGCCGTCGGTGATGGATTTTTTCACAACATCCATCATCTGCTCATGCGTGACGCCGGCATATTTGAGCCACATGGCGTCGAAGCCTTTGCCAAAATTCTCCTGGTAATCGGCGTGCAGTTTGCCCGCCAGGTGCAGGCGGATTTTGTCAACGTAACGCGGCAGGTACATCCAGCCGTCCATCGTTTCGCGCGGGCTGCGCGGATAAATGAGGTCGCTCATGCGTCCATCATCCAAAAATGGGCGCTGAAATTCAAATTTGAAATTTGCATTTCGCCGGCATGCTCGCATCTTTTCCGGCGTGAAACGATTTGATTATGACGTGGCAATTCTCGGCGGCGGCAGCGCCGGTTATGCGGCGGCGCGAACCGCGGCGGGTGCCGGTTTGAAGACGGTCGTTATCGAGGGTGGCGAGGAGGTCGGCGGGCTGTGCATCCTGCGCGGTTGCATGCCCACCAAAGCCTTGCTTTATGCCGCGGAAGTGATGCATCTGACCAGCCACCCCGAGCCGTGGGGTATTCGCGCCGGAAGGGTCGGCTTCGATTTCAAGAAGGTGATGGCGCGAAAAAATGCGCTCATCAAGGACTTCGCGGATTATCGCGTGAAGCAACTCAACGCTGGAAAATTCGAATTCATCCGGGCCAACGGGCGATTTGTGGATGCGCACACAGTGGAATTGACCTCCCCGCTACCGGCCTCCGGCACCCCTCTCCGCGCCAGGCGGGGAGAGGAACCGGGCGAAGGGCGTTCGCGACAAATCACGGCAAAAAACTTTGTTATTGCCGCCGGTTCCACCATTGCGCCGCCGCCGCTGCCGCCACTCAACGAAGTGGGATTCATCACCAGCGACGATGCGCTGGCGCTCCAACGGCTGCCGAAGTCGCTCATCGTTCTCGGCGGCGGCGCGATCGCCTGCGAGTTTGGGCAATTCTTCGCGCGCTTCGGCGTCAAGGTCACGCTCATCCAGCGCAGCGAACATATTTTGAAAGAGTTCGACCCGGACGCGGCGGCGGAAGTCGAAAAGGTTTTCCGGCGGGAAGGTGTCCAGGTTTTTACCGGCACAAAACTGTTGGACGCGAAACGCAAAGGAAAACTGAAAGCCGTTTCCTTTGAGCACGGCGGCAAAATGGTTTCCGTTTCCGCCGAGGAAATTTTATTCGCGCTGGGCCGCGTGCCGAACACATCGTCGTTGGATTTGGAAAATGCCGGTGTGAAAACGGAAAATGGCCGGATCCTTGCCAACGAGTTGATGCAAACCAGCATGCCGCACATATTCGCCGGGGGCGATTGCACCGGCCCGCATGAAATCGTGCATCTTGCCGTGCTGCAAGGCGAAATTGCCGCGCACAACCTCGCGGCGCAGGAGCGCGGGCGGCCCGCCCGCGAGAGCTTCGCGCCCGGCGCATCAAATTTGAAACTCGCGGGCGAGCCGTCCGCGCTCCGAAGCATGGATTACCGGCTGCTGATTTCCGTCGTGTTCACCGAACCACAAGTCGCGTTGGTCGGTTTGACGGAGAAGGAAGCGAACAGGCAGGGCATTCCGTTCCTGACGGCAAGTTATCCGTTCAATGACCACGGCAAGTCGCTCATCATGGAGGCAAAGGACGGCTTTGTGAAACTGCTGGCGAACCCGAAGTCCGGTGAAATTCTTGGCGGCAGTTGCGTCGGGCCGGTCGGCGGCGAATTGCTGCACGAAATTGTCGTGGCGATGGCGAAGCGGATGACAGTTCACGAATTGGCGGCGATGCCGCATTATCATCCGACGCTTGCGGAAATCTGGACGTACCCGGCGGAGGAACTGGCGGAGAAAGTCCGGTAATTCAGTTTGGTTTTGCCGGTCGAGCGCGACGCGAAACGAGCCATTGGATGAAAAACGGAATCAGCCAGAACAGATTCAGCCAGAGCCAATGGTTGTTGAGAAATTCGGCCGAGCGGCGAAACAAATTGGGCATGAGGAATTGTCGGGCGAGTTCGTTATTGGCTTGTGCGGCACAGGCAAACTGACCGATGGCAAAATCGTGTGCCAGCGCAAACATCCCTGCCGCCGCATTCCAAGCGGCGGCAATGCAACCAACGGCCTGCCAACCGATAGCAAGCCCGCCAAAAAACGCCCAGACGCCCAAAGCAATGCCGCCGAGGGCAAATATCCCCACGGCCAGGCCGCCCAGTGACAGTATGCCGATGGACAAGCCGCCGAGGCTCAACGGCGCAATCGCCAATCCGCCACACGCAAACAATCCGCCGATCGCCGCATTGCCCACGGCAATCCATGCTTTCACCGGTTTTTTCAAAATGGCAAACCGGTCGCCGATGCGGATGTGGACGAGCGGCAGGCCGAACAGAGTTGATTTGCTGCGATATTCCCAGGCTGGTCTGGGAAAGACGCCGGCGTATTCCTGCGCCAGAATCCGGGAATAGTAGGGGCGGCTTTTCCTCCCCGAAGCGATGCCCAGGATAAAAATGGTGGGCAAAAAAACCAGGACCCCGCACGTGCCAAGGAGGCCGGGCAAAAACGAACGGTCAGGCTGGTTCCGGGTCAACCACAAAACAATTGCCGCCAGCGGGATGAACAAGGCCAGGGTGATCGCGCCAAATTTTCCAAACAGGGATTTGATGCCGGCGCGTTCCTCCTCCGATTGTGCCCCGGCCAGCGTGACGCGGTAGGCAATGTAATTGGGCACAAACACGGCCAATGGACCCAGCAATAAGCCGAACCAGCCCAGGACGCCGGCGGTCTTCGCCGTGGCGCTGCCTTTGACGGCGGCGCCCAGCGTTGCGGCCTTGGCGGAAATCGTGAGTCCGGGCAGCGAAGCCAGGACAGCCAGGGTGAAGACCTTGCCCGGATTTGTCCGTTCGAGCGCGCCTTCCACAAACGCCAGCACCTGTTCCTACAACAGTTTTCGTCCGCGTGACAGTCGCTGATGTACGGCGTCCTCGCTCAATTCCAACGCCTGCGCCACGCGCTCGACAGACTGGTGTTCGCGGTAAAACAACACCAGCGGTTCACGGTAGGTTTCGGGAATGGTTTGCAGCGAACGCCAGAGAATCGCCTCCTCTTCCCGGTTCATGACGTAATCGGGCGGCAACGGTTCCGGGGCGTGCGATTCGGAGAGACGTTCCAGCGGCTCGGCGTCCCGCACCGGCTCGCGGCCTTCCCGGCGGAGAAAGCCGTTGATGCGGTTGCGCGCAATGCCGCAAAGCCAGGCGCGGAGTTTGTCGCGTTCACGCAGGTGGCTGAGGTATTTCCACGCGGTGATGAAGGTTTCCTGCGCCAGATCCTCGCTCTGGCCGAGGCTGCCGGTGGCGCTGTAAGCCAGCGAACAAATGAGCGATTGATAACGCGTAATAATCCGGCCAAAGGCGTCGCGGTCGCCGGACAAAGTTTCGCCCACCAGATCGGCATCGGTTGGAATGGCGAGGGACATGGCTTTTGTGGTCATCATACCACGCATAAGTGGCCGATCAGCGGGATAACTGACAAACTATTTGGCAGTCTGATCCACGAACTTGTTACCGCACCGGTCGGTCATCGGTCCCGGTCAAAAAAATCCACTTATTGAGCTTTCGGCGCGAACATTTGCGCGGCCATTTTCATCCCGGCGATTTGCAACTGCCGCTGCGCCTTCTGGTAACTTTGAAACGCCGCAAACTGGTCCGGAGTCAAAATCGGTTGTGCGCGCGCAAAAACCTGCTGGTCGAATTGCTCCTGCTGCTGCGTGAATTGATTGATATTATCCTCGGTGAACATCGCGGCGTAATCGCCATTGGCGGCGGCGCCGGGGTTGTTCAAGGCGGCCGTCCATTTGAAATTGGCGCGCACGTCGCTCATTGTCTGAAGCAACTGCTGTTGCTGGTCCGAGGTCAGTGCGGTCGCGGTCCCGGCCAACTGATCATTGAACTGGCTGACCGTGGTCCGGTCGGGAAGCGTCTTCTCATAAGTTTGAAATGTCTGATAGTTCGCATCACCCAGAAATTGTTTGATCTGGCTTTCGACATCGTCGGTCTGGCTCTTGACCTGTTTTGCCAGATCGGCGCGTTGCGAAGCGTCGAGGGTATTATCCAGCATCGAGAACCCGGCATCGGTGCCCGCGAGCGTTTTTTTCTCAAGCAAATCCTTCAGCGCCGCGGTTTGTTCCGGCGTCAGGTTGAGTTGTTGAAACAACGCGGCGTACTGCTTGTCCAGCATCGGCCCCAGAACTGCCTTTTGCTGCGACTTGATCATGTCCCGCATTTTTGGGTCCTTGAACATTGCCGCGAAACCCTGCATCGGATTGTTGGTTTTGGCTGCCGCCAGCGATTGTTCCAGGTGTTCGGCCTTCTTTGATTGTTCCGCTGCGCCGGCCTCGGTTTCCGCCAGCAGCTGCTGTAAAATTTTCTCATTCGCCGCGGCAAATTTGGCGTGCTCGATGTCCTCGCTTTGCTTTTGCAATTCCGCTTTGGCGGCGGCCAGTTGGGCTTCGGCTTGCGCCAGTTGTGCGGACTGGCTTTTGATTTTGGTTTGCTGGTTCAGGCACCAGGCACCGAGTGCAATGGTCGTTATGGCCAAAAGGGCGATGACGAGATTCTTCATAGAAGGGTGTCCCGGAATGCTAACACTACCGGAGCGGCCGGCCAGTACAAAAGTAACGGGCTGTTCACGGTTTTACCCGGAAAATGGCGGAACTGGCGGCGAGGATTTCCTGACGCACTATCCGACCGGCAGTGGCGTTCTGATTTGCTTCACCCCGGTCGCCCGGTCAAAGCGGGAACGGCATGAGGCCGGAGGTTGTCCGGCGGAGATTGGTCCTTGGACGGGGCATCCAGTATTTCCCGAATCAACTGGGCCACCTGTAGTGGTTGATAAGGTTTGGCCAGAAAGGTGATGGCATTCTGACCGAAGTCCCGGCCCACAAAGGCGGAAGTATATCCGCTGGCAAAGATGATTTTCAGACCGGGTTTCCGGCGCTTCAATTCCGCCGCCAGTTCATCGCCCGTCATGCCGCCGGGCATAATCATGTCGGTGATGAGCAAATCAATCTGGCCGTTGTGCTCCTCCCAAACCAGCAACGCTTCGGTGCCGGAAGAAGCGGTCAAAATACGATAGTGATATTGTTGGAGCACCTCTTGCATCAGGTCCAACAGCTCCTTTTCATCTTCAACCAGCAGAATGGTTTCCTGCCCACCTTTAACGGTCTCGGTTTCCGGGGCGGAGCCGGCCGAAAGGAGCCCGCTTTCACCGGCGACCGGGAAAAATACTTTGAAAGTGGTCCCCAGGCCGACCTTGCTCTGGACTTCAATCCAGCCGTGATGTTGTTTGACAATGCCGTAAACGGTGGCCAGCCCCAGTCCCGTTCCCTTCCCCACCTCCTTGGTGGTAAAAAATGGTTCAAAAATCCGCTGTAACACGCTGCGCTCCATGCCGCACCCGGTGTCGGTAACGGATAAACAGACGAACCGGCCCGTATGAGCTTCAGGATGCACTTTTACATAAAGGGAATTGGTTTCAACGGCGGAAGTCTCGATGAGGAGTTTGCCGCCCTTGGACATGGCATCCCGCGCATTGACCGCCAGATTCATCACAATCTGTTCCACCATGGCGATATCGGCGGCGATGCGCGGCAGGTCGGGACCGCAGCGGGCTTCCAGGGCGATGTGCTCGCCGAGCATTCGCGGCAGCATGTATTCCAAATTGTGCAGCACCTGGTTCAAATCCAGAATCTTGGTCCGATAGACCTGCTTGCGGCTGAACATGAGCAGATGCCGGATGAATCCCGCCGCGCGTTCCGAGGCGGCGGAAATCTGTTTCAGGGATTTCAGCGAATCCGCGTCCAGCGACGCCACGTTGAGCAGCAATCCGGCATGCCCCTGGATGATGGTCAAAATATTATTGATATCATGCGCCACGCCGGCGGCCAACTGGCCGATGGATTCCATTTTTTGGGATTGCCGCAACTGCTCCTCCAGCGCCAGCCGCGCGGTAATGTCTTCGACCGTCACCACCATGCCGTCAATCTTGCCGCCAGCGTCAAACAGGGGCGCGGCATTCACGGAAAGCAGGGCGTGATCCCGACTGGCAACATCCGCGTCATTCCGCGCGCCAGCATTAACGGCGTAACAGGCGTCGTGCACCGGCTGTCCCGAATCAAGGATTTGTTTCAAGGTGGAGGCCGGTCCGGACAGTGGATTGCCCTCCGCATCGGTCAGATGCCAGTCCAAAACATTGGATGAATTCCGGGTGATGGCGTCCTTGGTCAGGCCAAGAATCTTTTCCGCCCGCAGATTGGCAAAGGTGATTTTTCCCAATTGGTCGGCCACCACGATGCCCACGGGGCTGGTTTCCATGATGCGGCCGATGAGATCACGCTCCCGGCGAAGGCGTTCCTTGGCGTACTGGCCCTGGATGGCATACCGGATGGCGCGGTCCAGTTTGTCGGCGTCAAGCTGACCCTTGATCAGATAGTCGGCGGCGCCGGCCTCCATGGCTTCGATGTCAATTTCGTGATCGCCCTGCCCGGTCAGTAAAATAATGGGCGACCGGTCATTGAGGGATTTGGATTCCCGCAACAATTCGAGGCCCGTCCGGCCACCCAGACGATAGTCCAACAAACAGATGTCGTGTTCGTGACGATGCACGGCGGCCAGGGCGGCGTCATAATTGTCCACCCATTCGAGCTGATACCGGCGATCCTTGATTTCGGAAATCAGATTGCGAGTGATGACATAATCATCCTCATCGTCATCTACCAGCAGGACTCTGACGGGGCCATCGGCCATAGCGGGGTTATTTTTAGTCGTTCGGCAGTTCGACGACTTCAAACCAGTATTGGCCGAGGACTTTGATCAACTCCACGAGCGATTTGAAGGTGACGGGTTTGGTCACGTAGGAATTCACGCCCAGATCGTAACTTCGCAGGATGTCCTCCTCGGCCTTGGAGGTGGTGAGAACGACGATGGGAATCCGGCGCAGGATGGGGTCGGCCTTCATTTCCTTGAGGGCTTCGCGCCCGTCCTTGCGCGGCATGTTCAAGTCGAGCAGGATCAGGCCCGGCAACGGCTTGCCATTTAAATTCTCGTAGCGACCCCGGCGGTGGAGGTAATCCAACAATTCCTCCCCGTCTTCGACGCAATGCAGTTCATTGGCCAGGCGGTTTTGCGCAAACGCGTCGCGCGTCAACTGGCGATCATCCGGGTCGTCGTCGGCCAATAGAATGGTAATCATTTTCCCTTCCTTACTCATGGTTTTCTCCTGGGTTTGGTGGTTCCTTGGGATGGGTCACCGGCAGCGTCACAATGAATGTGGCGCCGTCGCCGGGCTTGCTTTTGGCGGTGATTTCGCCGTGATGGAACAGCACAATTTTTCGCGCGATGGCGAGTCCCATGCCCGTGCCTTCATACTCATTACGCGAGTGCAACCGTTGAAATACGTTAAAAATCCGATCCAGGTATTTTTCGTCAAAGCCAATACCGTTGTCACTGACCGTCAACCGGCAAAGCTTCTTCACCACTGCCGCGCCTCCGTCCGGCAAGGGGCCGGTAATGATTTCCGCGGCGACTTTGACGACGGGCGGTACGTCGGGACGGCGAAATTTGAGGGCGTTGCCAATCAGATTTTGAAACAACTGGCGCATCTGAAGCGCTTCGGCATCAATCAGCGGAAGGGTTCCCACTTCGACCCGGCCCTTGACCAGTTCAATCCGCCCTTCCAGATCATTGATGACTTCACGCGCAACCTGTGCCAGATCCACCTGGGTGAACGGCCGGGCCTTGGTGGTGACGCGCGAAAATGTCAGCAAATCGTTGATCAGCGTCTGCATGCGTGAAGCCGCTTTCTGCATCCGTTCCAGATAATCGCGCGATTGCTCGTCCAGTTTCGCGTCCCCCTGCTCTTTGAGCCGCTCGCCGAAAACCACGATTTTTCGCAACGGTTCCTGCAAATCGTGCGAGGCCACGTAGGCGAAATCCTGCAGCTCGCGATTGCTGCGCTCCAGTTGGGCCGTGAACTCGCGCAACTTCCCTTCGCTGACCCGCAGGGCGGTCTCGCTCTTTTTCAAGTCGGTAATGTCGGTGGTAATGCCGAAGAGTTGCCAGTGGTTCTCGTCCACCTTGTGAATAGTGACGAATTCCTGCAACCAATGTTCGACGCCGTGCTTGTCGGCACAACGGAATTCGTTGCGATAAAACGGCACATCCCCGAGGAATGCATCCCGGGTGACGATGTGCATTTGCTCGAAGTCATCGGGATGACGTTTGCTGCACCAGACTTCCTGGTATTGCTCACCTGGCGGCACGTCAATCGGAAACACCTCCTGCGCCGCCTCCACATTCACGACGGGAAAATCCCAATCGAACAGCCGCGGCTCTTTCATCACCCGCTCCCGCCAGCCTTTCGGAGCTATGACACTTCCAAAGTTCAGGATGCATCGCGTGCTCCGCATGACTTCCCGCAGCCGCTGTTCGCTCTGTTCCAGGGCCTGCGTGGCCTGCTTCTGTTCCGTGATATCGCGGCCAATACCCACCAGTCCGATAATCTCCTGGTTTTGGTCGCGCAAGGGCAGCTTGCTGGTCAAAAGCCAGCGCTTCTGGCCTTCCTCGTCCGGGAAATACTCCTCCCGATTGATGACCGGCTGGCCTTGAATCACCTTAATGTCGTCAGCGTAGAACTTTTCAGCGATTTCTTTTGGGAAAAGGTCAAAATCGGTTCTGCCGATGACCTCGGCTTCGGTTTTACGGCGGACATTTTTCAGGTCTGCCGGATTAGCCAGGATTTTCCGACCTGCGGTATCCTTGGCATAGATACTGTCCGGCAGATTGTTAATCAAGGTTCGCAACAAGGATCGTTCCTGGGCCAGTACCTCCTCCATCCGTTTGCGTTCCGTGATGTCGCGGCCGAGGCCGATGAATCCGATAACCTTGCCTTGAGCATCGCGCAGAATCACCTTGGTAGTCGAAACCCACCGGTTCTTTCCCCGCTTGCTGGCATCCACGGTTGGCCCTTCATGGTTGTGTAATCCCTTGCCCGAACGGACCATCTCCTCTTCTTCGGCGCGGTATCGCGCCGCCAGTTCGGGCGGGAAAAGGTCGAAATCCGATTTTCCAATTATCTCATCAGGGGTAGAAAATCCCATCTGGCGCGCCACCGCCAGATTGGCCAGGATAAACCGGCCTTCCGCATCTTTGATATAGACATAGTCGGGCAGGTTATCAATCAAGGTGCGCAGCAACTGGCGGTCTTTGATGAACCTGTTATCCGGAAGGCCATCCATCAGCAGGCCTGGCGAATCCCGCTCCTGTGCCAGTTTTGCATTCTCCTGGACCAACCGGGCATTTTCTTTCTGTAGATGCTCAGTGGCATCCTCAACCGGCTGCGCGGACAGGATGTCCATCACCCGTCCATTCTTCGGACCAGGATCAGCCTTGGATGTTGGCATTTTATCAGGTCGAATCGCTTTCATTTCAATTATTTATGACCCGGCTCAATCGAGGCAGTTTGGGTACGTTAACGCTAGCACTTTAAGTGCCCTTTTGCCTGAATACATCATCATATTTCGTTTGCTGCTTCCTCGCCGTTTTTGTCTCCAAATGGGACAAGATGAACCCCTTGGAAATGGACCTTGGCCGGAGGAGCCTGCGCGCTGGCGAATTTATTCAAACCCGTGACGGGTATCTGCGGAAAGATAACGGCTCGAATCAAAACCGCTTCAGCACTTCTTCCGGCTTAAAACCGTGAAGTTTGACGACCTTGTGCCGCGATTTGTGGCCGCGCACCAATTCGATGGAACTACGCGCACAATCCAACCGTTCGGCCAGCAACCGCACCAGTGCCTCGTTCGCGGCGGCATCCACGGGTGGCGCCGTGACTCGAATTCGCAATTCGTCGCCGACTCCGTCGGGTGGAACAATTTCGTTGGCGGACGCGCGCGGCTGGAGTTTCACGGAAAGCAGGACGCCGTCCGACTGCGCGCGAAGAAAGTTCGGCATGGACATGACAGCAAACTCGTATGGAAGGATAAATGGATTGCTGGATTTTTGGATGGTTGGGTCGAAAACCAAACGCCCGGCGATCCGTTCGTCCATTTATCCATCAATCCACTTCATTTATCCTCGGGATTGATGAACCGGAACGCCGCCGCCGCCAGCGCCCCGCCGGCGAAATTGGCGACCAGATAAATCCACAGGCTGGCGGTCCTGGCCAGATGCATGACCGTGATGCCGAGAGCGACCGCCGGGTTGAAGGCGCCGCCCGAAACGCCGCCGAGCGCAAAGGCCATCACGACCACGGTGAAACCGATGGCCAGCCCGAAGTAGGAATTGCCGGCCGTGGCTTTTGCCGTAGCCACGTTCAACACGACGTAACAAAGCGCAAATGTACCGATCAATTCGGCGACCAGCGCGGGAAAAATTGACAGCTCCTGCGGCATCACCGTCGGGTCCCCTTTAAGAAACAGCACCGCCATCGCGGCCACGATGCCGCCGGCGAGTTGTGAACCCATGTACGGGAGAACATCCGACTGCGGACAGCGACCGCGCAACCAGACGGCCAGCGTGACGGCCGGATTGTAATGGCCGCCGGAGATGTGGCCACCGGCATAGACCATAATCATCAACGCCGAACCGATGGCCAGCGGCGCAATCGTGCCGGCCTCCGGGTTGATTACGGTCATGCCGACGGTCAGCACGAGAAAGAATGTGCCGATGAACTCAACGAGATATTTTTTCATAGCCATATTCAGGGATGAATTATTTGATAGCTGACAAAGGCGATATTCCGGCTGTCCGGCGACCAGGACGGAACGTTAATGGTCCCCTGCCCGCCATACAACTTGGCCAGCACCTGGATTTTTCCAGTGGCCAGCGACATGAGCCGGAGCATCACGTCCTGGCCAGGCGGATGACCCTTTACCTCCTTGGCGTAGGAAAGAAAAACAATCCACCGGCCGTTCGGCGAAGGATGGGCGAACCAGTTGTTGTAATCGTCGGACGTGACTGGTTCCTGGTCCGAGCCGTCCGGCTTCATCCGCCAGATTTGCATCAGACCGGTACGCTCGGAATTGAAGTAAATGTATTTTCCGTCCGGCGAATAATCCGGGCCATCATCCAGCCCCGGCGCCGTGGTCAGCCGCTTTTCCTTCCCGCCGCGGGCGGAAATGGTGTAAATATCGAAGTTCCCGTTGCGCTCGGCACAATAGGCGATGGTTTTACCGTCGGGCGACCAGCCGTGCCAATACGAAGGCGCGAGTTTCGTGATCAGGCGCGGTTTGCCGCCGGAAATCGGCAGCACATAAATGTGCGATTCACCACCTTCGGTCTGGTCACTGATGGCCAATTGCTGGCCGTCGGGTGAAATGCCATGGTCGTTGTTGCATTGCGTCTGGCCGCCGGTGTCGAGCAGCTCCGGCGTGCCGCCTTTGACCGGCAGCCGGCAAATCCGCCCCTTGCTGTTGAAGAGAAAATACTTTCCGTCCCGCGACCAGTTCGGCGCCTCAATGTGGTCCCGCGTATGATAAACCACCTGCCGGTCCGTGGAAGCGACTTCAACCGTCTCCAACGCGCTTTCAATAATCGTCTGATTACTGGCCCCGGCCGGGATGGATTTGAGTTCGACGTTTGAAAAAACTGCCTGCTCGATGGCCTTGTTGTTATGGGCGCAGACGCCCAGGCCGACATAAAACGGCTCCTTGAATTGAATCTGATACATGGCGCCCGCGGCGTGCAGTGTCTCCCCCGCCGCCGCCACCGACATCGTCACATCGTCACCGTGCTTCTCAATGCCCACCCGCGCAGGTCCGGACAGGTCAGACTGGATTTCACGCGTCGTGTCACCGGCGGTTTCGCGGTATTGCAGCGCGGTCAATCCGACCCCGTGCAGGGCAACATCCACGTACACCGAATCCGGATCGAGCGACTGGCGGATGATCAAACAGGCTTTGCGATGCGGGTTCCCATTCGTTCCCAAAAACTTGATGTCCGCCGCAAGACTCAGGTCGCCCGACATCTTTACCCAGACGAAATGAAACGCGTCGTTGGTGAGCCACATGTTTTCACCGCCACCGGCGATGAGGTATTCACCGGTCGCCGGGTCGAAATTGACTGAGCCGGGCCTGGCCACGTTGCCGATGTCGGCTTGTTCGGCAAAGATGCCCAGGTTGGTCGTTGAGTCGCCGAAAGCCAGCATTGCACTCAGGGACAGAACAAAAAACGCCGGGGCCAAATTTTTCATAAACGATAAATGCGCATTTTTACCATTTCACGGTTTTGAGATAGCGGATGCTTTGCGGAACCTGTTGTTCGGAGGACGGTGATTCGTCCTCAATGAAGTACCATTTTATGCCAATTTTTTGCGCCTCGCGCAAAATCGGCGCGTAATCAATTTTCCCCGTCCCCAACGCCACGTCATTGGTCACGTCCGAATGGCCGGTGAGCAGACCCGTCGGCGTGCTGTGACGCATTCCCTTCATATGCATGAGTTGCCAGCGTTTGCCGTATTTTTTCAACAACTTCACCGGATCCTGGCCGGGGTGGACAATCCAAAACACGTCCATTTGGAAATGCATATATTGGGGATTTGTCTCCTTCATCATCAGGTCAAACAACGTGCCGTCCCGGTAAGGCTGAAATTCGTAACCATGCACGTGATAAAAAAATGTCAGGTGATGCCGGGCCAGCACTTCGCCCGCGTGGTTGAAAACGGCAATCGCCTGGCGGCAGGTTTGTTCGTCAAACGGCTGGTTGTCATCGTGCGGAATCCACGCGCACCCGACATACTTCAATCCCAGGATCTTCGCATCGCGAATGACACCGTCAAGATTTGTACGGTATTCATCATACGGAAAATGCCCGCTGATGGCGATCAGGCCATGCGCGTCGAGTTGGGCCTTGAACTGTTCCGGCGTGAGGTTGTAGGTGCCGGCCAGTTCAACATTCTTGACGCCCCAGCTTTTTACCTCGTCCAGCGTGCCCGGCACGTTGGTCGCCAGCTCGGTGCGCAGACTGTAAAGCTGAAGGCCCCATGGCCCTTTGAAAGTTCGGGCGGCGCAGGTGGAAAAGGTCGCCAGTGACGAGATGATCACCAAAAAAAGTATTGTCGGTTTCACGAGTTTCATGGATCAGACCAAGTATGGTTTTCTCCATTCAATGCGGGCGGGCGGAGTTTTGCAAAACAAAATTTTTAAGTTGCCCGGCTAGCGGGAAGGCAGCCGTTTCAGAATTTCGATGCCGAACAACCCGCTGCGGAGGGGTTCCTGGCCTATCTGATAAACCGGCTGGTAGTTTTTTCCAATCCATTGCATCAAGTCCACGCCATATCCGGGAGAATGCCCGAAATATCCAACGCCGAACTCGGCCGTGTCCCGCTCCACGAGGAAAATGTAGTCGGGCGGGGTTTTCTCGAAGGCCGCCGTCATGCCGGCCTGGCCAAAGGCGGTCAGGACGGTCGGCGTCCAATCCAGACACGGCGTCGGATTCACCCGGCGGCTGAGATAATTGATGGTGGTGCCTTCCGGCAATACCGCCAGCGTTCCGTCCCGCGGCACGTTTTTTTCAATCCACTCCAGTGCCAATTGCACCCCCGCGCCCCCCGGATTGAGGCGCGGGTCGAAGGCCAGGATCCGGTCGCCGCCCTGCCCCACCGCCAGCGTTTTCGTCGTGTACCACGATTCCGAATCGTGAACCAAAACCCCAAATCCAATCACCAGCGCCAGCCAGACGGCGAGGCGAAACGGTCGCTGGTCCAAATCGTATTTTTTTTCCAGCAAAACCGGCAGGAGCCAGAACAACAGGAAAATGGCCGTGATGGCCGCGGGCATGGCGAGGACGAATCCGTAGTGCCAGACGCGGGAAAACAATCCAAGTTTCGCCAGCAATACCAGGCCCAGCACACTCCACAGAAGCGGGAAGGTCATTTCCCGTTCGACCGACAGGTTCTGGTAATTCCTGCAAAGCAGAAGGCAGGCGGCCAAACTCAGCAACGGCAGTGATGCCCCGCAGTTGAGCCAGTTAAACCAGGCGGCGGCAGCCAGCAACGGAATCATCAGCACCAGTTGGGTGGTTCGTTTTGCGCCGAAACCCGTCTCGCGCTTGAACAGTCTCGCGTACAACGCCACCAAAAGCGCGACGCAGAAAAAGTGGATGGCCATTTCACGGAGATGAGAAACGGGCGTGTCGAGTCCGGTGCACCAGAGATAAAAATGATTTTGAGCGACCGGCGTCAGCCACAGCGGTGCCCAGGCGAAGGCAGTGGAATACAAACTCGCGCGCCAATCTTCCACGCTCAGGAAATGGAGGAAAAATCCCAGCACCGGGATCACGGCAGCCACCAGAAACACCGCAGCGGATTCGGCGACAAAGCCCCTCCTTCCGCGCGAGACGTAAAAAAGGGCAAAGGCGGTGATGGCAACAGCGGCGAGGGCCACGAAAATTTCCGGTTTGGTCAGAAACACGAGGCCGAAACAGAAACCCGCTGCGAATACGTATCGGAGTTGTTGTTTGCTGACCCAATCGGACAGGAAGGCGGCGGCCAGAATGGAAAGCACCAGACCGTGAAAAAGCTCATGGGAATAAGGCGCGAGGTAATTGTAATTGCCAACGACCTGGTATTCGTTGTAGGCGAACACCAGCACAATGCCGAGACAAATGGTCGTGGCCGTCCAGCGGTCGGCCGCCGCCATAAACCGGCGGTAGATCAAAACCAGCATCGCAGCCGTGATGGCAAGATTCGCAAAAATCAGCGTGCGGAAAGAGACGCCGAAGATTTTGAACAACAATGCATTGAAGTATTGGGACAACGGGCCGCCCGCCAGATAATGCAAATCCCGGTATAACACCTGCCCTTCGCAAATCCGCCACGGCAAGTAGAGTTGCAATCCGAAGTCAACCAGCACGTCCGGCCATTTGCGCCAGGTGACCACCGCCAGAACCACGAACGCCACCGCCACCACGGCCAGCCCGGCCCACTTGGAATCGAGTTGCGCGAAACCGCGTGACCCGCTGATTTTTTCCGTCCAACGCTTTTCTGAGGTGAAAGCGTTTACTTGGCCCGTGGGATAGGTTCCCACCTTCTCCGGGACTCTTTCCGGCATGTATCCCACGGGCCGAGGAGACTCAGGCGTTGTACGTGCTGGAAGCGGTGGTGCCGCCACGGCCGGTCCAGTTGGTGTGGAAAAACTCGCCGCGCGGTTTGTCCACACGCTCGTAGGTGTGCGCGCCGAAATAATCGCGCTGCGCCTGCAACAAATTGGCCGGCAACACGGCGTTGCGATACTGATCGTAAAATGCCAGCGCGGTGCCGAAGGCGGGCACCGGAATGCCCTTTTTCGCCGACGCGGCCACGACATTGCGCCAGCTCTTCTGGCAACGCTTGATTTCGCCCCGGAAATAATTGTCCAGCAGCAGATTGGTGAGTTTGGGATTGGTATCGAATGCTTCCTTGATTTTGCCCAGGAAGCGCGAGCGGATGATGCAACCGCCGCGCCACATCAATGCGATGCCGCCGTAATTGAGATTCCATTTGTGTTCGGCGGCGGCGGCGCGCATGAGCATGTATCCCTGCGCGTAGCTGACGATTTTCGAGGCGTAAAGCGCGTCGCGAATTTCGGCGATGAATTCCTTTTTCTTCACGTCTTTTTTGACGACGCTCATCAACGGTTTGGGCCCCTTCAATTTCTTCGCCGCCTTGACCCGGTCATCTTTCAATGCGGAAACGCAGCGGGAATAAACCGCCTCGGCGATGAGTGTGATGGGAATACCCAGGTCCGCGCTGCTTTGCACCGTCCATTTGCCGGTGCCCTTCTGGCCGGCCGTGTCGAGGATTTTGTCCACCAGCGGTGTGCCGTCCGTGTCCTGGTAGGCCAGAATGTCGCGGGTGATTTCGATGAGGTAACTGTCCAGTTCGCCCGTGTTCCATTCCTTGAAGATCTCATGCATTTCGACGGCTGTCAGGCCGAGGCCGTTTTTCAGGATGTTGTAGGCCTCGCAGATCAACTGCATGTCGCCGTATTCGATGCCGTTATGAACCATCTTCACGTAATGGCCGGCGCCGCCCTCACCCACCCAGTCGCAGCACGGCGAACCGTCGGCCACCTTCGCGGCGATACCCTGGAAGATATTTTTGACGTGTGGCCACGCGGCAGGCGAGCCGCCGGGCATGATGCTCGGACCGTGCCGCGCGCCTTCCTCGCCGCCGCTCACGCCGGTGCCGATGTACAGCAACCCTTTGCTCTCGACATATTTCGTGCGGCGGTTCGTGTCTTCAAACAACGAATTGCCGCCGTCTATGATGATGTCGCCCGGTTCCAGCACCGGCAGCAAATGCTCGATGAATTCGTCCACCGCCTGGCCGGCCTTGACCATGAGCATCACCCGGCGCGGCTTTTTAAGCAGCGCGGCCATTTCCGGGAGTGAATGCGCGCCGATGACTTTGGTGCCCCTGGCTGCGTTGTTGAGGAAATCGTCCACCTTGGAAACGGTGCGGTTGAACGCCACAACCGTGAAGCCGTGGTCGTTCATGTTCAATATGAGATTCTGGCCCATGACAGCCAGCCCAATCAATGCAATGTCAGCTTGCGGTTCCATTTGTTGTATCAGTTAAAATAGGGTCCCATGCCGGTTTTTTTGCAAACGCCTTGTTTTGCAAAAAAACAGTGGCATGGGCGAACTGACGATACAACAGCCCGCTCCGTGCGCCAGCAGTATTTTATGAAAAACCCACCCAAAATTGTGTACTGAGATTTCAGACCGCCAACAACTCGCGCCGTGGACGAAACGCGGGCGGATGTTTCTTCCTGGAACCGCAGTAGCCGATGTGAATCGGCTTTGATTTCGCCGATGCGAGGATGGAGCGGACTCACGTCCACTGCTACAAGGCTTCTCCGGCAAAGGATGGCCGATTTTGAAGCTTTATGGTAACTGGCAGAACAAGGCCGGTTGTTCCCTTGCCGATATGCCCGCCAGCCAATGGCGCATGAAGCTCAAAAAGTGACCGTATTCACGCGCGCTTATGCCGTCCTTCCACCACCAAGGATGATGGGCAAGCCGGACGGCGTGAGGGACGTTGATTTTAATCAAGCCACGGGCGCGGGTGCGTTTAGTTTTTGGAGACGAGCGCGCAGGGCGAAGGTTAGCGCTTTGACGATAATTTCCGAAGTGAGGAACTGTTTCCCCATCAGGTCGTCGCCCCCGTTGCGACTCATCCGGGCACGCGTGTCGATATCGCTCTGGCCGGTCACAAACACCACCGGCGTGGCGCGATTGGGAACGGTCTGGCGAATTTTGGAGCAGACCTCGTAACCGTCCATCCGGGGCATGACTACGTCCAGAAATATGACGTCGAAAGGTTTTTCCTGCGCCAGGGCAAGCGCCGCCTCTCCGTTCTCCGCGCTCTCGGGCTTCTTAAATGCGGTTTGCAGGGCGCCGACGAGAGACCGTCGCGCCACGAGATCATCATCCACCACCAAGATTTGAATCGGCGGATGGATGGCCAGGTCTGCTTTCAGTGACGGCGTACACAAGTCTGTAAGCAAAGCTACCGCGCTGGCCAGGGTATCCAGCGCGGACGGAGTGGCATGCTTGGGATTCTGCAGCATTTTCCTGAGCAACCCTTCCAGCGCGGCGCTCAGGCGATAAGCCGGATGCACCACTTCGGCGCCAAGCCGGGGAATCAATGAATTAAGTCGCAGGAAACTATCGAGTAACAGGGTTTGCCGCGTTTCCTTGTCTGGAATCTGAAGGATCGTCTGACAAAGTTGCCACAATGGGTCAAGTTGCTTTGACGCGCGGATCAAGAAGGCATTGGTGATCTCGTCCGTCTCCACCAAAGGCGGCGTTGCCAGCGGCGGTAGCAAGGTGATGGTGGGATTGGGAGCAGGGCGCGGATCATCCGTGACCGTCGTCAACACATCCGCCGTGTCCCGGCACGGGTCGGGTTCCAGAAGCGGTTTTCGGGTGCGCCCCGCGAGACGACCGTGCCACGCGAGCGTGAGCGCCTTGACGGTGACTTCAAAGGTGAGGAATGGTTTCCCCATGAGATCGTTGCCGCCGCTGAGGGTTGACTTGCAGCGCGCGTCAAAGTCGCTCTGGATGGTGACAAAGACCACCGGGGTGGCGCGGTTGGGACCGGTGTCGCGAATTTTTGAGCATAGCTCAAAACCATCCATGCCGGGCATTTGCACGTCGAGAAAAATGACGTCATAAGCCTGCGAAGCGGTTTGGGCCAAAGCCGTTTCGCCGTCCACGGCCAGGTCCGGCTGGCTGAAGGCTTTTTTTAGCGAGAGGGACAGGGCGTGACGGCTGATCAGATCGTCGTCCACCACCAAAAATCTGAGGGGGCGATCCGTCAGGAGATCCGGCGACATTCCCGGCACGCACAGGTCGTCCAGCAAATCCAGTCCGCCAGCAACTGTCCGCAGTGTGGAAGGAGTGACGTTTCTGATTTTTTCGGTAAGCTGTTCGAGCAGTCCTTCCAGGGCGGAAGCCGCCTGCCACACCGGAAGCACCTCCGGAAAACCGGCCTCGCCCTTCAGCACGCCCATCTCGAAATGCAGATTCGTCAGCAACTTCTGCCGGGCCGGGTCAACTGACTCCCGGCCAATGTCGTGAAGGAGCTTGCGCTGCATGATGAGGCGCTCCTTCACCCGTATATAAAATTCGCTGCACCGACCGTCCTTCCCAGGCAAGTCAACACGGGGTGATGCAACCGGGCCGACCCGGAACGCCTTGATGAACCCGGCAAAGGCTTCCTCTTCCGCGCGAACTTTTGCTGAAAGACCCGTTCTGGCAGCCGGGGCTGGCGCCCACGGATTGAGACGCTGGTTGATATCAACAAGCACATGGGGGGCAAATCTTTGGACAATCAGAACCCCGGTAAAAGCGAACGCGGCCGCAAAAAAAAACCTCTGTAAAATGTTTCCGGATGAGGCGTTGGCAGAGGGTGTTGGAGCCACCGCTGCTCTTGGACCATTGACCAAACTGGCAGCGGCGGACCTTGGCACATTTCGCCCCATGGCATCAGGAATCAGCACACGCTTCCGGTAGCTCTCCTGGCGTTTCCTGGCGACGCTCTGGTCTATTTCCCATTGGATGGTCCCCGGCCGCGGTGGTGGCGTCTCGAATTGGTAAGTATTCGTATGAGTGGCTCCGCGCAAGGGAAAGCACCAAAGTCCCGCCGTGAAGAGAATCAGGGACGGTTTAATCCACAATGCCCTTGCCACTCCAGGAACCATTCGAGGGACCAAACCTTTCGCAGCCATTTTGAGCCGGTGGCTCAGTCCAAATGGCATCAGGCGGGCAGCCGTCGGCGTATGCCAGCCGGCCGTCAATCCGTGGAATGCTGATTTCGGTCCCATTTTTCGTCCACGATGAAATTCAACCCCACCGGCGAATCTTCTGCGGGTCACGGAATCACGGCGCTGCGTTTTGGCCGGGTGCCACGTTGGCCCACTGACCGCGGATCACCTTCAGTAAACTGGGTGTCTTTGGCGGAAGCCTGGTCGGGTCGTCGAAATTGACGTCATAAGCCCAATTGCGTTTGGGCGGGCTATAAATGTTATTATTGTTGTTCCAGGCATTGGTGGCGTAGAGGCTCGGGAACATCTTGATCATCGAACCATTATAGGTGAATACGTTGGCCGATCCCCAGGTTTCAAGAAAACGCGGGAAGTTTTCCATGCCGCCGCTGTAGTGTCCCAGCGTCGTATCGACGGCGCCGGTCAGAAAGGCGGCGTTGACGGTGGTGGCTGAGGCAATTCGCGAACCCACCGGGCTGGTGCTGTTTGCGTCCACCCAACTGTCGGACAGAATCGTTATGGCGTCGCCCACCAGTGAAGCCGGCCGGGTGGTGGAGGTGTTGGCAGTCCCGAGATTCGCGGAGTTGGTTTGGTTGTAGTCTTTCCAAACATAGAGCGGACGCGCCGTGGCCACGGTAAGCCCGTTTGGAGGCAGTTGAAGTCCGTTGAGTACCCGAACCGCTCCCAGGCTGGTGCCCGGCAACGTGCGGCTATCCAATACATAAACCGAACTCAAAATCAGATTCGACCCGATGATCGAGTAACGCAGACTGGAATTGGTCTGGCTCCAGGCCGCGAGGTTCCCGATATTGATATCAATGGGCATGACGGTCTTGCCCTCACGCGCGTCGGTAAAAGAATTTGTGGTGGAGACAAAGGTCATCAATTCATTGGTCGGAATGGATGTGGCAAAGTTATTAATAAGAAACCCGCTGGTGGCGCTGATTCCGGAATCCGAAACGACCAAAACCATGTCACACTGATTGTAATATCGTAACTGGCCGAGGGGTGAGCCGGGGTCTTCGCCCGGGGGTGGCGGCTCGATGATGTCCCGGACGGCTTGCGGAGTGTTGGTGGCGCCGATGGGCAGCGTCAGGGCCGGAACGGGAGCGCTTTTTTCGTCCGGATGCACATAAACCACACTGCCGGACGGCGGGCCGCGAGTATCGAGCGGATCACGCTGGGGGAACAGGATGTTTTGAACGGCGGTGACACTGGATTCAAACGTCAGCGAGCTGTCAGGTTCGACATAAAGTTCCCCGTTGGAATGCACCCGTCCGGTAATGTCGAAAGGCTGGCCGCAACTGATTTCCATTTCCCCCGACGAATACATGGCAAACTGGAAAATGGGGATGCTGGCCAATTGCAATTGCTGCAGCACTCCGGCGGTGACGTTTTGCGGATTGGCCGTATCCGTTGCGTGTGACACAATCGTGTAGGTCCAGGCAAACCCTTTTAAGCCGGCGTAGGTTGAGTCCAGCACAATATAGCTGGTTCCGGGCGCGCGTTGCACGTAAGTCTGGCCGGTATTACCGTTGCCATCATCAAATTTCCAGGTGCTCCAGTATGGGGCGTCCGACGACGAAGGCACCGTGTTCTGGCGATAGACGTTCAGGTTGTTGTCGACCAAATTTTCGCCACCAAACAGGAAGTCCCGGTTGATCTGGCTTACCACTTTTTCCGTGGCCGCTTCCGCCGCCGCGACCGACCGGTTATACTGGATGGAACGGTACGTCAATCGGCTGCTGGTTGCCGACCATGACATCGCCCCGGCCAGCACGGCCAGGGCAACGGCGCTCATGATCATGGTTATCACCAGGGCGCTGCCGGCCCGGTTCGGATTTTGGAAGGTGAGAGGGGTCTTCATGTTTACTGTAAGGCACGCCGGGTCATGGAGGTTTCCATTTTGTAATAATCCGCGCCCAGCAGGTAACGCGCCGGTTGATAAAACTCGAGGGTGAGGTGGATCACCCGGTTATTCTCGTTGTTGGTCAGCACATTTCCCGAAAAATCTTGCGCCGCAAACACCAGGGTGTTGGTGACCGAATCGGACAGAATCTCGGCGGTCCCGGGCTGGCCCGTAGTTCGCCGGAAAGTCTGATCCGATGGATTCACAAAATAGATGATGTAATTGGTGGTATTCGTGGTCGGATAAATGAGCAGGCCGGTGCCCTGCTGCGTTTCCCCATCCAGCAGCATCGCGAAAACACCGTTGGTATTGACGTTGCCGACCCAGACGGAATTGCAAGCGTGGACTTCAGCCGCTATTTTTTCGCTCGTTTCGCGGGACCACGTGATGACGTTGAGTTTGGTATTGGTGATTTGAAACATCTTCAACCCAAACAGATTCGCGGAAATGATGCCAATGAGCACCAGTAGAAACACCGACATCGCAATGAGGATCTCCGGCAAGGTGAAACCTGCGTCGGGCATTGGCCATCGGCCCCGACCTGAACCTGAAAATGAAATGTGATGCTTCATTGGTCGGGAGCGCGAATGGTTTCAATGGTGTTGGTGATCGTTTCGACTCCCCGGAATTGCCAGATGCAATCCACCCGGATGTCCCGGATCGGCGGCGTGAGTGAAATCTGGGAAATCTTCGTTTTGATAGTGGCCAACGTGCCTCCGGAAGCTGATCCGGGCATGTCCAATGAGACGACCTCGTCAGGAAAATTCGTGGCCGCCAACTGATCCACCACCGGCCAACTGGCCGTATCCCACCGGGCACTTCGCGCCTCCTCGAGGCGTTCCATGGCTCTGGCGCTCGCCGCCTGAACCAGTCCGGCCTTTACTGCCGCCGTTGTGGAGTAGATATACCCTTCGACGATTCCCCCCAATGTCAGTCCGGCGATGGCCAAAGCGATGACCACCTCAACCAGCGTCATTCCCGCCCGCCCGAGCGGCGGGAATTGAAGCACTTTTTGATTTGAACACCTGATTTTCATCGAATTCCGGCCTTCCTGCCAACGGGAGCATTGCTTTGTGAGGCAACGAATTCCCCATAAATTCTCGCTTTCCGGGGAAAATTCAGCACGTTTCGGTCCAATTAAATGGGAATGGGGCGTATGGACTTAACACAAATGGGCAGACATCATTATGTGCAATAAAAACCGCCTTGTTTTGTCTCGCAAATGAGAAAAATCGTCACCCCCCGATTTCACCCCCGACGGAAGAACTGGGGCCGATTGAGTCCATTTAGGTCCATCCGAGCCCGCAAGGAATACCTCATAATCGGTTTGTGAGCCCAAGTGAGTCTCAACGCGTGCAAATGAGTCCAGGAAAGCCAAGTCTTTGTGTAAATGAGACGCGCCAGCCTCGGCGCCAGGCGCCCGACCCGAATCACCTTACCAAAGCCTGGCCTTGGGCAACGATGGACGCGGTTCACTTTGTTTCAAACAAAGTCCCGTCACCGCGAAGTTTCATTCGTTGGCCACGCCACTCAACCGTGTTGCCCATGAACGCGCCAAGCCAGAGTGCGACTTGAAGCAAATCTTTCACCGGCACCAGCCAGAATGGTGAAACCAATTTGCGTTCCGGCGTGAATCGGCGTTGAAGATTTTGAGCCAGACAAATCCGGATCAACCAGCAGGCAACGGCGGTCAGTGGGGCGCACAGCGCTGCCGCCGAAGTCAGTGAAATGACCAGCCACAACAGCGGCCAAAAGGTCGCATTGGACAGGATGCTGAAAAAATAGGGAAGGGGCTGGCAGGCGCGGATGGTTCGCGCCCAGCGGAGTTGATGGTGCCAGACGTCACGCCAATTCATCGGTGCGTCCCAGCATTCCACGACGACTGGACAGAGTTCGAGACGATGGCCTTTTTCGGCAAGGCGATGACCAAGCTGGTAATCATCGGCGAGACAATTGGCGAGGGACTTAAAGCCGCCAATTTCGGTCAGCGCCTTGCGGCGCACAAGAATGGCCGCGCCGAGCGCGAAATCGAGTGGCTTGAGGCTGACGGCTTGCAATGCTTGACTCCAAAAATCGGCGTTGACAGCAACAGCCTCCCAACGCATGGCCGTGGTGACGGGGTTCGCCAACCGGTAAAAACAATTCACCAGCGCAGTTTTGTCATCACGCAAGAGCGCAACCGCATTGACGAGGAAATCCGGCGGCACGCGCACGTCGGCGTCGCTGAGGAGAATCAATTCGTATTTCGCCGAGCGCTCGAGCTGGATGAGCGTGGAAATTTTGCCGTTTGTTCCGAATGATTCACTACAGAGGACGAGTTGTATGTCACGCCCCGGATTTTTTTTAATGAGTTCACGGACAATGTCGCAAACCGGATCGTTGGTATCGGCGACGCCAAACAGGATTTGCACCGAGCCGGCGTATTTTTGATTGAACCAGCTTTGCAATGAAACGGCGGTTGTTTCGTCGCAACCTTTGAGAGGTTTGAGCAAAGTGACGGCAGGCGTAAAAGACGGGTCGGCGACCTGATGGTGGAGGGGAAAGTGCCGGGCCGCCAGCCATTGCCAGAGGACGAGCGCCAGACTCAAGAGGGCGAGCGCAGCGAAAATTGCATTAGTGAAATTCACCAGGGGAGCAGACAACCGGACTCAAACCGTGGCCGGGGTGTCCACCGGTTTGGCTTCGATGCGTTCGTCAAGGACCAGCACACCGTGCGGCGGGATGTCATAGTTGCCGGAGAACGTGTTGCCCGTGAGGAAATCATGCATCGGTTTGTAGAATTGGATGCGGAGAGGCGAGTTCTGGTGGTTGATCAGGAAGAAAACGCGCATGCCTTCCTTTTCGCGCATGCTGACTTCGACGTTTTCGGGAACCTTGAGCAACGGTTGCAACCCGCACATCTGGCGCAGCCAGACGACGAGGTCATGATAAAAATGCTGGTGACTCATGGTGCCGATGTACACGGCCCGGCCGAGACCAAAGGTGTTCATCGTCATGGCGGGCCGGCCGGCATAAAAATCCTTCGCGTACGTCGCCAGAATCTGGCAACCCTTCGGCTCGATGATGTCGCACCAAAGCCGTGCGGGATGCACGTGACTGGTGGGAAAGGCGCCTTTGAACGTAAGATGATTTTCTTCGCCGGGCGGGATGGGATCGAATTCCAAAACCTCCAGCCCGAACAAATCGGTCAGGTCGTTCGGATAACCCGTGTCGGGAGCGATGCTGTGTTCGTTGACGAGGCCGGTGTTGAAGGTGCTGACGAGCGTGCCGCCGTTCTGGACGTAGAGCTTGAGGCGGTCAGCCTCGCCGGCGGCCAACAGGTGCAGCGATGGCGCCAAAACGATCTTGTACTGTGACAAATCCTCGGTCGGGCGCGCAAAATCCACGGGGATGTTGCGGTCATGGAGCGCGTTGTAGATGAGTTGAATGTGCTCGCGCAGGTTAAAAAATTTGTTGGGCTGCATCGGCTGTTGCAGCGTCCAATCGTTGTCGTGGGTGTAAAGGATGCAGGTTTGCGCAACGACCCGGGTATCCTTGAGGGCGGGCGCGAGCAGCTTCAATTCTTCGCCAATCTGGCTGATTTCCTTGTAGGTGCGGGTATTGCCTTCGAGGTGGTGCGGCAGAACCGCGCCGTAAAATTTTTCGTTGCCGATGCGCGGCTGGCGCCAGTGATAATAAAGCACGCCACAGGCGCCCCGGGAAATGAGCTGATAGGTGAACAACCGGATGATGCCGGGCCGCACCAGCGAGTTGACGTCCTGCCAGTTGACCTGGCCGGCCTTTTGTTCAATCACCCAGAAACCGCAGTCGCCGTCCGGCGTTTTGATGTCGTTTTTTTTCAGCGAACGGAGAATGTCAATGTCGCACGCCAGTTCGGAGGATTTGATCTTGATGGCCGGCCGGCTTTCAACGGAAACAAAGTCCACGGCGTCGGCCATGTCGAAGTGATCGAACTTCCGGTGGAGTGCGCGCAGGTTGACGGTGACGGGATGGTCGGGGCAAAGCTCGTGCAGCACGTCGGCCTGCATGCGAACGAAGGCCACGATGGCATCGCTGCAAAACCGATGCCAGTCCAGCAACAAAGCCGCGTTGTGCGACGTGGGCGCCGCCATTGGCATGGGCACGTCATCAAAGGAGGAGACAATCTGACCCAGATAACGCAGGCCAAGCTGGTCGTTCAGGCGCTCGACGGTCTTGTATTTCAATTTCAGCCAGTTTTGCCATTCCAAACGCGAATCCTCGTTGAACGACCATTCGGTTTGATGTCCGCCGAGTCCGCTGTCAATCTGCCAGGCAATCAATTGTGGATGATCCCCCAGCGCCCTGGCCATGTTTTCGACCAGCCGCTTGGAGGCGTTCCAGAAGGCGTCATTGTTGAAGCAGGCCGCCCGGCGCGTGCCTTCGTGTTTGACCAAACCGCGCTCGTCGAGCGGCAGGATTCCGGGGAACTTTTTTGCCAGCCAGAGGGGGGGAGCAGCGGTGGGCGTGCCCAGGACAACCTTGATGTTTTGATTTTGCATGATGTCCATGACACGGCGCAGCCACTGAAAATCATATTTACCCTCTTTGGATTCGCAGATGCCCCAGGAGTATTCGCCGATGCGGACAACGTTGATGCCGGCCTGGGCCATCAATTCGGCATCACGTTCCCAAGCCCCCTCGGGTTTGTCAGCGGTGCCGCTGTAAGGGAAGACCCACTGCTCAGGATAATAATCAACGCCAAAAAACATAACCTCGCCTCGGGTTTCAGCCGGATACTAAAAGCAACCCGCCATGCTGGCAATCTCAAAATCACCGGCGGCGCCCGGGACAAAACGACGGACGGATCCTATTTACCCAACAGGTTGCCGAGCCCTTTGATGATGTTGCTGCTGCCAGCGCCCGCGTTGCCGGCGGCGCCTTTCAACACGTTTCCCGCATTCTTGCCGATGTCGGTGCTGGCCTTGCCGACGGCTTTCACGGTGGCCGTCGTGATGGCGCGAAGCACACTGCGGGTCAAATCAGTTGCGGTGATGCCCTCCGGGTTTTTGCCCAAATCGGTGAGATGAATCGGCGGCAAGGGAAGCGTCATTTCCTTTCCCTGCAGGTCCGTCAGGCTGACATGCACCTTGGCGCCGGTGATCATCAGGTCGTCCACTTCAAACATTTTGGAGGATGTGGCCTGGGCTGTGTTATTGGTGGAGGCTGCCGCACTGGTGGAGGCGGGGGTTTTGGAAGACGCGTCGACGTTGTTCAGGATGGTGCTGAGGTTGTTTCCGCTGAGGCCGCCTTCGAAGGTAATTTCGGGGGATTCCACGTGTATCGAGCGGATCACGATTTTGTCGGACAGCACGGACATGGGATTTACGCCGACGGAAATCAAGCCGGCACTAATGGCTTGCGGGGTCTTATAGCCTGCCGGGTTACCGACCACCAGACCCTTGACGCTGGCCGATCCGGTCAGCAACGTCAGGCGCACTTCATCCACCTTGACCGAGACCCGGGTGATCCTGGGGCCGACGGTTTCAACACCTTTCTTCACGATGTCGCCGAGAAACACGCTGGCGACAATGGCGCCAATGATGGCCAGTACGACCAGGATAAGGACCACACTCCAGAATATTTTTTCGAGCTTTTTCATAATCGTACTGATTCAATACTGCGTCCGGCCTCGCCGGGCAAACTCGAATTTTCTCACTGCGCGAGCAGCGAGCGAATCACTTCCACCAGTTTGTTGATTTGATACGGCTTGGCCAGAAAACGGTCCGGTCTGACCGGCGAATCGGCGTAAATGTCTTCATCCACCGTGCCGCTGAGCAGGATGGTTTTTTGCCGCGGGTTGAGCCGTTTGCATTCACGAATCAAATCCATGCCGTTCATCTGTTCCATGGCGTAATCGGTGACGAGAACGTCCGGAGGGGAGGGAGCGGTGGTATATTCCGCCAGCGCCTTTTGCGGATCACGGAACAGGCAAACCGCAAAACCCGCCGGTCCCAAAATCAATTCAGCCAAATCCAGCAATACCTGTTCATCGTCCACCACATAAATCGTGGGCGCCGAACCGGTAACCCCGTTGCTCTCAGGCTGACTCATGCTGGCCACCCGCCACGAAAGCATAATTTGTCCCCAACCGCAAGCGCATTTGACCGGTGAAATTCCCATTGCGCTGCGCGTCCTTCCGCCGTAAAGTTCCCATGGCCATGAGGACATCGCCACGAAACAGGGATTTGCTGCTATGAAAAGAAAAACGGCAACCGCATCAATCAAGAAGAAGACAACCACCCAAACTGAACCTTCGCCTCGCGCTGCCGAACCTCCGTCCGAAGAAACCGCCGCCAGCGCCAGCCCGGCCACGCCGGTAAAAACCAAACGTTCGACGGTGAGAAAATTAAAAAGCCGCATCGTTTCTGCGTTTGAAGCCGTTACCGCTCCCGTGAAAACCAAACGCGCCGGCAAACCCAAAATCGGCGGAGCTTCCCGGCGCGAAAAAATTCAAATTCCCGCCATTATGCTGGAAGGCGACCGGCCTTCGCCATCTCCCGTCAGTGGTCCCGGCCAGAAATACGCGCTCGGCCCCGTGCCGCCGGCACAACAGTTTGAAACGACCGAGGCCGAATTGCCCAACGGTTACGGCACGCGCCAGTTGTTTTTGACCGCCCGCGATCCCCACTGGCTTTACGCGCACTGGGACTTGACGCACGAGCAGCAAACGCGCTGCAACACGCGTTCCGCCGATGGCCATCTGGTGCTGCGTGTTTATGCGCACAAAATTGAAGGCCATCCGATCAACGAAATTCACGTCCACCCGGAATCGCGCCATTGGTTTGCGCACGTTGAACGCGCGGGAGATGCCTACGCCGCCGAACTTGGCTACTACTCGCCGGTCGGCAAATGGGTGCGGGTGGCCGCTTCGGCTGCCACGCTAACGCCGCCCGACGCGGTTTCGCCGGAAGGCAGCGCCGACTTTGCGACGATTCCGTTTGAATTTCCGTTTGCCCGGTTGCTGGAAATCATCAAGGCGGCGGTGCATGAAAATCTTCCACTGGCCCAGGCGCTCGAAGAGCTCCGGCGGCAGGGCCATCGCGATCTGCCGCGGGCGGCCTTGCCTCTGTCCTCGGCCTGGACGCCGGAGCAGGAACGGGCGCTGGCAAAAATCATCAATATTGACGATGTCCGCCGGGTGTGGATGGGGTCGCTCGAAATCACGGAACTCATCCGCCGCCGGCTGGCCCATGATATTTCCTCGATGGGCGCCTCGGCGTTTGGCATCTCCAGCATTTCCAGCCCTTTCGGCGGCGTTCCGCCAAGGGGTTTTTGGTTTAACGTCAATGCCGAATTGATCATTTACGGCGCCACCGAGCCGGCGGCCAAGGTTACCCTCGGCGGCCACGAAATCAAATTGCGCCCCGACGGTTCGTTCAGCTACCGCTTCGCGTTGCCGGACGGAAAATATGATTTGCCTGCTGTCGCTGTTTCGACCGATGGCACGGAGGCCCGCGCGGCGGATCTGAAATTCAGCCGCGCGACGGAATACCTTGGCGAAGTCGGCGCGCACCCGCAAGACCCGTCATTGAAAGCGCCGTTGCCGGAGAATGTTTGAACGTCATGGACGCGCCCCATCGCGGAGCCTTGATGTTGGTTCGCTTCATCGCCGTCGCGTTGATCGGCCTCGGCGTGATTGAACTGAGTTTGTCCTGGCTCGAGAGCTCCACGCACCATACACCCATGCGTATTTTTGATTTTGTGCTTCCCGCCATTCTTGTGGTGGCGGGGATGGCGGGTTTATTCAAAGCCGGCTCGCTGGCGGAATGGATTTCAAACAAACTGGACGAGTGACGGCAATGTTCTGACCGACTATGCAAGGCTATTTGTCCCTGGTGCTGCACGCGCACCTGCCGTTTGTGCGGCATCCCGAGCACGAAAAATTCCTGGAGGAATCCTGGCTGTTTGAAGCCATCACCGAAACCTACCTGCCGTTGCTGCAAACACTTGAAGGTTGGCGCCGCGACGGCATGGACGCGCCCCTGACGCTTTCGCTCTCGCCCACCTTGTGCGCGATGCTGCTCGACCCGCTGTTGTGCGGGCGTTATGAACGGCACTTGAACAGCCTCATCGAACTGGCGGAAAAGGAAATTCACCGCACCCACTGGGACCGCGCCTTCCGCGAACTGGCGTGGATGTATCACCACCGGTTCACTTTGATTCGCGACACCTGGCGGGCTGGCGGCGGCAATCTCGTCAACGCCTTCCGAAAACTTCAAGACGAGGGCCGCCTCGAAATCATCACCACCGCCGCCACGCATGCGCTCTTGCCGCTGTTGGCCGGCCATCCGCCGTCGCTTGGCGCACAAATTCTGACGGCGCGTGACCATTACCGCAGTTGTTTTGGCCGTGACCCGATCGGTATCTGGCTTCCGGAATGCGCCTACGTGGAGGGCGTCGAAGTATTTTTACAGGAAGCCAACATCCGCTGGTTCATTCTCGACACGCATGGCCTGCTGCACGCCCGTCCCCGCCCGCGCTTCAGCACCTTCGCGCCGATTTACACACCCAACGGCATCGCGGCGTTCGGACGCGATTTTGATTGCTCGCGGCAGGTCTGGAGCCAGCACGAAGGTTATCCCGGAGACCCGCGCTACCGCGATTTTTACCGCGACATCGGCTTCGACCTCGATTTCGACTACGTGAAACCGCACCTGCCGTCGCCGGAAAACCGCGGATTCACCGGCATCAAGTATTATCGCATCACCGGCGGGGGCGGGGAAAAGCAGATTTATCAGCGCGACCTCGCCTTGCAGGCGGCGGGCGAACACGCCGGGCATTTTCTCGATGAGCGCATCAAACAGGCCCAGAGCGTCGCCGGATTTCTGGACCGCCCGCCGCTGGCCGTTGCGCCCTACGACGCGGAATTATTCGGCCATTGGTGGTATGAAGGGCTGGAGTTTTTGGATTATTTCGCGCGCAAACTTTTTTATGACCAGAAGATCCTTGCGCTCATTACGCCGAGCGAATATCTGCACCGCCATCCCACCAATCAAATCGCCGCGCCCGGCGCCTCGAGCTGGGGCGAAGAAGGTTACTGGCGTGCGTGGCTGAACGAATCGAATGAATGGATTTATCCGCACTTGCAAATCGCCCAGGAACGCATGTCCGGTCTGGCCAAAAAATTTCACACGGCGACAGGCCTGAAGGCGCGGGCGTTGCGACAGGCCGCGCGCGAATTGCTGCTGGCGCAGGCCAGCGACTGGCCGTTCATTTTACGCACCGGGACGAGTCCCGATTACGCCCGCCGCCGGGTGAAGGACCATTTGCTGCGTTTCATCGCGCTGCACGAACAATTGACCGAGACGAGCGTGGACGAAAAATGGCTCCACGAGGTCGAATCCCGCGACAATCTTTTCCCTGACGTGAAGTGGAGTTACTGGAAGTGATTGGGTCTTGCCCGATCGTATGTTGAAAGAGCGCAAATCCACACCCCGACCGCTTTTTTGACGAACCATCCAGCGTTTGATACCAACGTGCGTTCAAAACGCAACAAATTGGCAAGGCGAGCAGCTTTTTTAATTTGGACAGCGCGGACATGTCTGCGCTTTTGGAATGACACGACAGGTCGCGTCGAGGAAAGCAGCGTCAAGCTGCCGCTGTCCAAAGTTTGTCGCTCTTTGAAGGCGGATCAGTATGAGAGCTGCGGAACATAATAAGTAAAAAACGCGCGACGGGCGCGGCCCGCCAGGCGTTCTAATAATTTGGCTTGCAGTTTGATGCGTTGCCAGGTACCATCCAACTGGTTCGGAGAAATTCGAACCGTAATTTCAAGCATCCAGAAAGGGAAAGACATGAAAATCAATCGCGGAATTTTCCGACGATTGGAATTTCTTCCAAACCTCGCAGGAATCCTGCGTCTCGGGAACGCTAAGCCCAGGCTCGATATGAAATCCTTATTCAAAAATTGGCAATGGCCGGCCGTCGTGGCGATTGTCGCCTGGATCGCATTTCCGGCGTCGGCCTCTTTTATTGAACTGATTTCCCAACGCGATGGTTCCCTGCCGCCCATTGCCGGCGGCGGCGGTTCCTCTCAAATGCCGATGGTCAGCGCGGACGGGCGTTATGTGCTCTTTGTCAGCACGGCAAACAATCTGGCGCTGATGAGCAACGGCGCTCCGATGGCCGCTTCGACCTTGCTGAATCTGAACGTATTTCTCCGTGATCGCGCCAGCAATACCACCACGCTCATCAGCGTCAACCTCACGGGAACCGGCGGCGGCAACGGAAATTCGCTTCCGGTTGGCATTTCCACCAACGGTCAGTTTGTGCTTTTCGAGAGCGACGCCGACAATCTGGTCGCCAACGATACCAACAACGCCAGGGACATCTTTGTCCGCGACCTGGTCAACGGCGCGACGACGCTCGTCAGCGTCAACACGAACGGGTGGAGTGGCAGCGGCGAGTCGCGCGATCCGGCCATGACGCCGGATGGGCGTTATGTGACATTTGCCAGCGCCGCCAACGACCTCGTGTCCGGGGACGCGAACGGCATTCCAGATATTTTTGTCCGCGACCTTCAGTCGAACACGACGATGCTCGTCAGCGTCGGCGCAACCTCAACGAGCAGCATTTCTCCGACCGGTAGTTCGGAGACGCCGGAAATCACGCCGGATGGCCGGTACGTTGCCTTTTACAGTACCGCCACCAATCTGGTTCCCGGCGTCACGACGACGGGCGAAATTTATGTACGCGACCTGACAGCCGGAAACACGATTTGGGCCAGTGCCAATGCCCGCTCCATCTTCCAATCTATGACCGGCGGCACCAACGAGGTTTCCTGCAATTTCAGCATCAGCACCAATGGACAATTTGTCGCCTTTGAAGCCTGCACCAATCTGCCGTCGGGGGTCACTCCCCGCGGAATTATTCTCCGTTACCATGTTCAGGGCAATTTCACCGATGTCATTTGTTCGAATGCGCCGGTGCCCGCCGAAAGCTTTGAGGAAATCCACAACCTGGACATGACGCCCGACGGACGGTTCGTTGCGTTTGTTGCCACCGTTGGAAACAATTCGCTGACCAACACGGCCGTTTACCTTTGGGACGCGCAGACTGGCAGCAACACGCTCGTCAGCCCGGACCAGAACACCGGCGGGCCTGCCAGCGGCGTTTGCGACTCGCCGGTGGTCAGCACCAATGGGCAGTACGTGGCCTTCCTCAGCGACGGCACCAACCTGGTTCCGGGTCCGTTGAATGGACCGTACCATGTTTATCTCAGAAACGTGCAGGCCGGCGCCACGATTTTGCTGGACGTGGACACAAACGGCACGGGTTTCGGAGTGATTTCCGTCACGGTTCCCAGCCTGAGTGACGACGGCTGCGTCATTGCCTTCGAGAGCGGCGATGACAATATTGTGCCGAATGACGGCAATCCTGACAGCGATGTTTTTGTGCGCGAACTGGCGGCCGGCACTGCTGAATTGGTTTCCGTTCACGATCCGTCTCTGCCTTCGGTGACGCCGAGCGGCGGAATCAGCGGTGTGACGTCGTATTCGCTCAGTGCCCATGGCCGCTACATCGCGTATTTCAGCAACGCCGGGAATGTCGTTCCCAATGGTACGAACGGTTATCGCGACGTTTTTGTCCGCGACTTGATGACCGGCACGGATGTTCTGGTGAGTGTGAACACAAATGGCGTCGTCGGAGACAGTATTTCCACTGACCCGGCCATCAGTGGCAACGGACGTTATGTCGCGTTCACCAGCAGTGCCAATGACTTGGTAGCAAACGTCACGTACAATGCGCAGTACAACGCGCAAAACGTGTTCGTGCGCGATTTGCAGACCGGAACGACAACCCTGGTGAGCATCAGCACCGACGGCGTTGACGCCGGCAATGGTGATTCGTTCTCGCCAAGCATCAGCGCGGACGGACGATATGTTTTATTTTACAGCAAAGCATCCAACCTGGCTTCGGGTTCGTTCTCGCCGGTGGCGCAAAATTTGTTTCTCCGTGACCTTCAGGCAGGAACGACGTATGCGCTCACGTCGGGCAATTTGGGGAAGGTGGTCGCGGCTTCGATGACCCCGGACGGCCAAAACGTCGACTTCATCGGCGTGATTCCCGGGGCTTCCTTCCCGGAATTATACGTCTGGAATTCCCAATCGGGCGCGCTGGTTTATACCAATAACAACTCTTTCTTTCAGAATGCGTCCACGATTTCCGTTGGTCCCAACGGGCAGGAAATCGCGGCGGCTTCAAGTTCGCAATTGTTCGCGATCAATGTTGTTTCCAACACCACCTGGACCATTCAATCCAGCGGGGCAATTCTGTCGCCATTTGCAGGATTGCAGTTCAGCGGTGACGGGCGTTTCCTCACCTATGCGATGTCGGTAAATGTCTTCTCCAACGCAAATGTTTACCTTTACGATTTTCTGGCGGGGACCAATTTTCTCGTCAGCCAAAATCCCAACACCCTTCAGCCAGCCAATGGCGCCTCGGATTCTCCGGCCATCAGCGCCGATGGCCGGTTCATTGCCTATCGCAGCGCGGCCACCGATCTGGTTCCGGGCAGCACCAATGGCATTCCGCAGTTGATTGTTTACGATCAGTTGGCCGGTGCGAATACGTTGTTGAGCACCGCCGCGACTTCCACCCTCAGCGGGGACAATCGGTCGCTGACGCCCGTGTTCAGTGGCGACGGCCGGACGCTCGTTTTCGCAAGCTGGGCCGCCAATCTGGCCACCAATGATTTCAACCATTTCAGCGATGTATTTGCCTTTGAGTTCCTTTACGCAAACGTCACCTTGGGCGTTCCGGGCCAGGGACCGATCATCACCTGGCCGTACGTCTCCGGCCACACTTATCAGGTCGAATCCAAGGACAACCTGACCGACAGCGCCTGGCAGCAGGTCGCTGGCACCATTGCCATCAACGGGAACCAGGCTTCCCTGACTGATTCGGCGCCGGTTGCCAGCCAGCGATTTTATCGGGTCGTCGCGGAATGAGTGGACCAACAGAGAAAGGCGGCACATGAACGCAAACAGATTTCATCGTGGGCTTCCCGGTCGGGGAGCAACTTGGCACCAACGGCATCTTCCTCTCCCCGCCAGAGCGGGGAAAGGGCCGGGGGCGAGGGGATTTGAATTTAGACGCGCCACCTCACCCCGTCCCTCTCCCCCAACACTGTTGGCGGAGAGGGAGAAAAAAGGCTGCGGTGTCAGGTTGCGTTCTCCCGATCGGATCAAGGCCATGGATGATGTGAAAGCGCAAAAAGCCGGCTTCACCTTGATTGAGTTGCTGGTGGTTATTGCCAGCCTTGTCATTCTGGCGGTCACGTTGCTGCCGGGGTTTGCCGGGACCCGGCAGAATTCGCAAGTCATCGGATGCCTGGCCAACCAGAGGCTATTGGCCGCCGCGTGGATGATGTATGCCGGGGACCACCATGATTATCTGGTGCCCAACCGCGGCCTGGATAATCAAGATCCAAACCTGAATCAGTTTGACCCGCGAACTGACCCGGGCCTTCAGCCCGGAGGACAATATTCTGATTGGTGCCCTGGTAATATGCAGGTTGCGGGATGCGCTGCGCGTTACCCTTTGTGGATTCAGGCCGGGTTGCTTTATCCGTATCTCAAGAATATTAATGTTTACCGCTGCCCGGCAGACCATACCCTTGTTCCCCGAACCGCACCTCTATCGGTACCAGTGCCTTCCCGGCGCACCTATTCCATGAATTCCTGGGTGGGTGCGGTAAACCCGCAAACTTACGTCCCCGTACCTTGGCTCCCCTTTGCTAGTTACGCTGTTTATACAAAGCTATCGGACATGGCCCGGCCCGGTCCGGGCAAGACATGGGTTTTTATTGAAGAAAACCCCATCTGCATTGACACCGCGTATTTTGCCATTAACCCGACGACAACGGCTGCTTGGTATAACGTTCCAGCGGTTTGGCATGGCAATGCCAGCGTACTGGCGTTTGCCGATGGACATGCGGATACCCGTCGCTGGACGGACAGCAACATGATTTACGGTACCGGCGCAAATCAAAACGGGGACAATACGCCCGCTGATTCCAACTCGCCGGATTTGGCCTGGCTGATTTCAGTAAGCACAGCTCACCAATAGACAGTGGAGGGAAAATGATTCACCGAAAAGGTTTCGCAATCAAAGTCAGCCCGGCCGGTGGATAAATTCGAACAGGAAAATCTACGCCGCGGGCGGATCAAGCTCGAGTTTGGGGGCGTTGCGAACCAACTCGGCGGCGCGGTGGGCCGCCTCCGAGATCTTCTTCAAAGCCGGCGCCAAGAGGGCGTCCTCCTGATGTTTGACGGAAAGGCGGTCGGCGTGGCCCTGGACAACGGTGAGGAGATTGTTCAACTCGTGCGCCAGGGTGAGCGAGATGTGCCGGTCGGCATCGGCCCGGCGGTTATCCTGGCGGTTTTCCCCACCGCCGGGTTGAGGCGGCGAAGCCGTTTTTTCATCCGTTGATTCAAGATACGACATAGTGATCTGCAGAAGCATCCAGCGGGCCACATTTTCCAAACGCCTTTTCCATTTCTCCAAGACAAACTGTGCCGGGACGGGACACAGAAAATGCGGAAGGCAGAAGGAAGAATAAAAAATGCAGGGCATGACGCAAGGAGTGTTCGCACCAACGACTCGTTACCTCGTCGCCTGCCAATCAGGATGCCACCGCGCTTCCAAGCCTTTTTGCATCCGGCAAATGCGCTCAAAGACAGCGCATTCCCGGGCAAAAAGGAAACCTGCTTGTTTCTTCCTGCTTCCTTCTTCATTCTGCCTTCACATGAACGCCGCGCCCGCATCCCTCGGTCTGATCGCCGGCAATCGCTCGTTGCCGCTCGAATTTGCCCGGCAGGCGCGTGCCGCCGGCGTCCAACGACTCGTCGCCGTTGCGTTTGAAAATGAGACGGACACGGCGCTTGCCCAACTCGTGGACGAAGTGGTCTGGCTCAAAGTTGGCCAGCTTTCCAAAATGATTGCCGCCTTCACCGGCCGCGGCATCCAGCAATGCGTCATGGTCGGCCAGATCGCGCCTAAAAATCTTTACGAATTGCGGCCCGATTTGCGGGCGATGGGACTGTTATTGCGTCTGAAGCAAAAGAACGCGCACACGATTTTCGGCGCCATTGCGGATGAATTGAAGAAGGACGGCGTGGAATTGATTGAAGCCACGCCGTGGCTCAAACCGCTCATGCCGCAGACCGGTTTTCAGCTTGGCCCGAAGCTTTCCGCCGGACAAAAAGCCGATGTGGACTTTGGTTTTCGCATTGCCAAGGAAACGTCCCGGCTCGAAATCGGCCAGATGGTCGTCGTCAAGAGCGGCGGGGTGCTTGCCGTTGAGGGTTTTGAGGGCACGGACCAATGCCTGGCGCGCGGCGGCAAACTGGCGGGCAAGGACGGCGGCGCGGTGGCCGTCAAGGTCGCCAAACTCAATCACGACATGCGGTTTGACCTCCCTTGTATCGGCGCGCAAACCCTGGAAACCTGCGCCACATCGGGCGTGGCCGTGCTCGCGTTGGAAGCCGGCAAGACGCTGTTGCTGGAACAGGAGACTTGCGGACAACTGGCAAAAGAAAATAAGATTTCCGTCACAACTGTTTGAACTTTGGACTGTGGACACCGGACTTTGAACTATGCTGACCTCTCACGAACTCTTCGGTTTCATGTCGCCCAACCTGGCGAATGAAATCCTCGGTTTCACCCATGAATCGGACAAGCCGACCTACAAGGCCACCCTCGGCGCGGTGGCGCAGGCGCGTCACGTGCGCCCGGTTTTCCTCGAACGCCAGCCGCGCGCGCAATGCCATGCGGCCATCATTTCCACCCTGTCCAAGCCGGCGCTCGAAGCCGCCGCCGCCGGGCTCATCCGCGTGTGGCTGGTGAAGAAACAGCGGATGATGCTCGTGGATTTTCTCAACGCGCTCGGCCTGCCCAATAACGAAGGCGTGGTGGACGATTTGCCGGCGACCATGGACGATGCCAAACTGAAATCCGCCATTGACACCTTGCTGACCAAATATCCCGGAGAAGCCGTGGCGGTATATCTGAATGCCTTCAACGACATGAACGAAGCCAACTGGGCGAATCTGAAAACCATGCTGGAGAGTGACAAGCGCCTGCAATTGGGTGTGAGCGCCTGATCCGTCTAAACCATCTGGTAACGGGTTTGGGAAGCCCATCTTCATCTGATTGCCAGAGCCGGTGAATTTGACTAGCCTGCCGATGGTCGGGCGCTTGGCGCAGTGGCTAGCGCGTCTCGTTTACACCGAGTAGGTCGGGGGTTCGAATCCCTCAGCGCCCACCAGCCTTCGCTTTGAGCGCCGCGAAAAGCGAGGCTGCCGCGCCGAAGCGAATGCGTAGGCGGGGTAAGACTCACGACCACCAATCATCGTTCAAAGCTACGGCTCGGCAAGCCAGCCTTTCAAAGTAGAGAGCGAAGGCGGATTGAGTTTCATGCGCAGCGAGTATTTGAATGCCATATTTCTACGTTTATATTCTGCAAAGTGAATCGAATGCTGACCGCTTCTATGTCGGGCTGACTGACCACTTGCGGGCCCGCTTGATGAAGCACAACAGGGGAGATGTACCTCACACCTCAAAATTCCGCCCGTGGAAAATAAAAACTGCCGTTGCGTTCACCGATCGCGAGCGTGCCAGCCGATTTGAGAGTTACCTCAAAACGGCCTCCGGCCGGGCGTTCACAAAGAAACGTCTTTAATTTTGCTCTCCACCGCGCTCTAAGCTTCGGCCCGGCAAACCGGCAAGCCGCGATGAAATAATCGAATCAAATCTCCCCGCTAAAACCCTGCTGGCGCAATGCCTCGAACAAAATCAGCGCGGTGCAGTTCGACAGGTTCAGCGAACGCGATTGCTCATTGAACATCGGGATCCGCAGCCAGCGCTCGCGGTTGTGTTCCAACAATGGCTTCGGTAACCCGGCTGTCTCGCGCCCAAAAACCAGATAATCGTCCGGCAAAAATTTTGCTTCCGTGTAAAGTTTTGGTCCTTTCGATTCAATGAACCAAAACCGGCCGGTGTCGGCTTCGTGAGCCGACTCGAACGCACTCCAGTTTTTCCACCGATGCCATTCGACGTGCTGCCAGTAATCCATGCCGGCACGTTTGAGTTGCGTATCGTTTAGTTTGAAACCAAACGGCTCGATAAGATGCAACGCGGTCTTCGTCGCCGCGCAGAGCCGCGCCACGTTGCCCGTGTTCGGCGGAATTTCCGGTTCAACCAGGACAATGTTCATACGAGTTAATAGTCAGTAGTCAGTAGTTGATAGCAGGGCACCAATGGTTGGCTACTGACTACTGACTACGAACTGCTGACTTTTTTGTAAAAAACCTTCCACAAAACCAAACCATGCGCCGGTGCGGTCATGCCGGCCACCCGCCGGTCCTTTGTGGCGAGCATCCGCCTGATTTCCGCCGGCGGAAACTTGTCCATACCGACCTGCACCAGTGTGCCGACAATGCCACGGCACATTTTGTAGAGAAAACCGTCGCCCTCGATGATGAACGTCAGCTTCGGGCCGGACTTTTTGATGTCGCACCGCGTCAGTCTTCGCACCGTGGATTCCATTTCGTAATTTCGATTGGCAGCGAAGGATTTGAAATCATGCCGTCCGACCAACAGCGGCGTGGCGGCACGCATAGCCCGCAGATCGAGCGGGCGCGTGACTTGCCAGGCGCTGTGGCGAAGCAGGGGATTCATGGCCGTGTGGTTCCAAACGAAATAGCGGTATTGCTTGCCCGCCGTGTCGAACCGGGCGTGAAATTTCTTTTGCGCGCGCGAAGCCGACAACACGCGGACGTCTTCCGGCAGCCAGGCGTTGATGGCCAGCGCCAGCTTGCGGACCGTCATTTTGAATTCTGCGCCGGGCACCTCAAAATGCGCCACCATGCCGAGAGCATGAACGCCTGTGTCAGTGCGGCTGGAACTATGGACAATTGGCCGGCTGGGAAACAATTTTGCCAGCGCTTCCTCGACCTTTTGCTGGACACCGGTGCCGATCTTTTGCGTCTGCCAGCCTTCGTAAGCCGTGCCGTCGTAGGCGATGACAATTTTGAATTTCTGTTTTTCCACAAAGAGAATTAACCACGGATAAACACAGATGGACACGGATGCTGGTGGGGCGAGACTAACGGCGAGCCGCAAAAGAATAGAGAATGACGGCTCACGAGGACGCTCGCCCCACTACCAAGAGCCTTCTCCACATTTCCCAATCCGTGTTTATCCGTGTCCATCCGTGGTTCAAAATCAGATCCCATCCAAATAGCTCTGCAACAAAATCGCCGCCGCCATCTTGTCCACCTTCTCTTTGCGTTGGTCGCGCCGGACCTTGCCCTGAATCAAAATCCGGTTCGCCTGCGCTGACGTCAGCCGCTCGTCCCAGGTCTTGATCGGGACGGTGATGGCGCTCCGCAACACCGCGACGAACGCCTCGACCTTTTGCGCCGCCGGACCATAGGTGCCGTCCATATTGCGGGGCAGGCCAATGAGCACGAGGTCAATTTCCTTTTCAAGGAGCAACTTTTTCAGCCGCGCCAGAAAATCCGCAAACGGCTCGGCAGGGATGTATTCCAACGGTTGCGCAATGGTTTTGGTTTCGTCGCTGACGGCGACGCCGACGCGTTTGGTTCCATGATCGAGGGCGAGGATGCGCATTGAGTCAATTCCTGCAGGCTACGTTTTGCAACGCGTTTCGACAATCATGATTAGTGCGCCGGTGAATCGGCGCCATCCCGCAACCAGCTTGTGTCCCCAATCAAGTCGGTCATCATGCCCGTTAAATCGCTCTTCGGAATTGGCAGATATTTACCCGTGGCCTCGGCAAACGGCTGGCCGGACGAATTGGCCAACACCCCCTTGGCCTCGAAAATCCGGTTCTTGCGGTTCGTCAGCAACTCGCCGGTGGCAATGATTTCGTCGTCGGGCCGTACCGGATTGAGGAACCGCACGGTCAACTCGGCGCAAAATGCGAATCGCCCGGTCGGCACCGCGCACGCCCAGACCATGATTTCGTCCAGCACCGTCGTCAAAATGCCGCCGTGGACGACACCGCGAAAACCGATGTGCGCGGCGCGCAACCGGAAGCGCGTGTGCACGACGCGCCCGTCGGTCGTAAAACGCAGTTTGAGTCCGACGGCGTTGCTTTCGCCGCAGACGAAACAATGATGGGTGTGAGGCAATTCACGCATGACAATAATAGGCAAGGTAACTATATCGTGGGGCAAGCAAATTTCGCCGTGCTCAAATTAGAGGATTTCCTTTCATCTGTCTCGCAGTTAAATTTCTGCAGCGATGATTCAATACCTCGATTTGCTGCGGCACGTCCTCGAACACGGCAAGTTCAAGGCCGACCGCACCGGCACCGGCACCTATTCCGTGTTTGGCGCCCAGGCGCGATTCGATTTGCACCAGAGTTTTCCAGTGCTCACCACAAAGAAGCTGCACCTCAAATCCATCATTTACGAATTGCTCTGGTTCCTGCGCGGCGATACGAACGTCAAATATCTCCACGAACATGGCGTGACGATTTGGGACGAGTGGGCGGACCCGGAAGGCAGCCTCGGCCGCATTTATGGCGCGCAATGGTGCGACTGGCGCACGCCCGGCGGCCGTTCTATTAACCAGATTGACGGTGTCATCGAGCAAATCCAAAAGAATCCCGACAGCCGGCGGCACATCGTCACCGCCTGGAATGCCGGCGAACTGGACCAGATGCGGCTGGCGCCGTGTCACGCGCTGTTTCAGTTCTACGTGCTCGACGGCGAGTTGAGCTGCCAGCTTTATCAGCGCAGCGCGGATTTGTTTCTGGGCGTCCCGTTTAACATCGCGAGCTACGCTTTGCTTACCCGGATGATCGCCCAGGTATGCGGGTTGAAACCGGGCGAATTCGTCCACACCTTCGGCGACTTGCATCTTTACAAAAATCATCTTGAACAGGCGAAGCTGCAACTCACGCGCGAACCGCGTCCGCTGCCGCAGATGAAATTGAACCCGGCGGTGAAAAACATCCACGACTTCAAATTCGAGGATTTTGAACTGGCCGGCTACGACCCGCACCCGGCCATCAAGGCGCCGATTGCGGTGTAGTTGGAGTTCAAGCTTCAGCTTGCTCAAAAAACGGTCAACGGATTGAACGGAACAAGCTAAAGCCTGAACTCCAACATGAAATACTTCAAAGCCATCGCCGCCATGTCCCTGAACCGCGTGATTGGCTTGATGCCATGAAAAAAATATCCAAGCCGGAGCTTTGGGGCGCGATTTTTATCGTTGTGGCGGTTTTCATCGCGTACTGGCCAGCCTTGCGCGGCGGATTCATCTGGGACGATGACGCTTATGTCACAAACAACCCATTGTTGACCGCGCCGGACGGTCTTCGGCGGATCTGGTTTTCGTTTTACTCCCAATCGCAATATTTCCCGCTGGTCTACACCACGTTCCGGTTTGAATACGGCCTGTGGGGTTTGCATCCGCCGGGTTACCACATCGTCAATGTCTTGCTGCACAGCGCCAACGCACTGCTGGTGTGGCTGGTGCTGCGGCGGCTGGCCTTGCCGGGCGCCTGGCTGGCGGCGGCCATCTTTGCCTTGCATCCGGTGCAGGTGGAAACGGTCGCCTGGATTACCGAATTAAAAAACACCGAGTCCACGTTTTTCTGCCTGTTGGCGTTGCTGGCGTGGATGAAGTTTGCCGGAACCCATTCATGGCGATTTTATGCTCTGACATTTTTATTATACGCACTGGCGTTATTCAGTAAAACGACCGCCTGCACGTTGCCGGCGGCAATGTTGCTGGTGCTCTGGCTGAAGCACCTGCCGGTCAACTGGCAACGATGGCTGCAAGTGGTCCCGTTTTTGGCCGCGGGCCTGGCGATGGGGTTGCTTTCCATCTGGTGGGAGAGACATTTGGGGAATTACCTGCCCCGATACAATCTTTCCTTCAGCCTGTTGGACCGCCTGCTGATTGCCACGCACGCCGTGTGGTTTTATGCGGGCAAATTGATCTGGCCCATCCATCTTGCCTTCAGCTATCCGCGCTGGGACATCAACGCCGACAATCCCTGGCAATACCTTTGGGCCATGGGCTGTGTGGGCATCGCCGTGCTCCTCTGGGTTTGCCGTCATGCGCTGGGTCGGGGCCCGGTCGCGGCCATTGTTTTCTTCGTCGCGGTGCTCTCACCGCTCCTGGGGTTCATTCCGCTTTTCACGTTTTTCTACACCTTCGTTGCCGATCATTATCAATATCTGGCTTGTGTGGGGCCGATGGCGTTATTGGCGGGCGCCGCAACACATTTTTCGGGGAAATGGCGGATCAATCCCTCCACCAAATATGCGCTGACATTTCTTCTTCTGTTGGCGCTGGGCACGCTCACGTGGCGGCAAGCCGGTGTTTACCAGAATCCGGAAACGTTGTGGCGCGATACGCTGGCCAAAAATCCCGCCTGTTGGATGGCGCATACCAATCTGGGACGGCTGCTGACGCCACAGGGAAAATTGGCGGAAGCAGAAACACACTACCTTGAAGCGCTCCGGTTGCAGCCCCTCGATGGCGATATCCCCTATAATTACGGCAACATGCTGGTAAAAGCCGGCCGACTCGATGAAGCCATCCCGCAATACCGGCAAGCACTGCAATTAAATCCGGCGGATGCGGAAACGTGGAACAACCTGGGCGTTGTGTTATATCAGGGACACCGGACCGACCAGGCCATTGCCTGTTTTCACGAGGCGCTTCGTTACCGGCCGGATTTACCCGACGCGCATTTCAATCTGGGCAACGCCCTGTTTGTGGAGCATAAATTGGACGAGGCCGTCGCCGAATATCGGGAAGCCTTGCGGCTCGCGCCGGATTCCGCCGCCATCAAAAACCGGCTGCGCGCGCTGGGCGCGCCTGGGAACTGAATGAAATACTTTCAAGCCATCGCCGCCATGTCGCTGAACCGCGCGATTGGCGCGGACGGCAAAATCCCCTGGCACCTGCCGGAGGACTTCAAGTGGTTCAAACAACAAACCATCGGCAAAGTTATTTTAATGGGACGTAAAACATTTGAAGGTCTTGGTAAAGCGCTACCGAACCGTAAAAATATAATCCTTACACGACATCCGCGAAAGTTAATTACAACGCACCCCGAGATTTTTGGACAATATCATGAATGGCGTGGCGGAAAGCGGGTCGGTAGTTTCCTGAAGAAACTGCGTCAATCCGAGTTTTACTTCACGAAATCAGACAGAGGCAAACAAACGGACATTTTGCTCGCCAGATATTCTCCAGGAAAATTCGACCCCGAAAGTTTTTCAACCGAGATTTTCATTTGCGGCGGCGCAGAAATTTATGTCCAACTGTTGCCACATTGTTCCGACCTTTATCTGACACTCGTAAAGCGCAAGATTGAGAACGGCGATGCCTTTTTTCCACCATTTGAGGATAAATTTGAATTGGTCGAAGAAATCCGAGATGAACCGGAGTTCAAGATTTTGCATTACCGGCACAAATCGCTGATGCCATAAACCCGGCGGGACGAGTTACACGAGTCCCAAATTAGACGTTATTTCAGAGTTCGCATGGGGACTCGCAGAGCTCGTCCCTCCGAAGAAAACAGGCGGGCCATGGCGGCCCGCCTGTGCCAATGAATTTTGACAGCAGCAGTTATTCCTTTGCGTCCTGCTTCGCCTCGTCGGCGGCATCGAAGGCGTGCTGCAACGCCACGAGATCTTCGCCGGGCTTGAGCGAGTCGAGCATTTTCTGTTCTTCCTTGAGCTGCTCGTCGGAGTAACTGGCCGCCTTGATGGACAGGCCGATGCGGCGTTCACCCTTGTCAATTTTGATAACGCGCGCGGTCACGTCCTGCCCGACCTTGAGCACGTTCTTGATTTTGTCCACGCGCTCCTCGCTGACCTGCGAAATGTGCACCAGGCCGTCAATTTCATGTTGCAGGCCAATGAACGCGCCGAAGCTGGCAAGTTTCGTGACCTTGCCCTGGACCACGTCGCCGACCTTGTAGAGCTTGTCAATATTCTCCCACGGATCTTCGCCGAGTTGTTTCACGCCGAGTGCGATGCGCTGATTCGGGCGATCCACTTCCAGCACGACCGCCTCGACTTCATCGCCTTTCTTGAGGATTTCGGACGGATGATTGATTTTGCGCGTCCACGAGATGTCGGACACGTGAATCATACCGTCAATGCCTTCCTCCAACTCCACAAACGCGCCGTAACTGGTGAGGTTGCGCACCTTGCCTTTGACCCGGGTTTTGACGGCGTATTTCTGTTCGGCGCTGTCCCACGGATTGCTTTCCAACTGGCGGATGCCGAGGGAGATTTTTTGTTCCTCGCGGTTGATACCCAGAACAATCGCTTCGATTTCCTGATCCGGCTTGAGCATGTCGCTGGGCTTGGCCACGCGTTTCGTCCAGGAAAGTTCGGTGACGTGCACCAGGCCTTCCACGCCCGGTTCGAGCTGCACAAAGGCGCCGTACGGGACGAGGTTGACCACCTTGCCCTTGACGCGCGCGCCGACGGGGAATTTCGTTTCGATATTGTCCCACGGATTGGCCATCTTCTGCTTGAGGCCCAGGCTGACGCGCTCTTTTTCCTTGTTCACGTCCAGCACGACCACGTCAATTTCCTGGCCGACCTTCAAAAGTTCCGACGGATGCGCGATGCGGCCCCAGCTCATGTCCGTGATGTGCAGCAGGCCATCAATGCCGTTGAGGTCAATGAACGCGCCGAAATCGGTGATGTTCTTGACCGTGCCCTTGCGGATGTCGCCGGGCACCATTTCAGCGAGCAGCTTGGCGCGCTTCTCGGAGCGTTCCTGCTCGATGAGTTCGCGGCGCGACAACACAATGTTCTGCCGGTCCTGGTTGATTTTGACGACCTTGAAATCGTAGGTATTGCCGACAAACGACGCGAGGTTCTTTGGCGTGATGATGTCAATCTGCGATGCAGGCAAAAACGCCTCGACGCCGATGTTGACGACCAGGCCGCCCTTGACGACCGACTTGACCTTGCCCTGGATCGTGCCGCCTTCGTTACAGATGGTGAGGATGCGTTCCCAGTTGCGTTTGAATTCGGCCTTCTCGTGTGAAAGCACGACGGTGCCTTCCTTGTTTTCGAGCTTTTCGATAAGGACATCAATTTCGTCGCCGACCTTGATGGTCTTGATGTCTTCAAATTCCTGGGCGGGGATGACGCCCTCGCTTTTATAGCCGATGTCCACCAGGACTTCCTTGGGGCGGACTTCGATGATGTGGCCTTTGACGATATTGCCTGCGGCAAACGGCAGCGAGCCGGTTTGCTTCATGGCTTCTTCCATGGTGAGCATAATGATATTTGAACTGCGGGAACTTGGGGACCCAAACGGCGGGAACCAAAGCTCCATTGCCTAACTACCGACGCTGCAAACGGCAACGGAGGTTGACTGTTAGGTTATTGGTTAACTGCTTTTTCTCAGCCTTAATGAACGTCCGCACACGCGGCGTTCAGGCAAGATAGATAATAGCGGGAAACCCAGAAATGGCAAGCGGGAATAAATCAATCAAGGCCCATGTGTTTTGAAATACCAATAGCCACCAATAATCGTTAAAGCCCAACCCAAAAGACCAAGACGAATGACGATCCGTCGAGGAATTCGGTCAGAAAAATACATGACCGGAACGCCTACTACCATAATTGCCGCAAATACAACCGCTGTTTTTTGTCCGACGGTCCGGGCGAATTGTTCAAGAATCAGCACTAAAGAAATTATCAGTGGCGTCGGTATTCCAATAAAAAGCCACCAGTTTAACTGACTGCCCAGGCCGCCATACCCCACATATTTTCCCTCCATTTGTTCCTGGACAAATTTCGTCCTGCCCTTCGCATTGAAAACGGATCGGAAGAAAAAGAAACTGACTGTTGCGCAGACAATCCAGCTGGTCATGAACGACGGAAAAATTAACGGCAGGAATTTGTTTTCTGGAATTTTTAACAAGGGAGCGACGATACAAATGATTATCCACATAATTCCCATGCCACAAAAACCACCCAAAACGGTAAGGGCAGCAATTGAATAATTGCGTTTTGTCCGGTCTTCGGTTTCAGGTGAAACATCCGGTGCAGATTCGGCAACCAGAACGTAACGTGGGGCGTTTATAAGCCCGTAAGGCGAGTTGACGCGACGAAGCGTTAAGGTTTGTCCAGCCAGTTGCCTCAAGGCCTCTGGTGTTATCGATACACGCCGTCCGAGCAATTCGACCTGTTCTGTTTGTGGTTTCTCGGCTGGAAGAAAATAACAAACAAGGAAATTCTCACCTTCATACCACCAACGAATCTTTTTTCCAGGTCCGTCAAGCGGTTCGCCCAATTTGATTTCCCTCACGATGACCGGATCTGCATCCGGCGGTATCGCATTCAACCGACTCCGAATGTAATCTTCGGCGTCAGGCGTCATCGAAAATGGTGCTAATTCAGGCAAGATAATTCAAATTTTTCAGCTTAATTTTTCTGTGCCCCATACACTCTTCAAAGCCAGCAACTTTTGCACTAGCAATTCCTGTTCCGATATGCGACCTGGCGCCTTTGCGTTAAATCCCGCGCAGAAACTTCTGAATTTCGTCATGGCTGCCGGCCGTCAGAAACAAGAGTGACTCGGCGCGGTTTTGAAAAATCAACCGGAGGTCCAGGCCGACGCGGATTTCAAAGAAGTTTCCTGTCAACCGGCGAATGCCCAATCCCCGATGCGCGTGCGGAATTCCGAAATCCTGCTCCAATTGCTGCAAGGCCGCGCCGATTTTCCGGCGCGTCGCCTTCGGATACCTTCGGACGCGGTTGCGGAATGACTCGGTCAATTCCAGCGGTTTCAATCGGCCAGATCCTTTTCCAGATTGCCGGAAAATCGTTTGATCTTTCCGCGCTTCCGTTCCGCCGAAATTTTCCGCTCTATCCGCTTCCCTAATCGCTCCAATTCCGCCGGCGTCACGCCGTATTCCCGCCACGCGTAATCGTCCGAGGAAACCGTCACCGGCCGCAACGCCACAATCTGGTCGCCGGACACAATGCCGATGTCCTCGCCTCGTTTGGCCTTTTCCAACAAGTCAGAGAGGTTTGCGCGAGCTTTGGTAATGGTTAAAGTCGTCATATCGTCTTTTTAGCGTCCTAATCGAGACTTGTCAAGTGGAATTTTTCCACGAACCAGACGCTATTTATCGCCAGCCGCACCTGCCGGGTAGGGCGCGTCACTCCGTGCGCGCCGCCATCCCCATTCACCGAACGGCGGGCAGAGGACTGCCCGCCCTACCAGCGCCGTCGGCGCGGCATCTTTGTAGCGTGTCATTCACAAAATGAAAAAGCTCCGGCAGGAGCGACAAATTCCGATTTCGCTCCTGACGGAGCTATGTTTCATCGGTTGTCGGAACTAGAGATTTTTCGCGCTTACGGCGCTTTGTGCCGCTGCAACGAATTTTATTCTTTCACCCAGCCCTGCTGTTTCAGCCAGAACAAACAATCGCCAGCCCACGGATGCGGATGCGCAAACGGCGGTTTGTCCTTCAATCCCATGCCGTGGCCGCCTTTTTGGTAGATGTGCAGGTCGAACGGCACGTGATTTTTCCGCAGCGCCTCGGCAAACATCAGACTGTTTTCCATCGGCACGGTCTTGTCCTCGTAGGTGCACCAGATGAAACACGGCGGCGTGTTCGTTTTCACCTGCAATTCGTTGGAAAGCAGTTTTATCAGTTTCCCTGGCGGATGTTTGCCGAGCAGATTTTCCCGGGAACCTTGATGCGTGTATTCCCCCATGGAGATGACGGCATAGCAAAGAATGCCCAAATCCGGCCGTGAACTCTGCCGCTCAATCGGGTCGTCTGCGTTTGTGTTCCCCGAATCAAAATGCGTTAGTAGAGTTGCCGCCAGATGCCCGCCCGCCGATGAACCCATGACACCAATCCGGTGTGGATCAATCTTGTAATCCGCGGCGTGAGCGCGTGCCCAGCGCAGGGCCCGCGTCACGTCCTGAAATTCCGCCGGATAATGATAACCGCTCGAACCCAGCCGGTATTTCAGCACGAAACAGGTGACGCCGTACTGATTCAGCCAGAGCGCGTAATCATTGCCTTCGTGCGGCGCGAGGTGCGCGTAGCCGCCGCCGGGACAAATCACCAGGGCCGCACCCGTCGTGTTGGTGGAATCGGGCAGATACGGTGTGAGGGTGGGAATATCCTGAGGCCGCGTGCCCAACGCACCGGGCGCGCCGTTGGGCCAGAGCGGAATGGAAGACAGAACTTCAGCGTGTGACACAATCAAGGAAGAAATCAAAACTGCCGTTGCTATGAGCGTTTTCATGGTTCAATAAAGGCGATAAACTTAAAAAATCACGCCGATGTTTCAAATAAAAACCAACTTTTCCTGCGTTTACGGCGGGAGCGGTTGACCTTTCGTTTCAGGTGCAAAAGGCAGAATCAGCAGGCCGACGAGATAAATCAATGCCACGGCGCTGGCGGCGAGGCCGAAACTGCCCAGCACCGTGACCAGATAGCCCATGACGAACGGCCCGGCGGAAGCCAGCGCGCGGCCGATGTTGAAGCAAAATCCGGCGCCGGTCGCCCGAATCCGCGTGGGATATAATTCCGGCAGGTAAATGGGAAAGCCACTGAAGATGCCGTTGTTGAAGAAACCCAACAACGGCAACAGCAGCAGCACCTGGCCATAGGTTCGTGGTGTCAGGAACGTGACCGGCAACATCACCAGGCTCCCGAGGCACATCAGGGCAAAGACGCGCCGCCGACCCACACGATCGGCCAGCGGACCGAAACTGAGATAACCCGCCAGCGCGCCGACATTCAGCAGCATGGTCGCGTAGCTGACGCGACTTGTGAGTTCGGACGCGCTCAGGCCATGCAAATCCGGCAAAGCACGAATCAGGGTTGGCGTCCAGTTCGTTGCACCCCACAGACCGAACACAGCCACAAACGCCAATCCGGAGCCGACCCAAGTGGAGCGCGCCAGCCCCGGCGCAAACAGCTCCGCCAGTTTTGGCGGACGCATTGTGCCGCTCCGTTGTTCCTCGGCATGCGCCTTGACCCAGCGTTCCGGTTCCCGGACCCACAGGAAAACGAAGACCGCAACGACGGCCGGCGCGATGCCGACCACGAACATGGGACGCCAGCCATGGTGGCGCAGGAGCAAGCTGAGGATGGCCGCTGCCAGAAATCCTCCCGCCCACGCTGACTGCAGCAGACCGGCGGCCCGGGTGCGTTTGTTCTCCGGCCAAACCTCGGCCACGAGCGCCGCGCCGGCCGCCCATTCGCCACCGATGCCGAGTGCCGTGATGAACCGGAACAACGCCAGTTGCCACCAGGTTTGCGACAGGGCCGCCATGCCAGTGAACAGCGCGTAAATCAGAATGGTGAAAATCAGCGTCTTGGCCCGGCCGAATCGGTCCGCCAGGACACCGAACAGAACACCGCCAATCGCCCAGCCTATCAGAAATATTGAAAAAATAATCCCGCCGTACCAGCCGATGACATCAGCGGTGACGTGTCCGCCATCGGGCGAAGGCATGAGATCGCGCAACGCCGGTTGGAGGACCAGCGCGTAGATCGTGGAGTCCATCGAGTCGAACACCCAGCCGAGCCACGCGACGAAAAGCACCAGCCATTGGTAACGCGTGACACTGTGACGCCACGAATCGGGTTTCACGGGACAACAACTTAGCCGGACTTTTCAACAAAGAGAAGCCTTGTGGCAAAGTAGTTTCCCGATTTGAACGAGCAAGGGTGTTCCCCCGCAGTATCCGGACGATCCAAGAAATGCACGGATTCCGAGCGGTCAAGCATGCTGCGGCCGCGACAGCCGCGCTCTAAAAGTTTCAATTCCTGCCGCGACGACGACTCATTGCCTCTCACTCGCTGCCCTCCCAACTCCGCATTGATATTTTTAATCTAATTGCGCCCGGACCAAAATCAATTTCACCGCCACTTTGCCTTTTGGGGGACCAAAATCCAAACAAACGTCGGTTAATCAAAACTATTTCACTCTTGACATATTGCATATCCGACTAATAATGGCATCCGTTGGAAAAGGGTCTGAGGACACTGACGTCCTCGGAGGTCAACTGGGTGGTCGGGCCGCCATCCGAAAAACAGAATTGCCATGCTGACGATGCTGCATCCATTCAGGAGGCATTCTTGCAATACTACGCTTTCCATCGAAGTCGTGATTCCGCCGGTCTGCTGTTAGTCCCCGGGCGCGACGCGCGACATCCGGATTCGCGATCGGAAAACCGCGCGCCTGAAATCCATTCCCTCGCCGTCACCGACGTAAAGAGGCTCCAGCCCATTTCGGTTTTCCACTTTCTGCTTTTTATTCTCTTACCCACACACCCGGAAACCTGACCTTATGAAAAACCAACTCACACTTCCTGGCACCGTCTTGCTGTCGGCCATCACCCTGTGGTTCACCACCGCGCCAGCCCCGGCCCAGAACCCCCCTGGTGGCTTTTCATTCACCAGTTCAGCGAGAGTCACCAATGGTTTTCTGATGAATTGGACAACTGCGGGCGCCGGAACCAATTACACGGTGCAGAGCCGGGACAGGCTCGCCAACAGCATTTGGGTTACGCTGGCTGCCAACCAACCCTGGCCCACGGTTCAGACTCAATGGCTCGACACAACAGTTTCCAATCAAGCCGTCCGGTTCTACCGGGTCGCGGCGGTTCCGTCCGCCACACGCGGAAACATACTCTCTTCGATTCTGGTCTATTCCTATTCCATCGCCACGATCAACAGCTATTTTAACTATTACAATCTTGGTCTCACCGCGACGTATGCCGTGAATTTCTACAAGATTGATTATGAGACCATTGACCCGCTGGGTGGACGCATTCAAGCCTCCGGCGCATTGTTTCTGCCACAGAATGTCGGCAAGCCGCTTCCGCTGCTCAGCTATCAACATGGCACTACCACGATGACCAATGACGTGCCCTCGAGCGGAACTTCGGATGATGATGTTGTGGGCCTGGTTTTTGGTTCGGCGGGTTACGCCGCTGTGCTGCCGGATTATTTGGGTCTGGGCGACAGCCCGGGTTTTCACCCCTATGTTCACGCCCGCTCCGAAGCAACTGCGGGGGTTGACCTGCTGCGGGCCGCCCGCCGGTTTTGCGCCAGCAACAGCATCCCCTTGACCAACCAATTGTTCCTGGCCGGCTATTCCCAGGGCGGTCACGCCACCATGGCCCTGCACCGCGAACTGGAGAATTATCATACCAACGAGTTCACCATTACCGCCAGCGCGCCCATGGCCGGGCCGTATGACATGTCCGGCGTCGAATTGAGTGACCTGCTGTCCGCCCGCTGTCCGCCCAACCCCTATTATTACGCCTATGTCATCATTTCCTATCAGCACGTTTATGCCCTGGCTTCAACCTGGTCCGGCCTGTTCGCATCGCCTTATGACACCACCATCCCACCGTTGTTCAATGGCAATGTTGACGGCTCGGTCATCAACTCGTCCCTGCCCGCCTGCAATATTTCGAACATGCTCAGCACCGTATTGCTGACCAGCCTCCAGAACGATTCGAACGGTCCACTCCGCCTGGCTTTGCGAGACAATGATGTGGATCAATGGAAGCCGGTTGCGCCCCTGCACCTCTATCATTGTTTGGCTGATGACCAGGTGCCCTACGCCAATTCCCAGGTCGCTTATAGCAACTTCCTAGCCCGGGGCGCTTCGCAGGTACAACTGATCGATCCCGATCCCGGGGCCAACCATAAAGATGGCTGGGTCCCTTGTCTGACTGCCGCAAAGATCTGGTTCGACACACTGAAAAAATAATTACGGAAAAGCTCCTGACGGTTGGACTGTCGTTATCACCGGAACGTGAGGGCATTGGGCCGAGCAGCCCTTGTTGACTCCGGTTGCCAGGACTTCTACCTTCACTTTGCATGTTCGAACTCGTCGCGCCCTTCAAGCCCGCCGGTGACCAGCCGCAAGCCATTGCGAAGCTGACCGGCGGCATCCTGTCCGGCGCAAAACATCAAACGCTGCTCGGCATCATGGTTTCACGCGGCTTTTAAGTATCCTGCCAAATCCACTGACCAGCGGTTTCCCTCGGCCACTGACCGGCGTGTCCGGCTGATGAGCACTTGCCGGGTGGCTTTGGTCAGCGCGGCGACTTTTTCCAGCCGGGCGAAATCTTCCGGGGCCGGTGCGGTGGTCAGCTTGATCTCGATCACTTCACGCTGCTTATCGGACTGGAGCAGGAGGTCAGCCTCCAAGCCGTCCTGGGTGCGGAAGTAACAGGCTTCGATGGTTTCGCCGCGCGCCTGACGGGCGGCGAGAATTTGTTCAATCACCCAGCCTTCCCAACTCGCGCCCACCCACGGCTGCGCCCACAAGTCCGCTCCCGGCGCATGGCCCAGCAGCGCGTGCAGCAGGCCGGAGTCGCGCCAGTAAATCTTCGGCGCCTTGACCAGACGTTTTCGGATGTTGGCGTGGAACGGCGGCAGCCGCCGGACCAGAAACGCCGCTTCCAAATGGTCCAGGTAGGTTTGGACGGTGTGGTAGCTGATGCCGAGGTTCTGGCCGAGTTGCGACGCGTTGAGGATGCCCCCTTGTTGCGCGGCCATCATGCGAAAAAGGCGGTCCGTCATCGCGGGCTTCGCCGGAAGTCCCCAGGCCGGCAAATCCCGCTGCGCCATCAAGGATAGATAGCTGGCCTGCCATTGCGGAAAAGTTTTGTTGCCCAAAACACCGCCGTCAGGATAGCCACCACAACGCCACAGCAAATCAGGATCGGTCCTGGGCAACTCGGCGAGATAAAACGGCGTCAGTTCCACCAGCGCCATTCGCCCCGCCAACGATTCGCTGACCTGCCGCATCAACGCGGGCGACACCGAGCCAAGGAGCAGAAACCGCCCGTTCTTCTTGCGCCGGGCGTCAATCGCAGCGCGCAGTCGGGGGAACACGTCGGGCCAGGCCTGGGCTTCATCCAGAACCAACAGGTCGTCGCGCTCAATCAGGTCGTGCCAGCCCAGGTCCAACCGGAGTCGTTCGGAAGGCTGTTCCAGGTCGAAATACTGCCGGGTGAGACTTTTCGCCAGGGTGGTCTTCCCGCTTTGGCGCGGCCCGATCAGGGCAACGGACGGGAATTGCGCCAGTCGTTTGCCGACCAAATCCAAAACCATGCGCTTGATCATGCCTGTAAAATAGCAATTGATTTCTATTTTGCAAGGCATACTTTGAATCTCAATGAACCGTGCCGACTGGCGGCAAGTCCGTTTCGCACGTCCGTTGACTCCTCGTGGTTCCGCTTCTATCTTCGTTTTGTATGTTCGAACTGGTTGCGCCCTTCAAACCCGCCGGGGACCAGCCGCAAGCGATTGCGAGGCTGACCGACGGCATTTTGTCCGGCGCGAAACATCAGACGCTGCTCGGCGTGACCGGTTCGGGCAAGACCTTTGCCGTCGCCAACGTCATCAAAAACGTGGATAAGCCCACACTCGTCATTTCGCATAACAAGACGCTGGCGGCGCAGCTTTACGCCGAGTTCAAGGGCTTCTTTCCGAAAAATGCGGTCGAATATTTCGTCAGTTACTTCGACTATTACCAGCCGGAAGCCTACATCCCGCGCACCGACACGTTCATCGAAAAGGATTCCAGCCGGAACGAGGAAATCGAACGGCTCCGGCTCTCGACGATGAGTTCATTGTTTTCACGGCGCGACGTGGTGGTCGTCGCCAGTGTGTCGTGCATTTACGGCATCGGCAGCAAGGAGGATTACGAAGCAATGGTCATCCCGATTCGCGTCGGCCAGGAAATCTCGCGCGAACAACTCCTCACGCGGCTGGTGGATTTGCAGTACGACCGGAACGACATCGCCTTCGAGCGCGGCCATTTTCGTGTGCGCGGCGACACGGTGGAGGTCCGCCCCGCCGGACGCGAGGACGGTTTGCGCGTCGAATTTTTCGGCGAGCAAATCGAGCGGCTCGCGCGCTTTGAACCGCTGACGGGAAGCAAAACCGAATCGCTTGACGCGGTGACCATTTTCCCGGGAAAACAATTCGTCACCACCGCCGACAAGATGAAGCGGGCCGCCATCACCATCCGCGAGGAATTGCGCGAACGCATCGTCTGGTTTGAAAAGAATGGAAAGCTGCTCGAAGCCCAGCGTATCAAACAACGCACGGAATTTGATCTGGAAATGATGGAGGAAATGGGCGTCTGTTCCGGTATCGAGAATTATTCGCGCCACATCGCCGGACGCCCGGCCGGCTCGCGCCCCGCGACGGTAATTGACTTTTTCCCGAAGGATTTTCTGCTGGTGATTGACGAATCGCACGCGACCGTACCGCAAATCGGCGCGATGTTCGAGGGCGACCGCTCACGCAAGACGGTCCTGGTCGAGTACGGCTTCCGCCTGCCGAGCGCGCTCGATAATCGCCCGCTGAAGTTCACGGAATTTCAGGCAATGCAAGACCAGACGATTTACGCGAGCGCCACCCCGGCCCAGCGGGAGCTGGAATGGTCGCGAGAAAGCTTTCTCCCTCGCCCCGCGATTAAGCGGGGAGAGGGTCGGGGAGAGGGGCAATTAGAAAAACGCGCCACCTCACCCCAGCCCTCTCCCCCGCTCCGCGGCGGAGAGGGAGTTCAAGTTGGCGAGCGGCCCGGTGTCGTGGAACTGGTCGTGCGCCCGACGGGACTGATTGATCCCAAGGTCACGCTTAAGCCGCTCAAAGGCCAGATTGACGATCTCATCGAAGAATGCCGCAAGCGCGCCGACCTCAAGGAACGCACGCTGGTGACGACGCTCACCAAACGGACCGCCGAGGAACTGACCGATTACCTGCGCGGCATCGGCGTCAACGTTCAGTATCTCCACAGCGAGATTGACGCCATCGAGCGCGTGGAGATTTTACGCTCGCTGCGGAAGGGCGAATTTGACGTGCTGGTGGGAATCAATCTGCTGCGCGAAGGCCTGGACCTGCCGGAGGTTTCGCTGGTGGCAATTCTCGACGCGGACAAGGAAGGTTTTTTGCGCAGCGAAACCAGTCTGATTCAGACCGCCGGTCGCGCGGCACGACATCTCAACGGCGAGGTGATTCTTTACGCTGATGTGATGACGGACAGCATTAAACGATTTCTGGCCGTCACCGAGTATCGCCGCAAAAAACAAATCGCCTACAATGAGGAACACCACATCACGCCGCGGAGCGTCTGCCGCGCGGTGGAGGAAAGCCTGGCCGTTTACGAATCGAAACGCGAAGCCGGCGCGTCGGTGCTCAAAGACGCCGCCATGGACGTGGACCTGACGGAAACCATCAGCGAACTGGAAACGGAAATGCTCAAAGCCGCCGAGGAATTGCATTTTGAAAAGGCCGCCCTGCTCCGCGACCAGATCAAGGAACTCAAACGCATGGTCAACGGCGAAAAAACGGAAGTGAAGCCGGTGAGTTACAAAAAATTGAAGCGGGCGAGGAAATAATCAGTTGTATTCGCCCGTCGCCTGCCGACATTCTTCCAGCAATTCATTTTCTTCCGTCGCGATGAGGTATTCTTTTGCCAGCGCAAAATTCTTTTTAGCTGTTGCTAAATCTCCCTGCTTTGCCAGCACACAACAAAGAAAAGCGCGCGCAATGCTCAAATGACCATCTTTGAACGGACGCCACTTGACCTTCTCAACCAGTTGAATTGCCGTTTCAAGATTTTGCCGCGCCGAGGCGTAATCACCTTCCAAATACCCGATGACTCCCAGACATCGAAGTCGAAACGGCCTGGCAATTTCCGGCATCGGACTTTCATCCGCCTCAGCCATGGCTTCACGAGCTTTCGAAGGATTACGTTTGTATCTGGCATAACGATAGGAAAGATCGGCCCAAGCCGTTGACGTCGGATGTTCTTCAATTGCTTTCAAGTTAAACTCAATTGCTTTGTCGTATTGCTTGGCAAGTGTGTAAAGGCCAGCGATAAATGACTTGTAGAGCCAACTCGGACAATCCGGCCTGCCTTCACATTGTTGGAACTCCGCCAATCCATCTTGAAGCCTGCCCATTCCGGCAAATGCTTTCGCGCGGTTTCGAGTTAATTCTGTGGCCGGAACTTTGACCACGCTAATGCGTCCAATTGTTTTCAAAGTGTCCACCAACGACAAGACCTCGTTCCAACGATACCAATCTGCGGCAAGAATCAATTTCCTGTAATAAACCGATGGTAAGCCAACGCAAATCAAGAAAAGCAGCCAGACGATAAGACCAACAACTGACAAAATTGCTGGAAGAAGATTTCCGCGGTAAACGTTATAAGCGAAAAGCAGAAGAATGAGAAAGATAAAGCCTTTGCTTTGCCAGACACCTGTTTTAATTGCATCCCAAAAAGTAACAGTTGGATTCTCAATCGCTTTCAATCTGTCTGTTGCCAGCGGTGTTTTTAATTCTTCGCCAAACATTTTCGGTCGTTCCGAAAAACCGGCTTGGGCGACCGTCATGATTTCATCCTCTATCAACTTCAAATCGGAAAATCCGTCCGCCAGAAGAATCGCTTGTGCTTCGCCAGAAGTGCTGGCTGTGATTTCTTTTACAACCGTTTGCCCGAACTTATTTTTTGCTGTCCAAGTATATTTTGGCATAAGTCTTGAAGGGTATTCTCAGCGCCGTCGGCGTGACCTCTTTGTAGAACCGAATCCAAACCGAATCAAGGTCATTGCAGTATTTCGTAGCAGCCGACGTGAGTCGGCTCATTTCAATTGGAGCGAACTTACGTTCGCTGCTACAATTTCATCTCGTGACAACGATGGAAATTATCGGTCTGAGCCTGACCCTGCTGGTGATGTTGGCGGGGTTGATTGGCGGGCTCGTGCCTGGGTTCCCGGGCACACTGGTCGTGCTGGCCGCAGCGATTGGTCACCGGCTCTGTTTTGGCCCGGCCAGCGTCAACAAACCCGTTTTGTTCATCCTGGTCTTGCTCACAATCATCGCGCTGGCGTTTGACTTTGTGGCCGGCTGGTTCGGAGCCAACAAATTCGGTGCGACCTGGCGTGGGGCGTTGGGCGCGGTGCTCGGCGGCATCGTCGGCCTTTTCTTCGGCTTGCCGGGAATCATTATTGGCCCGTTCGCCGGCGCGACTTTGCTGGAATTGACTGGTGGCCGGGAATGGAAGCCGGCCGCAAAGGCCGGCCTGGGTGCCACCATTGGTTTGTTTGTGGGCATCATCGGCAAGTTCTCCATCAACGTCATCATGATCCTGTTGTTCACTACGAACGTCATCCTGCGCTCGACGAATTGAAGCCGCCAGGAAGCGGTACTAACGCCCGGCCGGCCGGGTTACGCTTTGTGCCCCGTCACATCGGCGACGGCTTTTTGGACGATTTCCAAATCACTGGTGCCGCGAAAGCCGCTGAACCCGACCGACAATTTTGTTTGGGTGTCCACCACGATTGGCTGGCCACCGATCCAGCCGATGAAATCCGGCCGGATGATGCCGAACTGTTTCTCGTCCACTTTGCCGGTAAACACCAGTTTCTCGTACTCGCCCGTCTTGTAACCGGTGATCCAGACCTGGCTGGCCTTGGTCCAGGCGACGCGAAAGCACTGGCGCTGCCGGATTTTGTCGGTGCCGAACATTTTTCCATGCACGCCGCCGGCCGCAGCCACGATGCACAGGGCGCAGTTTCCCTCGTTGAGTTTCCGGTCCGCCTCAACCGCGAGATATTCGGGAATTCGTTTCTCCACCGCCGCGATGAGGGTTTGAATAAGGGCCGTCAGTGCTTTCGGTTCCATGATTAAAAGCCGTCGTTGCTATTTCAGCAGACCGGTTCGGGGATGAATCTTCCAATCAGCAAGCCCGAAACACAAGCCCGAACCGATAGCGGCAGCAATTCCTTTGAAAAATCTGAAAAGCATGAGAAGTTGGATGGGTACTTATGCTTGTGACCAGCGATCCGAATCTGATTGTCGGCTGCTATGGCCTCGGGCTGCTGGCGCTCGCCGTCCTCTGGCGGCTGATTGCCTAGGTCCGCGAGGCGCCGCCCACGCCGGATCCGTGGGATGCGGAGGTTGAACAAAAACTGCAAGACCCCGAAATCCAGGAGATTTGCCATCGTTGCCTGACACCTCATGAGCCGGGCACCTGGTTCTGCAAACATTGCGGAGCCGCCGTCGGCCCCTATAACAACCTGATGCCGTTCCTGAATGTTTTCTCGGAAGGCGAAGTTTTGCGGAACGGCGTCAGCGCCCGGTTTCGCAACCGGCCGTTTATTGCGCTGGGTTATTTTTTAATCACACTGGGCTTCTTTCTGAGTCTCGTGCTCAATTACCCGCTTCTCACCGTCGGCATTTTTTCATTCTTTGGCCTGGTTTACCTGAGGTCGGTAATGCGGAATTTGAAACCTCGGTCAGACCGGCAGAAATCCGACGATACTCGCGATTTGCAATCGCCTTGAATCAAGCAACGGCACAACTCATCCCCAGCCGCGCACCGGCCTGGGCCGTCTCGTGCCACAGGGTGATGAGCTCAACCAGATTTTGCAGCCAGGGCAGCACGCGTTTCTCCAAGGCGTTGGATAGCGGGATGGTGTCTTCTCCGTGACAGGTCGCATCCACGTCTTTGATAATAGCGGCGACCTGTTCGAGTTGCCACTTGCGGAGCTGGGTGAGGGACGCGCGGCCATTGGCCGGTCCGCAGGCGTTGTCCGGCAGCAGACTGAGCGTGAGCACCGGTTCCTTGAGCTGTTTGGCCAGGTTCCACCAGAGTTCCCGCGCCACGCCCACGTCATTGATCAGAACCAGCGTGATGGCGGTTTCAACCCACGTCCGCGCCTGATCGGCCTGTTGCAGCGCTGTTTTGAGCACAAGCAGGGATCTCTCCTCTAACGGTACGGTTTCGGCCGAAACGCGGCAAAAAGCTCTTCCTATAACCAGGGGCAAGGCAAGATTTACCGGTTCGTCGTCAATGCTCAGCGAGCATAGAACCCGCTGTTTGCTCAAAGCCAGGGCGTCCAAATAACAGCGAATGGCGGGAAGTGAGCGGAATTCCAAGGGCGGCGACACGGGCGCGCCATCCAGCATGATTTCAAGTTCTTCACCGGGCCCCGATGCATCAAGCGACTTGTTACGCATGCCTTGGGAATCCGCAATTGGCGTGCCTAAAATGTGAATAACTGGAAAAGTTATTCACATTGAATTCACCAATAATTCCCAGCGGCCAATGGCGGTTCAGCGCCAAATTCCAAAACAAGGCCACTTTAACGTTCTACAAGCAATTGCCAATGTACCAACAATATGAACTGACTATTTTGCCGGATTCGCCCCTTTGACGCGCAGTTGAATTGAATAAAACGACTTGCTGGCGGTGATAAACAGCGTCTTATGATCCTTGCCGCCAAAGCTGACGTTGGCCGTCCATGGTTCCGGCACATCAATATGTTCGATTTGTTTGCCGGTTTTGTCGAAAATCGTCACCCCCCGACCGCAAAGGTAGAGATCGCCGTCCTCGTCAATCGTCATGCCGTCCGAGCCTTTTGCGCAAAACAGCGTTTTGTTTGTCAGCGAGCCGTCCGGCAAAATATCGTAACGCCAGGTCTGATCCGCCTGGATGTCGGCGACAAAAAGCGTCTTGCCGTCGGGCGGGCCGGTGATGCCGTTTGGTTTTTTCAAATCATCTGTCACTTCCATGAGATTCTTCCTGTCCGGCGAAAGATAAAAGACCTCCTGGTTCGGCAACGCCATGGTGGTGTGGTCCCACCAGGTACGCCGGTAAAACGGATCGGTGATATACATCGCGCCGTTGGGCGCGACCCAGACATCGTTCGGACCGTTGAGATATTTGCCCTGATAGTTTTTAACCAGCACCGTGACCTTTTTGTCGGGAGTAATGGACCAAAGCTCGTTGTGCTCGTCGGCGCAGGCAATCAGGTTGCCGTCCGCGTCAAACATCATCCCGTTGGCGTGGCCGGACGGCTGCATGAACGTGGACAATTTTCCCTCCCCACTCCATTCCATGATGCGGTTGTTCGGCTGGTCCACGAAAAACACATTGTCCGCCTTGTCACAGGTGGGGCCTTCGGTGAAGGCAAACCCGCCGGCCAGCTTTTCCAGTTTCGCTCCGGGCGCGACAACGCTTCCGGCAAATGTCAGCGGTGCAGCGGCCAATCCAGGCAAGAGGAGGGACAGAACCAGGACGGTTTTCATAATGGCTGCAGAGTCTGCGGCGGGGACCATGAAGAATCCAATCAAAACGTTCCTTGTTTTTCCCTGCTCTGTGACGCATTTTGCAGAACGCTGACATTATTCGGCGCGAGCACATGCAACCGGGAACAAGAAAACTTCTGCGCTTCCTCGGCAATTGGGCTATCAACACTCTCGCAGTGGCGATAGCCGCCATTATTCTTCACAACCACATCCATTGTGAAAAGCCGGCTTATTTAATTATCGCGTCTCTCTTACTGGGCATTCTCAATGCGTTCGTCCGACCAATTTTAATGCTCCTCGCGTTGCCGCTGCTGATTTTCACGCTCGGTCTGTTCACCCTGGTCATCAACGCCCTGTTGCTTTACTTCGTCGGCGTGTTGATGGGGCCGTATTTCCAGGTGGACAGTTTCGGATTTGCTTTTCTCGGCGCGCTCATCATCAGCGTTGTGTCCATTGCGCTAAACATCCTCACCGGCGCGGGGGGCGCACGCGTCACCATCCACCGCCGACCACGTCCACCCAAGGCTCCCCGGGACGACGGCAATGGCCCGGTGATTGATGTGTAGCAGCCGAGGTAACGAGGCTCTGACTCATTTAAAATGAGCCTCCTCACGCCGGCTGCTACGATTTCGTCTGGTAAGCCGCGCGAAGTGTTTTGATCCCGCGCGCCTTAAATTCCCGTTCAAAATCCGTCAGTAATTCGGCCAGTTCGGGCGGTGTTTCGATTTGCTCAAATTCCCGGTTCGCGCCAAAGACTTCAGTCATTTGCTGGAAATAATCCGGATCGTCCGTGCGCAAAAAAACCGCGCCACCCGGCCCGAGGGCGGCCCGGGCCAGTTCCGGAAAACGTTCGTTGATGAGCCGGTGTTTGCGGTGTTTTTTCTTTGGCCAGGGATCAGGAAAATAGATGTGCAAGACCGACACCGAACGCGGCGGGAGCAGATATTCCAGGAAATAGGACGACTCGATGCGCACGCCGCGCAGATTCGCCAGTCCGGCCCGGCGGCCCTTGCGCTCCAGCTTGCGCAGCCGGCCCAGCAGCCGTTCAACCCCAATGAAGTTCTTATCCGGATGCCGCCGCGCCAGCTCGACCAGAAACGAAGCATCGCCGCAACCCGGTTCCACCTCCAGCGGTTGCGCCTTGGGAAACAGTGCCGCCAGGTCAACCCGGTTGATGATCGACGGTAAATCATAAATCAAACCGGCGGGACAATTTTCGCTCAACGGCATCACCCGAATTAAATTACAGGATTGACGGCTTTGACAAGTGTGTATCCTCAACGTATGACCTGCAACGCACGGCGGTTGCCAACTTCGGTTTTTAAACCCGTTGGCGAATAACAAATAAAAATGGAAAACCGGTTCCCGGCCATCTGTGCGCGTTGGAAACACGCCAGCTCGCTTTTTTCCGGCATCGTGATGATGAGCTTTACCACCGCCGGCCAACCGGCCTCCTCGGCCCTTCCCGCCGAACCGCCACTGGGCTGGGGCGATCAGGGCGACGGTACCTATCGGAATCCGGTTCTGCCCGCGGATTATTCGGACCCGGATGTTATTCGCGTGCGGAACGATTTTTATCTGGTCGCGTCAGATTTTCACTTTGTCGGCATGCAGGTGTTGCATTCGCGCGACCTGGTCAATTGGGAGGTCATCGGCCAGGTGTTCCCTCGGCTGACCATGTCGCCAAATTACGATGAGATGACCGGTTATGCCCAGGGGACGTGGGCGCCGACCCTGCGTTATCACAACGGCACGTATTATGTTTTTGTCTGTACACCGTTCGAAGGTTTGTTCATGTGGCACGCCAAAGATCCTGCGGGGCCGTGGTCGCAAACGCAGACCGTCAAAGCCGTGGAACGCTGGGAAGATCCCTGCCCGTTCTGGGACGACGATGGGAAGGCGTACCTCATTCATAGTCTCAAGGGCGCCGGTCCATTGATTTTGCACCGCATGAGCCCGGAAGGGGTGCGCTTAGTGGATGACGGCGTTGAAATTTACCACGGTCCGACGGCGGAAGGTCCAAAACTCTTCAAACGGAACGGCTGGTATTACATTTCCCTTCCGGAAGGCGGTGTCAGCACGGGCGGCCAGACGATGCTGCGTTCAACAAATATTTACGGCCCCTATGAACGCCATGAGGTGTTGCCGTATGGCAGTCCCCATCAAGGCGCGCTGGTGGAACTGGTCAATGGCAGTTGGTGGTTTCTCTGCTTCAAATCCAGCGGTTTCCTCGGGCGCATCACCTATCTGTTGCCGGTCACCTGGGGCACAGACGACTGGCCGGTGTTCGGCGATCATGGCCATTCCGTGGACCAATGGAAAAAACCATATGTCGGACACGGCTCCCCCATTCTTCATCCACAAAGAAGCGACGATTTCGACGCTCCGGTGCTTTCTCCCATCTGGCAGTGGAACCACAACCCGGTTAGCGACGCCTGGTCGCTGACGGCGCGACCGGGTTGGCTGCGACTCCAAGCCTTGCCGGCGACGGGCCTGTCCACCGCCCGCAACACTCTGACCGAAAAATTGTGGGGACAGGACGGCATCATTGACACAAAGTTCGACGTTAGCGCCATAGCGGAAGGCCAGTGCGCCGGATTTGCTTTCATGAGCGGCGACACGTTTAAGTGGGTGGGCGTGACAAAAAGCGACGACGCGCGTCGAATTACGTGGGCGAATGGTCAAGGTGTGACATTGACCGGCAAGGACGTGTGGTTCCGGGGCACGTACCAGGGGAAGGATGCGCGGCTGTTTTATAGCACGGATGGTGAGCACTACACCGACACGGGGCTGGCGGTGGAATTGAAGTTCGGCAAGTGGAAGGGCGCGCGGCTGGCGTTGTTTTGTTACGGTCCGAATGGCGGAACCGCCGACGTGGATTTTGTCAAATACAACCTGGAAAAATAACGCCGCCGAACTGCAAGCTGCCACGAAAACCGATCCGCTCCCAGTCATTCCCGGGAAAATCTGCAAACAATCACTTAATGGTGATTGTCGCCGTAATCGCCGCCGTGGTCATCCCCGTGGTTATGGTCGTTGTGATCGTCGTGATCGTGGTCGTGATCATGGTGATGGCCCTTGTGAGGCGACACATCGTGGTCGTGACCGTGGTCCCCGTCGCAATAATCTCTGTTAAAACCATCGCCACCCGTTCCGAGTTTATCCGAATTGCCGCGAACGGCCTGCATATCATGGCTGGAACTGAGCAGGTTGGCCGAAGCGGTCGCGGCCACCTGACCGGTGGCCGGATTAAAAGAAAACCCGGCGGGAACTTCCGCGCTTGTCGGGCTGCCCGGACGGGAGGAATTGAAGGCTACTTCTCCCCGGAAGCAGGTTACGACGCCGGCAGAAGTAACGAGATATTCCGTGCCGCGGATGGTCGCCGAGCCGTTTGGCGTCGTAATGGCAAAGGTGGAAGGTTTGGCCAGCTTGCGTTGTGAACCGATCAAACTGCCGGCCTTGAGATTCAACCTCGTATCCGTGATGACATTTTCCCCGGCAACCACCTCGTCCATTCTGGCCAGCTCCAGCACCGAATCCGGTCTCAGGCGGATCACCGTCCCGCTGTATTCAAACTCCAAATCCGCGGTGGCATCCGGTCCGGTCTTAAGTTCAGCGCCTTTTCCCAAAACCATGCCGGGCACAAGCGGAGCCCACGTCGAATCATCCCTGGAACAGGTGGCGTTCCCCTGGACCGATTTGACGGACAGCTCCCCGGATTGAACCTCGGAAGCAAACGCAGGGAGACAAACTGCGGCAAACATTCCCGAGGCCAGGATCATTACCCTCCTTGCCTTGCTCGACACTTCTCTCATAAGACCCTTTCGGCTGAATTCGGCTTGAATGGAATCATTCCAGTACACATACTAATCCACACTATCTTAAAAATAAATCAAGTAAAATATGGAAAAGTTATTCACAAGAGAAGGACCGCAAATGTAGTTGCAGGAGAGGGCAGTAAGCGGCCTGCGTTTCAAATCCTCTTTACCGGCAGCCCGAAATTTAGAGATGGTCGGGGCGGTGAGATTCGAACTCACGACCTCTTGTACCCGAAACAAGCGCGCTGCCAGGCTACGCTACGCCCCGACACAGAAGAATCAGAGTGCCAGCATCGGCCAAAAATGCAACGCGTAATTTTCGAACCAGGCGGAGGCAATCCGGCTCTAAACCCGGCAAAGAAGTTGCTCAACCTGTTTTCCTGGGGCAAGCTTGGTGGTCATGACCGGAGTCGGTACACAATTGGGTTCCCTGCGGTTCAGCCGTCTTGAATCAAGGCGGCTGGCGTGGGTCTTCGCCCTGTCGCTGCTCGCGCACCTGCTGGCGTGGGGCGGTTACGAAGCCGGCAAGGAATTCAACCTGTGGCAAAAGCTCCGTCTGCCGCCGCTGATGCTCTTCACCAAAATCAAACCGGTGCAGCCGCCGCCTCAATCACCCGAATTGACATTTGTGGATGTAACCCAGCCGACCACCGAGGCGCCGAAGAATGCCAAATATTATTCCAACCAGAATTCGCGCGCAGCCAATCCCGAGGCAAATCGCGACACACCGGTTCCGCAAATCCAGGGCACGCAGACCGACGTCGCGAAAACCGAAGACGCCCCACGCCCGGATTTTTCCAAACTTCAACCCGCCATGCAGCCATCCCGGGAAGAACTGGCGTCGCGGCAGGAAAATGCGGGCGATTTGACGCTCGGCAATCCATCCGACACCCGGCCGGCGGAACCACCGCGTCCCCGCACGCTCAAGCAGGCGCTTGCCCAGCAAAAACAACTGCCCGGCGTGAAGATGAAACAGGAGGGCGGCGTCCACCGCGAAGCGCTGGTGCCATCGCTGGATGTGAAAGCCACGCCGTTTGGCGCGTATGATGCTGCCTTCATCCAGGCCGTGACGCAGCGCTGGTACGATTTGCTGGACAGCCGGCAATTCGCCCGGGACCGCAGCGGCAAAGTGGTCCTGCGATTTCACTTGAATTACGATGGCCGCGTCTCCGATATGGTGGTCATGCAAGATACCGTCGGGGATTTGTTGGGCTATGTTTGCCAGAAAGCGGTGATGGATCCCGCACCCTACGCCCAGTGGCCGTCGGACATGCGGGCGATGGTGGGTCTGGATTATCGCGAAATTACCTTTACGTTTTATTATTATTGAGCCGTTCATCATCGCGGAAAAATTTTTATGGATGACATCGTTTACATTTTACTGGGACTGACTTCGGTCGTGGGACTGACGTTCATCGTCGAGCGCGCCCTGGCGTTGCGCTGGAACAAGGTCGTGCCGCCGGAGATCACCGCCGCCCTCACGGCCTGCCGAACCCGCGAGGATGCAAAAGCACTTGGCCATGTCTGCCAACGAAAACCATCGCCGCTCGGGCGATTGCTGCTGCTTGCCTCCGAGCATCTGGACTGGCCGAAAGCGGACAACGTGGATGCGCTGCAAACCGCCGCGCGCCATGAAATCATCCGGCTCGAACGCGGCCTCGTCGTGCTCGAAATCATCGTCGGCATCGCGCCCTTGCTCGGACTGGTCGGCACCATCGCGGGCATGATGACTCTGTTCGGTGACATTGGTATTTCCGGTTTGAACGACGCCGCTCGGCTGGCCAAGGGCATTGCTTTGATCTTGAACGCGACGCTCATGGGCCTGCTCATCGCCATTCCGTCGCTGATTTTCTGGAGTTATTTCAGCAAAAAAGTCGAGGTGTTCGCCGTTGAGATGGAAGCGCTCTGCGATGATTTCGTCCGGCGTCAGTATTCGGAGCCGGCACCGGGCGACCCGCAACCGGAAGCCAGCGCCCTGGTTTCGGAAACGCAGTATGTCGCCAACGCCAAGTCCCGGAAACCGGGAGTGAAATCCCAGGTGTCCGATCCCGGTTAACATGCGCTTCCTTGTCCGCAAACGCCGCACCACGCCCGCCGTCATCATCGTCGCGTTGATTGATGTGCTCATCGTGCTGCTGATTTTCCTGCTGGTGACGACCACGTTCAAGCAGCAGGCGGCGTTGAAACTGCAGTTGCCTGAATCCTCGCAGGCCAAGAAGGCCGGCGCGAATGAGAATCCGCCGTTCGTGGTGAGCATTGACTCCAACGGGATATATTACCTGGAAAAATTGCCGGTGACGTTCGAGCAGTTGCAGAACCAACTGGTCGCACGGGCGGCGAGAAATCCGCAACTCGTCCTCGCCATCAACGCCGACGAAAAGGCGCCGTGGGGAAAAGTGGTGCAAGTGCGCGACGCCGCCGCCAAGGCGAACGTCAAAAACCTCGTCGCTTATACCAGGGAAACGGCCAAACCGTAAGCTGTTGTAGCATCCGCCTCCGGCGGGTTCAATTCGGCGTCCCGCCGAATTGCGAACGGTGAGTGGTATGAAACGGTGGAGCGTGTCGTAAGACAAGTTGCTTCCCCACCCTTCGCGTTTCGGGCGCGACGCCCGATACTACCCGCGGGACGCGGGTGCTACCGCACAAACTTCTTCGGGCCTTTGCGTTGAAATTACTTCAGCAGTTCTTCCGCGATCAGCACCGCGTTGAGCGCCGCGCCGCGAAGCAACTGATCGCCGCTCACCCAGAAACACAACCCGTTGTCCAATGCGCAATCCTTGCGGACGCGACCGACTTCACAGTTGTATTTCTCCGAGGTAAACAGCGGCATCGGATACTTTTTGTTCTCCGGCTCGTCTACCAGATCGAGTCCCGGCGCTTTCTTCAGCACGGCACGCGCGGCGTCCACGCTCACCGGCTTTTCAAATTCCGCACTCACGGCGATGGAATGTGAACGATAAACCGGCACGCGCACGCAGGTGACACTCGCCCGAAAGCTCGGATGGTGCATAATTTTGCGGCCTTCGTTTTCCATCTTCATTTCTTCCTTGGTGTAGCCGGTCGGCAAAAAGATGTCCACCTGCGGCAACACATTGAAGGCGATTTGGTGCGGAAACGCCTCCTTGGTCACCGGTTTGCCGGAAACAATCTCGCCGACCTGCCGTTTCAATTCTTCCATCGCCTTTGCGCCGGCGCCGCTGACGGCCTGGTAGCTGGAGGCGAAAATGCGTTTGCAGCCGAACGCGGCATGCAACGGATACAGTGCCATCAATGCGATGGCGGTCGTGCAATTCGGGTTGGCGATGATGCCCTTGTGCCACTTCACGTCCGCGGAGTTAATTTCGGGAATCACCAGCGGCACGGCGGTGTCCTGCCGAAAGGCGCTGGAATTGTCCACCACCACGCAGCCGGCCTTCGCCGCGATCGGTGCAAATTCCTTGGAAATGCCCCCGCCCGCGCTGAACAGCGCAATGTCAATGCCGGCGAAGGAATCCTTCTTCAATTCCTTCACCGTGATGTCCTGGCCGCGAAATTTGAGCTTTTTGCCGGCGGAACGCGCCGAGGCGAGCAACGTCAGTTGGCCCACCGGAAAATTTCTCTTTTCCAGCGTCTTGATCATTTCGATGCCGACGGCGCCGGTCGCGCCGACTACGGCCACATGCGGGTTTGGGTTCATAAAAAGGCCGTGAATTATAGCAAACGCAAGCGGCATGTCAACGCAGTGACAACAAGTTGTGGACAACTGTGCATAAATTTCTTCGCTTTCTGATTGACCAACGCCACCGCTTATGACGGAATGATAGCCTAGTCTATTCAAATGCCGAAAGTCTCAGTCAGAAACGGGAACGGCTCGCGGATGGCGAGCACGACAAAATACGACGCGCATCACAAGGTGCTGTCGCAAACCTACGGCGCGTTCGCCGATTTGCGCCGGGAACTTTCTGATTCGAAGGCGACGGTCAACGAGCGTGAGGACATCCTGCGCGGCTTCGCGGCCTGCCCCGATTCGCAGCGTTCGTGGCTGCTGCTCGAGGATTACTTCGAGAAACTCTCGCTGTCGCGCAAGGATTTCCCCGACACAAACTGGTGGCCGCGTCTGCTGAACGCCCAGGGCAAGACGCGCCTGGAAGAACTCGCCTTCCTGTTCCTGCGGGCCAAGCGCTCCGTGCCGCCCGAATTGCAACCGCACGCCAGCCTCGACCGTTTTACCCAGGCCGAGGAGGCCGAACAGGAACGAAAGCTCGTGCAGGAACTGGAAAACTGGCTGTCGCCGCCCGCCCTGCCGCTGCTCGACACGCCGCGCGCAGTCCTGCGCGTCGTCTGCCGCCTGCAATCGGACGAGGAGGAGCCATCGCGTTATCGCCTGGCTGTGCAATTCCTGCTGTCACGCCCGCGCACCGGCGAGAAAGCCCGCACGCTCCGCGAAATGATTGACCTCGTTGTCCGCGCCACCCACGAGCAGGAGTTGTTTCCGCCGGCCGACTGGGAATTCATACAGTGGATTGCCGATACGCAACGCAATCCCGCCCTGCGGGACGCGGACACGCTCGTTTTGTCCGACGCCGAATTGCTCCAATGGTTGACACGCTGGGGCCACACGACCCGCCTGGAATGTGACGGCCGGCCGCTGCAATTCCACGGACAGGTTGCCGTGCTCTCGCCCCATCTCGAAAACGGCGACAAGGAACTTTCGTTCACCCACTACATCGTTTTACCTGACGGCAAAAACCAGTCCGTGGCGGAAGTGAAATTTTTCAACCGCCAGCCGCCGCTGGCACTGGTCAACGACACGTTTTATCTGTTGCGCAATGCCCCGCCGCCGTCGGTGTTGAAATACCTGGCCGGCAAACCGTCTGTGCCCGTCCGCAAACTCAGCCATCGGCTGCTGCTGCACCTGCGCCGGACCCAGTCGAATCACGGCGTCAACTGGGAGCAGCTTTGCGTCACGCACAAGGCCGCGCCGCAATTTGTCTTCGAGTTGCTGGACGACACCGTGCACCTGCGGCTGCTCGCCAAAAGCCAGCGCGACCAGAGCGTCTGGTTCTGGAACGGCCACGAATGGGTGGCCAACGAAACCAAAAAACGGCCCGCCGACAAACCGGAGATTCTCGACGACCCGCGCCTGGAACCGGCCACGCAATGGCTCCGCAAACTGGACTGGTTCACCTCTGAACCCGGCCTGTGGATTGGTGACGCGAATGAAAATTTCCTCGGTTCCCTGGCCGGCGCCTGGGCGGAGCGCCCTCAGGAAGCCGAGTTTCTCGGCAACCCGGCGTTTCACCGTCTGTTCCTGCAACCGCGCCAGCTCAAACCGCGTCTCGTCGTCAAAGGCAGCGGCATTGATTGGCTGGCCGTCTCCGCCGAATGGGAAGCGGAAGGACTCAAGCTCAGCAAGGCGGACCTCGAACGCCTCGCCAGCGCGACGGGTCGTTTCGTCAAGCTGCCGAATTCCGGCTGGGTGGAACTCGACACCGGCGCCGTGCAAAACGCGCACGAAGCCATGGCCGACATGGGTGTGGATGGACTGATCGCCGTGCCCCAAAAGGTCGGCCTGGAACACGTCGCGCATCTGGACGAGGACGGCTTCGCGCGGTTTGCCGATTCACCCGAAGCCAAGGCATTGCGCGGGCACATCCGCGATTTCAAGGGCGTGCCATCAATAGATCTGCCCAAGGGTCTGAAAGCAGATATGCGTCCGTATCAAAAGGACGGTTTCGATTTCCTCGCGCACCTGACGAGGATCAAGCTGGGCGGGATTCTGGCCGACGACATGGGGCTGGGCAAAACGCTGCAAACGCTCGCCTGGTTGGGGTGGCTCAAAGAACGCAACACGAAGAATCCCAAGCCGTCGCTCGTCATCTGTCCGGCGTCCGTGCTGCACAACTGGCGGCGGGAGGCGAACCGGTTCACGCCCAACCTGAAGGTGCTGGTCCTCGAAAGTGGCGCCGCCCGGCACAACCTGCGCAAACAGATTCCGCAGCACGATGTGATCGTGACGAACTATGCCCTGCTCCGCCGCGATTTGGAGGAATTGCAAAAATTTGCGTTTCGCGCAGCGATTCTGGACGAGGCGCAATTCATCAAAAACCCCGGCGCACAGGTCACCCAATCGGTCAAGCAACTCAAGTCCGAGTGCCGCCTCGCGCTCACGGGCACGCCGCTGGAAAACCGGCTGCTCGATTTGTGGAGCATTGTGGATTTCATCCAGCCCGGTTACCTCGGCAATCAGGAACAATTTATCGAGACCTACGAACCGCGCCTGCGCGCCGGCGAAGAGGCCGTTCAGACAGCGGAGGCGCGCGGTGAAAAAACCGAGTCCGCCCAGCGTATTGCGCGCCGACGGCTCTCCGCCAAATTGCGGCCGTTGTTGCTGCGCCGCTTGAAAAAGCACGTCGCCAAGGACCTGCCCGACCGCATCGAGGAACGGCGCGATTGCCCGCTCGGCGACGAGCAACGGAAACTTTACCTGGCCGAACTCCGCCGCAGCCGTGACCAGATCATGCACGCCGTCGCCGAACAGGGCCTCAATAAGAGCAAGATGCACGTGCTGGCCGCGCTCACGCGGTTGCGCCAGATTTGCTGCCACCCGCAATTGGTCGGCAGTGACACCGCGTCCGGCAAGACCGAGACGCTGTTTGAATTGCTCGACCCGCTGGTTTCCGAAGGCGAAAAGGTTCTGGTGTTCAGTCAGTTCGTCCAGATGCTGCACCTGCTGGAAAAGGAATGCCGTGGCCGGCAGATCAAAACCCACATTCTTACCGGCCAGACCAAGGACCGGCAACAGGTCGTCAGCGCGTTCCAGAGCGACACGTCCGCGGGTGTGTTTTTGCTGAGTCTGCGCGCGGCGGGCACAGGTTTGAATCTGACCAACGCCAGTTACGTGGTGCTGTACGACCCGTGGTGGAACCCCGCCGTCGAGGCGCAGGCCATTGACCGCTCGCATCGCATCGGCCAGACGCAGACCGTGAACGCCTACCGGCTGATTGCGCCCGGTACCGTCGAGGAAAAAATCTGGGAACTGCAACAGAACAAGGCGCAAACCATTGCCGACGTGCTCGGCGAGGAAGGTTTCGCCCGCAGCCTGACGGCGACGGATTTGGAATATCTGTTCGCGGAAGATTGAGCCGGTGCGAAAGCAGAATTAAATGCGTTTCATCGTCCAGTTGCCGCCGTGGTATTGCGATTCCGCTCCCCGACCAGAAATGCGATCAACGCGGAAATGGCGCCGGCGACCGAGGCCAGAAAGATTCCCACGATTGCTCCCAAGGTGATGTTCAACGGCTTGTTGGGCCTCACCGGCCAATTACCCGGTTGAGCCAGCCTCACAACTTCCACCGGTCCGAGCGTTGGAATCTGGACGTCTATTTTTTCAGCCTCAATTTTGGTGGCAAGCAACTTGTGGAATTCCAGTCTTTGCTCCAGTTCACGCTTCTTGTCCCAATAGGGTTGCGCTTGCGGTGATTGAGGGTCGGTCATACCACTGCCAATCTTGAACTGTTGACGCAGGGACTCCAAGTCGGCTTGCGCTTGTCGGATTGACGTTTCGTCCTGCTGATATTGGTTCTGCAACATTTGGATGCCCCTGGCCGTGGCTTCGTTATGAACTTGGACGCGATAATCCCGATAGGATTGGACAATGGCATTGGCGATTTGTGCGGCCTCGTTTTTGTCTTCGCTATAAACCGTGATTTCGATGAGCCTGGTGTTCCGGATGGTGTCGAGGGACAGGCGTTGTTTGAGCATCTTCATGGTAGTGGCCGTGTCCAGCGGCACCCCGCCGTTGTATCTTTTGCCCCAGTCACCATTCAAATTCAGCTGATTGATAACTTTGCTGAGCACTATCGGGTCCTGGATGATTTCAAATGTGGTCTGGATAAAATACGGATCGTAGGTTGGGGCGGTTTCGGAGGGCGATGCGCCACCGAAGAGGTTCTCCTGTTCCGGTTCCACCTTGAGACGTGCGGTGCTCGCATAGCTTTCCGGCAAGAGGAATGTGATAACCACGCTGGCCGTTAGGACCAAAACCAACACCGTCACAAACACCGCGAGAAACGTGAACAGCGGCGCCAGGCGTGGACGAAAAAGTGCGGCCATTTTGTCGAACATAGATTTCCTTTCGTTCAGTGCGGAGAAACGCTCCACGATTGAGGATTGGATCAAATCCGGCAGTACGCGCAGCCAGAGCCGGATCAACCCCCAGTGTCGTGCTTCCCTCCACGCGTCGCGACACTGGTCGCGGAACACCTGCGACATCGCCGGTCCATATTCCTCGCGATGCGACTTGGGATAAGCAACCAGCAACCATTTGTAGGTTTTTTGCGAACGCAGCAAGGTCTTGTTATCGATGGGAAGGGACATTTTCAAACTCCCGTGGATGCAGCCTGGAGCGACCCGCCCAGCAGCCGCTTTCCCCGAGCCAGCTTAACGATCCCAGCATAGCGCCGGGCTTCGGCCTTGACTACTTGCTCGCCGACTCCGGTCAGGCGGTAATAGCGGCGGCGTTCATCGTCCAACCCGGGGTCGGGGCGCTCATCCGACTCCTCAATCAGCCGGACTTCCAGCAAACGCTTGATCGTCCCGTACAAAGTGCCCGGACCCATTTTGATCCGGCACTCGGTACTTTCGGCCACCTCCTGCATGATGGCATAACCGTGACGTTCGCCACCGGCGAGCGCCAGCAACACATGAAACACCGCCGGGGTCAGCGGAAGCAGTTTTTCCGGGTCAATCTGGTTTGTGGTCATATATCCGTTTTATCATCCGTAATGGATATATCTGTTACGGATATAATTGTCAAGTCTTTTTCCGCAGAAGCAACTGATTATCTATCCGATTGGTGCGGAGCGTTTTCCAGCCACCTAACCACTTCAACCTGGAACATCTATTCGCGGCGCTCGTAGTCTCTTACTGCAACCGCAGCGGCAGTTGGAAGACGTAGCCGTAGAGTTCGGACAGCGTTCCGCCCGTGTGCTGGTTGTGCAAATCCTGGCCAAAGGCGAACGTCGCGGCGGGCGCAAAGGCGCGGATCGTCAGGCAGTAGGTGTTGTTGACCATGATGCCAAGCAATTCACCGGTGCGGCTGAAAACCAGGTCGCCGCGCGACGGATTAAATTTGCCGAACAATCCCTTCAACAAGCTGCGGTCCAGCTTCACATATTGCGGCGTGTTCATTTCAATCTGAAAATTGCATTGGCCGTAGTATTCCTCGGTGGCGCCGACGAGCACGGCGTCCTGGAATTTGTACGGGTCGGACGAGAGGCGATAAACCCTGCAACCCAATTTCTGCGCGTCCGCCCGTGTCACCGGCATCATCACGGCGCGCGGATCCTGGGCGTCAAAGGACATTGACCGCAGCGACACCTGTCTTCCGCCCCAGCTCAGTGTGCCCGCCAATTTGTCCCAGTCGGTGCCCGGATCCCACAAAGTCACCGGCGTGTCCTGCACGTGGCACAGGGCAAAATAGTTCGTCCCGTCGGTGACGAGCACGGTGGCGGTTTGTTTGTCCTTGGCGGTGTCCATGGTAAACATGCTGGTGCGCCACGCTGAAATGCCGGCTTCAACCCGATTGGAAATGAAGTCGCTGAAAATGGTGTTCGGCGCCAGGGCGGTGTTCGCCCGGATTTCCTGCGCCAACTGGCCGGAATTGGTCGCCAGCGACTTGACGCCTTCGGCCAGCCGGGCATTTTCCGCCTGCTGGACCTGGACTTCCTGCTGCATAAGGGTGGCGCGTTCGGCGGCGGCATGCGCTTCCACCTCGGCCAACTGGAGCTGGTTGGACAGTTGCTGTTTCTCGGCCTGGGCGAGCTGGCTCGTCTGCGTCAGCTTATCCAACTGCAACCGCAGCGCAGCGACCTGATCGGCTTGCCGTTGCGCCTCGGCTTCGGTTGCCGTCAATTTCTGCCGGGCCTGTTCGGCATTGTTCTGCAATTGCCGGTTCAGGTTCTCGATGTTGGCCTGCTCGGTGGCGACCCGCTGTTGCAACTGCTGGTTTTCCTGCTCGCGCTGACCCGTCGCGTTGCGGGCCTGCGCCAGTTGCTGTTGCAATTGCTCGCGATTTTTCTGTTCCTCGGCCAGCGCCTGTTTCATCACCGAGGTCAGGTCAGTGTCCGGGTTCGCGACGGGATTGGGCGTAACCACGACCTTCGTCGGTGGCCGCGATTTCTCGTCGGCCATGTGGTTGATGTCCGTCGAAAACGTCAACAGACTCAACAACAGAAAATCGCAGATGACAATGAGTATGCTGCGGTTCATGACTGGTAGGCAGGGGTTGACGCGGTCGCCGGCGGAACATAGCCCGGGTCGGCGGCCGGAGTGCCTGCTTCGGCTTCCAGCAATAATTTCCGGCGTGCCGGGCGCAGGTGGAAAATCTTGAAGATGACCACGAAGATGATGCCGAATGACGTGGAGGAATACGCCGCCATCAGGCTGAATTTCACCAGCCCCATTGAGGCGATAATCAGCGAAATGATGGTGCCGACGAAGCCGAGGTAAAGGCCGGCGTCGAACAGGTGGTCTTCATTTTCCAGCAGTCTGAGCTTCATGCGCGGCGGGATCTGCTGCCGGCGGATTTCCGCCAGCTTGACGAGGCACGAAATGTAAAGCAGCGCCTGCAACACGAAAAACAGCAGCAGGGTTAACAGGATGATTGGGTTCATAATGGTTTGTTGGATGCCGGCAATCCCCGCGGGGACCACGCCGCCCGTCGTGAGCGGCATTAGTCGAAAGGAGAACTCCCCTTTCTGGCTCTCCTGGGCGAGAAACGGCTCGCTCAGGAGCAGGACCACGAACAGGAACCCCAGCGAAAATAAAAACTCCCGGAACAGATGGAAGCCGCGCACCTGCAACGGACGCTCCAGCGGTGAAACGGCGGGACGCGCAAAGTGCATGGCCGCCGCCAGCAAAAATCCGGCGAGCAGATAAGCCAGCCATTTGGCCGCGAGCGCCAGTTGCGGCTGTTGCCAGCCATAATCCGCCGCGCGATAAAAAAGATTGCCCACGGGTTCAAACGCGGTGACGCGCCGTTCCCAATCCGGCCGGTAAAAGCGCTGGCCGCGCTGCGCCAGTTCACCCACTCCGGCCCCGCCATAAGCCAGGCCGGCGCCGAGGTCCATCAAGCCGGTCTGACTGAATTTGGCGAGGTATCCGGCCACCGCCGCGGGTTTGCCCGATAATTCGACCACGGCAAAGAGCACGGGCAATTGCGTTCCGGCGTTGCGGGCCTGGCCGGCGAGTTGATGGAGCGTTCCGGTGTCCGGGATTTGCGCCACGAACGCCACGAGCTGGTCCCAATTGAACCGTTCGCCCAGCGACAGGAAATCCATCAGCACCTCCTCCAGCGGCCGGGTATCGCCGCCCTGATTGGCCTGCCCGGCCAAAGTGGCAATGCGGCGGTTTAAACTGGTGGTCAAATGCCCGTTATCGGATAACAGTCCGCAAACCGATACCGCCGCGTCGAAAGCCTGTCCCGAAGCCGACGATGAAGGTGGCAAAAGAACAGTTTTGGTCAGGGAACGGCTCTGCATCAATTCCTGCGCCGCTGACGATGATGAATGGCTTAAAGCAGCGAGCGCCGCTTCACGATTTTCCTGCCGGACGATGAAATCGGTAAAAGGCTCCGTACCGGCTTTCGACGCCGGGATGTTGCCGGCAAAAAGACTTTTCACGTGTACGTCAGCTCCCCATGTCAACGCCGCCGGATTTTGCCGCGCCTGGCTGGCAATCAACTGGTTGAGCCGGTCCCAGCCCGGAAATGCCTCCAACCGCGCCGCCTGCATGAGCATCTGGGCCGTGCCCAACTTCTGTTCACCCGCCAGTGCCTTTCCCTCTTCCAGCAGCGCGGGACCGTTCTGGCCGGCCTTTTGGAGGATGCTGGCGTCCACCGCCCGCAAGTGCATCGGCACCAGCAGACCGCAGGCCAGCAATGCCAACCCAAGGGCGGCGCAAAATAAAAACCATAGCCATCGCATCTTTATGATTTCTCCTGAAAAATCCTTGTTGTTGTGCATTAGACCGGGTGCCGGCAACTGCCGTTCAAAGCAAAAAGACTGCCAAATTGCCCGCGTCTCCTGCCCTTCACTCGTACCGCAGCGAATCGATGGGGTCCAGATTCGCCGCTTTATAGGCCGGATAGGTCCCGAAAACGATTCCGACGATGGAGCAAATCAGCAGGCCGAGCACAATCCAGTCAATCGGAATGGCCGGCGGCACTTTCATGAACCAGGCAAGGACGTTGCCGCCGAGAATGCCCAAGACCACGCCGATCACACCGCCGATTTCACAGAGCACCACCGCTTCCATGATAAATTGTCCCATGATGTTCCGGCGTTTGGCGCCGACGGCCCGGCGGACGCCGATTTCGCGCGTCCGCTCCGTCACCGAAACCAGCATGATGTTCATGATGCCGACGCCAGCGGCGATGAGGGCAATGGAACTGACCACCGTCACGCCGATGCGCACGGCGCGGGTGAACGTGTCGAATTGCGCGATTAACGAGTCGTTGGAGAACAACTCAAAGTCATCCGGGTCGCCCGGCCGCACCTTGCGGGTTGCGCGCAGGATGCTGCGCGCCTGCTCCTCGCAATCGGCGTAACTGGCCGCGCTGCGCGCCTGGACCAGGATGCTCAGACCGGTCCAGCGCAGGCCGTAACGGTCGAGCGCCGTGGTGAGGGGCACGATGGCAAAATTGTCCTGGTTGCCGCCCAGCGAAGCGCCTTTGGACGCCAGGACGCCGACGACGGCGTAGGGAATGCCGTTGATTTTGAGTTCTTCACCAACGGCTGAACCGAAGGGGAAAACGGTTTTAGCCAGGGCGCTGCCCAGCACGCAGACGTCACGGGCATCGTCAACGTCGCTATCTACCAAAATGCGGCCCTCCTCTGGAATCCAGTTGTGCGCAAGGAAACTGCCGGGCGTTTCGCCGAACATCTGCACGGTGGGCGCGGTTTTGGTGTAGCGGGTCTGAATGCCGCCGCTCCAAAACTGGCCTTCGATGCCGACGGCGGCGGCGAGCGTGGCCTTTTCCTCAACCGTTTGGCCCTGTTCGATGGTAATGTCCTTGCGCCGCCAGTATTTTTCCCAGTCAGACCGGTCGCCGAACTGGACTTCCGGCCATTTCTGGATGGCGAACGTCGAGCCCCCCAACTGGCTCAGGTTCGATTCGACGTCCCGCTCCAGCACCCGCATGGCGGTCATGACGACGATGATGGAAAACACACCGATCAACACGCCGAGGAGCGTGAGCGCCGAGCGCAGCTTGTGCACCATGAGCGCATTGAGCGCCATGGTGAAGCTTTCCTGAATCTCTCCCAACAGCAGGCTAATTCGTTTGGCGGGCATAAAACGTGATGCGTGAAACGGGATCAAGGCGTAGGGGTGTTTTGTAACAGCGACAACAGATCAATCGGATCGGAGGAATTCTCCGGTGTGAAGCCGTTCGATGCCGCCTGATACGGCAGGCCGTCTTCGTGCAGAACCAAACCTCGCTGATCTGGCACCATCGCGAGCAGCAGCCGAATGATTTGAGTCACCAGCCGAATGCGATGTTTGGCGACGGTTTCGCCAAGCACATGCCGACCTTTGTAAAACCAGCCCCGACTTTCGCGTGCGGAGCCAAGGCCATACTCATAAAACCGGGCACGATCTTTACCGCTGCCGCGGGAATATCCCTCTGAAATGTTGGCGGCGATCGAACCCAATGCGCGGTAAAGTTGGTCGGATAGACCAATCGTTCGCTTGTCTTGCATCAGTTTTGTCGCATCATGCCAGCCAAGGTCAGCCAGAAACAAAGCCAGACGATAAGCTTCCATTTTCCACAACGAGTCTCCGGTTATTTCCACCGGAACTGACTTGATCCAATCTTGATAATTCATAACTCGACGCCGCGCTTTCCCACGTTTCACACATCACGTTTCACTCCTCATTCACTCCTCAACGCTTCCACCGGGTCCATGCGCGCCGCGCGCCAGGCCGGCAGGAAACCGGAAATCACCCCTGTCAACAGGGAGACGAACAGGGACATGGCGACAATGGCTATCGACAGGGACGCCGGGAACAGCCATTCCGAAACCGCCAACGACACCAGCCAGGCGATGCCCAGGCCGATCAGGCCGCCCAGCAGGCAAATGCCGGCGGACTCGATCAGAAATTGCAGCAGAATGTTCCGGCGTTTGGCGCCAATCGCCTTGCGCACACCAATCTCACGCGTCCGCTCGACCACGGAAACGAACATGATGTTCATGATGCCGATGCCGCCAACGAACAGCGCCAGACTGGTGACGAACAGACCGATCACCGCAATCGTCGCAGTCTGCGAATGAAACCATTTGACGATCTCGTCCTGCTGGTTGATGGAGAAATTATCGGGCTGGTTTGGCCGCAGATGACGGATCCGGCGCATCACCTGGCGCAATTCCTCCTGGGCTTCATCCAGACGGGCCAGACCTCCGACTTTCACCTGAATATCTATGCCGGGATTTCTTTCCACCAAACCGATATACTGCCTCAGGGGAATGACCACCCGGTTATCGAGGCTGTAGCCGAACATGGTCCCCTGTTTCCCCAGCACCCCGACCACCAGAAAAGATTGGTCTTCAATTTTGATGCGTTCACCCAGCGGCGGATCGGCGCGAAAGAGATTGGTGGCGACGTCATTGCCAATGACACAGGTTGGCTGGCCGCCCCGGGCGTCCGCCGCGGTCAGAAACCGGCCCTGCGCCACGTCCACTCCGCTGGTTTGCAGATAGGCTTCGGTGGTGCCAACGATATCCACGCTGCTGGCACTGCGATTTTTGTATTTTACCGAATCCTCGTTGTCCGCGGTCGGCGCGACGGCGTCGGCAAACGCCAGTTGTTGGGACAGAGCGTCCGATTCCGCGAGCGTGATCTTGGGGCGCTTGCGCATGCTTACCCAGTCTTCATAGGTGTTGTTGAACCACTTGAAACGTGAGACGTAGAACACATCCGCACCGAGCGCGGAAACGTTTTTAATGAACGCCTGATTCAAGCCATTGATGGCTGCACCCATGAGCGTGACGGTAAGGACACCTATGACAATACCCAACGTGGCCAACACCGAGCGCATTTTGTTGGCGCGCAGCGCATTCCAGGAAATGCCCAGACTTTCGCTGATTTCGGCCAGGATCTTCATGGCCGGTCGAGGGTCGAGGGTCGAGGGTCAAGGGTCGGATTGGGGTTGCCTTCGACTTTCGAGTCTCGTCCTTCGACTTGTTTTTCGTCACTGGCAACCAATCCGTCGCGGAGCCGGATGATCCGGCGGGCGTGTTTGGCAATGTCCTCTTCGTGCGTCACGACAATGATAGTGTTGCCTTTCCGGGAAAGGTCGTTAAACAACGCCATGATTTCCGCGCCGGTCCTGGAATCCAGATTGCCCGTTGGTTCGTCGGCCAGCAGCAACGAGGGCTTGTTGACCAGGGCGCGGGCGACCGCCACGCGCTGGCGCTGGCCGCCGGAAAGCTCATTGGGTTTGTGATGAATGCGGTCCGTCAGACCGACCTGCGCCAACGCTTCCAAGGCCAGGTGGCGGCGTTCCTCGGCGGAAACCCCCGCGTAAATCAACGGCAACTCGACGTTGTGCAACGCATTCGAACGCGCCAACAGATTGAAGGTCTGGAACACGAAACCGATCTCGCGATTGCGAATCTCCGCGAGCTGGTTGTCGTCCATTTCGCTGATGCTGACACCATTCAAACCATAATGACCGGCGCTGGGCGTGTCGAGGCAACCGATCAGGTTCATCAACGTGGATTTGCCGGAGCCGGACGGCCCCATGATGGCCACGTACTCGCCGCGCTGGATTTCCAATGACACGTCGCGCAGGGCGTGGACGGTTTCCGCGCCCATTTGGTAACGGCGGGAAATGTTCTGAAGATGGATCAGGCTCATCGCAAGCGGGGCATTGGGTAAATGGATTGGTGGATTGGTGGATTATTGGGTGGCCGAATCGTGCCCCAAATCCATTTATCCAACAATCCATTCATCCAATAATCCAATTCGCTTAATCCCTTCATCCGGTTAATCATTTCTTTTCCGCTTCAGCCGGGCCGACGCGGATTTTTGAGTCGTCCTGCAGATCGCGGCCCACCGCGCGGTAACCGCCGGAGACAATCTCTTCTCCGTTGGTAAGGCCGTCAGTGATCTCCCAGTAGTTGTCGTCGCAAATGCCGATTTTCACCGGCACGGTCTTTACGTGGTCGCCTGCCACTACAAAGACGACATCCGTCGGTTTGGAGGAATCCTTGTTCTTCAGGATGGAGGCCAGGGCGTTGGTGCCGGCGGCCGCGTTCGTGTCCGAAGCGGCAGAAACGACGGCATTCGTCTGGCCTTTTTTTGGCGGATCAGTTTTCACCACTGGCTTCATGGGACGGGTGGTGACACTGGCCAGGGGAACCGTCAAGGCGTTGGTGCGATACTCGGTTTCAATTTCCGCGGTCACCGACATGCCGGGCCGGAAGGCCGGTTCCTTATCGCTGACACGAATGCGGACTTCAAACTGGGTGGCCTGTTGGGATTGGCTGCCGCCGCCGCCACCGCCACCGAGCGCACTGCTTAAACCCGAACCCAGGGCGGAGTTGGCAACGGCAGTAACCACGCCGGTGAATTTGCGGTCCTTGAAGGCATCCACTTCCAATCTGGCCTTCTCGCCGGGCGCGATGCCTACCACGTCTATTTCCCCCACGTCCACCCGCGCCTCAATCCGATTCAAGTCCGAGACGGTCATGATGGAAGTGCCCATGTTGTAAGTGGTGCCCAACACACGCTCGCCCACCTCGGCATTCAAGTCGGTGATGGTACCGGTCAGGGGTGAGCTGATGGTGGTTCTGGACAATTGTTCCTCCGCGTTATCCACTTGCGCCTTGGCGACGTTAACCTGGTCATCGGCGCTGTCCAGTTGCGCCCTGGCCACGTCGCGCGCGGCTTTGAATCCGACGAAATCCGACTCGGAAAGCAATTTGCTGCTGAACAAAGTCTGATTGCGCCGGTAGTCAGCCTCGGCCTTTTCCAGGTTGGCGGCCGCCGAGGCTTTGGTGGCCAGCGCGGATTCGTAACCTGCCTTGGCCTGATTGACCGCCGCAATATAGACGTCCGGGTTGATTTTCACGAGCAAATCGCCCTTTTTAACCTGCTGGCCTTCTTTGACCGGCAGCTCAATGATCTCGCCGTTGACCTCCGGGCTGATGGTGACCTGCACGACTGGCTGAATTTGACCGTTGGCCACCACAATGTTGGTGAGGCTGTGGCGTGAAACCTTTTCCGTTTGCACCGTGATGACCGGGGCGCGCTTCTTGAAAACAGCCACCAGCACCAGCGCGATGAGGACCAGGCCAATGGCTGAAAAGATGATTATTTTCCTGCGTTTATTAGGTTTTGCCATAGTGTCAGATATAAAGACAAGATGAACGGAAATTAGTTTCGGGGAATTACAATTTATCGGTGTTTTTACAAGGTCCACTGCCCCAGCCCCACCGCGATCAACAACAACTCCGCCACCACCCAATAGGTAAAGACGACCGTCACGGCTTTGGACGTTGACACACCAGAAAGTTTGGCCAGCCCGACACCCAACACGGCGGTGTGCCAGCAGTAAACGATGTTCGCCGCGCCCAGCAGAAGGTGAGCGCGTTTGGTGGGATCAAAATCACTCACCAACAAGCCCAGGCTTGGCCCGCCATAAAGCCGGCCAAGAATCACCGCGAGCAGCGTCCCGACCATAATGCCCAAAACGAGAATGACCGACGCCAACCCGGCAACTTCCGCGACTTTCAGATAACCCAACCGCGCCTTGAGGAACCAGCGACCAAGCAGCCACAGCACCAAAGCCCACCAGAAAATCGAGACGAAACTGAATACAACCATGGCCACGCTGCCAAAAACCGCCAGCATCGTCGGTCCCATGAATTTCTCCATCACCTGCAACGCCTGGTCTTCCTGCGCCTGGGTCATCTTGCCCTGTTGCACCTGCTTGTCGAGCGCCTTGACCTGCTGGTCGTGAAGGGTCTGTTGAATCGCCGGCTGGGCGAACAGGATGCACACGGAAATCACGCCAATCACGGCGTAAATCAACACCGGCACCAGCCAGTTGGCGGCACGCGCAGGTGCAGCGGCTATTTCCTTGAAAACTTCTCCCGGCGCGGCAATGACGTTGAACAATTTTCCGGCCAGCGACGTCGCCGGTGTTTGCGGTGCGGCGGTTTGTGGTTCAGGGATGGGTGTGGTGGTTTCCATAATCGGTTAATTGGCTTAATCATTATTTAGGCAAAAATCAGCCGAAGTTACAAGAAATGTCGGTAATATTTTCATGGAGAAATCTCCACGCGGATGCCGGCGTTGCGGTCGGCGGGGGAATGAGCAAGCCAGACTTCGCAGCCCTTTCTACTGTGTTTCGTTTGAATTACGTTCACAACCGGCCAGATTGAATTTTTTTGCGGGCGCTTTGTCTTATTCTTTCGAGAGGAAAAGAGGAGGAGCATGAAGCCGATCATAACAACGTACCCGTATTTTCAAAATCGTCCGCGCGAAGTCAAAATAAAGGTGTCTGCTTCAAACCAACGCTCATTGAGCAAAGCGGACCCGTCGGGACAACCCACGGTGCCAAAAGTTCCCGAAACGGCACCTGGCCTTCATGGGGATGTAACGATTCCCATTCAATCTGTCGGGCATGGGAGTTAAGTTTATGCACAACGAGACTTTTATGGCGGAGGAGACGGAATCCATTGCGAAACTGCGGTTGTTTTCGCTGTACGTGGATTTTGCCGCGTCGGCGCGGGCCAAGTGGGTCAGCGGCACCATCACCAGGCTGGCCGGCCCAAAGTGGAAAACCTGCTGTGAAATGTGGAATCTCGATTCCTTCAAGGCCAGTCAACCGATAAGGAAAATAATGCTCCAGGAAGCGGCCAAGGCTGATGTGCTGGTCATCGCGCTCAGCTCCCTCGACCAGCGTGAACTGAAGCTGATGGAATGGCTGAATGCGCTGACGGGCAAGCAACCGGAGCCGCCGGTTTCCCGATTATTCATCGGCCTGCTGGGAGATGAAGCCCATGAGGCTGGCGAGCTTGACTGGACCGTGAAACAATTCATCGGGTGCGCTCAAAGGATGGGCAGGAATTTCATCTGGCACTGGATGGGACAGGAAGCCCTCAACGACATTACCTGGTTGACTGACAACGTGAAGAAATTCCTGGCCCATAAACAGTCGCTGTCCAATATGGCCTGGCTGCAAGAGGCGACGGCGGGTGTTGACCAAATTCCACAGGCGTTTCGGCCGGCGGCCGATGCCGGGTAAAATATCAGGAGCTTGCGACTACAAGGCTGGGCAGCCTGATTCTAAACGGCAGCCGCAAGCCCTGATGCGCATGATAGCAGCAATTCTCCAGCCAACGCCGAAGCCTTCTCAGCCCGGCAAACCCATCTTTATCGCCACTTGAGCTGGCGGAAATCCAGGGCAAATCCAAAAAAATCATGGCCGAAAAATGGCGCACACGTCTCAAAAGACAAAACATTTTGCGCTTTCTGTGCCTTTTTGTGGCTACAGTTTTTGATGAATGACTCTAGACTTCGGCTTCGCGTCAAGTCGTGAAATCCGTGTCAAAAAATATGTGCTCAATCATCATCCACCACATTTACCGCCCAGACCGGATATGGCGTCTGCGGTCCTTTGGTCGCGTCCCACAAGATGCGATTGAACACGTCTTCCGGACACTGATCTTCCTTCTTGAGCGGAAGACGCCCGGAAACGTAGGCGTCTCTGCGCAGCCGTAAGTCGGAAATTTTCTTGGGTGCTGGATTCATTTGGTCGAGCGGCGTCTGGTTGGCCACGGCAATAAACGGCGTGAAATCCGCCGTATTGGTGAAGCAATCGAACATCGGCGTGGCCGTCGCGTCCATCTGGTTCATCGGTGGCAGACCGAGCATGAGTTCCATCGTGCGCAAAAAACTGGTCTGGTTATATTGCGTGCTGACCACGGCGCCGCGACGGGTGTAGGCGCTGGCCACATAAGCCGTCGTGCGATAGCCACTCACGTGGTCCCAGCCGTTCTGCGGGTCGTCTTCCACCGCAAAAATACAGGTGTCCTTCCAATACCGGCCGTGACTGAGGGCTTCGACCACCTGCCCCATCGCCAAATCGTTGTCCGCCACCTGCGCAGCGGGCGTGGGTGAACCGAACGCAGTGCCACTGGTGTGGTCGTTCGGCAGCCAGAGGATGACCAGATTCGGCAGATTATCCGCCACCTCAAATTGTTTCAGTTCTTTGATGAATTGCGCGGCGCGCCAGACATCCGGCACGTCCAAATCCCACCCGATCGTGTTCGTCACGATATACGGCCGCAATGCTTCGATGTCGGGTTCGCACGAATAGGCGATGACGTTCGAGCTGCCCAGAAAATCGCGGTAACAATCGAGAAAATTCGGTTCGCCTTTCCGCGTGGAATCCTTCCATTGTTTGCGGGCAGTGGTGAATTCGCCGAAATCACAAACCGTTTTGCCATGCGCGAGCGCGTCGTTCCAGATGAAACCCGCCGGCGAATACGCCAGCGCGTCACTGCCTGCCTCGCCAGAGCCGCCCGCCGGATAACTGCGCGGCCAGCCGGCGAATTCGCGCTCCACGTAATCCATGGCGATGCCCGTGTCGGTCCATTGATGACCATCCGCGCTCAAAATGCTGCAGCAATAGGTGTTGTCCAACAGCACGAAGTCGCGGACGAGCTGGTGCTGGTTGGGCGTGACGTTTTCGCCAAACACACATAAATTCGCGTCACCGTTGCCTTCCCGGATGTCGCCGAGGACCTGATCGTAGGAGCGGTTTTCCTTGATGATGTAAATGACGTGATGAAAAACGCTCGGCTCGCCGGCGCGTTCGGGCACGGGCCGCGCCGGCTGGTCCGCACGCGCCGGCAACGCAGCCTGCGCGAGCAATGGATAACGCAAATCAGCCAGCGCGGTTCGGGTGAACCTTGCCAGCGCCTTCTTCGACGGCACCGGCACGAGCGACAACGAACCGCTGAATTGACGCGTGTTGAACCCGACGCCATTGCCCAAGCACGATCTTGCTTGCTCCATTTCGGCGGGAAGGCTTTTCAGGTTCGCGACGTAAATTTCCTTCCGCTTCGCATCAGACGCGATGGAACCGGGGAACCAGCCGACGGGAATGAGGCCGAGTAATTTGGATTTGCCGGGTTTGAAACGGAAAACGCCAACGGCATTCTGCGTGCCGTTGCAGACGAACAATTTTTTGCCGGATTTGTCAAACGCCAGCGCGTTTGGCTGCGCGCCGAACAAATCCGCCGGATTTTGCCGCGCGCAAATGGTTTCGGCGATTTTGTCCGTGCACGTGGCAATCACGCTCAAGGTATCGCTGCCCGCGTTGGCCACAACGAGCCACCGGCCATCGGGCGACAACGCCAGGGCGCAGGCATGCATACCCGTCAGAAGTTCGGAGTTCGGAGTTCGGAGTTCGGAATTCAAATCAATCACCGAAACCGAGCCTTCGCTGGCAATGGAACGCGCATCCACGCGCGCCTTCATGCCGTCACCCGCCGGACCGGTCAGGCTGTCCGGGTCCGGCCGCCGACCACCCCAGTTGCTCACGTAAATTTTATTTTTGCAGAGGACCACATCGAAAGGTGCAACGCCCACATCCCAGGTCCGCAGAACTTTTCCCGTCACGGCCTCCAGTTCGATGAGGCGGTTGGCAAGGTTGCCCGCAACATAAAGTTTTTGGCCGTCCGGTGAAACGGCGATGCCGGCAGGGATTTCCGCCTGGCGCAACGGCGCGTTGGCCGGCGGCAGCGGAAGGGAATACAGCGGCGTGACTTCATGGTCTTTGCTGACGCTGAAAACCTTGATGTCGCCGTTGACGTTGGCCAGGTAAATGCGCGTGCCGTCGGGCGAAAAGACCAGGCCGGTGAAACTGAGCTTGGCCTTCTCGTTCGGTTGGAGAATGCTGCCGGAAACGGGTTCGGTCGGCGGAATTTTGTCGTCCGCGGGCAATCGCACGCGTTGCAGGATTGTTCCGGTTGCCGGATTAACCACGATCAATCTTTGAGTCAAACCGGCGGTTACAAGCCGTTGGCCGTCCGGACTCAGCGCGAGCGCATTCGGCCGTATGCCGGGAAGTTCGACCAGGGTTCCAGCGGGCGTGACAAGCTGGTTGACGGGTGTTTCGAAGCCGTTGGGGTTGTGGCCGACTGTTGCAGTGGTCGCGCCGAAATCACCGGCGAAACAATGAAGGCCCCACTCGGTCAGCGCAATGGTAACAAGGACGAACGATTTACCTTTCATTCAACAAGGATTGACGGAGATGATTGCCGACAGCAAGTCACGTTACGGTGAAATTTATCGGGATTGAGCAGGAGCCGACGTGAGGAGGCTCGAATTAGTTTAAATATCAGAGCCTCGTCACCTCGGCTCCTACAATCCATTACGCCGCGGCGGGATCCAGCCGTTTGTCCGGTGCAAGATAATTACGGACATAATCACTCACCGCGTCTTCGAGCGAGGTAACCGGCGTGTTGTAACCGGCGGCGCGCAACCGGCCCAGGTTCGCCTCCGTGAAATACTGGTATTTATCGCGGATGCTTTCGGGCATCTCGATGAAGTCGATTTTCGGCTCCCGTTTCAATGCGGTGAAAACCGCGCGCGCCAGATCCAGCCACGTCCGCGCCGCGCCGCTGCCGATGTTGAACAGGCCGCCGGCTTTTTCGTTGGCGGCCAGATGCAGCGTCATGGTGACGGCGTCCTTGACGTAAAGAAAATCGCGCTTCTGTTCGCCGTCGCGGTAATCCGGACGGTAGCTTTTGAAAAGCCGGATGACACCGGTTTCGCGCACCTGCCCGAAACTTTTGTGGACCACCGACCGCATGTCGCCTTTGTGATCTTCATTTGGCCCAAAAACATTGAAGTATTTCAGTCCGACGATGCGGTTCAAAAACCCGGCCCGTTTGGCATGCAAATCGAACAGGTGTTTTGAATAGCCGTACATGTTCAGCGGACGCAAGGTGTCGAGTTTGGAATCATCGTCTTCCATGCCCGCCGAGCCGTCACCGTAAGTCGCCGCGGAAGAGGCATACACAAAGCGCGTCTTTTGGCCGAGCGCCCACGCGGCCAGGTCCTTGGTGAATTCAAAATTGTTGTGGATGAGATAAGTCGCGTCGCGCTCGGTCGTGGAGGAACAAGCGCCAAGATGCAGGACCAGATTGAATTTCCCCAGCGCGCCATTTTGCAGTCGCGGCAGCAACTCGTCCGCCTCGATGTAATTGGCGAAGCGCAACGCCGTGAGATTGCGCCATTTCTCATCCGTGCCGAGGCGATCGCAGACGACGATGTGCTCGCAGCCGACGCGGTTCAGCGCCCAGACCAGCGCGCTGCCGATAAAACCGGCGCCGCCGGTGACCAGCACCCGCGCATTGGAGAAATCGTTTGGCTTCATGTTTACCCGCTGAACCTGGTGAGCATGGCGCGAAATGAAACGGAATTCAATCTCGCGCTGTCAGTTTTTCCAGAAACGGTAAAAGCGTTGCGGATAATTTGTGGATTCCGGGTCCCGGAAATAGAAAATGGCATTCGTCAGAGGAGTCCATTCGACCAGATTGGTTGACGTCTCAATTGGGTTTATCGAACCGACATCATCCGGCACGCGATAGCCAAACGAAGGATCAATTGCCAGCGGTGTTGTCAGAGGGGCTGATATATTCTGCCCCGAAAACATTGATGGCGATGGCGGTGGCACCGGATTTACAATTTGCATTTGCGACGAACTGTGTGTGTCATTTTGTTGAGTTGCCTCTTCGGCTGAATCAAAGGTCCAACTGATCAAGTCATGGTTCTGCCAATCCGCGCCCGAGGCCGCCGTGAAACCCACCCAGGCGCGGCCTTGATCCAGGTTCATAACCCTGGTCAGGTTGACCCTGACCGTCATCAGTGGATTTTGCAGATCATCCAAATAAACCTGCAAGCGGTCGGGGACGTAAACGATTCTTACCGAGTGGACCCGTCCATCCGAAAACACCACGCCTTTGACAACCGACGCAATGGAGTCGGCCGCCACATCCCAAAGTGGCGTTGTGGGCGAAGCAGCCGCCAGGACTCCGATTTCGTCAAAAGCTACAAAGGTGTGGTCCTGCCAATGGTAATCATCGAATTTTACCACCAGCAAATTGGTCAGGCCGCCGTAACCTATATTGCCTCCAGCAGCACCGAGCGCCGGTGCCGGATTCTGAATCACAAACGCCAGACCGTCCGCGCCGTAAACATATTTGTCCGTGATCCGGATTTGGAATGTCGTGTCAAAACCGTTTTCGACCGACTGCTTCGTGTCCAGCCATGCGCCGCCGCGGCCCTGTCCGCCAATGGCCGGAACAATCCTTAGCTTCCCTTCAACCGACCTGGCGTAACCCTGCAAGACCAGGCCGGCCGTCGAATCGAAATTGGCGTAAACTGTGCCTGCTGCAAGGGATTGATGACTCAGGAGCGTGATTCCAATCAGCACCATCAGTTCGAAACGGGCATTTGGCATCCGCCACATGGAATTCTTATGGGTTGCTGTTACTTCAACAATGGTCGGACGGATTTCGTTCAATAAAGCTCCCCGATTTTTGTCAGTTGCGAACGCCAACGCACCGGACTTGACGCGAATCGGCCGAAATTCAAACAAATGGTTTGAGACCGTTATCTATTGGTTCACATGCACCACGGTCGCGGGCGGAAAACCGTTGAAATACGTCGAGGAAGCGTGGCTGTAGGCGCCGATTTGTTCGCTGTAAAGCAGGTCGCCGATTTCCAGGTTGTCCGGCAGGTTTTCCGCCATGGACACGACATCCAGCGCGTCGCACGTCGGCCCGAACACGGAGCAGATTTGCGTCGGACCCGCTTTGAACGCCTTGAGGTGGTAATGGCAGTGGTCAAAGATGACGCCGGAAAAAGTGTGATAGACGCCGTCGTTGATGTAGTAGCGCAATTTGCCGTCGCGCACGGCCTTGCCGATGATCTTCGAGACGGCGGTCGCGGCGGTCGCGCAGAGAAAACGGCCCGGTTCGGCGAGAATCTGGATGTTTTTTGGAAACAACCGGTCCAGCTCGCGGTTGATGACCTTCGCCAGTTCACGAAACGGTTTGACCGTGGCGTCATAAGGGGCGGGAAAACCGCCACCGATGTCGAGCAGGTTCATCTTCGTGTAACCCCGGTCGCGCGCTTCCTTGAAAATGTTGGCGGAAAGATTGATGGCGGCGACGTAATTGTCAAAATTCGTCGTCTGGCTGCCGACATGAAAGCTGATGCCCTCGACGGTCAGGCCCACACGGCCGGCTTCGAGGATCATGTCCACCGCTTCGCCGGGTGACGCGCCGAATTTGGAGGAAAGTTCGACCATCGCGCCGGTATTCGGCACCATCAACCGCAGGGCCAGCCCGGCGTGCGGCGCATGCTTCTTGATTTTTTTGATTTCCTCGTAATTGTCGTAAGTGACCAGCGGCTTGTATTGGTCGAGCTGTTTCAAGGTTTCGATGGCCTTGATGGGATTGGCATAAATGATCTTGTCCCAAATCCAATCCTGCCGCTCCTTCGCCGGCAGCTGTTTGATATTTTCATAGACGTTCTCGAACTCGGGCATGGAAGCGACGTCGAAACTGGCGCCGGCCTGGTAAAACGTGCGGACGATGGCCGGATCGGAGTTGGCCTTCACCGCATAGTAAACCTGGATGCGCGGGAGGTATTTTCTGAACGTCGCGTAGTTGCGCCGCAATTCGTCATGGTCCACGACGAACAACGGCGTACCGTGCTTGGCGGCCAGTTTTTTGAGGGCAGTTTTGGAAATCATTGCTCAAAACTTTTTACCACGAAATACACGAAATACACGAAAGAATTTTAAAAAGGATTTCACGAACTGGCCCGACTTTCAATCCGGGCAAATCTCCGAAATGTGTGCCTTCCTTTCGCGTCATTTCGTGTGTTTCGTGGTTTAACTACTCTCCGTTGGTGAGGAGGAAATTCTTGAACTGCCACGGATCAGCCGGATCCAAATCCGGCTTGCCGTAATTGCCGAACGCGTTGGTGCGGTGTTTCAACGGCGTCCAATCCGACGGCTTGGAAATCCATGTGCCGAGATACGGCCTGGAGATTTTCAAAACGTAATCGTGCGGCAAATCGTCTGGCACCAGGACGCCGCGGGCCGGATTTTCAATCATCCACATCGCGGCGGCGATGACGGAAATCGCCACTTGCATCGTTGTCGCATTCTGGTGCGGCACGAGCCGGCGCGATTCCCCGATGCTCAAGTCGCTGCCAACCCACCACGAATTGTAAACGTGGCCCATCAGCAGCGCGCCGAGAATGTCCGCGCCGCTGGTGATTTCGTCGTTCAAGATGCGCGCTTTGGGCTGTAATTGATAATCGCAGCCGCGCAGTTCGTTGAGTGACGCGATGGCCACGTCCGCCGGACAATAGGCGTAATGAACCGTCGGGCGATAAACCACCTTGCCGTTTTCCCGGACCGTCAGCCGGTCGGAAATCGTGAACGCCTCGCCGTGGCGCACGACCATGCCGTGGATGCAATAATCCGGCACCCACGAGCGCACCCAGGTGTTGATGCCCATGCGGGCGAGGCAAATCTGGTTGCGCGGGCCGTCGGTATGCTCGTGCGCCAGCGCCGGCAATTCCTTCTCGTGCGTGCCCCAGCCCATCTCGGCGGTCGTCGTGCCTTCCTCGCGGAAACCTTCGACGCTCCAGGTGTTGGCAAATTCGTCCACCGCCTTCGGCTGGTCGGTGATTTGCGTGTCGCGCTCGCTGCAATGAATCACCTTCACGCCGAGCTTCATCGCCAGCCGGTTGAATTTTCCATCGGTAATTGATTGCTGAATCTCCTCCGCCGTCCTTCCGGTGATTTTTTTGTCTTTGACGGCGCGCTTGCCGATGTCAATCAAGCCCTGCTTGGTGAAATGTGAAATGAGCCCCGGATTGGCGCCGTGCTCCAGTACCGCCGTCGGGCCAGGCTGCGGCCATTGGGCAATCATGCGGCGGATGTTCAGGTGCCGCCAGTAAAGCGTCATCTTCTGCGGCGGCGAGCCCTGGGAATTTTCATACGGGTCCCACAACTCGACCGAGGTGTTGATGTAAAGCACGCCGCGCTCATGGCACCACTGGAGGATTTCGCAACAGTCGATGTTCCACGCGAGGTCAATCAACAGGTCGCCGGCGGAAAGATACCGGCCCAGCAGCGCGTCCATATTTTCGCGCGTCACGCGTTTGCGGGCGAACTTCACGCCGCGCTTGAGCCACGGCGACAGCACGCCGCGCCGGTCCTCGAAATCCATGACCGTCACGTTTTGGGCAGGCGTCTTGAGGTGTTTGAACAGGATGGGCAGCGCGCATTGAGCCACGGCGCCGTAACCGACGAACAGGATTTTATTTTTGAATTCCAGCATCGCAGAACATTTTTGGCGCGGCACTTTGTCCGAAATATTTTTTTCTTACAAGCGTTTATTGAGAAAATTGGCGGGGACGGTCCCTCTCCGTCCTACCACCCCAGCACGTACGCAAAAATCAGCGGCGCGACGATGGTGGCGTCGGATTCGATGATGAACCGGGGCGTATCCACGCCGAGCTTGCCCCAGGTGATTTTTTCATTCGGCACCGCGCCGGAATAGCTGCCGTAGCTGGTCGTCGAGTCGCTGATCTGGCAGAAATAGCCCCAAAGCGGCACATCGGTGCGTTGCAAATCCTGGTGCAACATGGGCACGACACAAATCGGGAAATCGCCCGCGATGCCGCCGCCAATCTGGAACATGCCGAGCGGACTTTTTTTTGCCGTGCGCGCATAAAAATCCGCCAGCCAGGTCATGTATTCGATGCCGTTGCGGACGGTGTGAACCTCTTTCAAGCTGCCGCGAATGAGCGCGGCGGCGTACATGTTGCCGAGGGTCGAGTCTTCCCAGCCGGGCACAACGATGGGCAGGTCCTTTTCAGCGGCGGCGAGCATCCAGGAATCCTTCGGGTCAATCTGGTAATGGTTCCGGTATTTGCCGCTGCGGAGAATCTGATAGAAAAATTCGTGCGGGAAGAACCGTTTGCCCGTTTTTTCGGCGGCGACCCAGACTTCGAGCATGGCTTCCTCCATGCGGCGCATGGCCTCGTCTTCGGGAATGCAGGTGTCGGTCACGCGATTGAGATGGCGGTTGAGCAAATCCGCTTCCTGCGCCGGCGTCAGATGCCGGTAATGCGGGACGCGCTCGTAATAATCATGCGCCACCAGGTTGAACACGTCCTCCTCCAGATTCGCGCCGGTGCAGGTGATGAGATGCACCTTGTCGCGGCGAATCATTTCGGCCAGGGACAACCCGATTTCGGCGGTGCTCAGGGCGCCCGCGAGGCAAACCATCATGCGGCCGCCGGCATCCAGATGCGCGCGGTAGGCCCGCGCGGCGTCCACGAGCGTCGCGGCGTTGAAATGCCGGAAGTGTTCTTGAATGAAATCGGAAACCGGCCCGCCGGAGGATTGGGGCTGTGCTTTCTTAATCATAGGTGGAGTCTGAAAATTTCCGCGCTGCCCCACGATACAAAGGTTTGCGTGATTGCCAATCCCAAATTCAAAATGGGTCAGGGCGCAAAATTTCCTGCTATGCGCGGATTTGCGTCGAAACCTGAAACGGGCATGGAGTTACTGCAGCACGACCAAATCCGGCCGGGCGAGCGAGAGCCCGCCCTGAACGTCATCATGGAATTTGGCGCCGATGATGACATTGTTGGTGCAAGTGGTGTCATTGACCCGGAAGGCGGCACTCCCGCAATTGCTGGCGATGAGGTTGGTGAAGGCGTTATGCACGCATTCGGTCCGGGGTGCCGGCGCCCAACCCCGCACGGTCTGCCGCTCGGCGTGGGCCATGAAGACCCCATAGTGGCGGCTGTCCTGGATGGAAATGTTATAAAATCTATTGCCGCGGCTCGCCCGCATGAAGATGCCCAGGTCATTGGCCGCCAGCACGGCGTTGCTGACCACATTGTTGTTAAAAGCGAGATCCAGCGAGATGCCGGCGCCGGGATTGTGGTGGAGATTAAGTTCCGTAAACAGGGAGTCTTCCGTATGATAACAGGCCAAGCCGTCGAATTCGTTGTCAAACGCCGTCAAATCCCGCACCGTCAGCCGCCGCACGCCCCGCGTGGTGACCAGACCGCCCGAGCGGGAGCGGGCGCAAGTTACATGTGCCACGACTGAATCGCTCACATTCTGGATCGTGACACCGTTATTGCGGATTTGCGAACCTTCACCGAGCAATCGCCAGAGTTCGCGTTGCTGATGTGAACGGTTCCCATCAATAAAAAGGCTGCTGACACACAAATATCGGATGGTGTGCTGCGGATTATTGACCGGTTCTCCCATGATGATCACCGGGCAATTGGCGCCATCCGCCAACCGGAGGATGGTTTCCTTTCCGGCACCGCGCAAGGTCTGGTGTTCCCGGCGCAACACAATGGGTTGATAAACCGTAAAAACTCCCGCCGGTAACACCACTTCACCACCACTTTCAGGGAGAAGATCCAGTGCGCGTTGGATTTGCACGCTCGTCGCCCCGACGGCCAATTGGATGACCTTCGATTGAGCGGCCTGCACAGATAATTGGGAACAAGCAAAATAGGCCAGCGACAAGAGCAACATCTCAATGAACGTCGTGCTTGTCACAGCCGCCCGGATTCTGACTTTGTTCAGGCTCATCTTCATAAGAGCGAGACCGTTGTGAGCAATCGCTGTTCCTGGTTTATAGTCGTTCAAGTGACATGAATTCGCACCCAATCACCATCACTTTTTTTAAAATTTTTCATTTGAACTAATCCGTAATGTGGGCGATATTAATGTTTGGAAGGTCAACCAAGCCGCCTTCAAACATTGCTTCCCCCGCGACTCGATGTCGTTTCAAGATTTCCCGGACAAGCCGGAATGATTATGCTCCGCGCATCTTTATGGCGAAATCGCAATCCGCAAACACAGCAACTCCCGCCGACCTGGGTTACCGGATGCCCGCAGAATGGGAACCGCACGAAGCTACTTGGCTCGCTTGGCCGCACAATGCCAGTGACTGGCCAAGCAAATTCGAGGCCATTCCCTGGGTCTATGGCGAAATGGTGCGGAACATTTCGCCGGGTGAAATCGTCCGCATTCTCGTCCGCCATCGAGCCGAAGAGAATTCCGCGCGCCGAATTCTCAGGCGGGTTGGCGGCAATCTGAAGCGAATCCGGTTTGTCGTGCACCCGACGAATCGGAGCTGGACGCGCGATAGCGGCCCGATTTTTGTCAAACGACCCTCACCCCTGTCCCTCTCCCATCCGATGGGAGAGGGTGGCCGAAGGCCGGGTGAGGGCAAACCTGAAACCGCCATCGTTCATTTCCATTTCAACGGCTGGGCCAAGTACCCCAACTGGCGCAAGGACACGAAGGTATCCGAAACCGCCGCGCGGGTTTTGCGCAAAAGACTTTTCCACGCCGAATGCCGTGGCAAACCGTTCGTTCTTGAAGGCGGCGGCATCGAGGTGAACGGGCGCGGCACGCTGCTTTCGACCGAGCAATGCTACCTCGACCCCAAAGTCCAGGTCCGCAATCCCGGGCTTGGCAAAACGGAAATCGAAACCACGCTGAAAAATTATCTCGGCGTCCGGAACGTCTTTTGGCTGGCTAAAGGCCCGGTCGGCGACGACACGCACGGACACATCGACGACATCTGCCGCTTCGTGAATCCCCAAACGCTTGTGCTCGTGCGCGAGAAAAACTCCCAGGACGTGAATTACCGCCCGCTCACCGAAAACTGGGAACGCATCCGTGAGTTGCGACTCGAAGACGGCACGAAACCCGAGTTGGTGCCGTTGCCCATGCCGTCACCGCTTTATTTTGACGGCCGGCGTTTGCCCGCGAGCTATGCGAATTTCTACATCGGCAACGCCGCCGTCATTGTCCCGACATTTAATGATCCCAAAGACCGCCTTGCCCTCGGCATTTTGAGCGAGCTGTTCCGCGACCGACCGGTTGTCGGTATTCACGCGGTGGACCTGGTGCTCGGCCGCGGCGCGCTGCACTGTCTCACACAGCAACAACCGGCGTGATTTGTTTTGACACCAGCCTGAATTCAGCCTACGTTCAGCCTATGAAAACAGCCAGCCATCCGCGCTTCCGAAAGCAGAAGATTAAGCGGGTCAATTTGCAGTCGCAACTGTTCACGTTGAGCAAGGCCAAAACCTATCTGGGCCGCCTGCTGGAAAAAGCCGGACGCGGCGAAACAGTTCAGATCGTCAAGGGACATCGCCGATTTGCCTTGCAGCCGGTGCCGGAGATTGAGCCGATTCCCATGCGTCCGGCGGGTTATTTTGCCGGCGCTGACAGCAAGGCGAAAATTCAGGAGGCAAACCGGCTCGCCAAAGCCTCGGTGATTCGCGCGCCCAAAGACCTCGAATAAACCGTGAACCAGTGGGACATTTTCATGTTCCCGTTCAGCAAGGAACGGCGGCATCCCGCCGTCATCATTTCCAATGACGAAACCTGCCGGAATCCTGACATTGAAGAAGTCAATGCACTGCTGTGCACCTCGGCCCGGGTCAATCGCGCGCCGAAATCCACCGAGGAAATTTTGGATGAGGCCGACGGACTGGATTGGAAAACGATGGTCCGTTGCGACAGAATTCATTTGCTGCCCAAAGCGCGCTTCGACGACCAAAAGGGCAGTGTCACCGAAGAACGCCGGTACCTGATTGCCCGGAAAATGGTCGAAGTGTTGCGGCTGCCTCTTTACCGCCGGTAGTCAGGTCGGAGTTCAAGTTTTGGCTTGTTCGGGCCACGCTAGAGCATTTTAAATAAAACTGTAGCCATGTGGTTCCGGGTTTGGTAGAATTCGTTCATGCGAACCATATCCTTGGACTTGCGTGAACGAATCCTCTGTTCCTACGACCAGAAGGAAGGAAACCGTGAGGAAATTGCTC
>DATNHM010000003.1:0-24888 GCA_035604955.1 Candidatus Limnocylindrales bacterium | reverse complement strand
CCCGTTCAGGAACCATTGATAGCTCAGCAGTCCCGATCCGATGGCCCCCACCGAAAGACTGGCGCCATAACCCCAAACCACCGTGCCCCCAACGTAAGGTGTTGTGATGCTCGGCGACATGCTCAGGGTGGCGGTGGCGCTGGTGTTGGAGGCGTATCCGTTGGCGACCAGAACCGCATAATCACCGAGGTTCGCCAAAAGCACATTGGAGATGACCAACGTGGAGGACGTGGCTCCCGGCAGGTTGGTGTTATTGAAAGTCCATTGGTAAAAGAGAGCCGGATAGCTCGACGCCGTGACCGCAAACGTCGCGGTGCTCCGGGCCGGAACAACTTGGCTGGCAGGCTGGCCGGTAATGTTGACCGGCAGATAGACCACCAGCGAGGCCACCGAACTGGTGGTCGCGCCGTAGGCGTTGGTCACGACGACGAAGTAATTGTCCGAGTTGTTCGTCTGGGCCGGATTCAGCATGTAGCTGGCGTTGGTCGCGTTCAGGATGGCTCCGGCGCTGTTCCACCACTGGAAGCCCAGCGGCACAGTACTCGAAGCGGTTACGCTCAAAGTGGCGGATGAGCCCGCCGGCACACCCTGGCCCGCCGGTTGGACCGAAATCGAAGGTGGAAGGCCCAGGGTGATCGTCGCCACGCTGCCGGTGATCGAGCCGAAAGGACTGGAAACAATCACCGAGTAATTGCCGGCATTATTCGTGGTCAAATTGTAAATTGTGATGGCCGGGTCCGTCGTGAGCGCCACTCGGCGGATGCGGTAGTTTTCCAGGTCTGCGATGAACAGATTGCCGGAGGCATCCGCCGCCACATCGGTAGGATAATACAAGCTGGCATTGGTGGCGGCCCCGCCATCCCCGGAATAACCGGACGTGCCATTGCCGGCCACCGTCGTGATGAAGCCGGCCGCATTTACTGCGCGGATGCGGCCGTTCGCGGCGTCGGCGATGAACCGGTTGCCAAAGGCGTCCCCTAACACACTGTTGGGCTGATTCAAGCTGGCATTGGTGGCGGCGCCGCCGTCGCCGGAATAACCTTGCGCGCCATTGCCGGCCGCCGTCGTGATGAGGCCGTGGGTGTCTACCTGGCGGATGCGCTGGTTGCCAGTGTCCGCAATCAATAAATTGCCGGAGGCGTCCACCGCCACGGCCGAAGGATAGGACAGGCTGGCATTGGTGGCGGCTGCGCCGTCGCCGGAATATCCCTGCGCGCCGATGCCCGCCACGGTCGAGATGAGGCCGTGGGTGTCCACCCGGCGGATGCAATGGTTGTCTCGATCCGCAATGAACAAATTGCCGGAGGAGTCCACCGCCACGCCCGACGGATAGGACAAGCTGGCATTGGTGGCGGCCCCGCCATCCCCGGAGTAAGCGGCCGTGCCATTCCCGGCCACCGTGGTGATGATGCCGTTGGTGTCCACTTTGCGGATGAGGCTGTTTTGCGAGTCGGCGATGAACAGGTTGCCGGCGGCGTCCAGCGCCACGTCGGAAGGATAAGACAAGCTGGCATTGGTGGCGGCCCCACCGTCCCCGGAGTAAGCGGCCGTGCCATTGCCGGCCACCGTCGTGATGAGGCCGGTGTCATCCACCTTGCGGATGCGGTTGTTGTAATAGTCGGCAATGAACAGATTGCCGGAGGCGTCCACCGCCACGCCCGACGGATAGGACAAGCTGGCATTAATGGCAGCGCCGCCGTCGCCCGAATAACCCTGCACGCCATTGCCCGCCACGGTCGTGATGAGGTTCTTGAGCACGTTTGTGCCGTTCAACAGCCATTGATAGCTAAAGGGGCCGGTGCCGCTCGCGGTTACGCTCAAGGTCACACTCCCCCCGGCCGGCACCGTTTGGCTTTGGGGCTGGCTGGCAATGTTGACCGGCAGATAGACCATCAGCGCGGCCACCGAACTGGTGATCGCACCATAGGCGTTGGTCACGAGGACGAAATAATTGCCCGAGTTGTTCGTCTGGGCCGGATTGAAAATGTAGCTGGCGTTGGTCGCAGTCAGAATGGCCCCGGCGCTGTTCCACCACAGGTAGCTCAACGGCGCTGATCCGCTGGCGGTCACGCTTAAAGTGGCAGAGGTGCCCGCCGGCACACTCTGGCCCGCCGGCTGGACCGAAATCGAAGGCGGAAGGCCCAAGGTGACCGTCGCCACGCTGCTGGTGGTCGAGCCGAAAGGATTGGAAACAACCACCGTGTAATTGCCCGCATTATTCGTGTTTAAATTGTAAATCGTGATGGTTGGATCCGTGGTGGGCGCCACTCGGCGGATGCGGTTGTTGTCCAGGTCGGCAATGAACCAATTGCCGGAGGCATCCACCGCCAGGTCAGTAGGATAATACAAGCTGGCATTGGTGGCAGGGCCGCCGTCCCCGGAGTAACCTCCTACAAAGCCATATTGGTTGGTGCGGCTGTTGCCGGCCGCCGTTGAGATGATGCCGTTGGCGTTCACTTGGCGGACGAGGCTGTTATGCGAGTCGGCAATCAACAAATTGCCCAGGGCGTCCACCGCCACACCAGTCGGATCGTTCAAACTGGCATTGGTGGCGGCCCCGCCGTCCCCGGAATATCCGTTCGTACCATTGCCGGCCACCGTCGTGATGAGGCCGTTGGTGCCCACTTTACGGATGACGTCGTTTTGCGAGTCGGCAATCAACAGATTGCCGAAGGCGTCCGGTGCCACGCAGTTGGGCTGATTCAAGTTTGCATTGGTGGCGGCCCCACCGTCTCCGGAGTAACCGGCCGTGCCATTTCCGGCCACCGTCGTGATGAGGCCGTTGGTGTCCACCTTGCGGATGACGCTGCTGCCACTGTCCGCAATGAACAAATTGCCGGCGGCATCCAGCGCTATGCAACGAGGGAATCTCAAACTGGCATTGGTGGCGGCGCCGCCGTCCCCGGAATAACCGCTCGTGCCATTGCCAACCACCGTCGTGATGATACCGTTGGTGTCCACTCGGCGGACGCGATGGTTGTCTTGATCCGCAATCAACAGATTGCCGGAAGCGTCCGGCGCCACATCGAGTGGGAAGAGAAAACTGGCATTGGTGGCGGCCCCGCCGTCCCCGGAATAACCCCAAATCCCATTGCCAGCCACCGTCGTGATCAAGCCGTTGGTGTCCACTTTGCGGATGCGCTGGTCGCCGGTGTCGGCAATGAACAGATTGCCCAAGGCGTCCACTCCCACGCCGAAAGGAAGATCCAGACTGGCGTTGGTGGCTGCGCCGTCGCCGCCATTTCCTCCACCAGCCACCGTTGTGATAATGTCGTTCGGAAGATTTGTGCCGTTGAATTGCCACTGATAGGTCAGCGGCGCTGTGCCGGTGGCGCTCACGCTCAAGGTCACCGCGGACCCCGCCGGCGCGCTCTGGCTCTGGGGCTGGCTGGTGATGGTCACCGGCAGATAGATCACCAGCCCGGCCACCGTGCTGGTGACCGAGCCGTAGTCGTTGGCCACAATAACAAAGTAATTGTCCGTGTTGTTGGTCTGGGCCGGATTAATACTGTAGCTGGCGTTGGTCGCGTCCAGGATCGCCCCGGCGCTGTTCCACCACTGGTAGGTCAGCGGCGCCGTGCCGGTGGCGCTCACGCTCAAGGTCACCGCGGACCCCGCCGGCGCGCTCTGGCTCTGGGGCTGGCTGGTGATGGCGGGATCAGTTTGCCCGAAAGACGAAATTGCCGAAGCTAACAACGGAATAATCGCAAAACGCCATTTCATGAGTTTTCAACAGCCAATTCTGATCGGTGAGCAATCGTCCGTTCTGCTCGCAAGTCATTAATGAAACTCTGTCTTCGACTACAGAACCCAGCAAGCAGATGAACATAAAACCGGACGCCACTTCCAATCACTTTCATGCCATAAACGGCTAACGATGTCAAAAAGAATTGCTCATTTACGCAGGCACAATTGCGTTCTTCGGCTCACGTTATAAAAACTTAACGCACACAACTCTGAACTCCTGCCATCACTCTTGCAAGCCGCGCTGTGATCGTGCTGTTACAGAGGAACCGGGCTAATCCCCGCGAAGTTCATAGGATTTTTGTGGGCTGGAAAGCTCAATAAGACTGTAAGCGTTTCATTGTAAGCACATTGGGTGCTTTAAGGTTCATCCAAGCCGATGAGCCAGGGGATGGTATGGGTTTCGTTGCAGAAAACTGTCGCAAAAATTGTCACAATTTGTCAAAAAATCGTATAAAAAACCCTTGACACGGGGTAAGGTTTCTGTCAGTTTCGCAACAGATTGAGAAGTTCCTGTTTGGGACAGGTTGTTGTGAGATGACAAGAACCGTCTGGAAACAGTGAAAGAGCGGTAAAAGTTTGAGAGCAAAATTGGTTTCTGTTCATCTCAGGTGCAGTAATTTCGGATGAGGGCAATCAAAACTAAGACTTAAAGTAGAAAGTTACTTATATGTTAACAGAAAACTTGGCACGTCTTTTGAAACAGTTTGTCGTGGGGATGGTCGCCGTGACCATCGCTAGTCTGACAGCTCAAGCAGCAATCTTCACCGGCCAGATTAATTTTGTAGGTGGTGCTACAATAGACCAGCCCATCGGATCGGCCACAACCTTTGAAAGCTTCTTTGGACCCAGCGGAAGTGGCGGTCCTGTGGTCCAAGCGGGAGCCGGTTTACCGAGCGGGGCTTATGCGGGTGTCCCTGGCAACACGGCGGCAACCTTTTCTGCGCCGTTTGATTTTGCCTCGCCAACACTTCCTTTCGGGTTATGGACTTTCAACTTCGGTGGCTTAACCTACAGTTTCCAGGTCAATACGGTCACCGTTGACCAACAAATTGCCGGAGTCTTTATCAACGTTGGCGGTACGGGCACAGGCACCATCACGGGCTATGACCCGACGCCGGAAGGCTGGACCATCACCGGTACGAGCGTTTCACCTGGCGGGTTGACCATTACCATCGGCAATTCGGTTATTGCGGTTCCCGAGCCGGCAACCGTGGCGTTCATTGCACTGGGAGTGGGCGCGCTGGGATTGGCACTGCGACGCAAGTCAGCTTGAAAGCCGGGTTTGTTTGTAGAAGCGAAAGAAAAGCCGGTCGTTGACCGGCTTTTTTTTGTGCTTGTGTTCGGAAAGATTCCATACTGAAGTGCCTGTTACTTGGCAGTTGCCTCCTGTTCGTTGGTTTGGCTGAATTGATGGATGGCAGTCTTCGTCGTAAAATACCGGGAATGGTTCTGGTGAGTTTTGCCTTCGTGTGCAAACATTACTGAACGTGTGGAATCGCCGCTAAGAAAGAATTTACTGAAGGCACTGGTTGAATTGGATGTCGCCGTCCAGTCCATGCCGTCGGCCAGTCCCAAACCGGATTTGCTCCCGTTGTTTGCGCGTATTGACGGGCTGGCGAAACAATTGCCGCGCAACACCGACCCGACCCTGTGGCATTATTTGCAAAAGAAAAGTTACGGGAAAGCCCGGCTCTTTTTACAGGGCCGTGACGCGGAGAACCAGGCTGGCAATTGCCGGCGCGTAAATTAATCGAGGGTCGAGGGACGAGGGTCGGGGGCGGAAGTTCCTTGACACTCGACGCTCGACCCTCGGCTCTCGACTTATGTTTGACGACACCATTGCCGCCATTGCCACGCCGCTCGGTGAAGGCGGTCTGGCCGTTGTCCGGATTTCCGGTCCGCAGGCGTTTGCCGTGGCTGACAAATGTTTTTTGCCCGTTGGTAAAAGTTCGCAGAAACCTTCCGCCGCAACGTCACATACGATTCAGTATGGGAAAATTGTCCGTAGCATTCCGGGAGCGCCGGCATCTTGCCGGCCAGTTGAGGCGCAGGACGATAAAACCCGCCGGCAGGGATGCCGGCGCTCCTGGTTGCCCGGCGAGGATAATTCTCAGATTGTGGATGAAGTGTTGCTGGCCGTCCTGCGCGCGCCGCGCACTTACACGCGTGAGGACACCGTCGAAATTACCTGTCACGGCGGCATTTTGCCGGCCAAGCTCGTGCTCGATACGCTTTTGGAAAACGGCGCGCGCCTGGCCGAACCCGGCGAATTCACGCGCCGCGCCTTCCTCAACGGTCGCCTGGACCTCACGCAAGCCGAAGCGGTGGCGGATTTGATACATTCACGCACGGAACTGGCGCTGGCCGCGGCCAACGAACAACTTGCCGGCAAATTATCCCAACGCATCAATGAACTGCGCGACGGGATGCTGCAGACGCTCGCGCACGTCGAGGCGCACATTGATTTTCCCGACGAAGACATCGCACCCGATACCAGGGACCAGCTGTTGAAGCGTCTGGAAAACGGCGTGAAGTTCATGGACGAACTGCTGCGGACGGCGAACGAGGGACAGATTCTGCGTCGCGGTATCCGCGCGGCGATTGTGGGCCGGCCCAACGTCGGCAAATCCAGCCTGCTGAATCAATTACTCGGACGCGACCGCGCCATTGTCTCGCCGATTCCGGGCACGACCCGCGATACGATCGAAGAGACCGCGAACATCCGCGGGCTGCCAGTGGTGTTCATTGACACCGCGGGTTTGCGGGAGGCGCGCGATGAGATTGAACAGGAGGGAATCCGCCGCAGCCATGAAACACTGGCCCGGGCCGAATGCATTCTGCACGTGCTCGACGCCAGCGAACCGTTGACAGACGCGGATGAAACATATCTGGCCAGGTTTGCGGGCAAGAAACGGATTCTGGTGCGCAATAAAATTGATTTGCCGGTGAAACTTGCCGAATTTCGGACTCCGAATTCCGAATTCCGAACTGTGGACGTTTGTTGTTTGAGCGGGCAGGGGATTGGAGTATTGAAAGATGCCATCAAGGAACTGGTCTGGTCTGGCGAAATCAAGGCCGAGATGTTGCAGGTGATGATCAACTCACGGCATCAGGACGCCCTGAATCGCGCACGGGCGGCAACGCAACGGGCGATTGACGCGTTACGCGATAACACGAGTCTGGAACTAATGGCGGTGGACTTGCGTGTTGCCGTCAACGCCGTGGGCGAAATAGTCGGTAAGACCGCCACGGAGGACCTGCTTGACTGCCTCTTTGGTCAGTTTTGTATTGGGAAATAGGGCTTTAATTCGGTGCAATTATGCAGCTCGTAAGCATTTGTATTGCAACAAACAACGAATCGTTCGGTCGGTCCGGCCTGAAATCACACAACCGCACTGCGCTATAAGCGGTTTTTGCACCGTTTTGTGACAAGAAATGTCTTGACTTTGGACTCGGACTGCCCCATTAATATCCTTAGATAGATCCGAAAACCCAAAAAATAACATGAAGATTTGTAAAAAGTCTTTTTCGTGCGGGGTGCGGTTGTATCAGGTTGTTCTAACTGCGATTTTGTTTGCCGGTTTGGCTATTCAAAGCGAAGCAACGATTTACACCGTCAGTTCAATCGCCAATGGCATTACATACAGCGCGAGTTACGACAGTTCGCTCAACGGTCTTACGGCTTGGTCAGCGAACGGGGCGAACCAACTGGATTTGCAATCGTTATACTACAGTGTAAACGGCGGGCCGGTAAGCCAGTTAATGAGTCCTTCAGTCGTTATAAACGGAGCAGCCTCCTTAACCGCTAGCTATTCAGTTTCAGGAGTTGCAAGCGCAGCGGATACAATTACCCTTAATGGTAATACGTTGGTCGAATCAATCAAGGTTAAGAATCTTTCCAGCGCGGCGAGCACCTTAAGTTTATTTCAATACTCGGATTTCGTCTTGGGAAACGCTCCGGGAAGCCAGACTCTGAATATGACAGTTATTAACAGCTCGCAAGCCAGCGCCAATCAGAGCGGAGGCGGAGTAGCACTTCAATGGCTTGGGCAACTGACCGGCGGGGCTGTGGAAGTGCAGGCGAATAACAGTGGAGCTCCCTTTGGTCCGTTCAATGGGACGGCCACTGCTCTTAACAATACTCCTCTGAGTGTATTTGGGAGCGCCGTGTTTGGTTATGAATTTGATGCCATAAACCTGGCGGCCGGAAACTCTTTCACAGTCAGTGAAACCGCAGCGCTGGTGGTGCCTGAGCCTTCATCCATTACAGTGATGGCCTTGGGGATGTTCGCCGCAGCGACGCTGTTTTGCAGGCGTCGAAAAGGAAGTGTAATCGCCAATTAACAAAAAATGTGAGATTCTATGAAGCGTCATCAAACAGTTGTGATTTCCTATAAACAAGTGCCGACGTTGTCTGCGGTACTGCTTGCGTTGTGTGTTGTCGCTTTCTCGGCGGGCACTGCCAACGCGCAAGTCGTAATGGCCGACGGCGGATCCACAGCGACAATCAACACGGGCAACACGGGCACACTGGGGATGAACAGTTGGACTGTGCTTGGTGGTCAAAATCAGTTGAACCAACAGTGGTTCTGGTATTCCATCAACGGGGGTGCCGTGCAGGCCATTAACACCATCGGCGGGCTGACGGTTACGGACAACGGGGATGGTCCGCTCGGATATGACGTCGTTGTGACGTATGCCAACTCGACACTTTCAGCAAATGTGGAATATACGTTGTCGGGTAATGGAGCCAGTTCCGGGACCGCCGACATGACGGAAAAAATCTGGATTGATAATCTCTCGGGCAGCACGATCAACAACCTTAATTTTTATCAATATTCGAATTTCAATCTGCTGATGAACAATAACAACACCGTCAATATCAGCGGTTCACCAGGTGCTTATCAGGCGGCGATGCAGACAACCGGCGGGCCTGGGGGGACTGGCATAGGCGAAGTTATTGTATCACCCTATGCGATCAATGCTGAAGCGGGCTTGGCCGTCCCGACCCTGACCGACGTCACCAGTGGCGCCCTTAATGGCAATATGGGACCGGTGTCAGGCGATGTGGCGTGGGCGTTCGAATGGACCGCCAGCCTCGTCGCCGGTGGCGAGTTGAACATATCCAAGGACAAGGGTTTGTCTGTCAGCGTTATTCCCGAGCCGTCGATACTGGCGTTTGTTGTGCTGGGCATTGGCGCTTTGGGTTTGTCGCTGCGCCGCAAGCAGGCCTGAGAACGGAATTACGTCATTTACAGTGTGGCAGATAAAGGGCCGGTTAATGACCGGCTTTTTTTCTGTACTGAAGTGATTGAAGGCTTTATAATGGAGGGGCTTTACCACCTGCTAGTAAGCATCTTGTTTGCTTGAGGTGCCAAGTTTATGCACTGCAGTCTTCGTTTTGCAATGCCGGGGATGGTTTTGTTGTTGACCTGCGCCTTGGCCGGCAAACTGCAGGCTGGCGGCAGCGGCCTGAACACGGTTGTCGTCGTCAACCAGAACAGTTCCAACTCCTGCGAGCTCGCCAATTACTATTGCCAGGAGCGGCAGGTGCCGCCTCTAAACGTCCTCTACATCAACTGGACGGGGACGAATACCCTGTGGACCAGCAACGATTTTCAAACCAACCTGGTGACGCCGCTGCTGAACCTGCTCGCGACGCGGCAGTTGACCAATCAGATTGATTACGTTGTTCTCTCGATGGACATCCCGTTCCAAACCAGCTTTGGTTCCACCGTCAACAGCACGACCTCGGCGCTGTTCTATGGTCTAAGACTGGGCAATGGGAGCGATCCGCTTGGCACCACCAACAGCTATGCGGCCAGCGAGGCGGGCTATGGTCCGGGAACGCCGGTCGTCGGCTCCCCCGGCTATTCCTTTCTTACCACCATGATCACGGCTGGTTCACTCACCCAGGCGGAGCAGCTGGTGAATCAGGGCGTGGCCAGTGATGGGACTTTTCCCCAACAACCGGTGGTTCTGGCTAAAAGTTTCGACCCGGCCCGCAACAACCGCTACGTGTATTTCGACAACGCCATTTTCAACGTCAACATTCTGGGCGTTTCCTCAATTTTACGCACCAACACCGATGCTATTTCGTGGCCAAACGGCTGTCTGGGTTATGAAACAGGTCTGGCGCAGTTCAGCGTCCCGCAAGGCCTGTTTGTTCCCGGCGCCATCGCGGACAGTCTGACGTCCTTCGGCGGCGTCATTTTTGGCACCAACAGTCAGACCAACCTGCTGGCTTTCATCAATGCCGGAGCGGCAGGCAGTTATGGCACGGTCGCCGAACCCAACGGCGATGCGCAGAAATTTCCCAACCCGCAGGTTTACTTTTATCAGGCCCGCGGCTTCAGCCTGGCTGAAAGCTATTATCAAAGCATCAACGTGCCGTATCTTGGGCTTATAGTCGCGGAGCCTTTGGCGGCGCCTTTTGCTAAAGCCGGGTACGGAGAATGGAGCACCAACCTGCAAACCGGCACCGTGTTGAGCGGCACTCCTGTGCTCTCGGTTCGATTCACTGCCGCTTATGGAAAACCCCTGCAGCAAGTTGACTTGTTTGTGGATGGCCAGTATTTCAGCACCCTGACCAATTTAACCCCGTGCCCCGGCAATTTGTTGACCGTCACTTTAAATGGTTATCCCATTACCTATGCCGTCCCCACCAACTCGACTTTAAGCACCGTGGCATCGGGACTGGCAGCCCAGATCAACGCCGTTACCAACGCCACCCAGGTGAAAGCCCTGGTTCATGGCGACCGGGTCGAACTGCAATCTATTGCCACCAACCCGATGGCTGTCCCTTTCTACGCTGTCAGCACCACCCCCACGAACACTCCCAACCTTTCGTATGGCGTCAATTACTTCCCTGATTCTTTCCCACCTCAGATGACCCCAGGTGGCCTTGACAAAAACGGGGCTTTTACTATGGCGTTGGAGATTCCGAGCACGTTGCCCTACGTCATCCTGGCTTCAACCAATTTGATTAACTGGCAGCCCATCTTCACGAACAGCGCGTCACCGGGGTTGCTGGACTTTACCGACTATGACTCCACCAATTATCCTGCCCGTTTTTATCGCATGACCTGGCCGGCACCGGATCAACCGCCCCAATTGTCTGCGCCAGTCGTTACCGGTTCGGGGACATTCCAGATGCAGGTGGACAGCACCCCCGGTTTGCCGTGGGCTATCCAGACATCGAGCAACCTGGTCAATTGGACATCCGTGATCACTAATCAGCTCGGCGGGGCGACGAACTTCGTTGATCCCGGTATTGCGAATTCATCCAGCCGATTTTATCGCGCGTGGCTGGTGCCTCCGGGTCCGCCCGGTTACACGGTGACGAACCTGGCAACCAACCTCACCCTGGTTCGAGTTGACAGCGCCGTGCGGCCTTACACGATTGGGGTTTCCACCAACCCGGGCCAATGGACACCACTGGCAACCAATTTCGCCCTTGGCCAGATCCAAACGGCCGCCGCCAGCGCGATGGGAAGTGGCAACGTACTCTCCACTTTTCTAAATGCGAGCCAGCCCACGCTCCTGGGCTCGCAGGCGTTTGGTATGCAGGAATACTCTGAGTTTGGTTTTAGTAATTCGGCTCCCGCCAATTCCTGGATGCAGTTTACTTTTGTCAAAACCAATGGTCAGACTGTGGTCGTGGCCGTCACCAATCAGTCCGCGGGCAATTGGAATACGCTCGCCGGCCAGATGTACAACGCCATTAACGCGAATCCCGCCCTGCAGAACAGTGACGGGGTTGTGGCGGAGGATTATTTTTTGACCACATACACCGGCTCGCCACCTATCTATTCCACCGGGTTTAACCTGTATGCCCGAAACCCTGGCTACCAGGCTGCCGCAATCCAAGTCACCCCCACGGTGTCGGCACAGGCTCCCGCCCCCCCTTCGGTCACAATCAACGGCAGCACCCTCACCTACAATCTTTCCGACCTCCAGCCCCGGAACCATCTTTACGTGACAGCTGGCGCAGTCAGTCTGAATGTGACATTCCCCCTGGCTACGACAAATTTGGCTGATGGGTATCACGACTTGACGGCCGTTGCCTACGAAGCCAGCGACGCGCGAACTCAAACCCGGGTGACCGTGCCCGTCCAGATTCAGAATACTTCCCTGAGCGCGACCTTGACGCTGCTCGATTTGACCAACCAGGCCCCGGTGCAAGGCACCTACCACATCCAGGTTGCCGCCACCAACACCAGCGCTGTAAGTTCGATTACCCTGTTCAGCACCGGCGGCCCGCTGAGCACGGCCAGCAATGTATCCACGAACATTTTTCAGGTGAACGGCACCAATTTTGGGGTCGGTCTGCACCCTTTCTACGCGCTCATCGTGACTACGAATGGGCTCCAATACCGCACGCAAACACAGTCGGTACAATTCACACCATAGTCGCTCGAAGCCAAAAATGGCGGCCATCCCTCGGCGCAGTTCTATCGGAAGTCACCGGTCTCTTCGGCCACCGGCTTTTGCGCATCACCGAGCGCGTTATCTTCGAGGGTGACATCTTTTAATTCGCCCGGCGCAACCGAAAGGAAAAGACCAGTGCCGGGAAACGCCCGGCTGTTACGCACCACGGTGCCGGGACAGTGTTCCAATCGTATCATCGGTGCATTTAACCGCGGCAGGCGTGAAGAAATGCCGTCCAACTCCGATTCCCTGGAGTCCTTTACCAGAAAGGCCGGGCCCTTGTCCGCATTCACTTGCACGTCATGCAGTTCCAGGGCATCGGTGAATGAGCCGCGCATTCCAATTTTTGCCGACGCGATGATATCGCTGATACGCAATCCGAAAATCGGCATTTCCGGCAATCCTTCGATATCAATCGCCGCCCGCGCGTGATGGATGGTCATGTGACTGATGGCAATGTTACGGAAGACCGGCGTTCGTACCGAAACGGGTTCTTCGGCGGTTTTGGTTTCGCCTTCCATCAGATAATAACTGGTGACATCGATTCCGATGCCGACGTTTTCCATCGTCCAATTGTCGAACCGGACGTCTTCGACCTCACCGCCGCGTCCGCGCCGGCTCTTGATACGAACGCCAATCTGGGTCCCATCACAGGTGATGTTGTCCGCCACCACGTTGCGGATGCCGCCGGAAATTTCACTGCCGAACGTGACCGCGCCATGCGCGTGATGCACGGTACAATTCGAAATGGACACGTTTTCTGTGGGCCGATTGACCCGCCGCCCGTCGGCGTCCTTGCCGGATTTCAAAACAATGCCATCGTCGCCGGTGTCAATGTAGCAGTCGGAAATCCGCACGTTGCGGCTGGAATCAACGGCGATGCCGTCGGTGTGCACGCCGGGATAGGTCTCGATGATGACGTTGCGAACCACCGCATTGTCCGTGTAGAGCAGGTGGATTGTCCACATCGAAGAGCCGACGAAATGAACGCCTTCGACCAGGACGTTCGTGCTGTCCATAAAGCGAATGAAGGACGGCCGGAGCTCCGGCGCCGCCTTTTGATAATCCTCCGCTGGCGCGGGCGTTTTCAGTTCGAGGTCCCGGAGCAGATGTTCCCAATTGGTGCCGAAGGCGGTCCCGATGTCGGTTTCCGAGGAATTGATCCGGGGCATCAGTTTGAGCCATGCCGCGTTATCCGTGGTGAACATGCCACGGCCGGTGATGGTGACGTTATGCAAATGCCGTCCACCCACCAGGGGAACCGGCGTGAGACACTCGATGCCCTGCTCGCGGCCCGATGTGAACGGAAGCCGCATGGCGGGAAACTTCAGTGTGGCGCCGGCCTCAACGTCCAGTACCAGATTGTTCGTCAACTCAATCGGGCCGGTGACATAAGTTCCCGATGGAATGCAAACGGTTCCACCGCCGGCAGCGCTGGCGGCTTGAATCGCGGAACGGATTGCTTCAGTGGAACTGGCCGAGCCGTCGTCAGGGGCGCCATAATCCAGGATGTTGAAAAATGCTCCCGCCATCGATTGGTTAATGCCGATTGATAGAAGCAAGGGCAACAGAAAGAGCCGACGCGGAAGAGAGAAACGTGCCCGGGTGTTCATGCGGATGACCATGAAGAACATGAATGCCGATTCTTTTCAATCCCAAATGACCGTGGGTAACACGCGATCGATCGCCGGTGGCGTCCTGTCGCTATGGCATCCAGGGATAATCACCACACCTCCACCGGTCCTTTGGGCACGGGGATTTGTTCGCGTCGAGCAACGGCAGGTTCGTCGCGCATAAAGGACGCAATCATCGGCGACGGTCGGAAACGCGGCAGCAATTCGCCGTTATCGTCGAGGAACTGCCGCCGCCAGCGGGTATAATTTTCCAGCACATTGTGGAACTCAGCGCGCGTGGAGACCTGCACGGCGCGCTTGTTGAATTCGTGGCAGGGACCAAACCGCCTGGAATACCACGGCGCGACCTTGCGGAACATCCGGCAGCCGGGCGATTCGCCAAAAACTTCAATCATCAAATCCAAGTGCCGGCACATCACGCGGGCGCGTTCGGCAAAGGACGGTTCGCGGAGGGGCGAGTTATACGAGCCCTCGACGTTTGGTGCGTTATTTGAATTTTGGGACTCGTATAACTCGCCCCTCCCGGGACCGTTCAGATAATGCAGCGTGTGCTGGAAAATCCACGGATTGTAAAACGCGCCACGGCCGATGCTCACGCCGGCACAGCCGGTATCGTCGAACATCTTTTTTGCGGCCTGCGGCGTGATGACGTCGCCGTTACCGATCACCGGAATCTGCTTCACGGCTTCGACGACCTTGCGGATGCCAGCCAGGTTGACCGTGCCGCCGAAACCCTGTTCGCGCGTCCGGCCATGAACGAAAATCGCGGCAACCCCGGCGTCTTCGAGCGCGCGCGCCAAATCCGGCGCCGTGATGTTCTGATCGTCCCAGCCAAGCCGCATTTTGGCTGTTACCGGAATTTTGACGGCGCTGACCATGCCGCGGACGAGCGCGGCGGTCTTGGCTGACTCGGTCATCATGGCGGAGCCGCCGCCGACGTTGCAGACCTTGCGGACCGGGCAACCCATATTGATGTCAATGGCGGCTGCACCGTGCGCCTCGAGTATTTGGGCCGCATCGCGCATTTCCTCCGGGACGGACCCGAAAAGCTGAATGGCCAGCGGCGAATCGGCTGGCCGGGTTTCGATCAGTTTGAAGGCCTTGGGATTTTTTTCGAGGAGCGAACGCGCGTTGACCAAATCGGTGCTGCAAAGGCCGACGCCGCCGATTTCGCGCACGACGAGCCGGAAGGGCAGGTTGGTGTAACCCGCCAGCGGCGACAGGAACAGATCGGATGTCAACGTCAGCGAGCCGATGCGCATGACAGCCATTATAGCAGATTCATTGGGGCTTGGCAGAGAAAAGCGAATTCGCGCATTGCGGAGGTGGAGGTGGCATGTTAGTTTGTGATGCCATTATCAAGTATGTTCGGCGAAGACCAAAACAAAGACAATGACCGCGGCCAAAAAAAGCCGCCGGGCGGGTTTAAACTGCCACCGACAACGTGGGTGGCGTGGATTGCCATCATTGGCAGCATCGCGGCGTTGATGTTGTTGAAAAACCACATGGCGACCGGGGCCGGCACGTCGTTGTCGCAGGCTGAATTTTTCAAGCTGTTCCAATCGAATTCGATCACCCAGGCGACGGTCAGTTTTAATCCGCAAACGGCGCCGTTGACGGAAATCACCGGTTCGTACTTGACGGACAAGGACGGCAAAAAGACGGAAGTGCCGTTTGTCGTTAAAAACGCCTATTTGACCCAGGCCAAGCAGGACCAGCTGTTCGCCTCGGACAAAATTGACGCGAGCCAGCCGAATACAATGTTGATGAGCGTGGTGTGGGGCATCGCGCCGTTTCTGTTGATTGGCATTCTGTTTTGGTTTTTTTTCATCCGCCAGATCAAAATTGCCGGCAAGGGCGCGTTGAGTTTTGGCAAAAGCAAGGCCCGGATGCTGGCCAAGGACCGCAACAAGACGACGTTCAAAGACGTGGCCGGGGTTGAAGAGGCAATTGAGGAAGTTTCCGAACTGGTGGAATTCCTGAAAGACCCTAAAAAGTTCCAGAAGCTGGGCGGACGCATTCCCAAGGGCGTCCTGATGGTGGGTGCCCCCGGCACGGGCAAAACGCTTCTGGCCAAGGCCATCGCCGGCGAGGCGGATGCCGCGTTTTTCAGCATCAGCGGCTCGGACTTTGTGGAAATGTTCGTCGGCGTCGGCGCCAGCCGCGTGCGCGACATGTTTGAACAGGCCCGCCGCAACACGCCGTGCCTGGTGTTCATTGACGAGATTGACGCGGTCGGGCGCAGCCGTGGTCACGGTCTGGGCGGCGGCAATGATGAACGCGAACAAACGCTCAATGCCTTGCTGGTCGAAATGGACGGCTTCGACACGCAGGAAGGCATCATCATCATCGCCGCGACCAACCGCCCGGATGTGCTTGACCCGGCCTTGATGCGTCCGGGCCGTTTTGACCGGCAGGTGGTGGTCAATCTGCCCGATGTGCGCGGGCGCGAGGCGATTTTAAAAGTTCACGCCAAAAATGTAAAACTCGCGCCGGAGGCGGATTTGTCCATCATCGCCCGCGGCACGCCCGGTTATTCCGGCGCGGAACTGGCGAATCTGCTGAACGAAGCTGCGTTGCTGGCCGCGCGGATGAACCGAAAGGCCGTCGGCATGGAAGAACTGGAAGAGGCGCGGGACAAGGTCCGCTGGGGCCGCGAGCGCCGCAGCCTGGCCATGACTGTCGAGGAAAAGAAATGCACCGCGTGGCACGAAGCGGGACACGCGCTGGTGAATATGCTGCTGGAACATACGCATCCGTTGCACAAAGTCACCATCATCCCGCGCGGGCAGTCGCTAGGCTCCACCATGCAATTGCCGGAAAAGGACATTTTGAACCGACGGCGCAAGGAAATGTTTGACGATCTCGCCGTGACCATGGCCGGCCGTATCGCCGAGGAAATCATTTCGGGTGACATATCAACGGGAGCGGCCATGGACATTCAACAGGCCACGAATCTGGCACGCGCGATGGTTTGCCAATACGGGATGAGCGACAAGGTCGGCATGGTGCAATACGGCAGTGACGATGAGTATGTTTTCCTCGGTCGCGAAATGGCGCGCACGAAGGTTTACAGCGAGAGCACGGCGCGCGAAATTGACGAGGAAATCAAGCGCCTCATTGACGAAGGTTACAAACGGGCGCAGGACATTATTTTGACCAATCGCGACAAGCTCGAATTGATTGCCAACGCGCTGCTCGAGCACGAAACGCTCGATCGGGCGCAGGTCGAGGAAATCGTCAAGACCGGCAAGTTTACGCCGCCGCCGCCCAAGCCTCAAAGTGGAACGCTGATGGGCGCCCCCGCCGGCACGCCGCTGCCGGAAACCCCGCCCAAACCGGCGCCACCCAAGCTGCCCGGACTCGGAACACCCGCGCCCGCACCGGTTTGATTTTTACTGCAGCGGCGGTTTGCGACCGTCGTATGTCGTTCTCGCTTCCAAAAAGAAAGCGGCGCTCGTGGAGCGCCGCCAAGTTTTTTGCAGAAGTTCAATTCAATCATTTTGATTCCAACACGACCCGGAAACCATAATCATTTTTCGTCTTCTCGGGTGCGGAGTACTCGCGAAATTCGGTCCGGGCGTTGATATCAATATAGGTGTCCCAGGCGCCACCGCGCAAAACACGATAAGGTTTGTCCTGGGGATCAAGGCACCATTCCATGACGTTGCCGCGTATATCGTAAAGACCCAGACTGTTTGGCGCCAGGCTTCCGACCGGCTCGGTGGAAGAGCGGCGCGGCATACTCAGGCTCATCACGGCATCACTCGCCGGGGTGTCATCCACCAGTTGTTCCCATTGTGCCTGCGTCGGCAGGGCATAAACGAAACGTTTTGGCAATTCACCGGCTTTCTGTTCCTTTTCGGTCAGTTTCTGGCAGAAGGCCACGGCATCATTCCAGGTCATTGAATCCACCGGACGATCTCCGCCTGGAAAAGCGCTGGGATTGCTGCCCATGACTTTTTGATAAGACTTTTGCGTTACCTCATACACACCAGCCCAAAGCCCCGTTGAAATTTTCGTCAAAACGATGCCGACGGTGTTGGTGACCTGGTCGCTTTTGAGCATCAATTCCTTGAGCGGCACGTTGGTGCTGTCCGAGGTGGTGGCATTCTGATCGCTGTCAGACGCGTTGGTGTCCGAGGTGTCATCCTGGGCGCGGCTCAAAGTCGGCAGCACAGACAACAAGGCGATGACAAAAAGTGTTAAAATTCTGCGGCTCATTTTCATAACGCAAACAAGGCTTGTGGTTGACAATCAACGGACAACATAGCAAGCCATGTGCCGTTAAGAAGAGTTTTCAAGGTTCTTCAGGTCTTCCGCCAAAAACCGGGTCACATCCTTGAAACGCACAACGTTATCGGGATTTGCGTCCATAAGCGACTGGTGTGCTTCGAGACAGGTGCGTGTAATTTGCTGGCGCGTTGGATTTACCGAATCCGGCGTCTGGATCTGAGCCTCACCCGGTAGTTGCAAGGTTCCCGTGGTGACTTTAAAGAGGTGCAACGCGCCCAGGTTTTCGAGCAGGTCCGCAATGCGTGAGTTGGGATTCAGCAATTCGATGCCCTGGTTGTCCGGCCCGCCCGCCTGGTTCAGCCTCAAGCCGAAGCCGGCCAGGATGCCAAGGAAGGTGCTGTCCATGAGCGCGCATTCCGACAGATCAATGATGAAACGACCGTAACCCTTGCGGACCAGTTCGGTGAGCAGCGTTTTGAAATCAGGGCCGTAGGTAAAATTCGCGCGGCCCACAATTTTCACGCAGGCAAAGTTCTTGCATGCCAGCACCAACATTTTTGCCGACGGTGTCGCCATTTTTCAAAGTTCCTTTTTGGTGGTCACGCGGCCGCCGCGGGCGGCGTGATAATTTGCACCAGCGTTTGCTGCAGAACCAGTGTTTCATCGAGGCCGCTGGACACCAATCGCTGGTTGCAACGCAACAACAAATCCATCGCCCGTATCAACTCGGCCTCGGAATAACGTTTTAGCTGAGGTAACGCCTTGTAAAGCACATACGGATTCAATGCCAGCGGGTTGTAACGGCGGTCGCCGGGCAACTTGTCCGCCGGAACGTGCTGCAATTGGGCCTTGAAACGGTTATAATCCATCTCCGCCTTGATCCAGCCTTCACGCAACATCTCCTTCAACAACAGCATTGCGCGCACTTTGGCAATCAGCCCGTACAGTAAACCAATCTCTGATTTTTGGGAATCAAACTTTACCTCCCACAACTCCTCGTCCAGCCGTTGCAGCAGGCGGGGCAAATCGCGGTCGCCCAGGGCGTCGCCCAGCGCAAAGGCCCGCGCCGTTTTGTTTTGGACACAAACCGAATTGACGTCATCCGCCTCAATCTGTTTCCGCTCGCCGACGAACAAGCAAAGCTTCTCAACTTCATTGTCGAGCTGGCGCGGATTGGGTCCGACCCGGTTCACCAATTCGGCCAGGGCCTCTTCGGAAATTTCCTTTTTGCGCTCGCGCACCGCCGCTTGCGCCGCAACTTCCGCCCGTTCCGCCCAATCACGGTCATCCGCCGACCAGCCGGCGAAAGTTTCCACCGAACCGATTTTGTCGAGCGTTTTAAAAAAGGTTTTGCGCTTGTCCACCTTGCCCGCGCTGATCAAAAGCCGGATACCTCTGTTGCGCGCCCACGCGAAAGTTTTCAGTTCCTCCGCCAGATCGCCAAGCGATTCCGTGAGCGCCTGGGCGGAGGCGGCCCGTTCATCGCCAAGAAAATTGCAATCGCGCAGCCAGATGACCTTGCCCGTGCCAAAGAAGGGGAGGGTCTGCAGCGCTTCGCGCAGCCGGGCCAGGGCGGTCAGCGCCTCGCCACTGTTGGCCACGGTGGCTTCGATAATTTCATGGTCCATGCCTCCAATTTCATCACACCACCGCTGGTAGAGTTGCCTGGCGTGCTGCTTTACCGCGAACTCATCGTCACCGCAAATGAGAGCCGGCGATGAAGTTTTGGCGGCGGGCATTTTACTCCGCCTCGCTGCCGGTTTCGTTGATTTTGTTCAACACTTCGCTCATGTCCTCGACCTGTTCGAAGAGGGTGGCGGCCACGAAAATCGGTTTTTTCTGGGCCGCGGCCAGGGCCAGGCAATCGCTGGGGCGCGCGTCGAGTTCCACGATTTTCCGCGCCAGCTCGTTTTGCTGTTGCAAGATCAGCCGCGCGAAGTAGGTCGAATTTTTCAAATCCGTAATGACCACGCGTTCGACCGTGATGCCGAAACCTTGAAACATCCGGTTGATGAGATCGTGGGTGAGGGGGCGTTCCTTCGGGGTTTGGCGCAGGAACATGCCAATTACCGCCCCCATTTGCGGCTCGACGTTGATGACGAAAACCTTGTCATCATTGCCGACAAAAAGCGCGCAACCGCTGTTGGCCGGAATGATTCCACGAATTTGAACTGGCACAACATCTTGCTTCATGTCTCCAATTTAGGCTGAATCGTGCGAAAAACAAGCCCGGCTTTGAATCAGGCTTGCGAAGGCAATTCCACGGGTTTCGTCAGGAATCGGTCCTTAATAAACGTCCGATAATAAGCGTCTTTGCGCGGCGCTGTCAGCAGGCTTTCATAACGGAAGCCCGGCACATTATCGAAGGCCAGCGGGGGCGAATTCCGAAATTTGATGTACAGCCGCCTCGTTCGGGACACGTAACCGACGGCTTCAAACAAGTCCGCATCCACCGGCACCAGTTTCACTGATTGTGCTTCCGTTGCCATAGATTTCCTTTGCCGAATCTGGCGATTTTGTAGGCGGAAACCCATTCGCCGTCGAGCGTTTTTTTTTGGCCGTTTTATCAATGCCGGACTCCGCAGGCGCAAGCTGCCGGTGATCCCGGCGCTGCGCGTTGCGGCTCGTAATTCAACCACGGGCCCAGCCACCGCTCAACTTCCTGCAAGGTCATGCCTTTGCGCAGATGATAATCAATCATTTGGTCGCGACCGAGTTTGCCGACGGCGAAATATTTGGATTCCGGGTGTGCAAAATATAGCCCGCTCACCGAACTGCCCGGCCACATCGCATAACTTTCCGTGAGCTGGATGCCGGCGCCCTTTTCCACGTCAAGCAGCTTCCAGAGAATCTGTTTCTCCGTGTGGTCGGGACAGGCCGGATAGCCTGCCGCCGGCCGGATGCCACGGTATTTTTCCGCAATCAAATCGTCGTTCGTGAGATGTTCAGTCCGGCCGTAACCCCATTCTTCCCTGACACGTTTGTGCAGAAATTCCGCAAAGGCTTCGGCCAGGCGGTCCGCCAATGCCTCCGCCATGATGGCATTGTAATCATCATGGTCGGCCTTGAACTTCTCCACCAGTTCCTTCAACCCGTGCCCGCTCGTCACCGCGAACGCCCCGAGGTAATCCTTCGATGTTGAATGTTGAATGTTGAATGTTGAATGTTTCGGCGCCACAAAATCCGCCAGGCACCAATTCGGCGTGCCATCCGTCTTTTCGATTTGTTGCCGCAGGAAATGGAACGTCGTCAGAACCCTGCCGCGCGATTCCTCCGTGTAAAGTTCCACATCGTCACCGACCCGATTGGCAGGAAACAAACCGCAAACGCCGCGCGGCTGGAGCAATTCTTCGGAAACAATTTTCTCAAGAAGTTTCTGTGCGTCGGCGAACAACTTTCGCGATTCCTCACCGTGTTTCTCGTGCTGCAAAATCTTCGGATAAACTCCGCGCAGCTCCCAGGTGTGAAAGAACGGCGTCCAGTCAATGAACGGTACGAGATCCTCCAACGAAACAGGGTAGGGCGCGTCACTCCGTGCGCGCCGTTCTGCGGCGGGCAGAGGACTGCCCGCCCGACCTTCTGATGACAAAACCCGCAAGCCAATAAATTCCGGCTTCGGCAAGTCGTCAAATTCCAGTTGGGGCGCGTTGGCGCGGGCGGCCTCGAGGGAAACCAACGTCGCACGCTGACCGGCGTGCTGCGCGCGCACCCGCTCATATTCTTCGCGCACCTGCGCGGTAAATCCCGGTTTCTGCTCGGCACTGATCAGGCTGCTGACCACGGGCACCGCGCGTGAGGCGTCGAGGACGTGCACCACCGGTTCGCGGTAACCCGGCGCGATTTTCACCGCTGTATGCGCCTTGCTCGTCGTCGCACCACCGATCAGTAACGGCAGTTTCAACCCTTGGCGGTCCAGTTCACGTGCCACGTGCGCCATTTCATCCAGCGACGGCGTAATCAGCCCGCTCAGGCCGATGATGTCCACGTGTTGGTCGAGCGCCGTGGCGATGATTTTTTCGCATGGCGTCATCACGCCGAGATCAATGACCTCGTAGTTGTTGCAGGCGAGCACGACGCCGACGATGTTCTTGCCGATGTCATGCACGTCGCCCTTCACGGTGGCCAGAAGGATCTTCCCGGCGTTCTGATGAACTCCGCCGGCGGCTTTTTTTTCTGCTTCCATGAACGGTTGCAGATAAGCCACCGCCTTTTTCATCACCCGGGCGGATTTCACCACCTGCGGCAAAAACATTTTCCCGGAACCGAACAGATCACCGACTACATTCATGCCGGCCATCAACGGCCCTTCGATGACCGCGAGCGGACGGCCGAACTTCCGCCGTGCTTCCTCGGCGTCGGCCTCGATGAAATCGGTGATGCCCTTGACCAGCGCATGTTCGAGCCGTTCCTCGACCGTGCCCTTGCGCCATTCGTCCTCGACCATTTCGGCTTTGCCCTTCTGCTTTACCGATTCGGCGAATTTGGTGAGCCGTTCGGTTGCATCAGGCCGGCGGTTCAGCAGCACGTCTTCGACCAGTTCGAGCAGGTTCTTTGGGACTTCATCATAAACCGCGAGCTGGCCGGCGTTGACAATCCCCATGTCGAGTCCCGCCTGGATGGCGTGATACAAAAACGCCGAGTGCATGGCTTCGCGCACGACGTTGTTGCCGCGAAAGGAAAACGAAACATTGCTGATGCCGCCGCTGACCTTGGCCAATGGCAGGTTTTCCTTGATCCATTTTGTCGCCCGGATGAAATCCACGGCGTAATTGGCGTGTTCCTCCATGCCGGTGCCGACGGTGAGCACGTTTGGATCGAAAATGATGTCCTGCGGCGGAAACCCGGTTTTCTTCACCAGCAAGTCATAGGCGCGTTGACAAACGGCGATGCGCCGCTCAAAGTTGTCGGCTTGGCCGCGCTCGTCGAACGCCATCACCACCACGGCCGCGCCGTAATGGCGGACCAGTTTGGCCTGGTGCAAAAACTTTTCCTCGCCTTCCTTGAGCGAAATGGAATTAACGATGCCTTTGCCCTGAAGGCATTTCAAACCGGCCTCGATGACCTCCCATTTCGAGGAGTCCACCATCACGGGCACCTTGCAAATATCCGGCTCGGAGGCTACGAGGTTGAGGAAGCGTGTCATTGCCGCCACGCCGTCAATCATCCCTTCATCCATGCAGACATCAATCACCTGCGCCCCGTTCTCAACCTGCTGCCGCGCGACGGTCAGCGCGCCTTCAAAATCGCCGGCCTTGATGAGCTGGGCAAACTTCGGCGAACCGGCCACGTTGGTCCGCTCACCGATGTTGAGAAAATTGGAATCCGGCCGGACGGTGAGCGCGTCCAGTCCGCTCAATCGCAAATAGGATTCAACTTTCGGCGGCACGCGCGGCGGCAGGTTTTTTACTGCGGCGGCGATGGCCTTGATGTGCGCCGGCGTGGTGCCGCAACAACCGCCCACAATATTCAACCAGCCGTTCTGCGCCCATTCCTGCAATTGCGGCGCAAATGTCTCCGGGGTTTCGGGAAAGCCGGTGGGCAGCAAAGGATTGGGCAGACCGGCGTTGGGATGCGCACTGAGGTAAATCGGCGCCAGGCCGGAAAGCTCCTCAATCAGTGGCCGGAGTTCCTTGGGTCCCAGTGCGCAATTCATGCCGACGGAGAGGAGGGGGACGTTCGAAATCGAATTCCAAAACGCCTCGACGGTCTGGCCCGTCACGCCGCGATTGCTGCCGGACTGGATGAACGTGACGGATGCAAGAATCGGCACGGTTTTTTGGCAGGGCGCGTTCTCCGAACGCGCCGCGGCGGGCTGCGGAGAGCCCGCCCTGCCTTCAACAGGTTTAATGACCCGTTCCTCAAAAACCTGTTGGATCGCAAAAAATGCCGCCTTCGCGTTCAACGTGTCGAAAATCGTCTCCACCAGCAGCAAATCCACGCCACCGTCGAGCAGGCCGCAAACCTGTTCGCTGTAAGCCTTGACCAGCTCATCGAATGTCGTTCCGCGCGCGCCAAGATTGTTCACGTCGGTGGAAATGGACGACGTTTTGGTCGTCGGCCCAATATCCCCAGCCACCAGGCAAACCCGGCCGGGTCGAGTGTTTTCAAATTTATCGGCCGCGCGCCGCGCACATTCCGCGCCGGCCTTCGACAGTTCATACGCTAGCGATTCCAGTCCATAATCCGCCAGCGAGATGGCCTGCGAGTTGAACGTGTTCGTCTCGATGATGTCCGCGCCGGCTTCGAGGTACTGGCGATGAATGTCCTCGATGATTTGTGGCTGGGTGAGATTGAGCAAGTCAAGGCAGCCCTGGAGGTTTTTTCCGCGCCAGTCTTTGAACCGTTCGCCGCGAAAGGCCGCCTCATCCAGCTTGCGTTGCTGGACCATCGTGCCCGTGGCGCCATCGAGGATGATGATGCGCTCGCGCAACCGGCGTTCTAGATGTTCGATTCGGCCCGGCATGGGCTTGCTCCATTTAACCGGTCCCAAAATAACGGAAAGCCCGGCGTCATGCAAATTAAAAATCAACGTATCATGATATGATGATATTAATGAATAACGAGCAAACGGCGGGAGTCCGACATTGACACCGCGATTGTGTTTGTTAGATTCGGCGCTCGTTTTTTGGGGTTATTCCGGTTCCAACGCGCAACCATTAACATTTGATTTTATGTCGAAAACATCGAAGTACGTTTATTTATTTGGGAACAAGCAGGCCGATGGGGATGGTTCCATGAAGCCGTTGCTGGGCGGCAAGGGCGCGAATCTCGCCGAAATGGCCCGCATCGGATTGCCGGTGCCCCCGGGTTTCACCATCACCACCGAGGTCTGCACCTATTA
>DATNHM010000002.1:0-44169 GCA_035604955.1 Candidatus Limnocylindrales bacterium | reverse complement strand
TAATAGGTGCAGACCTCGGTGGTGATGGTGAAACCCGGGGGCACCGGCAATCCGATGCGGGCCATTTCGGCGAGATTCGCGCCCTTGCCGCCCAGCAACGGCTTCATGGAACCATCCCCATCGGCCTGCTTGTTCCCAAATTGATATACGTATTTTGATGTCTTCGATGCTTTAGCCATAAATTATTGATCAGTCGTTTGTGTGATGTTCACTGGCGAAATAAAAAACCAATCTCGCTTACACCTTAAAGTTTTACACATCGGTCGAATGTCTCTCCACATATCTTGGCAATACCTTCACTTTTTCTGACGACGCTTTGACCATTTATTAAAGTTGTTCACAAACCTGACCCGCGCCCGGTTGATTTAGTGAAAACATGGTCTTTACCAGGTCGTGAAAAATCTTCGGTCTTTTCCAGCCAGCAAAAAATGTGCACACAAAAACAAATTGCGGGGAGAGCTGGTCGCTCGCCGCTCGTACATTAGCTGTGTTAAATATTTGATACTGATACAGTAGTTTGTGGAATTTTACGAAACGGCAGGTCGGGTTTTATGTTACCAACTCTCTTACACGGGAAACAAAAAGCGGCCGACCGGCTGATGCAACACGCCGGAAACGCCAAGCGCGTTAAAAGCATGCGCGCACGGCTGGCTGATGCGGTACGCAGGCCAGCCATCACGCCGAAAAAGACTTTGAAGACCGGCAATTTTGAAGAGCTGACGGCCCACGCGCCCGCGGTCGAAAAAGCCCTGAATGCGGGCGAGAAGCGGCAGGTTTCCTTTGCCCAAGTGCTGGTTTTTGAACTGCGCGTGCGTAACGCGATGACCAGCCCGCCCATCACCGCCACGCCGGCCGATACGCTGCGCTCGATTCAACACCTGATGAAGGCTCATCGCATTTCCGGTGTGCCGATCCTGGCCAATGGTGTGCTGGTGGGCATTGTCAGCATCGAAGACATCATCACTGCACTGGACGGAGGCTACATCAACGATCCGGTGGAAAAGTGGATGAGCCGCAAAATCGTGACCTTGCGCGATCATTTCTCCCTGGTCCGCGCCGTGGCGGAATTCGACCGGCACGGCTATGGCCGGTTCCCGGTCCTGGATGCCAACAACCGGCTGGTGGGCATCATCACCCCCGGCGACATCACCGTTTGCCTGATGCATCATCTGGAACGCCGCGCCGAGGAAGCCATTGTCAAGGAAGCTGCGCTGGTTGCCGCGCGCACCACGGATGAAAAGGCGCAACGCATCGTCATCAACGCGGATGTGAAGTCGGGCGATTTCGAGAGCGCGGGCAAGCTTTCCCAGCGCATGCGTGAAGTGCTTCGCGCCCGGGGCGTTGCTCCCGATGTCCGCCGACGCGCCGCCATCATCGCCTACGAAGCGGAAACCAACATCATCATCCACTCGCTTGGCGGCCGCATCACGGCTTCCATTAATTCCAAGCAGGTCCGCATCAAGGCGGTGGACAGCGGCCCGGGCATTGAAAACATTGATCTGGCCATGCGGGAAGGCTGGTCCACCGCCGGCCCCCTGGCGCGTGAACTCGGTTTCGGCGCGGGCATGGGTCTGCCCAACATCAAACGTTGCGCCGACAAGTTTTCCATCCAGTCAGAATTGGGGAGCGGCACACAACTGCAGGCGACGGTGTTCCTGCGGAAAGCCGGTGTTACTTTATGAAACTGAAATCAGTCACCAAACTCCCGTCCATCCTGTCTGCGGTCGAGGCGTGTCCATTGACTGACCCGACCGGGACCGAGCTGACCGGGTGTTACATTTCCGATCTGCTCAGTGATGTGCTGGCGAATGCGCAACCCGGCGTGTTGTGGGTCACCATCCATACCCATCGCAACATCCTGTCCGTCGCCTCAATGAAGGACATCGCCGCCATCTTGTTCACCTGCGGTCGCAAGCCCGAGGCCGCCATCGTCGCCGAAGCCGTGGAGAAGGGCATTTTGCTGTTGAGCACGCCGCTCAGCACCTACGAAACCGCGGGCAAACTGTGGAAGGCAGGACTCCGATGAGCGAACTACAAACCCTGGCACCGGGCATGACGACGCACCCCAGCGGGGACATCCGCTTTGCGTCGCTCGATGAAACCCTCGCGCGCTACAAATACGAGCCGACGGCGCTGATTCAAGTATTGCACGCTGCGCAGCACCTCTTCGGCTACCTCAGCGCCGACGTGCTGCGGTATGTCGCCGCGGCGCTCAAGCTGCCGCTGTCGCAGGTCTATGGCGTGGTGACGTTTTACCATTTCTTCACCATGTTGCCGCGGGGCAAACACCAGATCCTCGTTTGCACCGGCACGTCCTGTCACGTGCGTGGCTCGAAAACGATCCTGGAGCGGCTGGAACAGCAACTCGGCATCAAGGAAGGCGAGACCACCAAGGACAATCTGTTCAGCCTGAGCAGCGCGCGCTGCATCGGCGCTTGCGCGCTGGCTCCGGCCATCGCCGTGGGCGACGACGTGTATGGCAAGCTGTCGCCGGACAAAATCCCGCGCCTCTGCCAGAAGGATTTGAAGAAGTATGTTTGAAGAACTGTCATTGCACATCCTGGACATCGCAATGAACTCGCTCACCGCGGGCGCACGCACTGTGCAAATCACGGTTGCCGAGCACGCCCGGCGGGATGCGCTGACGATTCGCGTCCAGGACGACGGCCGCGGCATGGACGAAGCCACGCTCAAGCGCGTGCTGGCCGCGCCCGTCAGCACCAAGCGCCATCGCAAGAAGGCCATCGGTCTGGGTCTGGCCCTGCTGCGCCAGACAGCGGAGATGTGCGGCGGAAAATTTGAGGTCGGTTCCACACCGGGCATGGGAACAACGGTCACGGTCTCGATGAAATTATCGCACGTGGACCGGCCGCCGGTGGGCGACCTGAATACGACGATCCTGGCGTTGTGCGCCGCCAGCCCAGCGATGGACGTGCAGCTCCATTATTTGAGCGACACGGAACATTTCCATTTCAGTTCCAAAGAACCGGCGAAAAAAAAAGTCGCAAGCCGCCCCGGACAAAATTCGAGCGGCGAGGAGAAAACGAATTATGAACCTGGAAGAACTAAAAAAATTGAAAGAAAAGGCGCAGCGGCAGGTTGCCCTGCGTGAAGGCAGTAAGAAATACCGCGTCGTCGTCAGCATGGGCACCAGCGGCATCGCCGCCGGCGCGCGGGAAGTGATGAAAAGCATGCTCGACGAGATCGAGAAACGCGGACTGGAGGACGTCGAAGTACGGGTGACCGGTGAGGTCGGCCTGGAGGACGTCGAGCCCGTCGTGCGCGTCGAAGAGGCCGGCGGGGAGAAAACCACCTACGCACACCTGGACGCCGAGAAGGCAAAAAAAATTGTCGCCGAGCACCTCGAGCAGGGCAAAAAGGTCGAAAACCTGGCCGTCGGCAAGGAAAAGAAACCGGAGTGATTTAAAATGATTCGCGCCCACATATTGGTTTGCGCCGGCGCCGGCTGCATCAGTTGCGGCGGCCACGCCCTGAAGGACGTTCTGGCGACCGAGCTGAAGAAGCGCGGCCTCGACGAGGAAATTAAAATCGTCGAAACGGGCTGCATGGGGCCGTGCGACCTCGGCCCGGTGATGCTGGTCCATCCGGAGGGCACGTTTTATCAACGGGTCACGGCCCTGGAAGTGCCCAGGCTCGTCGAGGAGCACTTCATCAAGGGCCGCCTCTACACGAAGCTGTTGCCGAAGGACGACGTCACCGCCAATGTCGTCACGACCCAGCGCGACTTTTCATTCTTTGCCAAACAGGAGAAAATTGTTCTCGAGAATTGCGGCCTGATTGACTCGGAAAACATCGAAGAATACATCGCCCGTGACGGTTATGCGGCGCTGGGCAAGGTGTTGACCTCGATGAAACCCGAACAGGTCATCGCCGAGATCAAAGCGAGTGGCCTGCGCGGGCGCGGCGGCGCGGGGTTTCCCACCGGCGTGAAGTGGGAGTTGATGGCGAAGGCGCCGGTCACCCCGAAATATGTGATTTGCAACGCCGACGAAGGCGACCCGGGCGCGTTCATGAACCGAGCGGTGCTGGAAGGGGACCCGCATCGCGTGCTCGAAGGCATGGCCATCGGGGCTTACGCGATGGGCGCCAACCGCGGGTTCATCTACATCCGCGCCGAGTATCCGCTGGCCATCAAACGTCTCAACATCGCCATCGCCCAGGCTTACAAGCATGGGTTGCTCGGCAAGAACCTGTTCGACACCGGATACGATTTCGACATTGAGATCCGCATCGGCGCGGGCGCGTTTGTGTGCGGCGAGGAAACCGCGCTGATGCGCAGCATTGAAGGCCGGCGCGGCCAGCCGATGCCGCGTCCGCCGTTTCCCGCACAACGCGGTCTGTGGGGCAAGCCGACCAATATCAACAACGTCGAAACTTGGGCCACCATCAAGCCAATCATTTTGAAGGGCGCGAAATGGTATGCCTCGTTCGGCACCGAGAAGTCGAAAGGCACCAAAGTCTTCGCGCTCGCGGGCAAAATCCGCAACACCGGCCTTGCCGAAGTGCCGTACGGCACCACGCTGCGCGAAATCATCTTCGGCATCGGCGGCGGCATCCCCAAAGACAAAAAGTTCAAGGCCGTGCAAACCGGCGGACCGTCCGGCGGTGTCATCCCCGCACAACACCTGGATGAACGCGTGGACTACGAGTCGCTGCAAAAGCTCGGCTCGATCATGGGCTCGGGCGGCATGGTGGTGATGGATGAGGACTCGTGCATGGTGGATGTGGCGCGGTTTTTCATGGATTTCTGCTGTGACGAGTCGTGCGGGAAATGCCCGCCCTGCCGCGTTGGCACGCGTCAGATGCTCAACCTTCTGGACCGAATTTGCACCGGCGAGGCCGAACTGGCAGACATCGAAAAGCTCGAGTCGCTGGCGACGGTTGTCCGCGACGCCAGCCTGTGCGGGCTGGGCCAGACGGCGCCGAACCCGGTGCTCACCACGTTGCGCTATTTCCGTGATGAATATCTGGCGCACGTCGTGGAGAAACGTTGTCCCGCCCGCGTTTGCCGCGAGTTGCTGGAGTTCCGCATCAACGAGGAAACGTGCGTCGGCTGCTCGCTGTGCGCACGCGCCTGTCCGGTCCACACCATCTTCAAGCGGGACGGGCAGAAAAAATATTACATCGTGGAAGACGCCTGCATTCAATGCGGCGCGTGCTTTGACGCCTGTAGATTCGACTCGGTGCTCAAGACCTCCGACGGCATGAACGCCCGGTCGGTCGCGCCGGCGGCTTTGGAGACGTCCTCAACCCGGGCCACGAAACCTGTGATGGAAAAATGATTGCACCGAAAAAAATCACGTTGACGATTGATGGCCGCCGTTGCGAGGGCCAGGAGGGGCAGACGATTCTGCAGATCGCCCAGGCCAGCGGCATCAGCATCCCCACGCTCTGTTACCTGAAACATCTGTCGCCGTGGGGCGGCTGCCGCATGTGCATCGTCGAGATTGTCGGCAGCCCCAAGGTGGTGCCGGCGTGCTCGACCCCGGCCGTGGACGGCAAACAGGTCGTCACCAACAGCGAATCACTCCAGAAACTGCGCCGCAGCACGCTGGAACTCTTGTTCAGCGAACGCAACCACATCTGCCCGTTCTGCGTGATGAACAAGGGCGACTGCGAACTTCAGCAACAGGGTTACCGGCATGGCATTGACGCCATCAGTATCCCCTACCTTTATCCGGCCTGGCCGGTGGATGTGTCCGGCAAATACCTCGCCCTCGACCACAACCGCTGCATCCTGTGCACCCGTTGCGTGCGCACCTGCGAGGAAATGGAAGGCACCCACACACTCGATATTTCCCATCGCGGCGCGAAAAACCGCGTGGTCGTGGACCTCGGCGCGACGTTCGGCACATCGGACACCTGCACGAATTGCGGCGCATGCGTCGCGGCTTGCCCCACCGGGGCGCTGTTCGACAAGGCCGCTGCATTCCGCGGCAAACTTAATACCTGTCAGACTGTCCGCACCACATGCACCGAGTGCCCCGTCGGCTGCGGCCTGCTGGTTTATACGAAGGAAAACCGCATCGTCGAAGTCTTTGGCGATTTCGATTCGCCGGTCAGCCAGGGGCACTTGTGCGTGCGTGGCCGTTACGAGACCTGGGCCGAACCGCGCCAGCGCATCCTGCAGCCGCTGCTCCGACGCCACGAAAAACTGGAGCCGGCCACCTGGAACGAAGCCCTCGAGGCCGTGCGGCAGGCTGCCAAAAAGGCCAAGCCCGCCCAGAAAGCCGTGCTCGTTTCACCGCGCTTGAACAACGAAACCATCGCCACACTCAAGAAATTCGAGCGCATCGGGATGTTCGTGGCCCGCGACGAAGCCGCCCTGTGCGCCGAAGGCGACCGCAGCCCGGACAGCATGGCGAAGTTGCACGACGCCGATGCCATCATCGTGCTCGGCGCGCAGCCCAGCCGTGCGCAAGGAGTGGTCGCGGCCAAAATCCGTACCACGGTGCGTCTGCGCAAGGCGAAGCTGCTCATCTTCCACACCCGCAAGAGCGATCTCGACCAGTATGCCACTATTTGCGCCAACGTCGTCAGTCTGGAACGCAAATTCTGGGGCCGTGTGGCCGAGGAGTTGAAGGACGCAAAACGACCGGTGTTGGTGTACGGACCGGAAGCGATGACGCCCATTGGCGTGGCCGTGCTCGAACGGCTCATCAAGATTTTTGAAGGGAAAGCGTCCGGCCCGGCGCCGGCGTTGATTGCGCTGCCCACCGGTTCCAACAGCCTGACGCTGGCCGCGGGCGGCATCGAACCGGTCGAGGAGGTCGGCCCGTGGCTCGACGCGAAACCGCTGAAGTTCCTGCATATCATCGCCAGCGACGAACCAGACGGCGGCGCGCGGTTGCTGGACGAGAAATACGTGCGGCCACTGCTCGAGGAAATTGATTGCGTCGTCGTGCAGGCGGCCTACCAGTCGCGGCTGACCGACCTCGCGAAGGTTGTGCTGCCGGCAACCATCTGGTGCGAGAAGCAGGGCACCATCACCAATTTTGAGGGGCGCGAACTGCCGTTGCAAGCGGTGCTGCCGCCGCGCGGCGAGGCGCGCCAGGACCTGGAAATTTTAAACGCCGTTTTGAAGTGAAGGCGAATATGAGCGACAAACCCAAAGTCAAAGTGGCGACCGTGTGGTTGGGCGGTTGTTCCGGCTGTCACATGTCGTTTTTGGATCTGGACGAGCGGCTGGTGGAACTCGTCAAGCTGGTGGACATCACCGCCAGCCCGATTACCGACGTGAAGGAGATTCCCAACGTGGACATGGGCATTGTTGAGGGCGCCGTCTGCAACGAAGAGCAGGAACACGTGCTCCGTACGTTGCGGGCGCGCTGCAAGGTGCTGGTCGCGCTCGGCGATTGCGCCATCACGGGGAACATCCCCGCCCTGCGCAACCAATTCAAACTCGAAGACGTCGTGGCGCGCGGCTTTGTCGAAACCGAAAGCACACAGGTCGGCGACATCCCCGGGCCTCCACCCGTGCCCAAGCTCTTGAATAAGGTGCGTCCCATCCAGGAGTTTGTGAAAGTGGACGCCCACATCCCCGGCTGCCCGCCCGATGCCGATACCATCTGGTATGTGCTCACCGAATTGCTCGCGGGCCGCATGCCGAAATGGACTGAGAAGAATTTGAGTTATGACTGAGACCAAAACCAGGACCATTACGATCAGCCCCGTCACTCGCATCGAGGGTCACGCCAAGATCACGATTCAGCTCGACGACGCGGGCAACGTGACAGACACGCAGTTCAACGTGGTCGAGTTCCGCGGGTTCGAGAAATTCTGCGAGGGCCGTTTCTTTGCCGAGATGCCGCAAATCACCGCGCGCATCTGCGGGATTTGCCCGGTGAGCCATCTGCTGGCCAGCGTGAAGGCGTGCGACGCGGTGTTGGGCGTGCCGATTCCGCGGACGGCGAAGCTGCTGCGCGAGTTGATGCACATGGGCCAGATTACGCAATCGCACGCACTGAGTTTCTTCCACCTGAGCGCGCCCGACCTGTTGCTGGGCTACGACGCCGACCCGGCGATCCGCAATGTTGTCGGCCTCATCCAGCAGCATCCCGACATTGCCATCAAAGGCGTGCGGCTGCGCAAGTACGGGCAGGAAGTCATCAAGCACGTCGGCGGGCGGAAAATCCATCCGGACTTCCCCGTGCCCGGCGGCGTCAACAAGGCGCTCACCGTCGCCGAGCGCGATGCCATGCTCAAGGGTCTGCCCGAGGCGTTTGGACAGGCGAAGTTCGCGCTCGACCTGCTGAAAAAATATCAGGAAGCGCATCACGACGACGTGGAAACGTTCGCCAGCTTCGATTCGAATTACATGGGCCTCGTCCAGCCCGACGGCGCGCTGGAGCATTACGACGGCAACCTGCGGTTTTCCGACCTGAACGGCAAAATCGTCAAAGACCAGGTCCCGCCGGACAAGTATCTGGAGGTCATCGCCGAAGCAACCGAGACGTGGTCGTATCTCAAATTCCCGTTCATCAAACAGCTGGGTTATCCTAATGGAATTTATCGCGTCGGCCCGCTGGCGCGGCTGAACCTCGCAGACAAGATTTCCACCCCGCAGGCCAACGCCCAGTTGCGCGAGTGGAAGAGCACCAGCCAGGGCGTCCGCCGCAGTTCGTTTTACTACCACTGGGCGCGGCTGATTGAAACCCTCTACGCGCTCGAACGCATCCAGCAGTTGCTCGACGACCCGGACATTCGCAGCACGGACATCATGGTCACTGCGAGGCCGGCCAATGCGCAGGGCGTCGGCGTGATTGAAGCACCGCGCGGCACGCTGTTCCACCATTATTGGGTGGACGGAAACGGCCGCATTGAGAAAGTCAACCTGATTGTCGCCACCGGGCACAACAATCTGGCGATGAATCGCGCCGTCCTGTCCGTCGCGCAGAAATATGTCAAAGGAAATCAATTGCAGGAAGGCATGCTCAACCGTGTCGAAGCCGCCATCCGCTGCTACGACCCGTGCCTGAGCTGCTCCACGCACGCCGTCGGCCAGATGCCGTTGCATGTGCAGCTCGTTGCGCCGGATGGCCAGGTGCTCAACGAAATGGCGCGCGGGTGACAGGGAACACCGCTCACATCGCGCGTGTCATGGACGATGAAAAATCCTGGCAACGCCGGAAACATTTCAACCGCGCTGATTGCCGCTCTGGGTATTCCACGGCTGGCCGGGGCCATGACCGCCTTGATGCAACAGAAGGGGATTAAAAGCCAAATTGCGGGGAGAACAATTTCTTGAGCCGGGCCGAAACTGTAAACAGGCACGTCCTGCCCGTAGGTAAAATGAAAACACTCCGAATTTGCGAGTCTTGCAAGGCAGAGCTTCCTGCGGATTCAACGCAGAGGTTGTGCCCCAAATGTCTTGCAGCGGGTGTGACCGCCGAACCTTCGCCGCGTCCCGACGCCGGTTTTTCTCCGCCGCATCCGCTCGCGCTAAGAAGTCTTTTCCCGCAACTTGAAATCCTTGGCCTCCTCGGTCATGGTGGCATGGGCGCGGTTTACAAAGCGCGCCAGCGTGGACTCGACCGGATGGTGGCGCTCAAGATTCTGCCTCCCCAAATTTCCACCGAACCCGCCTTTGCCGAACGCTTCGCCCGCGAAGCGCGGGCTCTGGCCCGGCTCAGCCATCCGAACGTGGTCACGGTCATTGATCTTGGAAAGTCCGGTTCGCTCTATTACTTCCTCATGGAATTCGTGGATGGGGTGAATTTGCGGCAAATGTTGCAAGCCGGCCGACTGGCGCCGCGTGACGCGCTGGGCCTGATACTCCAAATCTGTGAAGCGCTCGAATATGCGCACGGCGAGGGCGTTGTCCATCGCGACATCAAGCCGGAGAACATTTTGGTGGACACAAAAGGTCACGTAAAGATCGCCGATTTCGGGTTGTCCAAATTGCTGGGTGCGGCCCAGCCGGACGTGCAGTTGACGCTGTCCAATCAAGTCCTGGGCACGATGCACTACATGGCGCCGGAACAAATTGACAAACCACTTGAAGTGGACCATCGCGCCGACCTCTATTCGCTGGGCGTCGTGTTCTACGAAATGCTGACCGGCGAATTACCACTCGGCCGGTTTGAGCTGCCTTCCCGGAAATCAGCGGTGGACTCACGGGTTGACGAGTTGGTGCTCAGAATGTTGGAACGAAATCCCGGAAGCCGTTACCAGCACGCCAGCGAAATCCGGCTGCAACTGGAATCGGTCGCTGGCGTGGCGTCGAAACTGTCGCCGGAAGTGACCCGCAAACTCAGTTACGAATATCGCACCAAAACCGCACTGTTTGGCTGGCCGCTGTTGCATGTAGCCATCGGTGTGGATCCGGCAACGGGCCTCAAGCGGAACGCGAAAGGAATTATCGCGCTGGGATGCCGGCCAATTGGGGTGATTGCCTTTGGCGACGTGGCGGTAGGAGTGATTGCCTGCGGAATATTCGGCTATGGCCTGGTTTCCATTTCGGTCGTGGCGGTCGGGGTGGTCGCGCTGGGCAGCGTGGCGGCGGGGTTGTGGCTGGCGATGGGGGGAGTGGCGCTTGCTCCGATCGCCATCGGCGGTGCCGCGTTCGGTTATTACGCCAACGGTGCGATGGTGTTTGGAAAACACGCCATCGGCCCCGGTGTTTATGATCTGCAGGCCGACCAGTTTTTCAATCCCTGGTCGGGGAGATTTATGCGGTGGATTTTCATTGGATCCATTGTATGCATTCCTGTGTTTCTGACGCTCGGATTTATTCCGTCGTTGATGGCGAAAATGTCCGAGCGGCGGAGGAAAAGTCGTTTCGAGCCGGATCAATCAAAATCCGTTCAAAACCGGTTTAACCCGGCCGGACACGTTTGGAAAATTTTCCTGTGCGCGTTGAGCCTGGTGGCCGGCAGCATGGCCGGCGGCATGTTCTCGACCGCGTTGGGGTTGGTGCCGCCTCAATTTCCCGAGACGGTGGATATGCGGTGGTTTGGGGTTTATGCCTTCACTGCCGGAGTTGTTCTTGCGATTGCTCTCGCCGCGCTGTTACGACGGCTTCAGGGAAGCCGTTGGACGCGTTTTGTGATCATCGGTTGGTTTGTTTACGCGTGGATGGGAATCAACAACGCCATCGAGGCGCATATCTACACCTCCGTGGGCGGCGGGCGCATGACTGTCGTTACCATGCTGTTTGCGTGTTTGTTCGTGGCCGGCGCTGGCGTGCTGCTGTTTACCGGCCAGGGTGGACAATCATTTTCAAAAAACCTCCGTCAGTTTTTTGCCAATCGGACGCCGACCCAATGGACGCTCCGGCTGGCGGCGGCGGTGCTGGCGTTCCCCCTGGTGTATTTTGTTTTCGGCATGCCGGTCGGCTTGATTGTCTCCGACAGTTATCGCAATCACGCGTTTGGTCTTCGGCTTCCGTCCTCTTTGAATGTCATTCTCGGGGTGCAATTCATCCGCAGCGCATTTGCTTTGCTGGCCGCATTGCCCATTCTCGTGGCCTGGCGCGGCTCGCGGCGTCGGTTTGGTTGGACATTTGGCTTGAGCCTGTTCGTCGTTTCCGGACTTTACGGGTTGATTCAGGCTTTTTGGATGCCGTGGACGATGCGCAGCGTTCACGCCGTCGAACTGCTCCTGGATTCCCTGGCCTATGGCTGGCTGTTGGCACTATTGCTGTTGCCCCGCACGCCGATGCGCAACCCTGTGCCGGTCGAACAAGCTGGTATTCGGAGTTATAACATTTAAGTTTGTCCCGTGAGTAAAAAGGAATCGCCACCTGAAATCGCCGGGCTACTGGTCATCGGCTACGGCAACACGTTGCGCAGCGATGATGGCGTGGGGGCGAAGGTGGCCGCGGCGGTTGACGAATTGGGCCTGCCGGGCGTGGCCGCCCTCGTGCGCCACCAACTTACGCCCGAACTTGCGGAACCGATTTCCTCCGCCCGCACCGTGGTGTTCGTGGATGCCGCCGCGGATGCCTCCACCGAAGTCCGGTTGCGCCCGCTCGAACCCGCCGATGGCGCGCAGCTCATGGCGCACGCCGCGGACCCGCGCTCGTTGCTGGCGTTCGCGCAGCAGCTTTTTGGGCGTTGCCCGCCAGCGTGGTGGCTGACCATACCGGTCGAAAACCTCGGGTTTGGCGAAGAACTTTCCCCGGTCGCCCGCCGCGGTTATGAGATCGCGCTGGACAAGATTCGGACTCTCGCCGGCAGTCATTGAAAACCGCATCCGGCAAGAAAGGCAAACTCTTGGCCAAGAGATGGCTCGCCTTCGCGCCTTGACCGGCGCATATTACGGCGGCTGATTTGAAAGGCATTTTATTTTATGCACGAAGTCCACCTCGTTCGCGCTATCGTTGACACGGTTGAAAAGCAGGCCGCCGCGCAGGGCGCCAGACGCGTCAAACTCGTCAAAATCCGTTTCAACCCGCTCACCAGCCATAGCGCCGAGCATGTGCAGTTCAGTTTTGAAGTCGTGAAAAAGGAGCGCAGCCTCGTCAAAGACGCCACGCTTGTGCTGACGGAAGTGGCGCCGCTCGTTCAATGCGTAAAATGCGGGCACCAATTCGAGACCGACCACCTGCCGGATGTCTGTCCCAAGTGCGATTCGCTGGATCTCAAAGCCGTCAATCCGACGGACATGGTGCTCGAAAGTTTCGAGATCGAGCGCTGAAAGGATTTGTTTGTGAATGCGCCGCCAGCCACGCGATTGAAGATCGCCGTTCGGGGCGCGGTGCAAGGCGTCGGGTTCCGTCCATTCGTGTTCCGGCTCGCAAACGAACTTAAACTCACCGGCCGGGTGAACAATTCTCCGCAGGGTGTCTTCCTTGAAGTTGAGGGTCCGCACGCGATGCTTGAAAAATTTCTACTCCGCCTCGAATCCGAAAAACCGCCGCGCAGTTTCATCCAAAGTCTTGAGGCTTCGTGGCTCGACGCGGTTGGTTTCAAGGATTTTAAAATCCGCGAGAGCGAAACCGGCGGTGACAAGACCGCGTTGGTGTTGCCGGATATTGCCACCTGTCCGGATTGCCTTCGCGAGATTTTTGACCCGGTCAATCGTCGTTACCGCTATCCGTTTACCAACTGCACCAACTGTGGCCCGCGCTTCAGCATCATCGAATCGCTGCCTTACGACCGCGCGAACACTTCGATGAAATCGTTCACGATGTGTCCGCAGTGTCAGGCCGAATACAACGATCCGGCCAACCGCCGTTTCCACGCGCAACCGAATGCCTGTCCGGTTTGCGGGCCGCAGCTCGAATTGTGGGACAGTAGCCGCGCTTGTAAAAGCGCGGATGGTTCTTCGCCCGGTCCGCGTTCTTACGAACGCGGCTACAATGCTTTGTGCGCTGCCGCAAAAGCAATTTGTGAGGGAAAAATCGTCGCGGTCAAAGGACTCGGCGGGTTTCATTTGATGGCGGACGCGCGCAACAGTTTGGCCATCAATCTGTTGCGCGAGCGGAAACATCGCGAAGAAAAGCCGTTCGCGCTGATTTTCCCGTCGCTGAAAGCCATCAAAGCCGTCTGCGAAGTCTCGCCTTTGGAAGAACGATTGTTGCGCTCGCCCGAATCCCCAATCGTCCTGCTTAAAAAGAACGTAAATCGTAAATCGCAAATCGTAAATGCTGTGGCTCCCGGCAATCCCAATCTCGGCGCGATGCTGCCTTACACGCCGTTACATCACCAGCTGCTGGCCGAACTGGGTTTTCCGGTGGTCGCCACCAGCGGCAACCTGAGCGACGAACCCATTTGCACGGATGAACGCGAAGCCTGGGAACGACTCGGCGGAATCGCGGATTTATTTCTTGTCCATAATCGTCCCATTGTCCGGCACGTGGACGATTCCATGGTGCGCGTTATGCTTGGCCGCGAACTGGTCTTGCGCCGCGCCCGCGGCTACGCGCCGCTGCCCATCCAATTGCAGGGTGCGGAATGCGGAGTGCGGAATGTGGCCCGCGGAGACGCTCGCCTCAACAAATCTCCGAACTCCGAACTCCGAACTCCGAACTCCGTCCTGGCGGTGGGAGCCCACCTCAAGAACACGATCGCGCTTTCCATCGGCAGCCAGGTTTTCATCAGCCAGCACATCGGCGATTTGGAAACGGAGCAGGCGCACGCCGCCTTCCGCCGCGTCATCGCCGATTTCCAGAAGCTTTACGAGACAAAACCGCAAATCATCGCCGCCGATCTGCACCCGGATTATCTCTCCACCAAATTTGCCCAGCAACTTGCTTCGGAACGCCGGCCTCCGGCCCGGCGCGAATCTGCAAATGCCGCTGATCCAGACGCTGGATCGGAGACCGGCGCTCCGCAAATTGTGCAAGTCCAACATCACGTCGCCCACGTGCTGTCCTGCATGGCGGAAAATGAATTGCCGCCGCCGGTGCTCGGCGTCTCGTGGGATGGCACGGGCTACGGCCTGGACGGTACCATCTGGGGTGGCGAATTCTTTCTCGTTACCGGCCAAAACGTCGAACGCGTCGCTCATCTGCGCGCGTTTCCTCTGCCGGGTGGCGATCAGGCAGTCAAGGAACCCCGCCGCACCGCGTTTGGGTTGCTTTATGAAATTTTTGGCGACGCCGTTTTCCGACAAACAGACCTTGCGCTGCCGGCGGCCTTTTCCAAAACGGAACTGGCCGCCTTAAAAATGATGGTCTCAAAAAAAATAAATTCACCGGCAACCACCAGCATGGGCCGGTTGTTTGATGCGGTCGCCTCATTCGTCAATCTCCGCCAGCAAATCCGGTATGAAGGCCAGGCGGCGATGGAACTGGAATTCGCCCTCGATGGGATCGAAACCAACGAACGTTATGACTTGTCACTCGTCCCTCGTCCCTCGTCCCTCGTCCTGGATTGGTCGCCGATGATTGAAGCGATTTTATCGGACGTGCAAAAAGGCGTTCCGATTGGCAAAATATCAGCAATGTTTCATAATGCGCTGGCCGAAGCCGTGGTGGCCGTGGCAAAAAGAATCGGCGAGCGGCGCGTGGTGTTGAGCGGCGGCTGTTTTCAAAATTGTTATTTGACCGGGCGCACCGTGCGGCGTTTGCAGGTGGAGGGATTCCAGCCGTATTGGCACCAGCGCGTGCCGCCCAACGACGGTGGGATTGCGCTGGGTCAGGTTGTTGCCGCCCTGCGTGCACGGCAGGAAATCATAAATCGTAAATCGTAAATCAACAATGTGTCTGGCCATTCCAGGAAAGATCGAGAGCATCAGCGGTGACGACCCGTTGGCGCGCATGGGCAAAATCAATTTCGGCGGCATTCTCAAAGAGGCGAGTCTGGCCTACGTGCCGGAGGCGAAGGTTGGCGATTATGTCATCGTCCACGTTGGTTTCGCCCTCAACCGGGTTGACGAGGATGAGGCGCACAAGGTCTTCGAGTATTTGAAGCAGATGGAAGAACTCAGCGAGCTGGGCGATGGAAAGGCCGGGCCGTGAATTACGGCGCGTCCAATTTTGTAGCGCAGATTGGCAGCCTGCCGTATCGCGGGTTGCCAGCCTGCGAGCGGACGATTTGCCGACTGCCGGTCGGCGACACAGCAGGTTGCCAACCTGCGCCAGCCGGCGTGCCATGAAATACCTCGACGAATATCGCGACGGCGACCTCGCGCGACAACTCGCGCGGGAGATCCACCGCCTCACGACGCGGCCGTGGAACATCATGGAGGTTTGCGGCGGCCAGACGCACGCCATCGTCAAGTTCGGCATCGATGAACTGTTGCCGAAACAAATCACGCTCATCCACGGCCCCGGCTGTCCGGTCTGTGTGACGCCGCTTGAAATGATTGACAAGGCACTCGACATTGCCGCGCGGCCGGAGGTCATCTTCACGTCGTTCGGCGACATGCTGCGTGTGCCCGGCAGCACCACGGATTTGCTTTCAGTCAAGGCCAGGGGCGGCGACGTGCGCATCGTTTATTCGCCCCTCGATGCCGTGAAACTGGCGGAACTAAACCCGGACAAGGAAGTGGTTTTCTTTGGTGTTGGTTTTGAAACGACTGCTCCGGCCACGGCGATGGCGGTGTATCAGGCCGCGCAAAAGGGCCTGAAGAATTTCTCCATGCTCATCTCGCACGTGCTGGTGCCGCCGGCGATGGAAACGTTGCTGTCATCGCCGGATTGCCGGATACAGGGCTTTCTGGCCGCCGGCCACGTCTGCACTGTGATGGGGTTTGAGGAATACTTTCCCATCGCGGCGAAATATCATGTGCCGATTGTGGTGACCGGTTTCGAACCGCTGGACATTTTGCAGGGCGTGTTGATGGTGGTGCAACAACTGGAATCGGGCCGGGCCGGGGTCGAAAACCAATACGCGCGCGTGGTGTGCCGCGAAGGCAATCAGCCCGCGCAGAAACTGATCCGCGAGGTGTTCCGCATCATCCCGCGCCAATGGCGCGGCATCGGCGAAATCCCGCAAAGCGGCCTGGGCTTGAGCGAGGCGTACGCGGCGTTCGACGCGGAAAGAAAATTCGGCGTGGTGGAATATCACGTCGCAGAATCCGCCGAGTGCATCAGCGGCCTGGTGTTGCAGGGATTGAAAAAGCCGCACGAATGCCCTGCGTTTGGCACGAAATGCACGCCGGAACATCCGTTGGGCGCAACGATGGTGTCGAGCGAAGGCGCCTGCGCGGCCTACTATCGGTATCGGAGGCATAACTGAATCAATCGTGAAGGAATATTCAACATTCAGCGTCCAACGCTCAATATCGAACGAATTGAATCAACACCACATCAGAATTGAATGTTCGATGTTGAATGGTGAAGGTTTCATTTTCTGATCTGTTATGGACTTTACCCCGGCCTGTCCGATTCCAATTTTGCAATATCCGCACGTGCTGATGGCGCACGGCGGCGGCGGCCGGTTGATGCACCAGCTCATCGGCCAGATATTTCTGACAGCGTTCCGCAATCCGCTGCTGGAAATGCAGCACGACTCGACGGTGGTGGAGTTGACCGGCAAAAAACTGGCGTTCACGACGGACTCCTATGTGGTGCGACCGTTGTTTTTTCCGGGTGGCGACGTGGGCTCCATGGCCGTCCATGGCACAGTGAACGATCTCGCCATGAGCGGTGCGCGGCCGCGTTACCTGAGCGCCGCGTTCATCATCGAGGAAGGTTTGCCGATGGAAACGCTCTGGAAAATCGCCTGCTCGATGCGGGAGGCCGCGCAACGGTGCGGCGTGCAAATCATCACCGGCGACACCAAGGTGGTGGACAGGGGCAAGGGCGACGGCGTGTTCATCAACACCGCCGGCATTGGTATGATTGAACATGACCAAAAAATCGCACCGCAAAACGTGCCACCCGGTGACGCCGTGCTGGTGAGCGGCGATGTGGGCCGGCACGGTATGGCCATCATGGCCGTGCGCGAAGGGCTGCAATTCGAGAGCGCCATCGAAAGTGATTCGGCGCCTGTTCACGAAATTGTTTTGGAAATGCTCAAGGCCGGCATCGCAATTCACTGTCTGCGTGACCTGACGCGCGGCGGGCTGGCCAGCGCGCTCAACGAAATCGCCGAAGCGTCACGTGTGCGCATCGAAGTGGAGGAGAAATCAATTCCCGTGCGCGAGGACGTTCACGCCGCGTGCGAAATGCTCGGCCTTGACCCGTTGCACGTCGCGTGCGAAGGCCGGTTCGTCGCGTTTGTGGCGGGCAAGGATGCGGAACGCGCGTTAAAAATCATGCGCGGCCACACCACCGGTGCGGGGTCAGCGGCGATAGGCCGGGTGGCCGAAAGTGCCGCGCCGCTCGTGACGTTGAAAAGTGCGATTGGCGCCAGCCGCATTCTCGACATGCCCAGCGGTGAACAACTGCCGAGGATTTGCTGACTGGCCGTCCGAAAAGTAACCGCCGGGGTAACGAGGCGGACCTGAATCAGGATTCCCGCGCGAATTCCGCCTCCTGACGTCGGCGGCTACCAGCGACCGGAAATTTTTGAATGCTAATCCGTGAGAACGCCTTCGAGCGCAATCATCGTGCGCTGGAACGTTTCCTCCGGTGTGCCGCCGGCAACAATCGGCACAAGCAAACCACGTTGCTGATAAAAGTGAATCAGTGGGCGGGTGCTTTTTTCGTAGGCCGCCATGCGCACGCGGACGGATTCAGGCCGGTCATCCTCCCGCAAGAACAGTTTTCCGCCGCAATTGTCGCAGACGTCCGCCACCCGCGGCGGGCGTGACGTGACGTGATAGACCGCCTTGCATTTGGTGCAGGTGCGGCGGCCGCTGATGCGGGCCACGATTTCCTCCAGCGGCAGTTCGTAATTAAGCACCGCCGTCAATACCACTTCCTCGTGCAATATCAATTTTTCCAAAGCGTCGGCCTGGGCAACCGTGCGGGGGAACCCATCGAGCAGAAATCCGCCGCAGCAATGCAGGCAGCGCAACCGTTCGCTGATCATGTCCAGCACCGTCTTGTCCGGCACCAGCTCACCGCGCCGCATGAACTCCAGCGCCTGGTCCATGGCCGGACTTCGTTGCCCGTCCGGCAGACTTTTGGCCGCGCGAAAGACATCGCCGGTGGACAGATGGCAGGAGCCCAATCGTTGGTGAAGCAATTCCGCCTGGGTTCCCTTGCCGACACCTGGAGAGCCCAGCAAGACCAGCCGCCACGCCTTGGCCGGCGCCTTGAGCGGCGGGTTGGAACAAACCGCATTGCTGGCTTTCAGCCAGGCCGCCCGATCATTTTTTATCGTTTTCATGCCATCAGTTTACTTCAAATAACTCAGGCAAACAATAAGCTAAACGATATTCCCAAAAGATGTTCTTTCTTTGCCAAAATCTGCGAAACGGGCCGGCTCGGCCTCACCGGATAAATCAATCGGCTAAACCTTGCCATTACTTCTGCAACGTATGGCGAAATTATGACAAGAACCGTGTAGTGCGCGGCGAAGTCCGGTTTTAAAGTGCCTTGTGAGAATTGTGGAAGAATCAAAGACCAGAACCTCGCCGGTGAACGGGCATCCGGAAAGGAAAAATCACATTCCGGCGCGCGAAGCCGCGTTTGACCGGCCGCGAGACTTTCTTAACAACCGGTTTGTTTACGTGGTCATCTCGTCGCGCGCACACGGCCTGTCGGTGGGCGTGAACATGAACCCCGACAAATCGTGTAACTACGATTGCCTTTACTGCGAGGTGGACCGCCGCACGCCCTCCGGCGAGACGACGCTGGACGTGAATGTCATGGCCGGCGAACTGCAACGGACGCTGGCGCACATCCTGCAAGGCCAGTTGCACGAACGTCCCCAATACCAGTCGCTGCCCACTGAGCTGCTGCAACTGCGCCACGTGGCGTTGAGCGGCGATGGTGAACCGACCCTGGCCTCGAATTTTGCCGAAGCCCTGCAGGAAGTGATTCACGTTCGCGCGCTGGGCGGGTTTCCGTTTTTTAAAATCGTTTTGATCACCAACGCCACCGGCCTGGACCGGCCGCAGGTGCAGGAAAGCCTGAAACGCCTCACCAAGTCGGACGAGATCTGGGTGAAACTCGACGGCGGCACGCAGGATTATTTAAACCGGGTGGACCGGCCGAGTGTGCCGCTGGAAAAGGTGCTGGCGAACATTCTGGCGCTGGGCCGCCAGCGGCCGGTGGTCATCCAAAGTTTGTTCCCCGCCATCAACGAGGAAGAACCCTCGCTGGAGGAAATTGAACAATTCGCGCAGCGGCTCAAGGAATTGAAGGCCCGCGGCGCCCAGATTTCCCTCGTGCAAATCTACTCCGCCGCGCGTCCCATGTCCCACGCCGAGTGCGGGCACCTGCCATTGAAGACACTGTCGCACATCGCGCAAATCGTCCGGCAAGTCACCGGCCTCAAAGCGGAAGTGTTTTAAGACCGTAGCCTTACCAGGGCTTGCCGCGGGTGATACGGCGTAAAGTCGTGTGACGGCCGCGCCTTTACACGCGCGGCTTTATTTTTTTTGGAAAACAAGGGAAAATTGTTTATTGCTTCAGTCGCACAAAACGAATTCGTCGTGAAAACAGGCTCAAATTTCCCGTTAACGATCGCGGGTTTGATACTCTTCATTGGTGTCATGGTCCAGGTTTCGGGATGTTCGCCCGCCTTGACTCCCGAGCCGCGAGTGGAGAGCCCCTTTGCCATCGTCCAAACCAGATTCTTCGGCTCGCTCTGGAATGAATCACACGCCCGGGCTTCAATCATTTCCCACGATGGCGGGGAGTCATTCACGGTTCCGGGCGGGGCAGTCTGGGCATTCGGCGACACCTTCAAAGGCTCACGGTCCGCCGATGGGACGCCGCACTTTGCGGGCGGGGCCATATCCTGTGCCATCGCGTTCCTCGGGGAAAAGGCCCGGAGTTATCCGCCGGCGTTTGGCTATCTTGTTTCCAGCAACGGCGCGGTTTCGCCCTTCGAATTCCTGCCGAATGAACGACCGACCGGGCGTTATCGCATCTGGCCGTTGGGTGGGATCCATGTGAGAGGCCAATGTTACCTGTTTTATTCCCTGATTGAGGTCTTTGGGAATGGTTCATGGGATTTCCGTGGCGTTGCTTCCGGTCTCGGTCGCTCAACGGTGGCGCTGGGGCCCTATCAGCGGCTTCAGCCGCACGGCGACTGGCGTTTTCCGGTGGCGCCTACGCAGGTCATTGCTGCTGACGGCTGGCTTTATCTGTACGAAATCCGCGAATTCAACGGGAAACAAGGTGTCGCTTTGGCCCGGGTACGCCCTGAAAATATCGAGAATCCCCGGGTGTATGAGTTCTACGCGGGAGCCGGCCCGAAATTCTCCACTCAAAAAGAATTTGCAGCCCTTTTGGCCGGGAATATTCCCGGACAAGTCTCCGTTGCCTGGAATTCATATCTGCAAAAATATGTGATGGTTTCATCGAGTGATTTCAATCGCCCCCGGGAGATTCGGTTCCTGGTCGCCGACGCGCCGTACGGTCCGTGGAGTCCGCCGGTGGCCCGCATGGAAGTGCCCAAATACGCCCAGGGCAAACGGGTCGAAATGGTGTATTGCACCTATCTCCATCCGGAATTGTTCCGGGAAGGCGGACGGGTGATGAACCTCACCTACTCAACCGGTTTGCAGAACGGCGGTTTCGATGCCAACTGCGAAATGGTCGAGGTTGAGATAAAACGCCCTTGATCGTTATGGCGGGATTAGCTGGCGGTGGAACCATTTGGTGACCGGCTCGCGAAGTTGCGTGATGCACATCCCGGCCACCAGATGATTGGCGAGGGGAACTTCCTCCACCTCGGACCCCGGCGGCGCCGCCGCTTGAAAGCGGCTCAAATCTTCCTTCAGGCACACCTCATCGTTTTCACCGCGCACAAACAAAATCGGATGTCTAATCTGCCGGATGGCGGTTTCCGTGGCCAGGTCCGGGAATTCGGCGAGGTGGGAAGCCACCAGCGCGGCCGCTTTCCGGTCGGTTCTCCAGGTCAGGTTGGGCGCAAACGTCTTGAGATACCGGTCCACGGCGGTATCGGGATCGGGGTAGGGTGAGATGGCCGCCACGCTTTGCACGCGCGGGTCAATGGCCGCCCATTGCAACGCCAGCACCGCGCCATACGAAATGCCCAGCGCCCCGACCGGTCCCTCGCATACGTGCCGTTGCCGCAGCGTATCCAGGCATTGCACCAGATCCGTCCGCTCGACGCCGCCAAAGTAAATGCGGTCGCCGGTTGAATGGCCGTGCCCGCGCAAATCCACAAGCACCACCCGGTAGCCTGATTCAGCCAGAACCAGTCCCCACGGCACCATGGTTTCCTTGTTCAACCCGTAACCGTGCAACAAAAAGATGGTGCCGCGAATGTCCTTCGTTTCCGGCTTTGATTTCGGCGAGAAGTGCGACAGGTTAAAGGTGAAGTTGAAATCGAAGCGGTTGGTATCGCCGTGACGTTGCGGATGATGCACGGTGATCGTTGAGTTCAGTTTGGCGCCATAATCTCCCGGTTCCATCACCATCAAATCCAGCATTGCCGGTGGCGGGCCGACGTTAATCTGTTCACTGGGAAAGTTCGTGGCCAGGACCGCGCCCAACTGCTCGAAAACCCTGGGAATTTTAATGTGATGGTTCGGTGCCTCCAGCGCGCTCCGGGCAATGGTACGGGGTGACGTGCAACCGCCGCACGCCAGAAAAAGGAGCAATGAAGCCATCAGGATTGGCACGCCAGACCCTTTCGGCAATTTCTTCACATCCATGCCGGCTTTATTTAGCCGCAGACCGTCGTTTTTACAAACCGGATTGTAAACTCACCTTGTCAGCACGCAGCCATTCGGGTAAGGGAACGCGATGAGCGCGACTTCATCTCCGCCTGATGGGCCGGCACCCCGGCTGGATGCGCCTCCCGCCGGAGGCGCCCCCATCAATCGCCGGCGCTGGTGGCTTCACTTGGGGCTGGTCAGCGCCTATATCCTGGTGGTCGGGGTGGCGGGAAGGGAACAACGCGAAGCACGCACACAGATGCCGGCACTGTCACACACCGCCGGTGGTCTGCTCGTGGTGTGCGGCCTCGAGCTGTTAATTTTTGCGGCCGTGCTGGGTTTGGCGTTGATGGCCTCTCGCGCGTCCCGCGACGACCTGTTATGGCGCTGGCGCCAGGGTTTCTGGCCAGTGCCGCTGGGGATTGGTTACTCCATCGCCATCCGTTTTGCCGTGGGCATCATTGTGATGGTTACCGTGATGGCGTTGATGGCTACGCATGCGGTGACGGCGCCATCCCTGCAACGATTTCTGGCGGCCAAAGGTCCGAGCCTGGAAGCCATCGTGGATATTTCCGCCATGCGGCAGAGCCCGCTTTATTTCTGGCTCACGTTGACGGTGGTAAGTTTTCTCGTGGCCGGTTTACGCGAAGAACTTTGGCGTTCAGCCTTTCTGGCCGGACTACGGGCGCTCTGGCCGCAACATTTCGGTTCGCGCGCAGGGCAGGTTGCCGCCGTCGCTGTCGCGGCAATCCTGTTTGGTTTTGGACATCTCGGCCTGGGTTTGGTCAACGTTCTGGTGGCGGGGCTGCTCGGTTTCGGACTGGGATTGGTAATGGTCTTCCACCGCTCCATCTGGCCCGCTGTGATCGCGCACGGAATGTTCGACGCGACCAGCCTGGCGCTGCTTCCATGGGTGGCTGAAAAATTGCCGGAAATTCAACGAAGCCTTGGGCATTGAACGCGAAGTCCGTTCCACTGCCAGTGGCACCGGTCTATTCAAACTGGAATCGGCGTTCAGCGGCACCATCTGCGGCTAAAACCATTAAAAAGTTACAGGCGCAGCTCTTTCAAATGGCTTCAGGCAATAGCTATCGGTTTCCGGCCAAAATATGTAAAGTGCCAGGCCCCAACTTTCCTGTCACAATTTCCTCCGGCAGGCCACTAGTCTGGTGAGCATGAAAACAAACCTTGCCATGGAACCGGAGATGCGCAGTGACGCTTCCCTCGTGGAATTGAGCCTGACCGGTGACCGTGATGCCTTTGGCCGGATCGTCGCCCGCTATCAATCTTCCATCTGTGCCCTGGCTTACAGCGCCTGCGGCAACGTCGGGCGCAGCGAGGACATCGCCCAGGACATTTTCATCACCGCGTGGCGGCGGCTCGGCAGTTTGCAGGAACCGGCCCGGTTCAAAGCCTGGCTCTACGGCATCGCCCGGAACCTCATCCATAACGCCTTTCGCCAGCACACCCGCAATCCGCTCGCCCATGCCAGCCTGCTGGAGGAGGAAACGGAAGCGGCGGCAGCAGCCGGTGAACCCGACGAGCAGGCCATTAGCAAGGAGGAAGAAAGCATTTTGTGGCGCGTCCTGTCGGGTTTGCCGGAGGGTTACCGCGAGCCGATGGTCCTCTTTTACCGCCAGAATGAATCAATCCCGCAGGTGGCCGAGGTGCTGGAGATTTCCGAGGAAGCAGTGCGGCAGCGTCTCTCTCGCGGCCGGGCCCTGCTGAACGAGCGGGTGACGAAGATGATCCAGAGCGGTCTGCGCCGTTCGGGGCCGGCAGACACTTTCGCGGTGGCGGTGATCGCGACCTTGCCGATAGTGGCGGCAACCACCACGGCCAAGGGCGCAATTATGGGGATGGCCACCTCTAAAAGCGCCACTGGTCAGGCTACCGGCCTGATGGGTTTCCTGAAAGGTATCGGTTTCTTTGCCGGCTTGATTGCCGTCCCGGCCATGCTCGGCACCTTGTTTGGATACAAACTGGGCCGCGACGCCACGGGCCTTCCGCAGCAACGCAAGTCGGCGGCGAAATTTTGGCGCATCTTCTGCGGCGGCCTCGTCCTTTTTCTATTCCTGCCGTTGCTCCTGACCTTTGGGGTCACCGGGTTCCTGCAGGATGAGGCCCGCGCCCGGTTCCTGTCGGTTATGACGATTTGGCTGGGACTGGCCTATGCGCTTGTGCCCGGCTCGCTCCTGTTTTGGGCCTGGCAACGCCGCCGCAGACAGCCGGATTCCGATTCCGCCGGCGCCGTGAGTCAAGCTGAACCGGTCCCACAACCGGTGGAAGACATACGACCCGGCATCGCCAGAAGGATTTCCCGGCGACTGGTTCTGCTCCTGACCGTTGCTGCTGCCGGCCTCCTGGTTTTTTGTTACACCGATACCAACCACAACGTCGGAAATCTCACGGGCGCCGGACTTCGTGATCTCATCAATCAAACCGCGCCGGGCAACTTGAAGGTGAGCATCATGGAGGGCCATGACCACTCTTTTTACCGTGAATATCCCAGTATGTACCGGTACTTCTGGGTTGAAGTCGGCAAGGATGGCAAGGCAGCCAAATACACGGCCGAGGTGGATGAAACCACGTTGGCCTTGATCGCGCAAAAAGGAATCTCCTGCCGGACGTATGTTGCAGGACGCGACTACGAGATCCTCGGCACGCCGGGCCGGATGCTGCCCGTCTTGGCCGCGTTTGTCCTGGCCATCAGTGTCATCTTCCTGCTCAAACGCCGCCGTCCGGCCCGTTCAACGGCGAAATAGTCAAGGAAAGGCGCAATTTTTTGAAAAATCCGTGATCCTCGGCGTCATCTGCGGGTGAAACGGGTTGAGAATCCAGCCCGGCAGAGTCTCACCCCGCCAAAACTTACCGTATTTTGAAGCAAACGGTTCGTCCCGGCCTCGCTCTTCGGTAACACCTGTTTTTGAGGGGCGGCGAAGCCACCCCGGCGGTGCTGGCGGCGAGCGAGGTCCCGCAAGGCGGGATGAATTACGCGGTCAAGAGCCGGGAGGAACGGTATGTGGCCGTCCCAAATTTCTGGGACGCCGACACGGTGTCCTTCCCATTCCTCGAATCCGTGCCGGACGTTTCCGCAATGCTCAAACCACCGGACACGAAGGATGAGAAGTTCGAGGCTGTGGTGGAATCGGCTGCCCGCGGAAGTTTTGGTGCTGGAGTATTGAGCCACAATCCCATAACCATCAGGACACATGAACAAAGCACAATGCAAGAGTTTCGTTGAGCCGGACGAGGTTCGCGAGTTTCCAAAGGGCAGGCTGGAACTGCTCAAGATTGGTGGGGCCACCGTCGGCCGTGCCACATTTGAACCCGGCTGGCGCTGGGCGACCTGCGTGCAGCCGTTGGCCAAAACGAAAAGTTGCGAAGCAGCGCATCTCCAGTTCCACCTTTCGGGCGTGTTGCGGGTGCGCATGGACGACGGCACCGAGGTTGAATGCAAGACCGGGGACATTTCCCTGTTGCCTTCCGGGCACGACGCCTGGGTGATCGGTGACGAACCGGTGGTGGTGGTTGATTTTCAAGGGATGCTGGATTACGCCAAGCTGGTTCTCTACTGAACGGCAGCTTTTCGCATTGCGGACAATCGGGTGGCAGCGCCGGACGTTCCAAGGCTGAGCCGCAGCCGCCGAAAGTCAAGCTCCGCGCAGAACTCGTCACGGCGCGCCGGGACCCGCGAACGCAACATATTTTCGGCGCGCGCCGGGTCAAAGCCACCCGTGGGCGGAATGCGCGCCGACACCGCCGCGAATTTCTAGCGGTCACGGGCCGGTGTTGATAACAAGATTAGAATTAAATGAAAACGGTATTGCCGCCGGCGCGCGGATATGAAACGTTTATCGGAGAGCCGTGAGCGAGTTCAAATATGCCTGTCCGGTATGCGGCCAGCACATCAAATGCGATTCGTCGCAGGCGGGCACGCAGATGGAATGTCCGACGTGTTTCCAGAAAATCACCGTGCCCCAGGCGCCCGCGACGGACGACCCGAAATTCATCCTGAAGGGAAGGAAGGCTGGCGAACGTCCCATTCTGACTGCGTCAGTTGATTCGAGGGCGGCAAACCCTCCTCCAAAAAACTTCTTGTTGCCAGGAATCGCCCTGGTCATTTTGCTTTGCGTGGTGGTGGCAGCGGTGTTTGTGTTCCGCGGAATGATTTTCGTATCGGCGCCAACCGGGACAAACGCGGTCGATGGAGCCCATCCCTCCGGCACTCTGTCCAATTTGGCGTTAAGCAACTCTGCCGAAACCGTGTTTGGCTACCGCGCTGGTACCGACGAAGTGGTGTTTGTGTTCGAGCCTGCGGCGTTTGGCGTGCAAATTGCCGCCGATGCCCGGGTGCATGTGGCCGGCAATTTCAACCAGTGGCTGGGAGCGAGTGAGGGCAAAATCCAGAACCCTGCGCCCGACTGGCAAATGCAGCGGGTAGCTGACGGCCACTATGAACTGCACAAAAAGCTTGCCGTGTTTCACCAACGTCCGCAATGGGAGTTCAAATTTGTCGTCAACTTCAGCCAATGGATTGATGTCCCAAGCACGGCCTTGAATCGAACCACCGGCGAGCCCGTGAACTTGACGCTGACAATTCCGGAAAAGCCCGGCGAACCCCAAAACTGAGGGTTCGGAGTTCGGCGGTTAATCTCAGTAACAATATCTTTAATCGCAAACTCTCGCCAGACCAGTTGACCGCAGTTGGCAAAAATGGCGTATTTGCTCTGCTTTGAGTGCGTTCGTGTACATTGAAGTCAGCAAGGCGACCTCGCGCATTCGCCTTGTGTTCATTCGGTTTCAGTAATGATTTCAACCGATTTGAGTCGTTACCGGCGACTGCACGCTCAACTTGTCCTTCAAAGTCCCGAATCAATGGTTCAGCGAGGGCAGGGGATAGGTTGAAATGGCCCGCATGTATTGCGCCCGCTCGAACGTGGCGGGGTCGGCGCAATTCTTTTGGCTCAGACTGCCTTTGAGCTGGGTTACGGATTCGTATTCGTGTTCTTCCATCCACGCGACCAGTTCCCGCTCAATCACGCCGATTTGCTGGATGCCGTGCCGGATGAGCACGGAACAAAGCATGGTCACATCCGCCCCGGCCATGAGCATCTTCAACACGTCGGTGGCGCGATGCAGCCCGCTGGTGGCCGCCAGACTGGCGTTGAGGCGGAGGTAAAGAATGGCAATCCAGCGCAACGGCAGGCGCATGGCCATCGGCGTGCTGAGCAGGATGTTCGGTTTTACTTCCAGCGTTTCCAGATCAATGTCCGGCTGGTAAAAGCGGTTGAACAGCACCAGGCCGTCCGCGCCCGCTTCGTCGAGCCGTTTAGCCATGTACGCAAAATTGCTGAAGAACGGGCTGAGCTTGACGGCGACAGGAATCTTCACCTCGGATTTCACGGCCTTGAGAATGTCGAGATAGGTTTGCTCCACCTTCGCGGCGGACAGAGTGCAATCCGTCGGAATGTAATAGATGTTCAATTCCAGCGCGTCGGCGCCGGTCTGCTCAATCTGTCGGGCATATTTAGTCCAGCCGCCGGTCGAGGAGCAGTTCAGGCTCGCAATCATCGGGACACGCGTCGCCTTTTTCGCCTTGGCGATGTGATGCAGGTACTCCTCCGGGCCGAGACAAAATTCTTCCGGCTCGGGGAAATAGGTAAGTGCCTCGGCGAAGCTTTCGGTGCCTTGTTCGAGGTGGTGCGCCAGTTCGGCGCGGTCCTGGCGCAATTGCTCCTCGAACAGGGAATGCAGCACCACCGCCGACGCCCCGGCGTCCTCCATCCGTTTGATGTTGTCAATTTCCTCCGACAATGGCGAGGCTGCCGCGACGAGCGGTGTCCGCAGTTTCAGGCCGAGATATGTAGTCGTCAGGTTCATAACACAATCGATGATTTACCATTTATGATTTGATGATTTATGATTTCGTGCAACGCCGATCCGCCGGTAAATCGTCAATCGCAAATCATAAATCATAAATAACCTCAGGGTTGTTGGTCCGCCGTGGCGGCCGGTTTCGGCGTTGCGGTGGTGGTCCCGCCATTGCCGTTGGTCTTCAAATCGCGCCCGCTTAGATATTGGTAAAATTTCCAGCGGCGATCGGAATCGGCCTGGGCCTGGGCAAAAAGCTGTTTGGCTGCGTCCGGTTTGCTCTTGGTAAGCATCTTGAAACGGTTTTCCGAGAGTAGAAAGTCCTGGATTTTCGATTTCGCCGCCAGGGAATCCAGTTGCAACGGATTCTCGCCGCGTTCGGTCCGGCGCGGGTCGAATCGGTAGAGCAGCCATTGGCCGGATTCCACCGCAAGCTTTTGTTGCCTCGCGCCGACGCCCATGTCCACCGCGATACCGTGCGCAATGCAATGGCTATAGGCGATGATGAGTGACGGGCCGGGATAAGACTCCGCCTCCACAAACGCCTTGAGCGCCTGTTCATCCTTCGCGCCCAGCGCTACGCTGGCCACGTAGATGTGACCGTAGGTCATGGCGATTAGGCCGAGGTCTTTTTTGCCCATCGCCTTGCCGCCGGCGGCGAATTTTGCCACCGCGCCGCGCGGCGTGGATTTGGACATCTGCCCGCCGGTGTTGGAATAGACCTCCGTGTCAAGCACCAGCACATTTACGTTGCGGCCGCTGGCCAGCACATGGTCCAGTCCGCCGTAGCCGATGTCGTAAGCCCAGCCGTCGCCACCGACAATCCACACGCTCTTCTTCACCAGTTGATCGGCGAGGCCGAGCAGCAGTTTCGCTTCCGGTAAAGCGAGCTTCGGCAATTTTTGTTTCAACGCGGTCACGCGCTCGCGTTGCTCGTAAATGCCGGCTTCGTCGGATTGGTCGGCGTTCACGATGCCGTTCACGAGGTCATCGCCCAGTTGCGGCGCAAGCTGTTTGACCAGTTCGGTCGCGAATTCCTTTTGCTTGTCAATCGAGACGCGGAAACCGAGACCGAACTCCGCGTTGTCCTCGAACAGCGAATTGCACCAGGCCGGGCCGCGGCCTTCAGTGTTCTTCGTGTAAGGTGTCGTCGGCAGATTGCCGCCGTAAATCGAGGAACAACCGGTGGCGTTGGCGATGATGGCGCGGTCGCCGAAAAGCTGTGACAGCATTTTGAGATAGGGTGTCTCGCCGCAGCCGGCGCACGCGCCGCTGAATTCGAACAGGGGCCGCAGGAGTTGTTGCTGGCGCAGTTGCGTTATCTTGACTTTGCGCCGGTCCAGTTCGGGCAGGCCGAGGAAGAAATTCCAGTTCTCACGCTCCGGCAACCGCAGCGGGGCCTGCGGCCGCATGTTGATGGCCTTGAGTTTGGTTTCCGTTTTGTTGCGCGCCGGGCAAACGTCCACGCACAACGAGCAGCCGGTGCAATCCTCGGCGGCAACCTGCAGGGTGAACTTCCAGCCCTTGAAATCAGGATTGCGACTGTCCGCGGATTTGAACGTCGCGGGAGCGTTGGCGAGGGCCGCCGGTTCATAGACCTTCGCGCGGATGGTCGCGTGCGGGCAGATCGCCACGCACTTCGCGCATTGGATGCAGATTTTTTCGTCCCAGACCGGGATGTCGAGCGCGAGATTGCGTTTTTCATATTGCGCCGTGCCGGTCGGGAAGGTGCCGTCTACCGGGAATGCGCTGACGGGCAGGTCGTCGCCCTCACCGGCGGTGAGCCGGCCCAGCACATCCACCACGAACCGCGGGGCGCTCGGCGAAATGGGCGGGAGCAGGTCGCCGCTGCCGTTGACGCGTTGGGTCACCGGCACTTCGTGCAAATGCTCCAGCGTGTTGTCCACGGCCTTGAGGTTCATGGCCACGACTTCCTCGCCTTTTTTGCCGTAGGTTTTCTTGATGGAATATTTGATGGCTTCGATGGCCTTGTCGCGCGGCAGCACGCCCGACAGCGCGAAGAAACAAACCTGCATGATGGTGTTGATGCGCCCGCCCATGCCGCTGTCGCGCGCCACTTTCGTCGCGTCAATCACGTAAAACTTTGCCTTCTTGGCGATGAGCGATTCCTGCACCGGCGTCGGCAGCTTCGACCAGATTTCGTCCTGCGGATAGGGTGTGTTGAGCAGGAACGTCCCGCCGGGCACCAGCGGCTTGACCATGTCGAATTTCTCCAGAAACATCGGCAGGTGGCAAGCCACGAAATTCGCGCGCGAGATCAAATACGTCGAGCGAATCGGCTTCGGCCCGAACCGCAGGTGCGACACCGTCATGCTGCCGGATTTCTTCGAGTCATAGACGAAATAGCCCTGGGCAAAATTCCCGGTGCCTTCGCCGATGATCTTGATGGAATTTTTGTTCGCGCCCACCGTGCCATCCGCACCCAGACCGTAAAATAACGCGCGAATCACGTCGTCGGGTTCGGTTGAAAAGTTTTGGTTCACCGGCAGGCTGGTGTGGGAAACGTCGTCGTTGATGCCGACGGTGAAATGGTTCCGGGGTTTGGCGGCAGCCATGTTGTCGAACACGGCCTCGACCATCGCGGGCGTGAATTCTTTCGACGAAAGGCCGTAGCGGCCGCCGACCACTTTCGGGAGCCATTTCAAATTACCCCAGCTATTGGCCATGCCTTCGAGCACCGCCGCGACGCAATCCTGATACAGTGGTTCGCCGGCCGCGCCCGGCTCCTTGGTGCGGTCCAACACCGCGATGGTTTTAACCGACCGCGGGAGGGCTTCCACAAACCGTTTGCTGTCGAACGGGCGGTACAGCCGCACCTTCACCAGGCCGAACTTCGCGCCCCGCTCATTCAGATACTCGACAGTTTCGTGCGCGGCTTCGCAACCTGAACCCATCAGCACCACCACGTGTTCCGCGTCCGGCGCGCCGACGTAATCGAACAGTTTGTAGGCGCGGCCAACCTGCTTCGCAAAATCGTCCATCGCCTGTTGTACGATGTCCGGGCAGGCGGCGTAAAACGGATTGCACGCCTCGCGCGCCTGGAAGAAGGCGTCCGGATTTTGCGCCGTGCCGCGCAGCACCGGATGGTCGGGCGACATCGCCCGTGCGCGGTTTTCCGCCAGCAGTTTGTCGTCAATCAACGCGCGCAAATCCGCTTCGGTCAGCATCTCAATCTTTTGCACCTCGTGCGACGTGCGGAAGCCGTCGAAGAAATGCACGAACGGAATCCGCGACCGCAGCGTGGCCGCCTGCGCAATCAGCGCAAAGTCCGGTGCTTCCTGCACGCTGGCCGAACCGAGCATCGCCCAGCCGGTCGCGCGCATGGCCATGATGTCGCTGTGATCGCCGAAAATCGAAAGCGCATGGGTGGCCACCGCGCGGGCGGTGACGTGGAAGACTGTGGGCAGCAACTCGCCCGCGATCTTGAACATGTTGGGGATCATCAGCAGCAGGCCCTGCGACGCGGTGAACGTGGTGGCCATGGAACCGGTCTGCAACATGCCGTGCACCGCGCCGACCGCTCCGCCTTCACTTTGCAATTCCACAATGGACGGGATGGTGCCCCAGAGATTTTTTTTCCCCTCGGACGCCCATTGATCGCAGAACTCGGCCATCGGCGATGACGGCGTGATGGGGTAGATGGCCATCACCTCGTTGAGGCGATAGGCGACGTGGGCGACGCCTTCGTTGGCGTCCAGTGTCAGTTTCGGTCTCGTGCTCATTTTGATGAAAAATTTAAAATCATTGAGTGCTGAAACGGCCGTTCCGGCATGAATTTCAACCAGTTTGGCTCATCGCCAACGACCCTGAAATCAGCATAGTTTGTAAAGGGGCGACCACCCTCACTTATTTTGCCAAAGAAGCAACATCGTTTGCTTCATTCACCCGATTTCACAGAACCAAATGCAAACCGGCGATTCAGTGCCGGTCAAAATGTGTATTTCACCGCCAGCGAGACAGTGTGGCGCGTGAATTCGTGGCTGTCCGTCAGCGGCTCTTCGCTGGCGGACACCTTGCTGTCTACCCAATCGTAGGAATAGGCGAGGTCAACGCTCAAATGTTTGTCGTAATTGTAAGTCAGCCCGGCGCTCGGCGTGTAAATCCAATCGTCGCGCGCCACCGGCTTCTCCCAGTCACCCACGTAGAGCGTAAATCCCAGGTTTGTGCTGAAGTGGTCGTTGAGTTTGTGTTTCCAGGCGAGGTCGGTCTTGGTGTCTTCGTACATGCTGAAGCTGGAGAAGGCCGGTTGCTCGTAGCGGGTGGATTTGACCGTAAGCGCGTCATGCTTTGTCGGTGTCGCCGTCGCCGAGATGTCCCAGTAGTAGCGAAGTCCGGTCCGGTCAAAACCGGCCGGTGTGCCGGAATCAAACCGGCGGATGTCCGGTCCCCCCAGCACGGCCAGTTTCAGCCAGCTTACAGGGTTGCCTTCCATGCCGATGAGGATGCGATGGTAATAATTGCCGTAAGGGCTGCTGACGATGGCACCGGTGGTGGTGGACGGGGCTTTAAGCTGGTCCTGACGTCCATACCGGTAACCGGCGACCAAATATGTTTTGTCGGCCACTTCATAGCCGACATCCAAACCGCCGTTGACGTCCTGTCGGTCAATGTAGTTTTCGTAGGTGTAGTTCGTGGTACGGATGGCGGGCAGGACGAATTTCTGATCGGTCAGGAAATCGTGGACGTAGCTCGAAGCGACCGGGCGGAAAAACCATTTGCCGACGGTCTGGGTCAGCCGGAAACTATTGCGCCAGATGAACGCGGCACGCCGGTCGCGTAGCGGAATGCCGCCAATGGCTGGAATGTCATCCGGTCTGGCAAAGGTCGGCCCCTCACGGCTGCCTTGGATGTAGGTCGCGGTATTCAGCAATTCCCAGGAGGCATTTTCCACCGCGCCGCCCAGATTGAGCGTGCCGCGGTGCGTAATGTAATCCTCGTCCTCAGCCGATGTGTAAAGCGCCATTTCCGGCGAATAAGCAGCGGAAAGGTAAAAGGCGGCGCCGGGTTTGTAGTCGAGGCCGAACCTGGGTGTGATGGTAGTCAAAAACGAACCTTGGTTCGCCTGCACGGGTCGCAACCCGGCCGCTTTTGCTAGGGCGACATTGGCGGAGTTGGGCGCGTTGTCCTGAAGATAAAGATTGCTGTCGTAGGTTTCCTTGACCGTGGCGTCGGCTTTCCAGGTGAAGTTGGTATCGGCCGCCAGGGCCGGACCGGCCAGCAGGGCGATGGCAAAAATCACCGGTCGGCGCCAACTGGTTTTGGCGTCAAAGAAAATTCCGGTCGGATGAGTCACGGTGAAAGCGTTATTTGGCTCGAATTTCATTTTTTGTGTCCTCAGTGAGCGAGCTTGATGCCCGCAAGTTTGGTCACCGTCTCAATATCTTTCGCCCGCTTGATTTCGATCCGGACAGCGGTCCCTTCCGCATAGCGTTTGGCTTCGTTGATGATTTTAATCACACCGGGAGGCAGGTCGCTTTGGCGTGCTGCCGCCACCGCTTTGTCGCCGAGGACAAAGGCCGTGCGGAATGCGCCCTGGCATGGACCGAGATACACAATGTTGCGTCCCTTGTTCTTAAGCCGTGGCGACCAGCCGGCCTTGGGCGAGTACGAATTCCATTCCCGGGTGGTCAACTGATGTTCCGCAGCCAGGCTGGCCAGCAACCGGTCCCAAAGCGCCTTGGCCGAGCCCAGCACACCGGCCAGTTCGGTGTCGGTGGGCGGATGCGATTTGCCTGTGAATGCGTTGGGCAGCATAGGTGGAGTAAGGTTGGAATCAGGGGCGGCTGCCGGGGCGGTTGGCCCCGGCAACGCGCCTCCGACTTCACTGTTTCCCTTTAACCAGAAGTTCCACGACGTGCGGATCGGCCAGCGTCGAAACGTCGCCAATCTGGTCTGCGGCATTTTCGGCGATCTTGCGCAGGATGCGACGCATGATTTTGCCGGAGCGGGTCTTGGGCAGGGCGGGTGCGAACTGGATTTTGTCCGGCACGGCAATCGGCCCGATTTCCTTGCGGACGTGATTGCCCAGTTCCTTTTTGAGTTCGTCGCTTTCGGGCACGCCGTCCTTGAGTGTCACGAAAGCGTAAAGGCCCTGGCCCTTGATGTCGTGCGGCATCGGCGCCACGGCGGCCTCGGCTACCTTCGGATGGCTGACCAATGCGCTCTCGACCTCGGCGGTGCCGATGCGGTGGCCGGAGACGTTGACGACGTCGTCAATGCGGCCCATCAACCAATAGTCGCCGTCATTGTCAATGCGGCAACCGTCGCCAGTGAAGTAGATATTGGGATACATCGTGAAATAGGTTTCGATGAACCGGCTGTGGTCGCCCCAGGTGGTGCGCAACATGCCCGGCCAGGGTTTGGTGATGCAAAGCTTGCCGCCTTCGTTCACGCCGCACGGCTTGCCGTCGTCGCGCAGGACGACCGGTTCAACGCCGAAGAACGGCCGGTTCGCGCTGCCGGGTTTGAGCGTGTGCGCGCCGGGCAATGGCGTGATAAGAATGCCGCCGGTCTCCGTCTGCCACCAGGTGTCCACAATGGGGCAGCGTTCCTTGCCGATGACACGGTGATACCACAACCAGGCCTCCGGGTTGATGGGCTCGCCGACGGAACCGAGCGTACGGAGCGTGCTCATGTCATATTTGTTCGGCCATTCTTCGCCGAGCCGGATGAGCGAGCGGATGGCGGTCGGGGCGGTGTAAAAAACCGTGATTTTGAATTTTTCAACGATTTTCCAGAAGCGCCCGGCGTCCGGAAACGTCGGCACGCCCTCGAACATGAGGCTGGTCGCGCCGTTGCAAAGCGGGCCGTAACAAATGTAACTGTGGCCGGTGACCCAGCCGATGTCGGCGGTGCACCAGAAGATGTCGTCATCGTGAACGTCAAAGATGTATTTGTGCGTGAGCGCGGTTTGCAGGAGGTAGCCAGCGGTGGAATGGACGACGCCCTTGGGTTTGCCGGTGGAACCGGAGGTATAAAGAATGAACAGCGGGTCCTCGGCATTGTTGACCGCCGGCGGGCAGTCGGCGTTCGCCTTGGCCATGAGGTCGTGATACCAGGCGTCGCGGTCCGGTGTCATGTTGCACGGTTGCTCGTTGCGTTTAACGACGATGACTTTTTTGATGCTCTTGGTATGTTTGAGCGCCTCGTCGGCGATGCCCTTGAGCGGAATGCTCTTGCCGGAACGCAGGGAAACATTTGAGGTGATCAGCAGGCGGCAGGTGGCGTCGTTGATGCGCCCAGCCAGCGCTTCGGCGCTGAAACCGCCGAACACGACCGAGTGGATGACGCCCAATCGCGCACAGGCGAGCATGGCGATGGGCAATTCCGGAATCATCGGCAGATAAATGGAAACGCGGTCGCCTTTTTTAACGCCCAGCGATTTCAGCACGTTGGCGAATTTGCAGACTTCCTGGTGCAACTGCGCATAAGTGAACGTCCGGACGTCGTCCTCCGGTTCGCCCTGCCAGATGAGGGCGGTTTTGTCGCGCGTCTTCGATTTCAGATGGCGATCGAGACAATTCACCGTCACGTTGAGCTGGCCGTCCTCGAACCAGGTGTGTTCGACTATTTTCGCCGACGTGTTCCAGATGAATTTGCGGCCCTTGGTCGGCGATTTGAACCAGTCGAGCGTGGCAGCCTGTTCGAGCCAGAACCCGTCCGGGTCCTTGATCGAGTGTTCATACATTTTTTGGTATTGCTCGGCGTTGATGAAGGCGCGTTGGACGACTTCCCGGCTGGGCGGGAACGTCCGGCCTTCCTGCATGAGGGAACTGGTCGAGACGGGGTGGGAAACGGGTTGAGTGAGTGTTGTCATAACATGGTTCGGTTTGGTTTGGTGTGTTCGTCGGTGGGGAGGGACCGGCTGGACGCCGTGGTTGCTCGCCTGGGATTGGCGCAAATCCCGTGAAATTGGAAAACTTGATGGGTGATGTTTTTAATGGTGGCCTGCAATTCCGGTTCAACGGCCTGGCGCTGTTCCGCGGTCACTGCCAGCGTCCGGTCCCGCAATCCGCCCGCCCACTCCGTGTTGGCCAGCATGACGCCGCCCATGCCCATCGCAAAATCTTCCACGTCTTCGCCGCAGCACGTGCGCCAGGCCAGCGCCCAGCCGCGGACGGTGTTTTCGACGTGATAGCCGCCGCCGCCGGCCACGAGCAGCGGACAGCCGCGTTGCAGCAGGGGTTCAAGGATTTCCACCACGATGTTGTTGGTCATGCGCAGGTGCGTCAGCGGATCGCCCGCCAGCGTGTCCATCCCGAGTTCGAGAACGATGACGTCGGGGGCATAGGCTTCCATTAACGGCAACACCACGCGGTCGAACGCCTTCAAAAACGCTTCATCATAAGTCTGCGGCGGTAACGGAACATTAACGTTGAATCCCAGACCCAGTCCTTCGCCGATTTCATTTTCAAAACCGCCCCACGGGAAAAGCGTCCGGCCGGTTTCATGGAGGGAAATGGTCAGCACGTCGTCGCGCCGGTAAAACGCCGATTGCACGCCGTCGCCGTGGTGCGCATCCACGTCCAGATACAAAACCCGGCAGCCGGCTCCGGCGAGTTTCAGGCAGGCGAGCACCACGTCGTTCAGGTAACAAAACCCCGCCGCACGCTCGGTCATGGCGTGATGAAAACCGCCCAGCAGATTGAAGGCGACGTCCGCCTTGCGTTGGAGCAACAAATCGGCGGCCATCAGTCCGGCGCCGCACGCCCAGGCGCCCCATTTGAACATATCCTTGAACACCGGGGTGTCCGGTCCGCCGAGGCCCATGTTCCAGCCTTGCACCGTCAAGTCCCCGCTCGCCGCCCGCTGCAGTTCGTCCAGGTAACGGCCCGAATGAAACCATTGCAACTGGTCCAGCGAAGCCGGTGGTGGCGCGATTTCAAAATGCCCTTCGCTGCCGAGCAGGCCAAAGGATTTCAATCGTTCGCGCGTCAGCTCGGCGCGCTGGGACTTGAACGGACAATCCGGCGGGTAACTCAGCCTTTCGATTTCAGGCGGGTAGAGGAAAGCGAGGGTGCGGTTGTTCATGGACAACCTCCACCAAACGACCCGCATTGGGGCAATGAACTGACTATGGATTTGGTTTGGCGCGATAGCGTCCTGGACTGCGGCAGTCCTCTGCCGCTCTCGGACTGCGGGCTGGCCTTCAAAAGCGCCAGAGGACTGGCGTACTCCAAAACCTGGCGGCCATTCGGGCGGTTCCTGCGGCTCGAATGCCGGTCCCGAGTACAGGGACTTCCCCGCGAGCGCCGGAAGAGCGCTGTTGCCTGGCGAGCCAGTGATTGTTCGCGTATCACGGTCATCTCATCCTGTCCGGCGCTGGACTTTTCCTCGGCGAGGAACGTCTTCCGGCGACCAGTTGTGATGCCATTTCGCCCGGCGGTGGGCACTTCTCCGCCGACAAACTCACGTCGCGCCCGTCAGCCGGGATTCACCCGCGCCGGCATCGGTTTTTCTGTGGCGACCCGATTCCATTTAGCGGAACCGGTCCACGTCGTTCGCACCGACACTGCAAACGGCGCGCTTCGTCCGAGTTTGTAGTAATAAGCTAATCTCAGGAAAATGATATAGCTCAACCGTTTTTGCTAATTGTTTGATTTTTTTTGGGTGTGCCGGGGGGGACGAAATTCAAGAAATGAACTTTGGACTTTGTCGTCGGAAAGGCCCGTTCCGCGCCTGCGTCCTTTTTTGCAATCTGAGAGGATTGTCTCAGTCCGCCCAGCGTTGACGCGCCAGCGGCTGCGCTGGGCGAACGTCCCGCCAAATTCATCAACTCTGAAGAAGTTGAATCATTTCGCCGTCCATTGATCAAACCCCATTGGGGTTAATTTTATTTTGACGTTCACCCGGCGTAGCTAGCTCCTCGCAACGCCGGGCTGAATGATTTTATCCCGCTGGGATATTCTGTGCGAATATGCTTGAAAGCACTCTTGCCGGATTATTCGAAATCCATCTCGTAGCTGTACACGTTGCCGCTGAGCTTGCTGCTGACCTTGCAGTTGGATTTGTTGACGACGGCTTGCATGGACTTGTTGTCGGTGAGCACTTCGGCGGTGAACCCGCGGATGCCGTTGCGCCGCGCGATGCGCATCAGGTGCTTCAACAGGAACGTGCCGATGCCGTGGTTCTGCCATTTGTCGCCCACCACAAACGCCACTTCCGCCAGGTTCGTCTTCTGGTCGAGATAATAACTGCCGACCGCGAGGATTTCCTCTCCGGAAGGATCGGGCAGCGTGCCGACAATGGTGACGTCGTTGCGGTGATCAATATAAACGAAATCCTGAATCTGATGCCGCGACACCCGTTTCTGATGGCTCATGAAACGATAGTAAATCGTCGCTTCGGACAATTTGTAAAACAAGTCGCGCATCCGCGGCTCATCCGTCGGATGGATCGGCCGGAAATTGAGCAACGTGCCGTCGTTGAGCAAGTACGTGGTGCGCAGTTCCTTCGGGCCGACCAGGATTTTGCCTTCCTTATCCGACATGGTGGCGGACAGGTATTTGGCCTCAATCGCTTCGCGGAGCAGGTCGGCGCGGAATTTCGGGTGCGCAATGCTGATGAGTGCCAGGGCGCGTTCCTGCACGCTCTTGCCGTGCAGATAGGCCACGCCGTATTCGGTGACGACATAAAATACACCTGCCCGGGTGGTGACGACGCCCGCGCCGGGGCTGAGCTGCACGACGATGCGCGAAACGCTGCCGCCCTGGGCGGTCGAGGGCAGGGCGATGATCGCCTTGCCGCCAGGGGATTTGGACGCGCCGCGGTTGAAATCCACCTGGCCGCCGACGCCGGAGAAAAATTTTGCGCCCAGCGAATCGGCACAAACCTGGCCGGTGAGGTCTACTTCCAGCGCGGTGTTGATGGCCACCATCTTGTGTTGTTGATGAATGATGAAAGGGCTGTTCACGTATTCCGTCGGGTGGAAGGCGAACATGTGGTTGTTGTCCACCAGATCATAAAGCTTCTGCGTCCCCAGACAGAAACTGGTCACCACCTTGCCCCGGTCCACGGTTTTGCGTGCCCCGGTGATGACGCCGGCCTCAATCAATTCGATGACGTCATCGGAAATCATTTCGGTGTGCACGCCGAGGTCCTTTTTATCTTTAAGAAAACTGACCAGGGCCTGCGGAATCCGTCCCAGACCGATTTCGAGCGTCGAGCCGTCCTCAATCAAAGCGGAAAGATTCTCGGCAATCTGCCTGGTTGTATCGGTGATTTCTGGCGGTTTGACTTCCAGAATGGGCTCCTCGCCCGGCACCAGCACGTCAATCTCGTACGCGTGAATGAACGAATCGCCCAGTGTGCGCGGCATCCGCGGATTGACCTGGGCAATGACCAGCGACGCATTCGCGGCGGCGCTTTTGACGATGTCCACCGAAACGCCCAGGCTGCAAATGCCGTCCTTGTCGGGCGGGCTCACTTGGATCAATGCCACATCGAGCGGCAACTGGCCGGAGTCAAACAGGCGCGGGATGTCGGACAAGTGAATCGGGGTATAATCGCCCAAACCTTCCTGGATGATGTCGCGCACGTTTTCTGCAATAAAGAAACTGTTCACGCGGAAATACTGCGCGAGTTCCCGGTGGGCGTAAGGCGCCGCACCAAACGTCAGCAGATGCACAATCTCGGTGTCGGGCAATTCCACCGCCCGTTTGGTCAGGGCGCTGACCAGTTGCAATGGTTCGCCCACGCCGGTGCCGATGAAGATGCGCTGGCCGGGCCGGATTTTTTTGACGGCATCCGCCGCGTTCAGGATTTGCGGCTGGTAGGTTTCCTGCCATTTGGGGTCGTATGAAATCGGTTTACTCATGATTCCTCCCGGCGGCGACGACGTTGGCCAGGGTCATGCGCGCATCCGCCACATACGCCTGCACGCCGACCGGACCGACAATAAAGGGGTTAATGTCCAATTCCTTGATTTCCGGATAATCCGTGGCCAACTGGCTGATGCGTTGCAACGCACCGGCGATGGCGTCCAAATCCACGGGCGCCTGGCCGCGCGCGCCTTGCAGCAGCGCATACGAGCGCGTGCCTTTCAACATCTGCATCGCTTCCTCCGCCGTGATGGGCGCGAGATGGAAGGTCACGTCCTTCATCACCTCGACGAAAATACCGCCCAGGCCGAACATCAGCATCGGGCCGAACTGCGGATCCCGCGTCATGCCCAGAATCACTTCGCGGCCGCGCTGGCCCATCTTTTCCACGTAAGCGCCGCGCAGATGCGCGCTGGGCGCGCGTTTCTGGATGCGCAACATCATCAGGTCGAACGCGTCGCGTACCTGCTCGGCGTTGGCCAGGTTGATGCGCACGCCGCCGAAATCGGATTTGTGAATGATGTCCGGCGACGAAATTTTCAGGACCACCGGATAAATCAGGCGCTCGGCAATTTCCACCGCTTCATCGCTCGTCCGGGCAATCTGGCCGCCGAGTACGTTGAAGTCGTAGGCGCGCAGAATTTCCTTCGCCTCGACTTCACCAATCTGGGCCTCGCCGCTCCGCATCTGCATGTGAATGATGCGGTCCACGCGGCGGCGGTTGACCGGGAACCGGGTTACAATGCGGGCTGGCCGACGGCGCCACGCCGCGTAATCGCACATCGCCCGCAAGGCAATGATGGCGCGGTCGGGTGACGGATAATTCGGGATGCCCACTGCCATCAATTTTTCCTTCGCGGCGGCCACTTCCGTGCCGCCCATGAACACGGCCAGCACCGGCTTCTTGCCCTTGTGCGCGGCGCCGAGCTTTTCCGCCAGTTCCAGCGGGCGCGTCATGTTCTGCGGCGTCACCACCACGACAATCGCATCCGTCTTTTCGTCGTCCTGCATGACCTCGAACGCCTTGGCGTAGCGGTCGGGTTCCGCGTCGCCAATCACGTCCACGGGATTCCCAAACGCCGCTGAAGCGGGCAGGAAAGTCCGGAGTTTGGCGTCGCTTTCCTTGCTCGGAGAAACCATTTTCAAGCCCAAACCTTCCGCGGCGTCGGCCGCCATGATGCCCGGTCCGCCGGCGTTGGTGATGATGGCCACGCGCTCGCCGTTGGGCAGCGGCTGCATGGCAAACGCAGCGGCATAATCGAACAATGCCTCAAAATTTTCGGCGCGAATGACGCCGGCGCGTTTGAAAGCAGCGCCGTAGGCAATATCGGCGCCGGCCAGGCTGCCGGTATGCGAGGATGCCGCCTTGGCGCCCGCCTGCGTGATGCCCACCTTCAAAATGACCACCGGCTTGATAGCCGCCGCCTGTTCCGCCACGCGCAGAAATTTGTCGCCTTCCTTGATGCTTTCCAGGTAGCCGGCGATGACGTTGGTGGCCTTGTCTTCCGCAAGCGCCTGGATGAAATCCGCTTCGTTGAGGTCGGCCTTGTTGCCGAAGCTGATGACCTTGCCCAGACCGAGCTTCTGATCGGCCGCCCAGTCCAGGATGGCCACGCACAGCGCGCCGGATTGCGAGATGACGGAAATTTTTCCCGGCGGCGGCACCGACGGCGCGAACGTCGCGTTCAGGTGGTGGTCCGTGTTCAACACGCCCAGACAATTCGGCCCGACCATGCGCGCGCCCTGTGCCCGGCAGAGTTGCACCAACTCCAGTTCGGCCTTGGCGCCTTCGGCACTGACCTCCTTGAAACCGGCGGTGATGACAATCACGGACTTTGCCCCCGCGTCCAAGCAGCTTTGCAACGCGTCCTTCACATACTTGCCTCCCACCACAATAATGCCGAGGTCAATCGGGTTCTTATAGTCGCCCAGCGATTTGTAACATTTGAGGCCGAGGATTTCGTCGGTGCCGGGATTGACCGGAACAATCGTTCCCTTGAAGCCGCCGTTGACGAGGTTGGCCAGTACCGCGTGCCCGACTTTCTCCGGGCTGCGGGACGCGCCAATGACGGCCACGGCCTTCGGATATAAAAGTGTCTCAAGCATAAAAAATCCGCCGGAACATAACTTCGTCTTTTTCCGGCATGTTACTTACCAAACCTTGGTAAAGGCTTAACCGATTTTGCAGAGTTTGGTCGGACCGGATGGGAAAAGCAATTTCAAGCCGGGAAAGGTAGTGTCCTGAATCAGCTCGGAGTTCCGCCTTTAGGCGGCCCGGAACGGCGTAAACGCGGAACTCCAAACAATACCACCCCGGGAAACAATCCCCGACCATGCAAAGATGGAACTCCTCTTTACGGAACCAACCGCTTTACCACCCGAAGAAGAATTCAGTTGTGCAACCAATCCTGGTGTCAGGCGACATCACATCGTTTGTTGCTTTTGAATGCAGGGTTTGAGTTGTGTATCAATTTTGAGTATGTGCTCGATAATCCATGTTCGCATCTCCTCATGCAATTTGCGGAGCAGTTCCATTTTGAAGCCTTCCATCTCGCACAGCCTTTTGTAATCATGAATAAACCCCCGGAACCGTTCGTGCTCCTGCTGATTGGTCGCGTGAACCGGACACCGGTAAGCTTCCATGCACTTCTCCTCTCCCTTGAAATGAATATCTGCATAGTTTTCCAGATAATCCACCAGAAAGACCGCGAATTCCGCCTCCTGCCGGCTACGGTCGGGGTTGTCCAACAAGTCTTTTAGAAGGTTGATGTTGTCAATTAATAACCGGTGTTGCCGGTCCAGCTTTGCTGAACCAGTCTCAAATTCTTTTGTCCACTTTATCATAGCAGAATAGCCAGTACCGCGTGGCCGACTTTCTCCGGACTGCGGGACGCGCCGATCACGGCCACGACCTTTGGATATAACAGTGTCTCAAGCATAAAGTTCGCCCGAAAATAACTTCGCTGATTTCCGGCGTGTTACTTACCAAACCTTGGTAAAGACTTAACCGATTTTGCAGAGTTTGGTCCGACCGGATGGGAAAAGCAATTTCAAGCCCGGAAATAATCCCTGAATCGTGCCAGGACGGAATTTCCCTTTGCGTAACCAACCACTTTACCACCCGAAGAAGAATTTGTTTGTGCAGCCTATCACAGTATTAGGCATCATGTGTAATGCACTCATCTAGCCGCGTGAACATATAATTGCCAACCGGTGCATACCTGGGGTCATCGTGAGCGAGTGGATTGCGGTCAACCCACTCAACGACGACATAGGACGGCTCGAGCAGCTTCTTCTCGCTCTCAACCCAATCGAGGAAATTCTTATCAATGTCCAAATGCTCGCGAGTATCGCCGAGCATAACCACCCGCGCCTTCGCACTGATCATCACTACTCGTCCCTTCGCATTGCTATCTGGCAGCGGTATGGTGACAATATCGCCAAGCTTAACAAGAGAACCGTCGGGATATTTCATAGTGCTCGCATGATGCCTAACAGATAATCGGCGGCTGGGTTTGCAGCCTATCCTTTGCCAAGATCAGCCTATCCTGTTTCATGGAAATGATTGTAAGTCTGGCTTAACTTACTATCCAGCATAATATTACTTTCCTTCTGTCGCTTAGGACGGCGCGCTGCGCTGTCCGGGCATTGCAGCGCGATGTCCCATCCCACGGCTCGTTAGTAGTTTCCTGTTCCTTTTTGAACTGCCCACGGAGCTTGAACCGCATCGTTGTAGCGCAGGCGTCCTCGCCTGCGGGTCCACGCCCGGCGTCCCGCCGGGGGTTCCTGACGACAGCGGGACGCTGTCGGAACCCGCAGTCGGGACGACTGCGCTACGAACCGGTTCATGGAAAGCCTCGCCCCACCTGACTGTGTGGGTGGAGACACCCGCGGTCCCCACCAGCAAAGACAATAAAAGATGCTTTTTTAACAATTTAGTTGTTTCAGTTAAACTCATTCAGTGCTATGGTAGGAACAGACAACGAAAGGCATTTTATGATTCTGGATTATGCTTTGGAAAAGTTTCCGCTCGAGGTGAAGTTGCGCGACGGCACGGAATGCGTGGTGCGCCCGCTGGGCAAGCGGGACGCGGCGCGGCTGCACAAGTTTTTCCTCGCCGTGCCGGAGGAGGAGCGGCTGTTCATCAAGCAGCCGGTGTCCGACCGCGCGTTGTTCCAACAATGGTGCCGGCGCGCCGATTTCGAGCATAATTTGCCGCTGATCATGCTGGCCGGGGAGAAAATCATCGGTGAAGCCTGTTTGCACCAGCGTCTCGGCGGCTGGAAGCGCCACATCG
>DATNHM010000001.1:0-46848 GCA_035604955.1 Candidatus Limnocylindrales bacterium | reverse complement strand
CGGTTGTAGATGCCTCAACGCAGCCGGTCTGCCAGAAACAGCCCGTCGGCGATGCCAGCGGCAATTTCGTACACAAATTGCCACAGTAATCCTTATAAAGAATCACCAGGCCTGAAGTTTCCACTTCAGGCCTTTTCGTTTCATTTTACAGGTGGCAATCGCAGTGAGAGTGGTTATTATTCTGGCTTGTCAAACAATTTTTGGTATTTGGAAAAGACATGGATGCGATTCTACAAACGGAAAATCTCTGGGTTGAGTATCGCGCACATGGTTTGAAGCTGGAAAGCAAGCCCGCCTTGAAGGGATTGAATCTCTCGGTCAGTGCCGGCGAAGTCTTCGGCTTCCTCGGCCCCAATGGCGCGGGCAAGACCACGACCATCAACGTGTTGCTTGGCTTTATTCCGCCGACGCGCGGCGCGGCCTACCTCTTTGGCATTGACGTGCGCCAGCCCATCGCCCGCCAGCGCATCGGCTATCTGCCGGAAATGACCTATTACTACAAATTTCTCACCGCTGAGGAGTTGTTGCGCTTCTACGCGCGCATTTTCGGCATTCCACATGTGGAAGCCGAAAAACGGATTGATCGATTACTGAAATTGGTTGAACTGGAGCCGGCCCGCAAACGTTTCATCAAAACCTATTCCAAAGGAATGCAACAGCGTGTCGGCATCGCACAGGCGCTGATCAACGATCCGGATCTGCTGATCCTGGACGAACCCACCAGCGGGTTGGATCCGTTGGGCCGCATGAAAGTCCGCGAGATTATTCAACGCCTGAAAAACGAGGGCAAAACCGTTTTCTTTTCCTCGCACGAGTTGGGAGAAGTGGAAACCATTTGTGACCGGGTGGCGATCATCAATAACGGCGAACTCAAGACCATTGGCGGCGTGGATGAGGTGATCGGACCCAACCACACGAATCTGGAAAAAGCGTTTTTGGATATCATCGGCTATCAACCGCAATCCGCGTTATGAACACCATTTGGGCATTGACCGGTGTCGTCATCAAGGAACTCTATCGACGCAAGGATCTTTATGTGCTGTTCGTGCTGACGGCGGTGATCACCCTGGCGGCGGGCAGCATGGAATTTTTTCACGACCCCAACATCGTGCGTTATGTCAAAGACCTTTGTATGTTGCTCATCTGGGTTTCCGCCCTGCTCATCACCATTACGATGGCCGCGCGGCAGATTCCTGCCGAGCGTGAAAGCCGCACGATTTTTCCCCTGCTCGCCAAGCCAGTCACCCGCGGACAGGTCATTCTGGGAAAATTTCTAGGCTGCTGGCTGGCCAGCGGCACCGCCCTGGCGGTGTTTTATCTCTTCTTTGCCGTCATCACCGGTTCGCGCGAACATTACTGGCCGGTGCTGGATTATTTTCAGGCCTTCCTGCTGCAATGGATCATGCTGGGCATCGTCACGGCCATGACCCTGCTCGGTTCCATCGTTTTTGCCGCGCCGTCTTCCACCGTCACTATCCTGTTCATCGTGGTCGCCGGCATCCTGTTTCTGGGCCGCCACCTGAACACGGTCGCCCTGCATAATGCCGAACCCCTGCGCAGCCTCATCTACACGATCTATTTTATCATTCCGCATCTGGAACTGTTTGATGTCCGCGAGCGGGTGGTCAATGACTGGGGTCTGGTGAACTGGCTGGATTGCGGGCTGGCGGCGCTTTATGCGGCGGCTTACACCGGATTGTTTTTGCTGCTGACCTGGCTGGGGTTCCGCCGGAAAAGTTTGACGTGATGAAAAAAATCCCTCCCGGCTGGCTGATGGCCCTGTTGCTGACGCTGTGTTTCACGCTGGCGACAGTGTTTGTGCCGCGCGCGACGTGGTGGAACGAGGTGCCGCGCGCCGCCGACTGGAACAAGGGGCAGTCGGCCGCAAACAATGTCTTCAAACTCCTGCTCGGCGAGGGCCGGCGGCTGTTTGCAAACGAAATGTTCGACATGGCCGACGCGTATTTTCACAGCGGCTATTATCCGTCCATCTTTGATCAATCGGTGACGGAACACGACGTGGCCGATCCGGCTGAAGGCAAGACCGAAGACGAGAGTTCCACCAGTGATGATTTCCTGGGGCCGCCACCCGATTGGCTGGCCGCGTTGGACCGTCAGTTTGTTCCCAATCGGCACACCCACCTCAGTTCAGGCGGTCCCTCAGGACATGTGAGCGAGGTGGACGTGCAGGAAATTCTCCCGTGGTTGAAACTCGCCACGGATATGAACCCGCAAATGATCGACTCCTATACGGTGGGAGTTTACTGGCTGCGCCGACTGCATAAGCCCGAACAGGCCCGGGACTTTTTATTCGAGGGATTGCACAACAATCCGGGAAACAGCGAGCTTCTGTTTGATTTGGGCCTGCTTTACGATGAGGACTTTCACGATGCCAGCCGGGCGCGAAACACCTGGCTGGCCGCTTTGCGGTGCTGGCAGGCACAAGGCGAAAGAGCCAGGACCAGCGTGGATGGCAAACGGCTCTATGACAACATTACCATGAACCTTGCGCATTCGGCGGCAATCGCCGGGGATTGGCCGCAAGCCGCCAAGTATCTGGAAATGGCCAAACAGGTTTCGCCCTACCCCGACGCCATCCAAAAGCAAATTGACGAGGCTGAAAAACGTATGGCCGGACAGCCCGGCACGTCAAAGCCGTAAAGCATTCGGTTTGTTTTCTGCCGGACAGTCTGGTTTAATCACCGGCAATGAAACCTCGGCAGGCAAAAATCAGGCGGAACACCAAGGAAACCCGCATTGCCGTAAGCCTTAACCTTGATGGCAAAGGCAAATCATCGATCAAAACCGGCATTCCGTTCTTCGACCACATGCTCGCGCTGTTCGCGAAACACGCGGTGGTAAATTTGCAGCTTCGTTGCGCCGGGGATTTGGAGGTGGACGCGCACCACACCGTTGAAGATTGCGGCATCGCACTGGGGCAGGCTTTCGCCACCGCGCTCGGTGACAAACGCGGCATCCGCCGTTATGGGTCCGGTTTTCACCCGAAAAATCCCTTTACCGGTGAGGCCTACGTGCCGATGGACGAGTGCCTCGCGCGTTGTGTCATTGATTTTGGCGGACGGCCGCACCTCGTCTGGCGCGGACTGGACAAATTTTCGCAGAAGAAAATTTCTGCGGCTGAAAAGAACCAGGATGCGTCAAGCGCCTTCCGTTTCGGGCTGGCGAAGGAATTTTTCCAGGCCTTTGCCAACGAAGCGCGGTGCAATCTGCACCTGGAATTGCTTTGCGGCGACGAGCCGCATCACATTGTCGAGGCGCTGTTCAAGGCGTTTGCGCGTGCAGTGGACGCCGCCTGCCGGCAAGACCCGCGCATCGCCGGTCGGTTGCCGAGCACCAAGGGGAAATTGTAAAACGATGTTCGATGGCTTAACGTCAGTTATATGACGGCAACCGCAGCCTTGGAAAAACAAATCGAGCTTTATCGCCGGATGAGCGGCGAACAACGGCTTGCCGTCGCTTTGGGATTACACGAGTTGTCGTGCAACATCGCCCGTGAAGGCATCCGCCGGCAGCACCCGGACGCCGACGACGCGGAAGTCGAGCGGCTTCTTCGCCGGCGGATTGAACTCGCCCGGGCCGCATGAACGAACAGGAATTGCTCGCGGATTGTCTGCGCCGGCTGAACCGGAGCGGCGTGGCCTATTATCTGACCGGCTCAATGGCGAGCAATTACTGGGGCATTCCGCGCACAACGCATGATCTGGATTTTGTCGTACAATTGCCGGTTTCGGCCATTCCCGCCCTCGTGCAGGCGTTCAGCGGAGATTTTTACATTGATGAATCCACCGTGCGCGGCGCGTTTCAACCACCACACCAGTTCAACGCCATTGATACCCGTTCCGCGCTGAAGGTGGATTTCTGGCTGCCCAAACCGGAGCCGTTTGACCGGGAAATGTTCAGCCGGCGTGTGGGCGTCACGCTCTTTGGCGAACCCGCATCGATCGCCACGGCGGAAGACGTCATTTTGCACAAGCTCATTTGGAATCGCATCACACCATCCGACCGGCAGTTGGGAGACGCGGCGGGCGTGGTGGCCGTGCAAGCCGCCGCGCTGGACAAAAAATACCTGCAGCTCTGGGCGCAGGAACTCAACTTGACTGAAGAATTGGGAAATTTGTTAAGCGGAAAAATCAAACCCAAACAAACTTGAAAATATTGTTCATTGTGCCGTGGACGCCGCCGGCCGGCGCGATCCGCGCATCGCCGGCCGGTTACTGAGCACGAAGGGGAACCGTTGAATTTATGATTCGCATTAACGGGAAACCTATTTGGTTTTGGGCATCGGCGTTTCTGTGTTTTGTTGAGATTCTTTTTTGCGCTTGGAAAGCCTATAAAAGTGATATCAACTCAATCTTCTGGATTTTTACAGCTGGTATTTTCGGGGTGGGAATTAAATTGCTGTTGAGTTCTTCCCAAGGAAGCAAAACCTGTTCAAATTGTGATAAAGACATTACTTCGTGTCCGGCGCTTTTTTGCCATAACTGTGGACAACCTTTAAAAGATGCACGTTGCGAAAGTTGCGGTGTGGACTGGCATTTTGTCGCATCACTTGGAAGGCAATCAGAAATCGCCGGTAACAGTCTTCCCATTATCTATTGTCCGAGCTGCGGAACGTTCCTCAATACTGGACGTTATCGCAAAAATTCGGAACCGTGGTATATGCGTCGCAAAAGTACTGCCAGAGATCTCCTCGAGTGAATTTTTGCACAACACGCCTCGCAGTTCCCCGCGGAGCGGTTTTAATTTTTGGGCAGGGTGCGATGTGCCATCGCGCCGCGGCTGGCTCGGAGAGCGCGCCCTGCCCTATACAAGCCAACGCTGGCCGGCTTCTTGTTGTTACACTCGCCCTCACCTTTTGTCCTCTCCCCCCAAGAGAGGAAATAGCTACAAAGCGGTTTTGGTTTTCAGGTGATTATCCGGCCAATTCTGTCGCCGGTTTTTTAAAAAGACGGCCGACGATTCTCCTTCTCCTTGGGGAGAAGGCCGGGTTGAGGGAGAACGTGACATCATTCCACAAATGCTGGTGGCAGGTAATAGGTTGTCGGAAAAATAAAAAGCTGCCCCGCAGTTTCCTGCGGGGCCTCATTTGATGTTGGCAGGGCGGTGTTGCTGCTCCACCGATGGCCGCGCAGCAGCGCGGCCCGACCATTGAGAATCTTTCAGGAACCCACGCTGGCCAGTTCCTCGTTGTTTTCCACGTTCACAATCTTGAACTGTTCGGCGTGCATGCCGGTATCGGCGCGGAACGACAGCTTGCCAAAGTAACGTTTCTCCATCTCGATGAGATGTTTTTCGTCCTCGGTGCGGAGCCGGTCCAGCACCGTCGGGTGCACGACAATGCGCAGTTGAAAGTCCGATTCGTCGCGCGTGCGTTTCTTCAGGATTTCCTGGAGCTTGCGCTGGATTTCGACGCTCATGGTCACGACGCTCTTGACCTTGCCGCGGCCTTTGCAGTACGGGCAGTCGTCATACACCGCCGAGCGCACGCTTTCAGTGTGGCGCTGGCGCGTCATTTCCATGAGGCCGAGCTGCGAAATCGGCAGGATATGGGTCTTGGCCTTGTCGCGGCGCAGACCATCCTTCATGCGCGAATAAACCTGCTGCTGGTCGCGCCGGCCTTTCATGTCAATGAAATCGAGCACGATGAGGCCGCCCATGTTGCGCAGGCGCAGTTGCCGGCAGATTTCCTCGGCGGCTTCCAGGTTCACCCGCAGGATCGTGGATTCCTGGTCGCGGCTGCCCTTGTGCCGGCCCGTGTTCACGTCAATCGCCACCAGCGCCTCGGTTTCGTCAATGACGATGTAGCCGCCGCTCTTCAAATGGACCTGGCGCGAGAATGTGTTCTCCAATTGCTTGGTGATGTTGAACCGGTCAAACACCGGCTGCGCGTCCGCATACAGTTTCACCTTGTTGGCGGCGCGCGTGGAGATTTTTGAAATCATTTCGCGCATCTGTTCGTAGGCCTTTGGCTGGTCCACCACGATGCGTTCGACGTCTTCGGTCAAAAAGTCCCGCACGGTGCGCGCGATCAAATCCGGCTCCTGAAACACGCAAGTGGCCATCGGTTGCGACTTGATGTGGTCCTGCACGTCGCGCCATTCCTCGAGCAGGAGGGCGAGGTCGCGCACGAAATAGCGCTTCTGCTGGCCTTCCCCGGCGGTGCGCATGATGACCCCCATGCCCTCCGGGATGGACAGTTCGCGCAGGATTTTCTTGAGGCGTTTGCGTTCCTCCTGATTTTCGATCTTGCGCGAGATGCCGCTCTGATCCGAATTCGGCAGCAGGACGAGGTAACGTCCCGGCAACACAAGGTTGGTGGTGACCCGCGGGCCCTTGGTGCCAATCGGCCCCTTGGTGACCTGCACGACGATTTCGCTGCCGGGCGGATAAAGCCGCGGGATGTCCTTTTGCGTAATCTTGGGCCGGGCGGGCCGGCGGCCCTCGCGTTCGACGATTTCCACGCCGCTGTCGAATTGATTCGGCACGATGTCCCAGTAATGCAGAAACGCATTCTTCTCGAAGCCGATGTCCACAAACGCGGCTTTGAGGCCGTCCTCCAGATTACGGACTTTGCCCTTGAAAATGCTGCCGACGAGCCGTTCCTCGGTGGTGCGTTCGATGTTGAACTCCTCGAGCTTGCCTTCTTCCAGCACCGCCACGCGGGTTTCGAGCGTTTCGGCGTTAATGACCACTTCCTTGTGAATCTTATGTTCCGGGCGAATGAGCCGCTGGACTTTTTTCAACAGGTTGGTCCCGGCCATTTTAATGGCGTCCAGGACACCCTTGGGTCGTTCCGGTAAATCGACCGGCTCGAACGGCTTGTCTTCCGCGACCTGCGCCGGCGTGTCGTGATGGGGTTCGCGGAAATCCTTTTTGGCCGGCGCCGGCGGGGGCTCTACGGTTTCCGGAGTGCCCTGCGGCGGCAGCCCGGCGGCCAGATTTTCCGCGCGCTCGATTTCGTGCGCGTGCCGTTTCTCAAATAAGCGCTCGGCGCCGCCCTGTTCACTTACCACCTCGGCGCGCGCCTGGACGGCTTCGCGGTCGGTTTTTTGCGGGTTTGGACCAAGGCCGCCCTTGGGGCGGAACCGCATGCCGCGGCGCCGCCGGGAAAAATTGTTATTACTCATAGAATGTCAGTATCCTTTCCGATGGATGTGTACGTTTTGCATCAAGCCCACAGCGATTAACGAGCCCAGCACTGAAGACCCGCCGTACGAAAGCAGCGGCAGCGGTACGCCCGTCACGGGCATGATGCGGATGTTCATGCCGATATTGATAAAAACGTGGCTGAAGATGAGCGTCACCACGCCCACCGCCACCAGCCGGCCCAGCCGGTCGCGCGCCTGCCCGGCGATTCTCAACCCGGTGAAGAGAACCAGCGCGTACAAAGCGAGCACCAGCATGCTGCCGACAAATCCTTCCTGCTCGGCAATAACAGAGAAAATGAAATCATTATGCGCCACGGCCCGCGGCAAATAACCCAGGGCGTTCTGTGTGCCCTGCCGCCAGCCCTTGCCCGTCAACCCGCCGGAGCCGACGGAAATCAACGCCTGCCGGACGTTGTATTCATCGTCCAACTGCTGTTGCCGGCGGCGTTGCAACTCCGCCGGCGTGGCATTCGCCGAGGCAAACGCCCGATAATCTCTACCGAAGTACACCAGCAACCGGTCGCGTTGATACGGTTCCATGGAAATCTGCCACCAGCCCGGCGGCACAAACAGGACGTCCACCAGAAACAACGCGGCCAGCAAACCCACCGCCCCGATCAGTTTCAGCAAATAACTTTTGGGTGTGCCGGCGACGAACATCATCACCAGGCCCGTCGGCAGCATCACCAGCGCCGAGCCCAGATCCGGCTCCTTCAAAGTCAGCGCAAACGGCAACATTAAGAGCCCGATGCCCTTCCAGAAATTCCCCGGCAGCCGCAATTCATCCGCCGGTCGGCTGAGAAAATGCGCCAGGGCGAGAATGAACGCGAGTTTGGCGAATTCGGACGGTTGAAATTGAAACGGACCGAGATCAATCCAGCGGCGCGCGCCGAACTTCATTGAGCCGATGTGCGGCACCAGCACGATAATCAGAAAGAAAATCGTCACCCAATACGCCACAAACGACCAGCGGGCAAGGGTGTGGTAATCGAGGACGCAGAGCGCCGCGCCCGCGCCGAAGCCGAGCGCGTACCAGACCAGTTGCCGCAGCCAGGCCTGGTCGTACCATGGCAGCGACGCCATTACCGGGTTGGCCATGGTGGCGCTGTACACGAACAGGGTGCCGATGATCATCAACCCCACCAGCGCGGCCAGTTGCAACCGGTCGAACCGTTCGTGATGTTCTTGATTGAGCAGGGTGGCGGACATCAATTGGTTTGGGCCATGGTCCTCGGCGTGTCGGTGTTTGCCTTTTTCAAAATTTCCTCGTAAATGTCGTGCGCAATCGGGGCGCAGGTCGGGCCGCCATAAGTGCCGCTTTCGACCATCACCACGACGGCGTAACGCGGATTCTCATAGGGCGCAAACGATGCAAACCAGGTGGTGCGGTCAATTTCCTGGTTATGCTCGTTCATTACCTGCGCCGTGCCGGTCTTGCCGCAAATGTGCAGCCCGGGCACCTGGGCCGCGCGGCCGGTGCCTTCCGGGTCCTCGGTCTCCGCAAGCATATCGTCGCGCAGAATTTTTAAATTGCGCGGATGCACGTCCAGTTCACTGCGCACCACGCCCGACGGGAAGACCGTCGGGGCTTCGCTGGCGGCCGGGTCCTGGGGTTCGATCCGCTCCACCAGCCGCGGCCAGAGCACTTTGCCGCCGTTGGCGATGGCCGCATACGCCACCGCCATTTGCAACGGGGTCACCGCCATTTCACCCTGGCCGAAACAAATATTGGCCGAATCGCCGTCGTGCCAGCCGGCACTTTGCACCTGGTCCAAACCCGGAAAGATGCCCGCGGTTTCCTGCCGGGTCGGGAGGCCCGTGCGCTCGCCAAAATGAAATTTCTCGCTCATGCGGATGACGTTCTCGATGCCGGCACGCAGGCCGACGGTGATAAAGTAGGTGTTGCTGGAGAAAATGATGGCACGCCGGAGATTGTATCGGCCCGGCGGCGCCAAATCCGTAATGTGTCGCCGCCCGACATAAACATACCCCGGATTGTCCACCGTCATGTTCGGATCCAGGCCGGCTTCAAGCGCGGCGAGGCCGACGATGGGTTTGAAGATGGAGCCGGGCGCATAATTTTCCTGCGTGACCCGGTTGATTTGTGGACGCAGTTTGGGGTCGCTCAAATACGTGAGATCGTTTGAAAGATAATCCGGGTTGAGCGCCGGCGATGAAACCATCGCCAGCACGTCGCCGTTGCGAACGTCCATGACGACGATGGCCGCCCGCGCGTCCGCGCCCCGGTGAGCCAGGAGTGATTCCTCCGCCGCGCGCTGGAGGTCGAGGTCCAGCGTCAGCACGACGTTGTGTCCAGGTTCCGACGGGCTCAAAATGTTTTTGGACTGGCGATAACCGAGATTGTTGACCAGCACAGCCTCTGCGCCCGCCCGCCCCCGCAATTGTGCGTCAAAGCCGCCTTCGATGCCCACCATCCCGCGATAATCCGGCAGATAGTAATTGAAGTAGGAGTCTTCGCCTTGCTTGGAACTGTCATCGCGCTGCAAATATCCGAGCAAATGGCCGGCCGTGGTGCCGTCCGGATAAACCCGGACGGCTTGCAGATCCAGGTTGACACCCAGCGTTCCGGAGTATTGCTCTTCAAACCGCGCGATCTGCGCCGTATTCAGATTCGGCAGCAACGGGTAAGGCAACGCGCGCCGGGCGTCGTAATGGCGGTCAAAAGTCGCCTCATTCAGCGCCAGCGGTTGACCGAGCCGTTCGCTGACCTGCCGGACCACATCACTGGCCACTTGAAATCGCGCCTGTTCGTGGAGCTGCTCGCGTTCCTCCGGCGTGAGCGCGAATTGCCGTCGCTCGGCCTTCGTCAGCGGACGGCCCAGTTTTTTCTCCTGCGCGGCGATGCGTTGTTCTTGAACGGCCCGCATCCGTGCGAGCGACTGGCCATAAGCGGCATCGAATTGCTTTCGCAAGTCATCCAGATAAAGGCCCAGGCTGTATTGCGGCTGATTTTCGGCCAGCACGCGGCCGTTGCGGTCGAGGATTTTTCCGCGCACGGCGGGGATGCGCACTGTGCGATAAGACTGGGTTTCCAGGTGGCTTTCATATTCCCGGGCCGAGACGATTTGCACCCACCACAAACCGGCCAGCAAAATAAACAAACCTGCGGCCAGCACCATCGCCACCAGGCGAAGCTGCGGGTCGTTCTTTTTCAGTTCGTCAAAAATCAGCATGGCACACAGTCCCTGGTCCACCGTCCACCGTCCCCAGTTGCGCCGTTGTCATGGCTGCGGCGTTTTGACTGTGGCCTGTGGACTGGCAACCGGGGACTCATAATTTTCCGCGCCGGATTTCGCGGTCGGGGCGAAAACTGGTTTCGGTGCGTGGCTGGTAGCCCAGCGCGTGCTGGCACCAGTGGAAAAACTCAAACAGAATCGGCGTCGCGACCGCGCCGCCGGCCGTCATGACCAGCCATTGCCAGAGCGAACCCCAGCCCAGCAACGGTTGCTGGCCGCCCGTGAGCAGCAACAGGACACACATGGCCGGCGCCGCGGCGCTGGCCGCGGCGCCGAGGATGAATTGCGCGAAGGGCAGCTCGCGTAAAATCAGTTCGCGTTGCAAATAAATCACAAATCCAATGGCAAAGAGCGGCAGGATGCTGACCCCGAGGGGATTCGCCGACAGGGCGTCAAACCACAGCCCGCCCAGCGTGGCCAGCAACGAGACGGTCACGATGTCCGCGTTCAAGGCGGTGTACACCATGAGCCCGGGCAGCAAGTCCACCTGCGCGCCCAGCCAATGACGCAGCAGGGGAAATGCCGCTTCGCCGAACACCGCCAGAAACGCGGCGGCCAGAATCAGAATGGATTGCAGGGGGTTCATGGGTTGACCTGTGGGTTGAGAATCACCCAGACCTGCTCCAGCGCTCCGAGGTTGGCGGCCAGTTTCACGCGCGCCTCGGTATAAAGACCAAATTCGACCGTTTGGGAATCCACAATCTGGCCGATCGGAATGCCCCGGGGATAAATTCCGCCTTCGCCGCTGGTGACGACATTTTGTCCCGGTTTCAAGACGGCGTTGCCGGAAAGATAAGTCAATTCGACCAGCGAACTGTCAAGCGGTCCACTGGCAGTGATGATGCCGACGTCGTGCGCCGGATTTTCCACGAGCGCTGAGACGCGGCAATAGGGGTCGCCGATCAAAATCACCTGCGAACGCGTCAGGCCAACCGAGGAAACGCGTCCCACCAGACCGTCGGCCGTGAGCACCGGCAGGTTTTCCCGGACGCCGTCCCGGCTGCCCAGGTCAATCTGCACGGTGCGCCACCAGTTGGCGGGGTCGCGCATGACGACATTGGCGAGTTTGAGCTTCCACTGTGTCTGCCGTTGCCACCCGATCAACGCGCGCAACTGATCGTTTTCCTGCGCCGTCGCCGCGGCTTGCATCATTTGAATGCGGAACTGCTGTTGGTCGCGCTGGAGTTCCCCGACTTCCCTGAGCAGGGCGCTCCGGGGCATGACGATATCGGCGGCAGCCACGGGCAGTTGTTGCGCGGTATTGAGCAGGCCAAACAACGGCAGGAAAAGACTGCTGACGGCGAGCTTGAGCCGGCCGGTCGCGCGCTGCGGCAGGCTGAAAATCAGCAATGCCGCCAGCACCACCACGCCGAGCGCCAGATAATGTTTTTTCTTAAGCATCCTGCTCCGCGGCTGAATTCAACTCAGCCGCCCGCAGGTGAACGGGGCGGGAAATCAATGTTCAATACTTGGCGTTGGTCGCGACGCGCTTGAGGAATTCAATTTCCTGCAGGACGCGACCGGTGCCTTCGGCCACGGCGCTCATGGGATCGTCCGCGAGGTGCACCGGCAAACCGGTTTCCTCGGCCACGAGACGGTCTATGCCGCGCAACAACGAACCGCCGCCCGCCATGACCAGGCCGCGATCCACAAGGTCGGCGGCCAGTTCGGGCGGACAACGTTCCAGGGTCAGGCGGATGGACTCCAAAATGCTCGAAAGCGGTTCTTGCAACGCTTCGCGAATCTCCTCGGAACGGATGGTCAGAGTCTTGGGCAGGCCGGAACTCAGGTCACGGCCTTTGACATCCATCGTTAATTCCTGTTCCAACGGAAACGCGGAGCCAATGCGTATCTTGATTTCTTCCGCAGTACGTTCACCTATCATCATGTTGTAGGCACGCTTCATGTGGGCCGTGATCGTTTCGTCAAATTCGTCCCCGCCCACCCTCAGGCTGCGGCTGAAGACGATGCCGGCCAGGGAGATGATTGCGATTTCGCAAGTCCCGCCGCCGATATCCACGATCATGTTGCCCGCCGGCTCATGCACCGGCAAACCGACGCCGATGGCCGATGCCATCGGTTGTTCGATCAAATACACTTCACGCGCTCCGGCGTGAGTGGCGGAATCTTTGACTGCCCGTTTTTCCACTTCGGTGATGCCCGACGGCACCGCCACCACGACGCGTGGCGCAATGAGTTTGCGATGGTGCACCTTCTGGATGAAGTGGCGGAGCATGGCCTCGGTGATTTCGAAGTCGGCGATCACGCCGTCTTTCATCGGGCGGATGGCCACGATGTTGCCGGGCGTGCGGCCCAGCATTCGTTTGGCTTCTTCACCGACAGCCAAGACATTAGTTGTACCCGCCTGAATGGCCACCACAGAAGGTTCGCGCAGGACGATTCCGCGATCCCGCACGTAGACGAGGGAATTTGCCGTGCCCAAGTCTATCCCAATATCATTGGAAAACAGGCTTTTAAGTTGCGCAAGCATGAATGTGCCCTAACGGCACTCAGTTAATCGGCTGAGCCGCCAAACGTCAAGCGGATTACTGAAATCGTTAAAACCGCGATTTTGAGCCGGTTTTGGCAATTCGCTGACATTCGTCGTTTGCCATGAACCCACAAGCGATCCACGCTAGCGAGTCGCAGGAGGGCATCAACCTGAGCTGATGTGAATAACCCGTTGAATAACGCGTTAACAGAGGGCCAATACATTTTGCTCGTGGAGGTGGGAGACGGGATTCATTATTGAGTTCGACAAACATAGAAAGGCAAACAAATCCATGGCAACAGAAGAAAGAGTGCTCTGTTTCGAACGGAAACTTTTTGAAGAGTTGGGCGTATTTCAAGGCATCAATCTGGTAATTGAGAAATACCTGCCGGTGGTGACGTCCCCCTCGAATATCCGGTATCGGAATAGACCTGACGCCGACCAGGACAGGCGCTACAAGCAAATCATCCCTTACGTGCTCATCATCTGCAACGACAAGATATTGCGATATCGCCGGGGCCGTGGTGGCGGGGAAACCCGATTGCACGGGTTGTATTCCGTCGGCATTGGCGGCCATATCTCGGAGGAAGATCACGGGCTTTTTTCAAACCGGCTCGGATACCACGACAGCATGAGGCGCGAATTGATGGAGGAAGTGGCCATTGATGGAGCAAAGGAGGCCGCTGTCGCCGTCCTCAATGACGACAGCACGGAAGTCGGGTACGTGCACTTTGGTGTCGTGCATGTGATGTGCGTGGACAACAAGGATGTCGCAGGCCGGCGCAGCGGCATCGTGGCTCCCGAATTTATCCCGATTGCTGACGCCCTGAAAGACCTGTCGGGTTACGAATCCTGGTCCCGGCTTTGTCTGGAAAATCTTGATGCGCTGCTTTCGAAAGCCGCTGCTTCAGGCGTCCCGATTCCAGAACGGGCGGCGGCCTGAGAATCCAACCGGCACGGGCAAGAGGGATTTATGGGGATGGGAAATGAAAACATTTGAAGAATACCAAGCCGTCGCGACCCAAGTACCGCTTTCCTTGCGAAACGATCGCGACCGGATAGAACTCCCTGTCCTGGGATTGCAGGAAGAAGCTGGCAAAATCGGTTCACTGCTTACGGAGGCATTTGCGAGCGGCAAATTTAGCCTGACGCAGGAGCAAGCGAGAGAGGTGAAGAACAGATTATCAGACATCCTCTGGTTCGTAGCCATTCTCTGCAAGGAAACCGGCATCGCGATGCAGGACGTGGCCGCGCACAGCATCGCGCAAATCCAAGCGAGAGCTAAGAACCTTGATCCGGATCAGCGATAGACAAATGCGGCGAAGGCTGGTGCCAGAGGAGGGAATTGAACCCCCGACCAAAGGCTTATGAGTCCTCTGCTCTACCCCTGAGCTACTCTGGCAACCGAAGGCAGTGTTACATTTTGCGGACAATTCCCGCGCTGTCAAATGAGAATCATGGTCGTCTGGACAAACGCACGCCGCCGCGTGTTGTCAGAAATGACGGCCGGTCTCCGCAATGACCTGTTAACGCAACGAAAGGTCGCCAGGCGAGGTAAAGAAATTTTTCTCTTGTCCAATTTAATATTCCTGCCAAAAAATGTTTCAGCAATGACAAGAAACGGATAGTCTTTGTCCGACTCTTAAAATAAAAACGCATACCGTAAATTAGATTGATATGCGTCGCGCTGTAGCTGGAAGCGGAACTGAACGCCGCAACCTTAACCCGGAAGCAAAATGAAAACATCCAAACAGTTGAAAGTGCTGGTGCAAACAACTTTCGCTGCCGCCGTGGCCATCGTAATGATCGGCGGGCTGGCGTCCACCACCCTTTTCTCCGCCGAAACCGACACCAACGCCGTGCCGTCGAAAACGGATTCCGCAGTATCCCAAACCAATTCCGCAGCCGTGAAAGCCAAGGCGCCGGCGGCGGAGAAGCCGGTGTTGAAACATCAACTTACCGGAGCGGAACTTTACTCGATGCACTGCAACCGATGCCATCCCGAGCGTTATCCGACCGAGCGGACGGCGGCACAATGGAAAACCATTATGCTCCACATGCAGGTGCGGGCCAACATACCCGGTGACCAGGCCAGGCTGATCCTGCAATATCTCCAGGACAACAGTGGTCGTTGAGCACCCATCCAACCCTTGAATCACGAATGAACAAGACCATGAAAACACGTTGCGGGATATTGAGGCTGATGATGGCGGGCTGTGTCATCGGACTGGCGCTGCCATCGCGGGTGGCGGCGGAGGTGAGCGACGCCGACTTCAACGCCTTGAAGGAGACAGTGCAAAAACTGGGCGAGCAGGTCCAAAATCTGCAACAGTCAAACATCGTGCAACGGCAGACCCACGCGCAGGACCTGCTGCAGATACAGCAACTCCAGCAGAAACTCACCGAAACGCAACAAATCGCGACCAACGCGGAACAGAAAAGCATCGAGGCGTCAATGACGCAACCCATGCCGAGGCAGCCCATTGATGAAGCCACTGTCAATCACAACTTCATGATGTTGGGCGACGCGGAATTTCAATACGCGAAAATAGCGGGACAACACGGGGCCTTCCTGCAGGCCGATTTTGCCCCCATTTTTCTGTATCGCGGCGGGGACAACATTTTGTTTGAGGCCGGTTTCGACACCACCCTGGCAAATAACGCGCCCGGCAGCAGCGGTTACACCACCACCTTCAATTTGAGTTTCGCGCAGTTGGACTATGTGATGAATGATTACATGACCTTCGCGGGCGGCGAACTGATACTGCCGCTCGGAACCTATACCGAGCGGGGCGCGGGGTGGTTGAACAAGATTCCGGATAATCCGCTGGCGGTGGACGCGCTGTTGCCGGGCACCGGCTTGGGGGTGGAGATGCGCGGAGGAATTCCCGTGGGGGACACCGGCCAGTCGCTCAATTACGAAGTCTATGTCGTGAACGGGCCGGGTTCGTCGGACACGACTGGAACTTCTGGATCGGCAGGTAATCTTGATCTGGGCGGCAACGTGGGGGTCCTATCCGACGGTTCCACGGTGGCGAATTTGCATGGCCACCCGTCCGGAGGCGCGCGCCTCGGTTACTTTGTCCCCTTTAAGCCCCATTACGATCTGGAACTGGGAGTCTCCGGCCAGTCGGGTGAATGGGACGACGCGGGAAATCATCTCTGGTCGGCGGGTGTGTTGGATGCCGCCCTGCACCTGGGGCCTGCCTTTGAAGCGAAGGGTGAATATATCGTGACCCGCTACGGCAGCGACGACATTGGGACTCACTATCAGCAAGGCTGGTTCGTGCAGGCCGGCTACAAGCTGGCCGGATTGGACCTGGAGCTGCCGATCATCAACAACCTGGAAATCGTGGGTCGCTACGATTCTCTGCACGACGTCTATGACCCGGCAGATAATGCTTTCGACATCAAAACCCGCCGATACACCGTGGGCTATGTCTATTATTTCACGAACACGCTGCTGTTCGAAGGCGACTATGAGTTTCTCAACAGCAACGACCCATCCCAGGCTGACCAATTCATTCTCCAGCTTTCCCTGGGATTTTAGAGCCGTTGATGAAAATTGTGATTGATAACCCCAACCAACAGCAGCCATGCATATATCCCAATTCCTGAACCCGCGGCGGCAAGCGAGATTGCTCTGGCCCTGGGCAACAGCTATAATCGGATGTCTGGTGTTCACCAACGCCCCGGCGCAAACCAATCAAGCGCCCACTTATCTTCGCGATATCCAGCCCATTTTCATGGGCAATTGCTCCCGGTGCCACAACCAGCAATCCCGGTTTGTTTACGACTGGCTGGACTATAAAACCGCCTACGCCGATCGTTGGGAAATCCGACGCCGGATCTGGGACAGTTGGAAAGGAACGTATTACAAGGAGGCCATGCCGGTAGGCAACAGTCCGGAATCACTGGCGCTCACCGAGGAGGAACGGTCAACCATCGTGAAGTGGGTGGACAACGGAGGCCTTCGGGGTGTGCCGCCGGCGCCCGGCGCCGCCAGGTCGAAGGCCGAGCGGATCGAATTGGGCAAACGGCTTTTCACTTCCATTTGCGCGGCCTGTCACCAGCCCACCGGACGGGGGCTCCCCAATGTGTTTCCGCCCCTGGCCGGATCTGATTTTTTAAATGCCGACAAGAACCGGGCCATCCAAACCGTCATCTTTGGCCGGCAAGGGGAAGTAGTGGTGAACGGATTGAAATTTAACAACAGCATGCCTTCGTTCCCGCTTAACGACCAGGACATCGCAAATGTTCTGACGTTCGTTTACAATTCATTCGGGAATTCCGGTCTGGAGGTGACTCCGGAAGAAGTAAAGTCTCTCCGCTCACAACCGCCGGTTTCAACCGGATCATCGGCCCCCTCCGGACCGCCCGCAGCCAAAAGCACCTTTGAGTAAGACGCGCTGAACCGGCTGAAAGAAAACGCGTGGTTATAAATAGCCCCCGCCCCTGGCCAAACTCACAAGCGGGCTCTTTATTTCCCTTCCACTTCCGCAACTTCGTCCGGCGTGAGCCGGAAATCCATCGCGCCGATGATGCCGTCCACCTGCTTCGCGTTGCGCGCGCCGACAATGGCGCCCGTCACCGCCGGATGGTGCAATGTCCACGCAATGGCCGTTTCGCCCGGCGAACGACCATGCCGTGCGCCCACGGCCCGCAACCGTTCCACTGCTTTCAGGTTCTCCGATAGTTTTGGTTCCTGGAACTGGTCGTTTTTGTTGCGCCAATCGTTTTTCGGCAAGGACGCAATACGTTCACGCGTCATCGCGCCGGTGAGCAGACCGGACGCCATCGGCGAATAGACAATCACACCAACCTTTTCGCGCCAGCACCACGGCAATTGTGCCGAATCCACCTCGCGCCGGATCAGCGAGTACGGCGGTTGCAATGAGCTGATGCGCGCGAGGGATTGCAGCTTTTGCATCTCTTCGACACTGGCGTTTGACAGACCAATCCAACGGACCTTGCCTTCCTTTTGCAGGGCGGCGAGCGTGTTCCAACCTTCAATCGTCTCGTTCAAATCATCCGCCGTCCAATGAATTTGATAGAGATCAATCACGTCCATCTTGAGCCGGCGCAGGCTGGCTTCGCATTCACGCCGGACGGAATCGGCGTGCAACGAGTAGCTGATTTCACCCTGGTCGTTCCATAACATGCCGCATTTGGTGAAGACATAAGGCCGGGCGCCTTTCCATTCGTGCAATGCCCGCGCAACCACTTCCTCCGAATGGCCCAGGCCATAGACCGGCGCGGTATCAATCCAGTTCACGCCCCGTTCGAGCGCGCGGTGAATCGCCGCGATGGACTGCGTGTCGTCCTGCGCGCCCCAGCCGAATTGCCAGTCACCGCCGATGGCCCACGCGCCGAAGCCGATGGGCGTGATGTTAAGGTCGGAATTTCCCAGCACCCTGGTTTTCATGCGCTGGAAGCTAGCACAGCTGGCGGTGCTGTCCAGTTGGGCAGCACTTTTCCGGACCACTTACCGCTTTCAAGTTGGCACAGCGCCCGGCGAGTCGCCAACCGGCAGAATCAGGGCGAGTAAACGCGATAGAACCGGCGCGGGCTGTTGGTGGCCTGCAGGTCGGCAAACTGGAACCGGCCGGGCGAGATCTCCGTGGCCGCACCCAGGACCGACCAACTGGCCAGGGGCAGCGCCAGATTGGTGGTTGCCAGCACGCCGCACAAGGTGTCCACGTTGTTCGTGAACCTGAACGAGAACGGACCGCCATTTGTACTTTGGGCACCGGTCAGGATTGCCGGAACCGGGAACGGAACGCTGATGTTGATGACACTCGACGTGCTCGCGATACCGTTGACAAATACCGTCACCAACACGTAACCGGGCGGGAATCCCCAGACGGGGAGGGAGACGAACGCGTTGGCAGTCCAATTGGTGCAGAGGAGGCACAGACTCCGTCCGTTTTCAATGCTGCGCAGTTGGACCACCGGATAATCCGCCGCTGAATCTTCTGAATTGCCGCAGGACCCCTCGGAAATTCCACGGAATTGCGCGCCCGTAACAACCAGATCGCTGCCCAGTGCGAGCGGCGAAGTAATGGCGGTTATTTGCGGTCGCCAGGAGTTGCTGGAGTTAAAGCCGGCATCGTACAGCTCGGCATTGGCCGGGTAACCACTGTTGCCGGCGCCTCCGGCAATCAGCACCTTGCCATTGGGCAGTAACGTCGCCGTGGCGCTGAACCGTGCCTGGTTTAGCACATTCGTAGCGGTCCATTGCCCCAGGGCCGGATCATAGATTTCCGTGCTGGGAACTATGCCGGCGCCGTTAATGCCTCCGGCCACCAATACCTTCCCACTGGGCAACAACGCTGCCGAAAAATTATAACGCGGGACGGACATCGCGGTGGTGGCCGTCCATGTGCGGGTCGCCGGGTCATACAACTCGGCACTGGCCAGATAGCCGCTGTTGCCATTACCGCCGGCCACCAGCACTTTGCCATCGGGCAACAAGGTGGACGTATGGAAATACCTGGCGGTGTTCATCGAACCCGTGGCCGTCCAGATCCCGGTCACCGGATCATACAATTCGGCGCTGGCAAAAAGACTGGCCCCGAGGCCTCCGGAAACCAGTACCTGGCCGTTCGCCAACAGGCTGGCCGCGTGCCAATAGCGGAAAATGGTGGTGGAGCCGGTGGTCTCCCACGTTCCGGCGCCCGGATCGTACAATTCGGCGCTGGAGAGCAGAAGGTTTCCCGTGCTGAGGCCGCCAACCACCAGGACCTTGCCGTTGGACAACAACGTGGCCGTGTGGCGGTAGCGTGCGAAAGACATGGAACCCGTGTTCGTCCACAGCCCGGTGGCCGGATCATAAAGCAATGCGGCGGACAATGGGTTCCCAAACTCGTCTTCGCCCCCCGCAACCAATACCTTGCCATTGGGCAACAACGTCGCGGTGTGAATACGGGGTGCATTCGTCAATGCGCCGGTATTGGCGAAAGTTCCGAGGAGCGGATTGAACAGTTCCGCGTTGGTATAATCGGCTCCCCCGGTGCCGCCTCCGGCTATCAGCACCTGGCCATTGGGCAACAGCGTCGCGGTGTGGGCATAACGAGGTGAATTCAGCCCGCCGGTCAAAGTATTTGTCCCGGTCGCTGGATTGATGGTTGGATCGTAGAGTTCCGCGCTGTTCAGCGGGACGCCCAAGCTGACCCCACCCGCGACCAGCACCTGGCCGTTGGGCAACAAGGTGGCGACATGGGAATCGCGGGTGGTATTCAACATGCTGGTGTTGGTCCACGTTCCGTTGGCGGGATTGTACAGCTCCGCGCTGGATAATGAGCTGCCATTATTGCCACCAGCGACCAGCACCTGGCCATTCGGCAGCAAAGTCATCGTGTGTCCGTACCGTGCCTGGTTCAAGGGCCCGGTCGCCGTCCACGTCTCCGTAGCGGGGTTGTAAAGGTCGGCGTTGGACAGCAGACCACTGAAGCTGAGGCCTCCCGCAACCAGCACTTCGCCGTTAGGCAGCAGCGTTGACGTGTGATAGATATATTGAACGCTTGGCGCACCGGTCAACGTCCACGTCCCCGCGGTAGGATCATACAACTCCGCGTCGGCCAGCGTGAGCCCCACACCTCCCCCTCCGGTGACGAGCACCATGCCATTGGTCAGCAAGGTCGCGGTATGGCCGTAACGCGCGTCATCCAGCGAACCGGTATTGGTCCAGGTTCCCGTGGCCGGATCATACAGCTCTGCGCTGGAAAGAAACTGGCTGCTGCCTTGACCGCCCGACACGAGCACTTTGCCATTCGGCAGAAGGCTCGCCGTATGCTCGTTGCGGGCAAAGGTGAGCGAACCGGTGTTGGTCCAGGTTCCCGTGACTGGATCATACAACTCCGCGCTGGCGAGCAATCCCGCGCTGCCGGAACCCCCGGCGACCAATACCTTGCCATTGGGCAACAAGGTCGCGGTGTGGGAATAACGGTTGGCGGTCATCGATCCGGTGGCTGTCCAGAGTCCGGTGGCCGGATCGTACGACTCCGCACTGTTGCCGGCACTGATACCGCCCGCCACCAGCACCTTCCCGTTGGGCAACAAGGTCGCGGTGCAGCCGTAGCCGGGCGTGTTCAAGGAGCCAACGATATTCCAGGAACCGGCCGAGGCAGTCTGAAAGACAAATAAACAGAACGTCAGCACGAGGCGCGCACTTCCTTCCGACTGGATTTTCATCGCGGCTTTTTGGGGTTGTGCCACTTGTTATATTAGATTTTGCAATGGTTGGCAAACACATTCTTGTACCGGTGTTGGGAAGGAATATTTTTGGTTGGAAGAACCCTGGTCCCCCGAACGTGTGTGCGATGCGGTCCGACGTGCCTCCGCAATGCGGGTCGCGCATGCGATTCAAAAAGTCCTCCGAAAAACCGGGTGCGATTTCGCTGATCTCGTCCCACTGTGCAAGTTGAGTGGCCGGATCCGGGTTTCCTGGAACTTTTGTTTTCATTGGCCCCGGAATAGTGCAGAAAACAAAAAAACGGGGTCCGGTTTAAACCGGACCCCGTTCCGAAAATACCAACGGCGATTAGTAGCGGTCACGACCGCCGCCGCGAAACTCGCGACGCGGACCACGACCGCCGCCGCCGGCCGGACGCTCTTCGCGCGGGCGGGCGATGTTGACCGTAAGGGCGCGACCGCCCAGTTGCGCGCCGTTCAGCGCGGCAATGGCCTTCTGCGCCTCTTCGGGCGTGCTCATGGTCACAAAACCAAAGCCGCGGGGGCGATTGGTGGTGCGATCCATCATCAGGTTCGTTTCGGTGACCGTGCCGTGCGCCGCAAAGGCGTCCTGCAGGTCGTTTTCGGTGGTGTCGAAGGATAGATTCCCGACAAACAATTTATTGCTCATGTGATGTTATACTGTCCTAGACTGAACTTTGCTTTGACCAGACCGTTCCCGTTAATCGGATTTCAAATCATCACTGAACCAGGTTCACTTGAAGATTTACCATGCCTCGCAAGCTTTGAGTTATCTAACAGACGGGCGAATTATCGCATATTCCCGGAAAAAGGCAAGCATTATTTCGCTACCCCTGCGGCAAACCTGGGTTTTCCCCCGGCTGCCCAACCGGTATCATCCCGCCATGCACAAGCTGCCGCGCTCGTTTTACGACCGGGACACCCCGATTGTTGCCCGGGAATTGCTGGGTAAACTGCTCGTTCGCGTCGAACGCGGCCGGGAACGCATCGGAAAAATCGTGGAAGTAGAGGCGTATCTCGGCCCGCACGACCTGGCAGCGCATTCATCGCGCGGTTTGACGGAGCGGACCCGGGTGATGTTCGGCCCGCCGGGACACGCTTACGTGTATTTCATCTATGGCCTGTACCACTGCGTGAACGTGGTGACGGAACGCAAAGGCCATGCCTCCGCCGTCTTGCTGCGCGCCCTGGAACCGGTGAAAAACCTCGCTGGCCGGACCAGCGGCCCCGGTTTGCTCTGTCGCGCGATGCACGTTGACCGGCGCCTCAATGGCCACGATCTGCTCAGTGACGACTTCTTCATCGCCGCGCCGCCGAAGGCCGAACCGTTCACCATGGCCAAACGGCCGCGCGTGGGCGTGGATTACGCCCGGCATTGGGCGAAGCGGCACCTCCGGTTTTACATCAAAGGCAACCCGTTCGTTTCACGGCCTTGATGAATAACCGGCACCATTGAAGACACGTAGCCGCCGACGTGAGGAGGCGGACACTTGCGCGAGGCTTGGCGACAAATCCGCCTCCTCACGTCGGCGGCTACATTTCAGCATCTTCCCAGCTTCACCGGATGTCGTTCTGCAAAACGATGCGATACCGCGCTTTGCCGGCGCGCAGATGTTCCATCGCGTCGTTCACCCGGGACATCGGGAAGACCTCAGTCATGGGAGCGATGCCATGCCGCACCGAGAATTCCAGCATCCGGGCCGTGTTGAACGGACTGCCCAGCGGCGTGCCGGAAATCGTCTTCTGCCCGGCCAGCAATGAAAAGGCCGCCACCGGAATCGGCTCCGGCACGGCGCCGACGATGTGCAACCGGCCTTTTGGCGCCAGGCTGCCGATGATGGCGTCCCACGGCAGCGAAGCGTTGGCCGTGCACAGGATGAAGTTGAGCGAACCGGCGATTTTTTGCAGTTGCGCCGCGTCATGCGAGTTGACCACGTGATGCGCGCCAAATTTCATCGCCTCCTCACGTTTGGATTCACTCGACGTGAACGCCGTCACTTCGCAACCCCATTTGTTCAGGAATTGCAGCGCCATGTGCCCCAGCCCACCGATACCGATCACGCCCACGCGGTCGGTCGGCTGCACGTCGCATTGAATGATGGGATTAAACACGGTGATCCCGCCGCAGAAGAGCGGGCCGGATTGCTTCGCGTCGAGCGCGTCCGGCAACGGCACGGCCCATGCCCAATGACAGCGCACGCGATTGGCAAAACCACCGTGCCGCTTTATCATGGTCCCCTCCGCGTACGGGCAAAGATTGTGATTGCCGGAAAGGCACTGCGGACAGGCCATGCAACTCTCCGCAAACCAGCCCAGCCCGACGCGCTGACCCACCTTCACGCCCTTCACCTTGTCCCCGGCAGCCAGCACGCGGCCGGCCACCTCATGTCCAGGCACAAACGGATAACCCGTCATGCCCCATTCGTTGTCCAACATGCTCAGGTCACTGTGGCAGATGCCACAGTATTCGACCTGGATTTCCACCTGTTCGTCCCGCAACGGGCCGGGGTTGAATTCAAACGGTTCCAATTTCGCGCCCCGGGCCGACGCCGCGTAAGCCTTGAATGTCGTGCTCATAATGCCATCAGTGGTAACACACTCCGGCCGTTTGGCAAATCAGTTGATGACCGGATCGTCAGCGTTCAATACGGTCAAACGTGCCGCCGTGCAAATAATCGCGCACGAAGGGGCGATCCAGAAAATCCCTCGGAAAACCATGTTCAATCTGGCTGACCCCGTTCAACTGCGCGAGTTGCTTCGCGTTCAAAGACCATTTGACACAGTCCAGGTTGTCCTCCAACTGCGAAAGTTTCCGCGCGCCGATGATGGGAATGGTGTTGCGTCGCGCGCGCAGCCAGTTGAGCGCGGCCTGCGCGGGGGATTTCCCGGCGGCCTTCGCAACTTTGACTACCGTCCGGGCGATGGCCTCGTTGCGTTCAGTGCGCCGCGCAAATTGCGGCGTTTTGTCGAGCCGCCGCTCTTCTTTCGTCTTGCCGGCATATTTGCCGGTCAGCCAGCCGCTGGCCAGCGGTGACCACGGCGTGACGGTCAGTCCCAGCGCCTCGGCCATCGGCAGTAATTCGCGCTCCGGCGTCCGTTCGATGAGATTGTACTCAATCTGCAGCGCGACGAACGGCGTCCAGCCGCGCAACCCGGCCAGCGTGTTGGCGCGCGCCACCCACCACGCCGGCGCGTCGGAAATGCCGATGTACAGCACCTTGCCGGCCCGCACCAGGTCGTCAAACGCGCGCATGACTTCCTCGACCGGCGTCAGCTCGTCCCAGGCGTGCATCCAGTAAAGGTCCACGTAATCCGTGCCGAGCCGTTTCAAACTGCCTTCGAGCGCCTGCACCATGTTCTTGCGATGATTGCCGCCCGCGTTCGGATCGCCGGGGCGCTGGTTGAAGGAAAATTTGGTGGCGACGACAAAACGCTTCCGTTCGGAGCGGATGAATTCGCCGACGAATTTTTCACTGGTGCCGCCGGTGTAACCGTCGGCGGTGTCAATGAAATTGCCGCCCGCGTTCACAAAAGCGTCGAACATGGTTTTGGATTCGTCCCGGTTGGCGCCCCAACCCCAATCCTCGCCGAAGGTCATGGCGCCCAGGCACAGTTCGGAAACGCGCAGGCCGGATTGGCCGAGAAGTTTATAGTTCATAAAAATTCTTCCGATACTTGTCCGCCATATTTGGAAAATTGCCAGTTCTTTCTGGCTGCAACTGCCGCGCTCCATCGCCACCGACGACAACATTGTTTCCCACCGGTAATGGCGCTAGATTGAGCGGACACGCATGGCGAAATCATCTGCGGCCAAAACCAATGCCAGCCTGCTTACCCTCGACCAGATTGCCATCCGATGGAACGGTCGGGGTCGGGCGGCTTTCCCGCGCACCTGCTGGACCTGGCGGCGCGGCGAACAATGGGCCGTTCTGGGACCCAACGGCTCGGGCAAATCGCTGCTCGCCCTGGCGCTTTGCGGCCGGGTGCCGCTGCTCCGCGGGGAAATTCATTATCATTTCGATGCCGCCGCCGCGGATGTATTTCCGGAACAATCCATCGCCCTGCTTTCGCCACAAATCCAACGCGAGCTTGCCACCAGTGAAAGCTCCTTTTACCAATCCCGCTGGCACAGCGGCATCGCGGAAGGCCGTCAGAACGTGGCGCAGTTCCTCTCGCAGGCCAGTGTGGAGGACATCAACCCGTTTGAAGTCGGCGCCCGCACGAGCGACCCGCGCCGATTCCGCGAGAATCGCCGGCGCTTCAGCCGCTGGTTGGGTATCGAACCCCTCTTCCGCCGCAAGCTGATTTCCCTTTCCAACGGCGAACAGCGCAAGGTGCTCCTCGTCCACACCTTGTTGCAGTCGCCGCGGCTTTTGATTCTGGACGACCCGTTCGGCGGGCTCGACGCGGCCACGCGCACACGCCTGAAAACAGTCATCCACCGGCTGATGCGCGGCGGCTGGCCGGTGCTGATCATCACCAGTCGTCCCGATGAGCTGCCATCGCCGACCACCCACCTGCTGCTCGCGCGCAATCACCGGATCATCGCGCAAGGGACCAAACGCGCGATGTTACAACATCCACGGGCGAAGGCATTGGCATCTTCCTCGTTTCCCGGCGTGGCGAAGCATAATGAAGACGGCTCGGCTTCGAAGGGTCAGGTTGCAAAAGGCCGCGACATTCCCCTCATCGAATTCAAACACGTCACCGTCCGGCACGGACGCCGGCGCATTCTCGACGATATCACCTGGACGATGCGCCGGGGCGAGCACTGGGCGTTGCTGGGGCCGAATGGGTCCGGCAAGACCACCTGGTTGAGCTTGATCCAGGGCGACAACCCGCAGGCTTATGCGCTCGACCTCCGGCTTTTCGGCCTGAAACCCGAGAGCACGCAGACGCTCTGGCACCTGCGCCGGCAAATCGGCTGGTTCTCGCCGGAATTACACCTGCATTATCCGCCGGACTGGTCGTGCCTGGATGTCGTCTGCTCGGGATTCTTCAACACTATCGGACTTTACGAATCTTGCCCGTCCCGCCAACGCGCCGCCGCCCGCAACTGGTTGCGCCGGTTCGGGCTGGCGGGCCGAGCCCGGAACCCGTTTGGAGAACTGTCCCTGGGCGACCAGCGTCTGATTCTGCTGGCGCGGGCGGTGGTAAAAAGGCCGAGATTGCTGATTCTGGACGAGCCTTGCCAGGGACTGGATGCCGGGTATCGCCTCACAATTCTGGCCACGGTGGACCGGCTCATCGGCCAGACCCGCGCCGGTCTTATCTTCGTTACCCATCATGCCCGGGAAATGCCCGCGTGCATCACCCATATCTTGAAACTGAAATCCGGTCGCATTCATCAAAGCCGTAGGAAACGTTAAAAAAATTGTCTCCCCCGGTGACGGGTGTATTCTTCGGTTACTGCGATGAAAACTTCAATTGAACTGGAAAAATCAGCGGCGCTGCAAGTTGCCGCGCTGATGGCCGCGGCGGCGCGAACGGCGCCCAAAACGCGCGGCATTGATAATATCAAAACCATTGCGATCGACGACGAGGCGACGCGGCGGAAGCTCGTCGTCAAAATGCGCGAAATCGCCACGAAAGAAGACCGTCCCAGTGTCGCGCGTGACGCCGGCAACATTGAAAATTCACCGGCCGTGGTCGTCATTGGCGTGGAATCGAACACCGCCGGCTTGAATTGCGGTTATTGCGGCAAGCCGTCCTGTGAAGCGCTGGAGGAAGCCGACGGCGTCTGCGCGTTCAACTCGATTGACCTCGGCATCGCCACCGCGTCGGCGGCGGAGGCAGCGGGCCGGTTTCACGTGGACAATCGCGTGATGTTTTCCATCGGCCGCGCGTGCCTGGACCTGGGATTGTTCGGGCCGAAGGTGAAACAGGCGCTGGGTATTCCATTGAGCGTGACTGGCAAAAATCCCTTCTTCGATCGCAAGGCATGACATGCCGTTCCAATTGCTCAATCTTGAAGCGGTGGCTGAGTATCTGCACCTCACGCCCCAGGACGTGGAGCAGCGGGTGAAGGACAACGAAATCCCGTTTGAAAAACGCGGCGACCGGATTGTCTTCCGCAAGCGCGACATTGACGCGTGGGCTTCGCAACGCATCCTCGGCTCAACCAGCCAGCAACTGGCTGATTATCACCAGGAAACCACACGATTCACCCGGAAGATCCTGGCGCAGGAAACCATCCTGCCGGAAATGCTTCAGGCGGGAGCCATCGCCTCGGCCATGTCGTCCAAGACCAAGGCGTCCGTCCTGCGCGATCTGGTCGCGCTGGCCGAAAAGACCGGGCATCTGAACGACCCGAAATCGCTCCTGGCCAGCCTGGAGGCGCGCGAGGATTTGTGCTCCACGGGCGTGCCGGGCGGGTTTGCCCTGCCCCATCCGCGCGCCCATGACCCGTACCTGTTTGACACGTCTTTTATCGTGGTGGGCCGGCCCATCCAGGAAATCCACTTCGGCGCGCCCGACGGCCAGCCGACGTATCTTTTTTTTCTGATATGCTGCCCGGACGACCGGTTGCATCTACACACACTGGCGCGCATCTGCCTCATCGCGCTGAAGACCAAAGTGCTCGACCAGCTCCGCGATGCGCCCGATGCCCAGACTATGCGTGATGCGCTCGTCGCGGCGGAACATGAAATTCTGGCCGACCGGAGAATTACTTCTTAGCCGTCCGTTAAAAAACGCTTCTTCCGCAGTAGCCAGCGTGAGCTGGCTCCAATTTTCTTCGTGAATTCGCTCAAAAGTCAGAGCCGACTTACGTCGGCTGCTACTTATTTTACGGGCTGTTAGCAACCCTCAGGCACGACGTTCAAGTCGTTGGCGCTTCTTTCAGCAACCCGTTCAGATCCAGCGGATGCGTGAACATGGCCACGCCACCGTCGGGCGAACGCGGCCATTGTTCCTTGGGACGGTCCCAATATAGCTCCACGCCGTTATCGTCCGGGTCGCGCAGATAAATCGCCTCGCTCACACCGTGATCGGAGGCGCCGTCCAGCTCGATGCCCGCCGCGAGCACGCGCCTCACTGCATCCGCCAGCAGGGCGCGCGTCGGATATAGAATCGCCAGATGATACAGACCCGTCGCGCCCGGCGGCGGCGGCGCGCCACCCGCGCTTTCCCACGTGTTCAGGCCGATATGATGATGATAACCGCCCGCCGAAATGAAGGCCGCCTGCGAGCCGAACCGCTGCGTCAATTCAAAGCCCAGCACGTCGCAGTAAAACTTCAACGCACGGTCGAGGTCGGCCACTTTCAAATGAACGTGGCCAATTCGCACCTGCGGATCAATGGGAACAGGTTTCCGGGTCATTTTTAACAGCTTCCAAACAGTTTCTCGATTTCGGCAGGGCGCGTCACTCCGTGCGCACCGTCTTCCGTTTTCGCGGCGGGCAGCGGATCGCCTGCCCTGCCCGATTTTTTGAAATCGGATACCATCAAACTCCATTTTGCTTCCGGGTTAATCCTTGACCCGGAGCGCGGACAAAGCTGCCCGCACTCCGCGTGCAGCAGATTGATCGCGCATTACCTTAATTCGATTTCAACGCCGATTCCGCCGGCACGATTTCCAGTTGCAGCTTATCCGTGTTCCGCAACACGGCCAGCGGCGAGCGGACGCCGACCTGCCCGCCGGTCAGCAGCTTGTGCAGGTCGTCAATGCCCGCGATGGCGTGCCCGTCGAATTCCACAATCAGGTCGCCCTCGCGCAAACCGCCACGGCTGGCCGGGCTGCCGGGCTCGACACCGATCACCAGCATGCCGGTTTCGTTCGGCAGATGGAAATGCCGCACCAGGCGCCGGTGAATCTTCGCTGTCTGGCCGCCGATGCCAAGATAACTGCGCCGGATGACGCCATCCTTGATCAACCAGCCGGCGATGTATTTGGCCGTATTGATGGCGATGGCAAAGCACAATCCCTGTGCCGGCAGAATCACCGCCGTGTTCACGCCGATGACTTCGCCGCGCGAATTAACCAGTGGCCCGCCGGAATTGCCGGGGTTCAACGACGCGTCGGTCTGAATGATGTTGTCCATCAGCCGGCCCGAACTGGACCGGAACGACCGGCCCAGCGCGCTGACCACGCCCGATGTCACGGTGTATTGGAAGCCGTACGGATTGCCGATGGCGATCGCCAACTGACCGACCCGCAACCGATTGGAATCACCGAGCCGCACCGGCTTGAGGTTCGGCGCATAAATCCGGAGAACCGCCAGGTCCGTGTCCGGGTCTGCGCCGACGAGATGCGCGTCGGGGTGCCGGCCATCGGCCAGCGTGACTTCAATCTTGTCCGCGCCATGAACGACGTGGCTGTTGGTCAGGATGAACCCGTCCGGCGTGATGATAAATCCGGAGCCGCTGCCACCCGCCTCTTGCCTCGCGCCTCGTGCCCCGGTTTTTCGCACGTCAATCTTCACCACCGCCGGGCTGACCGCTTCCGCGGCGGTAACAACAGCATTGGAATACGCGTCCAGTAACGGCCCGTCGGACACCGGTTCGGTGGGGCGAGCGTCCTCGCGAGCCGTCTCACCAGCTGCTTGTCCAAATGGAAAACCTGCCGGCTCGTCCATTACCGGCCACACGCCAAAATGTTTGTCTGCAATTCTCATAATCACACGCCCGCTTTCACGGGACGGAGACACCATTAACCAGAAATGGAATCTGTCAAACGGGTCACATTGAAGGTAGGGCGCGGTCTCCGCACCGCGCCGCTGGTAGGGACGACTCGCCGAGTCGTCCGCGGTGCTGTTGCGCGAACACGCCCAGCCGTCCGGACGCGTCGGCGACGCATCCCCACCATTGATGGTTACCAATGCTTATCCTGGATTGGTGTTGTAGAAACAACTTTTGCTTTGTGTCCCGGAGATTCAGGAACTAGCTTGATAAGGTTAATTCCCACAGGCAGGCCGTGTGACTGCCTTTTGAAAAGTGTGCCTATGAGCCAGGTATCTGAATCTGCAAAAAAGACCGGCACTTCCCCGGCCAAACCCAATCCTACTGCGCCCAAATATCCCGGCGTCCGCGTCACCTGCAATGGCAATTTCCTGGTGGCTGAACATGTCGAAACCCGAATCACCGAAGGCGGCGTGTTCTATCCCATCACCCCGTCCACCGAAGGCGGTGAGATTTACCAGGGCTCTTATGCGGCGGGTGAATTGGATGTCTGGGGCCATCAGAAAATCGCGGTCGAAACGGAAGGCGAACATGCCGCGCAGGGCGGCGCGACGGCATACGCGGTCAGCGGCAAGCGCACGGTCAACTTCACCTCCGGCCAGGGCATCGCTTATGCCATGGAGCAGTACTATCATGCGCCCGGCAAGTTCTCCACCATGGTGCTCGAAGTCGGCGCCCGCGCCCTCACCAAGCACGCCCTCAACGTCCATTGCGGTCACGACGATTTCTACGCCGCGCTCGACACCGGCTGGACGATGGTCATCGCCAAGGATGCCCAGCAGGCGGCCGACCAGGGCATCATCCTCCGCAAGGTCAATGAACTGTCGCTCAACCCGGGCATGAACATCCAGGACGGCATGCTCACCACCCACTCCGAGCGCACCTATCTGGCGCCGGAAGCCGATCTGCTCCGCGAATTCCTCGGCGCGGCCGACGACACCATCGAATGTCCCACGCCCGCGCAGCGCGAATTGTTCGGCTCGAAACGGCGGCGCGTGCCGGAAATGATGGACCTGAAAAACCCCATCCTGCTCGGCCCGGTCCAAAACCAGGAACATCACATGAACGGCGTGGTGACGCGCCGCAATAATTTCAACGAGCCCATCCTGAAATTCCTGGAGGACGCCTACACCGAATTCGGCCGGCTGACGGGACGTCATTATGGTTTGATTCACCAGTACCAGTGCGATGATGCCGACACGGTGTTTGTCTCGCTGGGTTGTGCCGCCGACAATATCGAGGCTGCATGCGATTATCTGCGCGAGAAGCGCGACGCGAAGGTCGGGTCCATCCACATCAACGTTATTCGCCCGTTCCCCGAAGCCGCCGTCATCAACGCCCTGCGCGGCAAGAAGAACGTCATCATCGTGGAACGCACGGACGAAGGCATGGCGGGCGACAATCCGCTCGCGCGCGACATCCGCGTCGCCCTCGGCAAGGCCAATGAAGCCGCGAAGTTCGGCGGTGCCCTGCCCGGCCTTACGCCCGAGGAGACTCCCCGCCTGTTCCGCGGCAGTTACGGTATCGGTTCGCGCGATTTCCGGCCTGAACACACGCTGGGCGCCTACGAATTTGCCATCGGCCAGACCCGCCGCCAGGACGGCGCCGGTGCCGCCGGCGGCGAAACTTATTTTACCCTGGGCATTGACCATCCTTACGCCGTCATCAGCAAGGAAACGCCGTCGCTCCTCCCCGACGGCGCCATCGCCGTGCGGTTCCATTCCATCGGCGGCTGGGGCATGATTACCACCGGCAAGAACCTCGGCGAAATCATCGGTGAATTCGGCGACTTCATCAAGCAGCGCGACCCCGAACATGATGCCGACGGCCGGCTTAAGGAAAAATTGTTCGTAATGGCCAATCCGAAGTACGGCTCCGAGAAGAAAGGCGCCCCGACGAATTATTATCTCACGGTCGCGCCCGACATCATCAAGGTGAATTGCGAGCTCAACCACGTGGACGTCGTGCTCTGTTGCGATCCCAAGGCGTTCACGCACACGAACCCGCTGGAAGGCATCAAGCACGGCGGCTGCCTCGTCTGGGAATCCAGCGACACGCCGGAAACCGCCTGGCAACGCATCCCGTCGCAACACCGCCGGTACGTCAAGGATAACGACATCCGCGTTTATATCCTGCCCGGGTTCGACATCGCCAAGAAAGCGACGAACAAGACCGAGTTGCAACTGCGCATGCAGGGCAATTCGTTCCTGGGCGCGTTCTTCCGCGTGTCGCCGTTCCTCCGGCAAAATAATATTTCCGACGAAACCTTCCATGCCACGGTCAAGAAACAGTACCAGAAGAAATTCGGGCGGTTCGGCGACGACGTCGTCACGTCGAACATGACCGTCATGAACGAGGGATTCTCGCGCGTGCAGGAAATCAAGTACGGCGAGTTCAACGAACCGGATCGTTCCTCAATGCGCAATCCGCCGGTCGCGCCGAACGAGCACGAACCGTTGATTCCTACCGCCGGCTGCGGGTCGGTCTGCGGCACGGGCATTCCCACGCCCGCGCAACAAACGCCCCGCTATGCCTTCCAGACGCTGACCAAGTTCGATTCCGAATTCCGCCACGGCCTCGGTTATCACCAGCCTGCCAGCGCGCTCGCGTCGCTCGGCGTGATGGGTGCCGGCTCGGGCGCGACCCAGTCCAAGTACGTCGCCCGCCGCGAAACGCCGGTTTATATCGCCGAAAATTGCACGCAATGCATGGAATGCATCACTGCCTGCCCGGACACCGCCCTGCCGAACATGGCGCAGGACGTGGCGATGGTCCTGAAGACCGCCGTGCATTACTACATTACCGAGCCGGCCGAACGCTCGAAACTGGCCGCCGAATTGAAAGGCATCGAGGAACGCGCCCGCGCGAAGATGAACGAATCCATCAAGGCCCGCTCCAACGTGCCGTTCAAGGACATCATCCGCGCCGAGGTCAATGCGCTGACCACAGTTGGCGAACACACAAAGGCCGAATTTACCGGTATCATCGACAAATTGCCGCTGGCGTATTCGAACGTGCCAGCCATCTTCCGATCGCTCGAAGCCAAGACACCGGGCGGCGGAGGGTTGTTCTCTATTTTTGTCTCCGACCTGTGCAAGGGTTGTGGCGAATGCGTGCAGGTTTGTGGCGACCACGACGCGCTCCGCATGACGCGCGAGACGGAGGATCTGAACGCCGACCTGACCACCGCGCAGATTTTCTCGCGTCTGCTGCCCGACACACCGCAGAAATTTCTCGGCCTGTACAACGACAACGACGCTGCGAACTCGCGCGAAGCGGCGTTGCGCAATCATCTCATGGTCCGACGCAATTACGAGGCGCTCGTTTCCGGCGACGGCGCGTGCGCCGGGTGCGGTGAGAAAAGCGTGCTGCGCGCGGCGGCGTCCGTCACTGAAGCGTATATGCGCCCGCTGTATCACAAAAAGGCCGACCGCCTGCGCGCCAAAGCCGCGCGGCTGGAAACCGAAGGGCTCGCCAGGTTGCAGGCGTTAAAGCAGCGTGACGAGGCTGAATACTTCCTGTTCCGCAAAGCTGTCGCTCACATTATCATGGGCCTGGGCGGCGAAGACGACGACGACACCGCCAAACGCATTGCCGATTACGAGGTCAAACACGGCGCCATCACCGACGAGCAGATTATCGGCGGCATCGTGGCCGTGATGCGGCAGGACGCATTCAATCACCGCGATTTGCAGTCCATTGACGGGCGGCGCGCCAATGGCATGAGCGTCATGTTCATGGGCGCCAGCACTGGTTGCAACACCGTCTATGGCTCCACCCCGCCGTCCAATCCGCATCCGTATCCGTGGATGAACTCGCTGTTCCAGGATGGCGCGACGATTTCGTGGCTGCTCGGCGAATCGCTCATCATCAACCACGCCCGCCGCTCGGTCGTACCCGAACGCCTGGCCGACGCGCTGCTCGAACGGGAGGAAGGTGTCATGTCCGCAGCCGATTTGTTCCTGCTCACGCACCTCGACGACGCGTTGATGACCGACCAGGAAATCCGCGAACTGCCGAAGATCTGGACCATCGGCGGTGACGGCGCGCTCGGCGACATCGGGTTCCAGAACGTGTCCAAGGTCATCTTGCAAAACCGGCCGAACGTAAAAATCCTCATGCTCGACACCCAGGTGTATTCCAACACCGGCGGCCAGAACTCCGATTCCTCGACCATGCTGGGCGGTTACGACATGAACCAGTTCGGCGTGGCGTCGCAGGGCAAATTGATTGAAAAGAAGAACGTGGCCGAAGCGTTCACCAGCGGGCACGGCTCGCCGTTCGTGGCGCAGGTTTCGATGGCCAACGCGGCGAAACTGTACAAGGCGATGCTCGACGGCCTCGAATATCGCGGCACGGCGTTTTTCCAGGCCTACACCACCTGCCAGCCGGAGCACGGCGTACCCGACAACATGAGCGCCGACCAGGCCAAGCTCGTCCGGGACGCGCGCGGCATGCCGGAGTTCGTGTTCAATCCGCGCAACGGCGAGACCGCGCAGGAGGCGTTCGACCTCAAGGGCAATCCCACGCCGAACCGCGACTGGTGGCGCACGAAATTCAAGGCCACCGGCGAGGAATACAACTTCACCGTGGCGCACTGGGCGATCACCGAGACCCGGTTCCGCAAACACGTCAAGGCCATCAAAGAAGAGGAAGCGCGGGAATTAATTCATCTCGACGACATGCTGGTGCTCATTACACAGGATGATGTCATTTACCGGCGTGTTTTCGACCGGAACCATCGTTCGTATGTCCCGAACTTCGGCTGTTACATCAAGGCCGACGTCAACGGGCAGATTAAATACTTTGCGGTGAGCCGGCAGATGGTGTTATTCGCCGTGGAACGCCGCAAAGCCTGGCGCATGCTCCAAAGCAAAGCCGGCGTGGTGAACAAGGATTATCAGGCGCAGAAGGCGCTATTGGCTAAGCTGGACAAAGGCGAACTCCAACTCGCCGATGTGCAAGCCAAAGCAAAAGAGCTATTCGAGGCAGAGCTTTCAAAGTTAAATTAGCGTAGCCGCGTGGCGCAGCTTTACGCGGAGGCTGAACTGGCCAAATTGAATTAAATTTGCAGGGCAATAACGGTCGCGTTCGCCGTCACCGTTTGCGGTTGCTCACGATTTCAAGCGAATCTGGCGCGGCGACTTTAAATTGCGAACATCCGGAACTTGGAAATTCACTTCGATAGCACCTTCGGACTTGAGCTTCTTGAGCAGCGGCGCACTATGCCGGCCGGTCATACCAGCTTCAATACAGAATCGGATTACATCGGCTTCGGACTTCATTTGACCAGCTCGTAATGCCGTCTCCAGCTCCATTTCAAACTCACCAATTTTTTTGGGACGCATCACCTCAAGGGGTAAAACCAATTCATTCGGGCCGATATTTTCGCGCTCAATGTCAAAGTTGGCTTCGCCTGCTATTTCATCATTTGCCCACGCCACTTGAAGGAACTTATGAATCCCCAGCGGGTGATGGCTACCAAATATCAGTCCATAGATATTGCTCCGTTTCTTGATCGAAAATCGTCCAAGAAATAGTTGATCGCCAGACGGAATCAATTTTCGATAGTACTCAAAGGCTTCACGATGGATATCGTAGGAATCTTCCGGTTTTTCAATTTTTTGCTTTATCGCGGGATGATCACGGAAACGATGCAACGTCGAGGATGACAGGAAGAAAATAAAATCCGTCGTTGGCAGGCTTACCAAGCGTTTAAAAATTTCGTCGGAAACCTCATCTACTCCGCACTGGTCAATGATCAAAAGCTTTGCACAGCGTGGATTCGCAAGCACGGCCTGCTGGGCATTCAACGCATCACTGAACTTCAACGGCTGAGGATCGATTTGTACGCCAGGAATTTTCCATTCCTCTTCCTGTAAAACAGATGCCAGCTGGTCAATTTTTTGCCGGTCACTGTCAAACAAGTGAGCCACAATCGGGACTTTGCCCCAGCCAGCTAAACCCTCCCGTTGGTAACGCCGGAATTGATCCAATATTCGCAGTGGCGAACCGTAAATGCCGGATGAATCCGTGCCTGGACCGGAGAAGAAATCGAAAATGTGTACTTCCTCAAACTTTGGCTCGGGTTGCGAAAGGAAGACGGGTATCCACTCCTGTGCGTAAAGTTCAAAAATCCGGAGCTTCGCCAACGTACCGGCATCGTATGGCTTATCGTGGAAATCCTTGGCGGCCATCGCGGTTAGTGAGCCCCGATCATGGCGAGGAGGTCTGTCCGTTCGTCCAGACTTGCCACCGCCTTTCGTGGCGTGCGCGGGAACCCATCGTAAGTTTTGCCATCCAGCATCCGTCCCGTTTCTGATTTCCGTACGCCACCCCATTGCTTAAAGAAGAATGGAATGTTGTGGACTCTACATTCAGCACGAATGTTACGCACCCACGACGCCTTGATTGGGCGCGCACCTGGCCCGCTCTCGCCACCGACTATCACCCAATGGATGCCGCGCAAGTCAAGTTTGCCGAGGTCTTCCAAGAGCGGCTCAATTGAAAGGAAAGCGATCGTTGGCTTTGTGTTTCGTAGTTTCGCGATGCGCGGCAAACCGTGTGTACGATTCTCCACACTGACACCCCACCAAATGTGCGAGGCATTTGCAGCCTTACGGAGTTTGCCTTGCAACAAGGCAGCCATGCGGTCCGCACGCTTCGTAAGAATCTGATAAGTGTGCCAGTTTGCCGCCAGCATCACCCGGCAAACCTTCTCAATGTATTCGTCCGACACTCCCTCGTGGAAGAGATCGCTCATCGAGTTGACAAAAATCTTTTTCGGCTTGGACCATCGGATTGGATCACCCAACTTTACCGGCACAAGTCGCAGGTCGAAACCAAACTCAAAGGGATGGCCGAGCACACCACGAAACCGTTCCGCAAAGGTTTCGGCGTAGCAATGGACACAGCCGGGACTGACCTTCGTGCAACCTCGCACCGGATTCCACGTCGCATCCGTCCATTCGATTTTTGAATTATCGCTCATGTTTCCTGTCCAATCTGCACAAAAGTATCACGACTGGCTAGACAAACGCTGTCCAATGTCCTGCACCAACAAATTCCGCAATTAGCCCAGAAAGCGATGGTTTTGGTGCCATTCCAGAAATTCCCGGGCGGGGCGATCTTCCGCAGATTGGGGCGCGACTTGTAATCCTTTGCCGTGAAAAGCATAGTATTCGCGGCCGTTTGAAAACTCATCGCGAATCCTGCGGCTGACTTCAACGCGATAGTCATTGGTAATCGTGATGTAGCCACGGTCAAACAGCGTATGAAAATCGGACCTGAGAAAGATTCCATTCGAGATTGCGTGCGGTCCGTCATCTACATACGGACGGATATGAGCCGCCTCCAAAACCGGCAGCGTTTTTTCGCCGGTCACGGCACAGCGACGACTATAGCCCTCCATCACAACAACCCGAAAACCTCCCTGCCCCAGCCGCGGCGTGACAAGCTGCGGATTGCCGTACCGGTTGGATGGTCCTGAAATCGGTGTCTCGTTCAAGGCTTGGCCAGCAAGTGCAAACCGAACGTTCTCCAGAAGTCTTGCGCCTTCACCAGACTGGGTATCGTAGCTCTTGCCCATGACAATGCTGCGTCCCCAATCAGACGGCATTGGGAGAAACTCATCATCCTTGAAATAGAATGGTTGAGTCAACACAGTGCACCCGATGGTTGGATTTGGTTCGTCGTCGCCCCGGATGGAACTGATTTTGCGGCGAAGAGCGTCAAGAGACTCCACACCATTGGCCTCCTTGAAGACTTCCCAAGCAAGATCAAGTGGGAGTGTGGTGTGACGGACAAAATAAGCCCCGCCAACAATCCGATTTTCGGGGAAATGGGTTTTAAACAGGAAAAGTTCGCCGGGGCTTATCGCCCCAAAATTTGTCGTGCTGCGGGGACGCCAAAAATTCATTTCCTCGGCGTTCCGATCACGAAGGAACCTAAACCACTCACCGTCCGTTATGCCCACATATAGTTTCATTAGGGCAGTTCAAACCGCAGGCTTTCACTAGGTGCTGAAAGTTTAGGTGGGTACGATACTGTCGGCAAAGGAAATCTCAGATATTTGGTCTTGCGCGTTGGTTAGTTCCTCGCGCAAACCGGCCGGCGGGCGGCCGGCGTTTGTTGAACGGGTCAGTCCTGAGCATTGACACAAAGCCGCTTCGTCAGGCTTTCTGTTTCTTCACACGATACGGGATGCTGGATTCCGACAGGGTCATGGGTACGGTTTGACCACCCGTTTCAAATGCGACGTGAACTGTGGCACCCAGGGCCTCCGCCACGCGGCGTAACATGCTCAGGGAATGGCCTTCGTAAGACGGAGATTCGAGCCGGCTGATCTGCTGCTGCGAAGTCTTGAGTTTGCGGGCGAGGTCCTTTTGGGAAAGGCCGGCCTGCTCACGCAGCGCGGCAATCTGCAACGCCACGTCCCACGCCTCCCCTGCCCGTGCAAACCGCCGGGCAAATGCCGGATCGCTCAGTTGCTTCTCCAGGTAAACATCGAAATTGGTTTTCATTCAGGCCGTCATTTAACCGCAAAGAGCGCAAAGAACGCAGAGAGGATAAAGCCGGGAATTCCCCGTGTTCCATGCGGCTGGTTTTCGCCCCGAGCGAATTTGCGGATTTCAAACTTGTAAGAGCCGAAATTGATCAACAGGCCATGCTCCAGCCGCGCCGATTTCAGGTAGCCGAGGATTTGTGCCTCATGCTCCGCTGCCAGCGCCTTCGCAGCCTTCAGCTCAATGATCAATGCCCCCTCCACCAGTAGATCCGCCAGATAGTCGCCAATCAGCGTTCCATCCTCGTCATACACCTTGATCGGATGTTGCTGCTTTACGTCGAGGCCGGCCTTCTGCAACCGATGTGCCAATGCATTTTCGTAAACTTTCTCCAGATGGCCGTGCCCATGATAAACATGAATGTCATACGCGACCTGGCGGATTTGGTCGCTCAGCAATTTGATGTCTTTCATATTTGCCCTTTCTTAACCCCGCGCGGAGAATCAGGTCTGTGGGTTGAGGTTCTTTGTGTTCTCTGCGATCTTTGCGGCTATTTAACCGTTCAGGTAAAACTCTACGATAAACTCCATAATCATTCAACATCAAATGTGATGTATGCAGGGCACGTCACCATTTGTGATATTTTCAAGCCAACCCGATGAGTGGCCTCATCAGGGCTCGCTATGCTCGCCTTCATGAGGCCACTCATATTTCAAAAGTGTCACCCATGTGGTGAGAACATTCCCCGCGCTCGCCCCACCTTTGCGCTCTTTGTGTTCTTTGCGGTTCAATCCTTTCGTTTCAGGCCGCGTGGGAGCCGTCGCAGAAGGGTTTGTTGTCGGACTGACTGCAGCGACACAGATGGAGACCAGACAAAGGCTAAATTCCAAAGGCTGAAGGCTGAATTATGGCAGAGCAGGTTTGAAAAAGGCGTTTGAATGAGACGGAATTTCCGGTATTGTTAGAACATGACTGCCAGCGCTGTCATTGAAGAAATCAAGCAACTGCCTCCGGGCGAGCAATCCCGGGTTATCCGGTTCACGATGGAACTGGCGCGGGAACGTCAATTGTCCGGCGAAAAATTGTCAGAACTGGCTCAGCGCATGGCCGACACGACGGATTCGGCGGAAGTCCAAAAATTGCGTGAAGAAATCCACCGTGGCTTTTACGGCGAATAGCCATGCCGCGTATCCGGCGCCACCATCTTCCGCCATTCCTTCTCGATCATTTGCTTGAACGCGTGCGTCGCCGCAATGTTTCTGCCGACCAACTTGGGCTGGTGGCGAATTGGCTTAGTACCGAGCCCGAAGTGCCGGGCGGTCCATGGTTCAAGAAATTCCCTGGCCTGATCGTCTGTGGCGAAGGCGAGCTCATCAAGACCTTTTTACAGCCCGGCCAAATTGCCACCGGCAAGGAATTGAGTTAAAGACCTTCTATTTAAGCGCAGACAGGCGGCCCAGACTGCCACCGATTGCTCCGCAGAGGCTGCCCAGCACCAGCCCCGCCAAGAGGTGGCTGAATCCTGCGTCCAGGGTATTGGCGATGGCAAAGGCCTGTACGTCGGTCCAGCCGCTTTGTTTTAATTCCGGCCAGGTGGCGACATAGTCGAGCGACGGAACGTCAAAAAACATCAGCACAAATCCAAACGTCACCGCGACCAGTACGCTCACGACCGCGCTCCAGCAGCCTCCGCGGCAACCGAGCAGGGTGCTGCCCGTGTTGCGCGCCACCACGAATCCAGTCACGGCCCACAGCACAAAGGTAGTGAACATGAACGCCAGAGTGATCCCGACGTTTTCTCCAATGTGTCGGCCGAAATTTTCCAAGGCCATATGAACGACCAGCAATGCGCCGCCGGCCATTCCCCAGGCCGTGGCAAGCCGCAGCCCGTCCAGACGCTTCACTTGTTTTCCGGCTGTCGCGGCCACAACGAACAGCCCGCAACCGGCCAGCCCGATGACCGGTTCCACGACAAAGCGGAGCGCTCCCGGCATCGCCCACAACGGACGGTATAGCGAAACACGGACAACGATGAGACACAAATCGAGAGCAATGCCGAATAACAGGGCGTTACGCAATGGCAACCGAAGCGGCATATCCACAGGAGTCTCCGAAAAACGGCAGCCAACTCAATCAGCAAATTGGTATCCAGCGCTGCATGAATACTGACCTGACAAATGAATCGCGGATGACCGCGGGTGCTCATAATGTTAAGCCGCGTGGCCCGCTCCGACACCCCCTAAACGCAAACGGGTCAGCTCTAGATATTGTCACGTTTGAAGTCTAACCCCACTCATCTCATCATTGAGTCAGCAGCCTTGAGCATTTTCAGGCCGCGTGGGAGCCGTCGCAGAAGGGTTTGTTGTTGGACTGGCCGCAGCGACACAGCGTCACCCGGTTCCGGAGTTCGTAAGCCTTGCCGTCGGCGGCAATGACGGGGATGCCCCCGCGGACCCAGATGGGGCCGCTCACCTGCTTGGCCGTGTCTTCAATCAATCCCAGTAACGGTTTGAATTTCGGTTCGATGGGTTTGCCGGTTTTTTTATCCCAAACCACCAGCCGGCCGGACGGACATTGTGCGGCTTCATATTCCACAATCTCCCGGGCCTCGGGATTGTCGGTCTGTTCAACCAGATTCCAGATCCGCCCTTTCGGGTCGCAGAAACGCGCAAACGCGCAGAGACTCTCGGCGTCGGTGAGCCGCACGGTCGGGCCATCAATGGTTTCGGTCTGTTCCAGGTAAGGTTTGCGGCTGGCGGTTTCCGTCCCGTCGAAGCTGACCTTCGCATGGGTGCCGTCGCAGAACGGTTTGGTGGCGGAATGACCGCACCGGCAAAGCGCATATTGTGCCGGGGCCGGATGTTTTTTGCCTTCCCGGTAGTCCAGCGACTCGCCTTCGGCATTGGTGACGATGTGCTGTTCGCTGAGCGGCAGGCCGCCGCTGACCAGGTAAGGACCGTTTTTTGTGACTTCGATTTTTACATCCGGTTTGGTCTCCTTTTTCATGAGTTCAACATCTGCCCCTTTCCGGAACGCCTGGCGAGCTTTTTCTACCGGATTCAACAGGAGCAAACTGAGGTGACGGAGAAAGAAATCAAAGTCTCTGTTCTCTCCCTTCTCCCCTGTTGGTCCGCTGGCATTTTGGAGTGCGCGGACATGTCCGCGTCCCGCATTGCGTGACGGCGACGTGCCGCCGCAGTCCAAGATCGGCTCGCGAGCACGCTTTCACCTTCCGTGGCGAGGCTACGGCGGAGGACGGGCAATGCGCGGCTTCATATTCCCCAAAAGGCAGGCCGGGTTGGAGCGCGAGTTGGATGGCTATGCTGTACGTTAACAGCACCCTACAGACTATGCCGATGGCGCTGCACGTATTTTTGCATGACGCGGCCTTGCCTACCTGCGAACAGTGGCAGTCCGGTATCGCGGAGGAAGGATTCCGACTGGTACTCGACAAGACGCTGGATGTTCGCCAAAACACGGGCTTCAGCCCCGCTGTTTATGGGGGCAGGAAGTCGGGCTTCGTATTTGATTTGCTTCCGGTCACCGGGGTAACGTCCGTTGGCAAGAGAGATTGGGCGCGGATTGACGGGCACGACGTCTGTGCAAATTTTCAGTGCGGGGGAAACGTGCGTGAAAGTATTAGCATCTATATTGCATCAGCCGTGCTGGCCAAGCTCGCCAACGGTGTTCTGTACGATCCCAAGGCAGATCATTTCTTAACCGGCAGCGAAGCGGTCGCGGTGGTGAGACGATTGATTGAGGCAACAGAACTGGATTGAACAAATGACAATCGTTATTGCCACGCCAGTGAAGTAATGGGCGGGATTGACTCTTTTTTGAGTCTTGTGAGGATTTGTTACCCGACCCGATTGAGCCTCGTTTCGTTTAACTTTTTCGTGCAAACCGTCCCGCCGCGGGCCGGCGTTTGAGCACGGCACAATTCTGCAGGGCGAGATCGTGCATTTGCAGAATCAATCCGCGCAGCCGTTCGCCGAACGGTGTCAGCGAATATTCGACGTGCGGGCGTTTCGCTTCAAAAATTTTGCGCGACACGGCGCCGTCCAGTTCCAGTTCGCGCAACTGAGCGGTGAGCACTTTCTGGCGGATGCCCGGCAGCGCCCGGCACAGTTGGGCGTGACGCCGCGCGCCGTTGAACAATTCCCTCAAAATCAACACCTTCCACTTGCCGCCAATCACGGCCAGCAGGCGTTCGACTTCGCATTCCACGGTCTTGAGCTGCATGTCGGATGGGCACTCAAAGGTGCCTGATTGCGCAGAGTACAAACAAGGGCATCTTAGGGCAATATGATGACGATTAGAAAAGCGAACGAACGGGGCCACGCCGACCACGGCTGGCTGAATACGTATCACACGTTTTCCTTTGCCGATTATTATGATCCCCAATGGATGGGGTTCCGGGATTTGCGCGTGATCAACGACGACTATGTCGCGCCGGGCATGGGCTTTGGCAAACATCCGCATCGCGACATGGAAATCATCACGTACGTCCTGAGCGGCGCACTGGAGCACAAGGATTCAATGGGTAACGGGCGCGTCATCAAGCCGGGTGATTTCCAGTACATGGCCGCCGGCACCGGCGTGCAGCACAGCGAATTCAATCCGTCCAAGGCCGAGGCGGTGCATCTGTTGCAAATCTGGATCCAGCCGGACAAATCCGGGGCCAAGCCGACCTACGGCGAAAAGTCGTGCGTCGATGCCACGCCCGGACAGTTGCACCTGATTGCCAGCAAATCCGGACGCGACGACAGCATCCGCATCAACCAGGACGCCAATCTCTGGCTGGCGCGATTCACCAACGGCCAGACGGTGACGCACGAACTCAAGCCCAAGCGCCATGCCTGGGTCCACGTGGCTGAAGGCGAGGTGGCATTGAACGGCAAGACGCTCAAAGGCGGCGACGCAGCGGCGGTGAACGGCGAAGCGAAACTGGAACTGGCCGGCAAAGGCCCGGCTCAGGTGTTGTTGTTTGACCTGAACTGAACCCGGGCATCACTCCGCCGGGAAGGTCGAAACCTTCCCGGCGGAAAAGGAAAGTTGGAACCCTCGGCAGATTTAAGGCGAGCTGAGGAACGGAGCGCCGGTCTCCGACCCGGCTCGAAGGGATCACATTTCCAAACGCGCCGGGTCGGAGACCGGCGCTCCGGCTTTTAAGAGGTTTCAACCTGTCGAAGTCATTGCGCTGTCGCCGGGTCTCCCTTTAAATTGCCGCATGGAAAAGAACCGGCTGGAAGCCTTCAGCGACGGCGTGCTGGCCATCATCATCACCATCATGGTGCTGGAATTGCACGTGCCCCACCCGACCGACCAGAGGCCACACCCGAACGAATTAATCGATCTGAAACAGCTGTTGCCGGTTTTTCTGACCTATGCGCTGAGCTTCATCTACGTTGGCATCTACTGGAATAATCATCATCACCTGCTCAAGGCCGCCCACAAGGTGAACGCGGCAATGATGTGGGCGAACCTACATCTGTTGTTCTGGCTGTCGCTGTTTCCATTCGTCACAGGCTGGATGGGTGAAAACCATTTCACGACTGCGCCCACGGCGCTTTACGGCGTGGTGATGTTGTTGGCTGCCATCGCCTACTACATTTTGCAGAGCGTGATCGTCGCGGAACAAGGCCCCGATTCGAAACTGGCGAAGTCCATCGGCCGGGATTTCAAGGGCAAGGCCTCGCCCGTACTCTACGTCCTGGCCATCGTCGCGGCGTTCTTCGAGCCTTGGATTTCCTGCTGTATCTACGTGTTCGTGGCCTTGATGTGGCTCGTTCCCGACCGACGTATCGCCCGCGTCATAGACGAATCATGACTTGAACCTCCAGATTGCTGGCCTGTTCAGAATTTGCACGCCCGGCGCAGGTTTTCCATCGCCCCAACCACCGTTTAGCAACGCGGCCAGGCGCTGCTCACGCAGCCTGTCCAACGTGAACATGGGCGCCTGTACCCGCGTCGGAAGATCGGTCTAGTAATGGTGAAACATGCTGGCCAGCAGTAACAATTCGGGATGGGCCGCCGACAACTTGGGCAGCACCACCCGGATGCGGGAGCGATAGGCCGCGAGCTTTTCCCGCAACGGACGCAGGTCCTCCACCTTGTCCCAGTGCAATTTGTTCAGGTCCAGCACCAGCCGGCTTCGGCTGCGCGCCAGCGAATCGCGTATGCGCTGTCCCAATCCTTCCGCGTCCCTGGCGGAAAGCACGCCTTCCAGTCGCATCCAGACCTGCTGCTTCGCGTGCTGCAACTCGACCTGCACGGAGAAGTTCGGTCGGGGATGTTTTTTCTGGAATTCCTCCCACAGTTCAAAGGCGCTCCAGCGTTTGCCGGGCAGGCGATACGTCGTCCGCTGCAATTGGGGATGCTGGAACAGGTCGAGCTTCAACGTCAGCCCCGTCCACAGCGCCGCGCCCACCGCCATGACCGACTTCAATTTTTGCCCGAACGCCGGCCGGCCCAGTTCCGCATGGATGCGCGATTCCAAATCACCAATCCATTTCCGGATTCTGGCGTTGGGACCGAATAATTTTCCCGGCAGAAACACCGGATACGCGTAACGCAATTCACGGGCGAAATATTCCGCTTTCTGGCGTAAGACGGGATTGGGCGAATCCTTGAGTTTCAGATAGCCGAGAAAACGCGTTTCGAGCACGCGATAGATGCTCGGGCCGAGCCGCTGAAAATCCTGCTCGAAACACCAGCGCTGTATGTCTTCGATCTGCTTCGGCGACAGCGTCGGGTGCTTCATCATCGTGCGAAATCCGTCCGCGCGGCGGTAGAACAAATCCTTTTCGGTGGTGTAAATGTCCTGCAACAGGTTCTCTTTGATGACCTTCTCGTGGAAGGGTGTGCCGGGCACGGGACCGTAAATGAGGTACTGGCCAAGCGAGGGCCTGAGCTTCATCAATCCGTCCAGTTCCTGCGCCACGATTTCCGGCGTCTGATAATCGAATCCGACAATCATCGAGGCGAGCACGGTGATGCCGTGTTCCCGGAACTCGGTGAAGATTTCGTCCACCGGCCGGCCCTGCTGCTTGGCGTAGTTCGACCGCGTGCCCTCGTAGCCGATCCAGAATCCGTCAATGCCCATCTCCAGGATTTCCTCGACTTTATACTGGCTGAGGGCCTTGATGCTGGAGAAGGCGAAGATGGACGGTTTCTTCCCGCCCCTCAGTACGCACTCGCGGAATTCCATCGCGCGCTTTTTGTTGAGCAGGAAATCCTCGTCCAGAATCAGGAAGACCAGGCTCGGGTCGAGGTCGAAATACCGTTCCACCACGTTGTAAATGTCCCGCCCGGTGGGCAGCAGCTTGATGTGCTTGCGGGAAAAGAAATGCGAGGTGCAGCAGAAATCGCAGCCGTTGGGGCAGCCCAGGCCGGCGAAAATCTTTCCGGTGCCGGAAACTTTCCAGCCAAAAACCCTCAGCCAGCTCACCAGCAAGGGATGTTTGTAGGGCATGGCAATTTCCGGTTCGCCGAGCAGCCGGCGGAAATAGGCCACGCCTTCTTCCCGGCAGATGTAATCGGCGTAGGGCTTGAGCACTTCGTCCTTTAACACCGTGCCGTAACCGCCGAGCACGATCTTGCTCTGGGGAGCGTATTGGCGGATCAGCGCGACGGTTTCCTTCATCTTGTGCATCACCGCCATGAGAAAGGAAACGCCCACATAGTCGTAGCCCTTCTTGAGTTCTTTGATCAATTCGCGCCGCGAGGGGTATTGCAGCACGACCGTCGGCGCGTCCAGGTTCTCGGCGATGTAATCGAGCGAGAAATGCACGTTTACCGTGCGCGGGCTGAACATGCCCTGCGCGCGTGTCACCTGGCGGTAAAGGAGCTCGTAGCCGACCGACGGCGCATCACCGTATTTGGGCCCCATCGGGCGGCAGACACTGGTTAGCAGAACAGTCCCCTTCATAAGGGCTCCGCCTTGGCTCTCCCAATCAAGGGCGGGTGTCTGTTTCGTGCCTCAGATGGGTTACGGTCGAATGGCTTCCAGTCAATGCTGGCACGGAGCAAAGATTGTAACAGTCTTAGCAAACATGTGTATTTGGAACAATAACACCATAAATATGTTGTGTGATATCCAAAGAGGTAACCCTCGGGTTTGACTTCGGATGGTAGGTGAAGACCCCATGGCCTGAGGCTTCCATAAGTTACCCAGGCATCGAGCGCCTACCGATTAGATTGAGACTCGGGCCCTGCGAGCTGCGGTTGGTCGGCTTGGCGCGGCAATCAGACGGGTCGCACTGCGGCCTTGGCCAATGCGCCCGGTCCGCGCCTACCTCGCGCCGGCCGCATCCTTGAGTTCGGCGATGTAGGGAAGCGTGCGAAAGTGGTCGCCGTAATCCAAGCCGTAGCCGACAACCCAGACATCTGGAATCTCGAACCCCAGATAATCGATCGGCACTTTCAGGCTGGGGCGCTTCTTGCGAACCATGACGCAGGTACGCAGGGAGGCCGGCTGACGTGTCTGAAGGAGGCGATACAGATAATCGAGAGTCTGCCCGCTGTCGACGATG